>CALIAZ010000006.1 GCA_938045565.1 uncultured Atopobium sp.
CATACGCATAAAAAGCCTCCCATTTCTTATGTCCAAGAAATGGGAGGCAGTTCAACACGACGCGGCTTTTTTGGTGACCAGTTATGTGAGCTGTTTCGCGAAGGAAGCTTGTCCGTGAGCTGAGGTTATTCCGGCATAATCCATGCAGGTAGACCGTCAGAGAAGATACGTGTAAGTGGATACACTTCTTCAACAGTTAGCGTTGCAACAACGTGATAAGGGCCTTCTACCGATGCATCAAATACCAGCGCAAGGGATTTCTCGCCATCGGAGGTGGGAAGCGCAAGGTAGACGCAGTGCTTGGAGGGATTGTAAAGCTCAACAGCCATGCGCCATCCACGCTTGGCAGCTCGCAGGGCATTCTGTACCAGTGGTGAGTCGTCATCAAATCCGCGCTCGGGATCAAAGAGTAGGGGCGCGGCACTTGGAACGGGAAGCGAGAAGTCAGCATCGGTATGCATGAGCTGCTGCTCGTTCTTTCTGTAGACGTACGCTGCGGAAAGACAAGCCTGCGCAGCCTGCAACGAAGGCGCGTCGCTTAGATAGGTTGTGCCAAGCGCATTCCAATCGGAGACAGGGGCCTCGTTCATGACCACGTCAACAGGGTTTATGGGCAGCTGTTTTTCTGCGGCGGGCAGCTTCTCCCATGAAGCGATGCCAGACTTGGGCAACCCGCAAAGCACATCAACTGTCTGATCCTGCAGTTCATCGGCAGAAACGTTGAGCTCCCAGAGCGTCCAAGGACGCAGAGCACCGCGTTTTGACTTGCGAATGGTAGCGGTAATTACCTCGTCTGACTGCGGTTTCTTATAACGCGTATTAAACGTAAACGTGCCGCCCTTAGAAATCAGCGCGCGAGAAGACACAGCGAGTTTGAAGTCTTCCTCCAGCTGCTTGAGAACGTTGGCGTCAACGGGAGCCATCTGATACAAAATGCCGAGAAGCTCGTTGTCGACGTGGAGATCTTCCTCAAAATTGGCGGGATATGTTGGGATAGGAGCAGGAGTCTCTTCCTGAGCGGTTGACTGCGCAGAATTCTGGGGCGCAGAAGTGGCCACAGTAGAAGTTGAACCTGTTGTGTTCAGCGCTTGCTGCAACACAGAAGGAGCTGCTTCAAGCGTTTTCTCTTCGTCGGAGCCGTCATAGGGGTTGTAGGTGACGGTAAGCGAGATAGTAGGCTCGGGAACCATAGGCTCGGGGGCTTCAGGCTCTGAAGCTACAGGCTCAGACATTTCTTGCCCTGAAGCTGGTGATTCGGTTTCAGTGGCCTCTGGAGCTGGTGTTTCGGCTTCAGCAGGTTCTGAGACTACCTCATTGGCAGTCTCTTGCTTGGGCTCTTCTGTAGTCGTTTCTGCAGCTGGCGCCTCTGCGGCAGATGTCTCCGCGGCGGACAGCTCCTCGGACTCCTCCGCGACGGCTGGTTCCTTTGACTCCTCCGTGACGGGCAGCTCTTCCGGTTCCTCAACTTCAGGTTCTGTCTCAACTACCAGGTGTTTCGGCTTGAGAGCACGAATGGATTTAGCTCCACGACGACGCTTCCATGGTTTGTCATTGCTTTGCACCTCGACGTTTTTCTCGCCAGCAGCAAGGGCAACCTCAAAGGTATTAAAGGTCAGAAGCGTTGCGTAGACATAACCCTTTTTAAACGCCGTGATTTTGATGAAGTCGGGGCATGCTTCCATAAGCGCGCGGATGTCGTCAAAGCCAAAATCCTGCGGCGCAAGGTCATCTTCAATCAAGACGCCCTCAACGGTAGAAAGGGGAGTTTGTTTGGAGATGCCAATGGTTGCTTTGAGTAGTTTATACAGGTAAAGAGCGTGTTCTTGTTTTATAACAGCCATGATACTCCTGAGATAGTAGTTAATGGACTACATACTACTTGATTTTGAACAGACAAAGATACTGATTGCGCTCAGAAAGTCGTAATATGTGGCAAAAAGCGCCAGCTGGACTGATAGAATAAAGCTAGATTGAAGGGAGCCCACATGATTGGTCGTTTTATTAAGAGGGCTGCAGTTAGAGCTGCAGGTTTAGCAATTACTCAGTATGCCGCAAAGGCAGCACTTCAATCCGAGGCTGGAAGAAAGTTGCTTGCCACAACGGCTTCTAAGGCTGCCAACTTGGCTGGCAATATCGCTAAAGAGCAGCTTACAGCTGGTTTTAATGCTCACGTAAGACCAGCACTTCCAAGCGCTGATACTATCCAATCGTCAGTAGCTCGTGCTCAATCTGCGCTTCGTTCAGCTCAGACTTCTGTTTTGGCTGCTCAGACTCAGCTTCAGTCTAATCTAGAGAACCGTTTTTCTCGCCCAAAGAACAAGCTTTCAAAGCAGCTGGCAAGCACTGCTGAGTCGCTTGAAGAGATGGGGGAGACCCTGGCTGATTATCAAGACGCTGCTACAGACATTGCAGTTGCAGATGCTGTTGAGGGAATTGCTGCTCAAAATGGACAGAACTCTGACGCTCTGTTAGCCTCTACCAAGAAGCGCAAGACGTTTAGAAATGCGGCAATTGCTGGTGGCGTTGTGGCTGGTGCTGTTCTTGGTTTAGCTGCATACGGTGCTTATTCTATTGCTCCTCGCAAGCAAAATGACCGCCTGCTCCTGGAGCGTTGGCACGAGATTGCACGTCATCGCTATGCTCACCGAGGTCTCTACAACAACGAGGCAGGCATTCCAGAGAACTCCCTGCTTGCCTTCCGTGCAGCTGTCGAGAAGGGCTTTGGCTCCGAAGTTGATGTTCACCTGACCGCAGATAATAAGCTGGTTGTTGTTCACGATTCTGCACTTGATCGCCTCTGCGGCGTGCAGAAGATTGTTGAGGAGTCCACGCTGGAGGAGCTTCGTGGTCTCAGACTGCTTGCTACTGACGAGCAGATTCCAACATTTGAGGAAGTCCTTGAGGTTTATGCATGGAGTGGTTCCGGTGAGCTGCCTGCGCCTTTGATTATTGAGGCTAAGACGCGTAACAATAACGCTGAGCAGCTGACAGAAAAGATCATGCAGGCTCTTGATCTTCGCCCTGTTCGCGCCTGCATCGAGAGCTTTGACCCACGCGTTTTGCAGTGGCTACGTCAGAACCGTCCTGAGATGCTTCGTGGCCAGCTCTCAGAGAATTTCTTGGTTGACCGTCAGACCAAGCACATGAACATTGCTACGCGAGCCGGCGCTACAGCTCTCTTTGGTAATTCGGTTGGTCGTCCAGACTTCATTTCTTACAAGTTTGAGGACCGCAAGAACCCCTTTGTAAAGCTGGCTTGCAATACCATGGGTGCACACCTCATTACTTGGACCGTTAGGAATGAGGAGGACATGATTGCCTCCGAGCTTGAAGGTGCGCCTGTCATCTTTGAGGGATTTATCCCAACTCCTGCGTCGCTGATTAATTAGTCTTTCAATTGGCGAGAAGACCACCTGGCGAGAAGATCGTTTGGCTAGGATTAAGGTCAAGCCTAAGACCAGAGCTACGGCCAGGAGTACGTCTAAAATTCTCTGTTTATCTGGGACTCCACGGGTTTCTCGCCCGTGGAGTTCCTTGTGAAAAATTCTTTGAAATTGTCGTATGAATATATGTACATATATTAATTTAAGGAGTAGACTAGGCGTAACAACAACCCAAGGAGGAGCTATGGGCTCAAAGACAAAGGTGAAGATTGCTCGCATTGTCTGTTCTGCTGTTTTGTTAGGTATTGCTTACGCGGTTGAACATGCATTTAAGCTGCAACTTTGGCAGGCACTTTTGATATACCTGTTGCCTTACGCTGTTGCGGGATACGATGTTGTTCTAGAGGCATGGGAGAGCATCACTGAGGGCGAGTGCTTTAACGAAGACCTGCTCATGACCATTGCTACTGTTGGTGCCTTGCTCATTGGCTTTGTGCCTAACGGTTCTCCTATGTTTGATGAGGCAGTCTTTGTCATGCTGTTCTTCCAGGTAGGAGAGGTGTTTGAGCATCTCGCTTCCGATAACAGCAAGAAGTCTATTGCCAAGCTTATGGATATTCGTCCTGATAGCGCAATGGTTGAGCGTGACGGGCTGCTGCTCACTATCTCTCCAGAAGAGGTTAAGCTGGGAGAGATTATTGTGGTCAAGCCTGGCGACCGTGTTCCTGTTGACGCAGAGATTGTCGAGGGTTCTACCAGCCTTGATACCGTTGCTCTGACTGGCGAGAGTGTTCCTCGTGACGCGACGGTAGGGGACAACATTATCTCGGGCTGTGTAAACCTTTCTGGCGTGGTCCGTGCTCGCGTTACCCACCTTTTTGAGGACTCTACTGCTTCCCGCATTATTAAGCTGGTGGAGAGTTCAAATCAAAACAAGTCCAAGAGCGAGAGCTTTATTCGTCGCTTTTCTCGCGTGTATACTCCAGCAGTTGTTTATAGTGCTATTGCGCTGGCGTTTTTGCCACCACTGCTCTCGGGGGATTTTGTAGCTAACGCGTCTACCTGGGTTGTAAGGGCGCTTACCTTCCTTATTGCATCTTGCCCGTGTGCGCTGGTAGTTTCTGTTCCTTTGGCCTTCTTTGGCGGTATTGGCGCCGCTTCAAAGGAGGGCATCCTGATCAAGGGTTCTGCATACATTGATACGCTTTCAACCCTTGATACCGTTGCCTTTGACAAGACCGGCACACTAACTGAAGGTGTTTTTGAGGTTTTGGCTGTTCATCCTCAAACTATTGGCGAGAAGGACCTTCTACACCTAGCTTCTCACGTTGAGATGCACTCCACGCATCCTATTGCTGCAGCTCTTCGCGCTGCCTATCCAAGCGAGGACGATGGCTGCGTTATTACGGACATTAAAGAAATAGCTGGTCAAGGTATCTGTGCTAACGTAAATGGCAAGAGTGTTGCTGTTGGCAACTGCGCACTTATGGAGAGCATGGGAGCTTCTTGGAAAGCATGTGAGAATCACGGAACCATCATTCACGTAGCTGTGGATGGAACCTATATGGGTCACATTGTTATTTCTGACCGCGAACGAGCTGATGCTCCGGCAGCAATCGCTTCCCTCAAAAACGTTGGCGTTTCCAAGGTTGTTATGCTCACGGGCGATAAACGCGATGTTGCGGAAGAGATTGCAGCTAAGATGGGCATCACTGAGGTTTGCTCTGAGCTGCTTCCACAAGATAAGGTTGCTGCAGTTGAAGATCTTCTCGCCAAAAAAGCTGCTGGTAAGTCCCTTGCTTTTGTTGGCGACGGCATCAACGACGCTCCCGTTCTTGCTCGCGCAGATGTAGGTGTTGCTATGGGCGTTTTGGGATCTGATGCTGCTATTGAGGCTGCTGATGTAGTTCTTATGGATGACAAGCTCTCCAAGCTTTCAAAGGCGGTAAAGATTGCTCGACACACTCTAGGTATTGCAAAGCAGAATATTGTGTTTGCGATTGGCGTCAAGGTGGCTATTTTGATTCTTGCGGCCTTTGGCCTGGCTCCTATGTGGTTGGCTGTCTTTGGAGACACGGGCGTTATGGTGCTTGCAGTTCTTAACTCCACCAGAGCCCTGAATATCAAGTCAATCAAGTAAAAGAAGCCAGGGCTGCTTGCCTTTGAAAAAGGAGCGCTCACAGAAGAAGCGCTCCTACAAAGGGTATTTTCACAAACGGCTGTTTCTACACATAGCCAATCACAAATTATTGAGCCTTCTTACGAAGCCTGCGAGCACGGTTTGCAAGATTGCGAACCGTGCTTTCCATTCCGTGTGGAACATAGGTTAGCGACTCTAAGTCTTCTGGCAGATAATCTACAAGACTGACAGGTTTTGTAGGCGTGAAATCTGCTGGTACAGGACCTGGAGCAATCAGATACGCGTGAACCTTGGCACCCTGAGCACCAAGTTTTTGCTCATACTCACTAGGAACGTCATTAGGAAAATCAGCCTGAGCATCACGCGTTTGCCAAATAAAGTTGTAACCTGCGACTTCAACTTGCTCAAGAGAAAAATCATAAAGTGGCTGGCTGTCTGTTTTAAGACGGACAACGCCCTCTTTAGCCAAAACATTTCTATACTGCATAAGACGCTCGGCATCGGTGAGGCGCAGTTTTGCCTGTCTGATTCTAGGAAATGGAGCAGGGAAGTTGAGATAGATTACAGAGACCTCTTCTGGCGAAAAATACTCATCAATCTTCATGCCAGTACCAGGAACTACGATGGCATTAGGTATTCCTGCCTCGTAGATTGTTTTTGCAGCGTATGAAATACAGATAGGTTCTGTATCAATGGCCACAAAGAGTACATCAGGATTTGCCTTAGCTTGCGCGGCAGTAAAAGATCCCTTACCACAGCCAAGGTCTACACGAACCTCAGAATAGGGGGTATGTCCCTGAGCAGTAATTGGCGCACACGCAGAAGCCCACATACCCCTTAAAGCCTCTGGATGAGGCTCTATGACGCTGGAATAAGCCTCTAGGCGCTCTTCCAGAACAAAGTTTTTAGGCAAACGTGCATGTAGTGCGCGCAAAGTAACTCCTCAGCTAGCAAACTTAATCAGCGATTCTTTACAGAAGCTGATCAAGCGTTTCTCCGTATGAAGGTAGGAATTCTGTCATAAAATCACGCACTTCTGGGAGAGAATCTGCTAAATCTTCAACAACTCCACGAGTTGAGGCCTCAGCGGTAATAAATTCTGAGTTTCCTGACTGAGCTTCCTCAATGCACTTAATGAGCGCCGCAATTTTATCTGCAGCCTTAATGAGTTTTCTGAGATACGCCTCGCTCTCTGATTTCTCAGCGCTGTGAGTAAGTACCTGAGCGTAAGCATCTTGCAGGTCTTCTGGCAGTGTGGAGAGAATGGTTTTCTCGGCACGTGCTTCTACCTGATGATAGGCATCTCTGATCTCCGAATTAGCGTATTTAACTGGTGTAGGCATGTCTCCGGTAATAATCTCTGAGGCATCGTGATACATGCCAATAAGGGCTGCGCGATCTGCATCAAGATTTCTGTGGTAACGCACATTTGCAATAGTTGCCAGACAGTGAGAAATAACGGCCACGTCAAGGGCGTGTTCAGCAAGACTTTCTGAGCGAGAATTGCGCATAAGCGACCAACGCTCAATATAGCGCATGCGAGAAATAAGTGCGAAAAAGCTAGACTGCGACGAAGAATTCTGAGACATTGCCCCTCCTTTATTTGTTTTCTCAACCTTACCACGGATACCGGACAAAAACTGTTTTGACACAACTATGCAATGTAGTCATAGCAAATATGAAGTAATCAAATACTTTAGATGTTTATATGAAATTATTGATATCTGAACATCCGTTCATGGGTATTTTTGCCCCGCTTACCGGCAACCATGGCTAACTTATTCCAAAGGAGTTAACCGGGGCTTACTATGCAAGTAAACCTCGTCCGTTTAAAAGAAGTGAGCGGACAACAAAGGAAGGATGGGAAACATGAGTAAGTATGCTTTTGTAGGCGGCAAGCTCGTTGACGGTACTGGCACTGCTCCAGTTGAGGACTCCCTTGTCCTTATCGATGACGACAAGATTACCTATGCTGGTCCTCGCAAAGAGGTCCCAGAGGGATATGAGGTACGTGACGCATCCGGTCATACCGTAATGCCTGGTCTTGTTGATACACACCTGCACTTCTCCGGCAACCTGACCGACAACGATAACGACTGGGTTATCGAGTCCGTTGCGCAGAAGCAGGCATGCGCAGTCAAACAGGCTTATGACGCTCTTACCCACGGTCTTACCACTGTTGTTGAGATTGGTCGTAATGGTATTGCTATCCGTGACCTTGTTAACATGGGCATTATGCAGGGTCCTCGTATCTTTGCTACCGGTCTTGGTCTTTGTCGTGTTGCTGGTCACGGTGACTCTCACCACCTGCCATTGCAGATTTCTAAGGACGGACACCCTTGGGGTGACCAGGTAGATGGTCCATGGGAGCTCCGTAAGGCAATTCGTCGTCGTCTCCGTGAAGATCCTGACGGTATCAAGATTTGGGCAACTGGTGGCGGCATTTGGCGCTGGGACTCTGACCGTTTGCAGCTCTTCTGCACCGAGGAGATTAAGGCAATTGCTGACGAGTGCGCACTGGTAGGCATTCCTCTGTACGCTCACTCTTATAACAACTTTGACGCTGCATATGACTGCGTCCGCTTTGGCTGCAAGCAGCTCATTCACGGCTTTGAGATTGACGAGCGCACCATGAAGCTTATGGCTGAGCAGGGCACCTTCTTTACTCCTACCATCGGCTTCCTGCCAACTTGGTACGGAACTTATCCACCAGACTGGACTCCAGAGCTTGACGCATTCCCAGGTGAGACTGTTGTCGAGAAGGGTCTTGCACGTACCTATGATAACCTGCGCAAGGCATATGATATGGGCATTACCATTACCATTGGTTCTGACTCCTTCAGCTTTGTTACTCCTTACGGCTATGTCACCATCGACGAGATGTATGACTTTGTTGAGAAGGTTGGCATCTCTATTCTTGATACCGTTGCAGCCGCTACTTACAATGGCGCAAAGATGCTGGGCAAGGAGAACGAGTTTGGTGCTGTCAAGGAAGGCCTCTCCGCTGATATCCTTGTAGTCAAGGGCGACGTTGCTAATAACATCCGCGACCTCACGCCTGAGAACATGGACGTCATCATGAAGGAAGGTAAGATTATCGATCGCGGTAGCTTCTAAGCTTCCTGTTCGATAGTTTGTAACGCGAAGGTTGGGCCCTGACTCACTTAAGCGTCAGGGCCCACTTTTACAAGCAAAAAGTTTATTCTTTGATATAAAAGGTTGACATTTGATAGGAGCTCACTATGTCTGAACCAAAGCAGGTGAAAATTGTGCTGCTTACCGGCTATTTGGGCGCAGGTAAGACCACTATTTTGAACCATATTCTTTCTAATACTGAAGGTATTCACGCAGCAGTTATCGTCAATGATATTGGTGAAATTAACGTTGATGCTGGTCTTATTAAAGACGGTGGCTACGCTAAAGAAGGCGATGTTATACCTCTAACTAATGGTTGTCTCTGCTGCACGCTTTCTAATGATTTGGCACTTCAATTGGGTGATTTGGCAGATACCGAAGAGTTTGATTACATCATTATTGAGGCTTCAGGCATCTGCGAACCAATCCCCATTACCTATAATATTTCTGCATTCTGCAATCAGAGTCAGCATGCAACTAACCATTCTCACCTCAACCTAGATAACATTGTTGCAGTTGTTGATTGTGCGCGCATGTTTGAGGAATTCCACAACGGCGCCGATCTTCTCGACCCAGATATTGAAGAAGATGACATTGAGAACCTGCTTATTCAGCAGATTGAGTTTTGCTCAACGCTGGTACTTAACAAGACCGATTTAGTTACTCCTGAGCAACTCCACGAGCTCAGGGCGCTTGTTCGCGGTCTGCAGAAAGACGCTGTTATCGTTGAGGCAGTCAACGGTGACATTCCTATGAGTGAGCTTATCAATACTAATCGTTTTGACTTTGACAAAGCATATGCTTCTGCTGCTTGGATGAATGCAATGGAGCATCCTGAGGAGCACGAAGATCCAGAGGTTTTGGAGTACGAGATTACCACCTTTGTGTATCGTCGCCGTCAGCCGTTTGACCTGGATAAACTCAATCAGTTTGTGGCTAGCTGGCCAAAGAACATCATTCGCGTCAAGGGCAGCATCTGGGTTTCGCAAGACCCAGAGATGAGCTACGTATTTGAGCAGGCAGGCAAGCAGGTTCAGTTCTATGAGAACGGAATGTTCTATGCCTCGTTGCCAGAGGATGAGCGAGAAACCCTTCTTGACGAGAAACCCGAGCTACGCGCAGAATGGGATGATGAACTGGGTGATCGTCAAACAAAACTGTGCTTCATTGGTCGTCATATGAATCATGAAGAAATTGAAGCCGGTCTGGATGCGTGCCTTACTGAGTATGTTCCTGACGAGTTTGACTACTAGCGTTTTCAGCGCCAAGAGCTCCGGCGCTTGAAATCGAGGGACCCAGTTTATCCGGGTCCCTTTTTTAGGTTAGAGGTGCCTAATGACCAAGATTAAACAGCTTAAAGATTGGATTCAGTCGTCAGATAACATTGTTTTCTTTGGCGGTGCTGGCGTATCAACAGAAAGTGGTATTCCAGATTTTAGGGGTACTAACGGTCTGTATCGACAAGGCGGTATCAAGGTAGAGAATATGACCATTGGGCTGGGGCAAGATGGTTATGATATGGGAAAAGAAACTTGCGACCTGGGAAATGGCATAACGGTAGACCCAGACAATGAGGAATCTTTTGCTTATAGCAAGGCACCAGACTTCACGCTTGAAGAGATCTTCTCGCTTGATGTGTTTTTAGATTATCCTGCAGCGTATTACACGTATTTTAGAAACTCTCATCATTTGGGAGAGGCTCAGCCAAATATTGCTCACAAGTGGTTGGCAGCCTTGGAAGCAGAGGGAAAGTTGCGTGCGGTAGTGACGCAAAACATCGACGGATTGCATCAAGCTGCTGGTAGTAAGCGTGTGTTTGAACTTCATGGTAACGAGACACGTTTTTATTGTCCCGAATGCGGTCATATCTATACGCTTGATCAGATTGAAGAGCAGTCGTCTGTAGTGCCGCTCTGTCAATGCGGCGCAGTTATTAGGCCTGATATTGTCTTTTATGGAGAAGGCCTCAATATGGATACCGTTTATGGGGCTTTAAACGCTATCTCACAAGCGGAAGTTCTTATTGTTGCAGGAAGTTCACTGGTAGTGCAGCCTGCCGCCGGTCTTCTCGACTACTACGAGGGCAACAAGATGGTCATTATCAACGACCAACCCACGCCGTACGATAGTCGCGCCAATCTTGTAATCAGAGATAGAATCGGCGCCGTCATAGAACAGCTCCTGTAGAAAAACGCCTACCCGTAAATGTGCAGGTAGGCGTTATCATTTCAAGTAATGGCGAGAAACCCGTGCAGTGGAAGCTTGCGTGAGACGTGATGCGCGAGAAATGCGCGTTAATTGGCGGCTTCCTCGGCAAGCGTCTGAAGCGTTGCCATAAGAGATGGAACAACCTGCTTCTTACGGCTGACAACACCTGGAAGAACAGCAATGTTGCCATCAACCTTTACGTTAAAGGCGCGCTCGATGACATTGGCAGCATTTGCGCCGTAGAAGAGCATCTCGGTGACCTGGCTCTTAACGTCGGTGAACATGTAGAAGACCATTGGAAGCTCTTCGGACTTAGCAGCAGTCTCCAAGAACGGTCCAACAAGTTCCTCTGCAGCTTTGCGGCTGGACTCGGTCATGAAGGAGCCCTGGCCAACACCAAACTTTACGCCGCCACGGCTGAATACCTTGTAGTCACCATGGAAAACTTCTTCTGCAGTACGACCAGTGAGGTCTGCGCCAGCGTCAAACATTTGCTCAGAGTAAGCGTCAATGTCTTCTCCGCAAATCTCTGCAAGCTTTTTACCAGCAACAATATCGCGCTCGGTGCAGGTAGGGGAGCGGAATGCAAGGGTGTCGGAAAGAATTGCAGAGAGCATAAGGCCAGCAATATTCTTTGGAATCTCGATGCCGTACTCGTGGTAAAGGCCATAAATGATGGTGCAGGTGCAGCCAACAGGGACGTTTCTAAAGGTAATTGGGTTGGAAGTCTCAATGGAGCCGATGCGGTGGTGGTCAACAATCTCCATGATCTCGGCCTGCTCAAGACCATCAACTGCCTGAGTGCGCTCGTTATGGTCAACAAGAATGACATGCTTCTTGCGAGGGTTCAAAAGACCAGGGCCGCTAATAAGACCAGCAAAAGTGCCGTTCTCGTTGATAACAGGGAAGAAGCGGTGCCTTGAGTTGGTCATTGCCTTGCGAGCATCATCAATTGCGGTGTTGACGCTGAACTTAAGGATGTCGTCAGTGAGCATCTTCTCACGTACAGGCATAGACATGATAAGCAGGCGAGCTACCTCAAAGGTATCGCGAGGAGTGCTGATAATGGCGCAATCACGCTTTTTAGCCAGGTCAATAACGTCCTGAGCAATTGGAGCATCGCAAGAGACAATAA
Organism: uncultured Atopobium sp.; assembly: GCA_938045565.1. Classification (GTDB taxonomy): domain Bacteria; phylum Actinomycetota; class Coriobacteriia; order Coriobacteriales; family Atopobiaceae; genus Lancefieldella. Next base: position 12,002 of record CALIAZ010000006.1, read on the forward strand.
GGCAGGAAGCACCGTGCTCAACTGCGATAGTCTGGTTCTCATGGTTGCCAGCAACAACAATGATATCGCCAGCATCAACAATCTCTGAAAGAGCGGAAGCACTGGTGCCAACACGAATATTGCCCTGTTTAACAACGCCCTGGGGGTCACCTAGAACCATGGTGCCGCCAAGCGTTGAAACAATATTTGCATAGCTTGTTTTTGCCTTGGAGAGCAGGTTTGGCTCGGAAAGGCTCATGTTTGCATTTGCAATATCTTTAACGGCAATCAGGCCGGTAAGCTCTTCTTCCTCATCAGTAACGCAGAGTGTATCAAGCTTGACGTCCTGCATGAGCTGCCAAGCAGCATAGAGGCTCATTCCAGCATCAACTTTTGGCTGAGCTTGAATTTCTGCATCTTTGATCTGAGGAGTAACCGTAGTAATAAGCTGTGGCTCTTCGAAGCCAAAGTGATTTAGGACAAATGCAGTCTCACGGTTGAGTGAGCCAGCGCGACGAGCTTCATAGATAGGGTTATCAATCTGATTTTTGAGATACGCATAAGAAATTGCAGCACAAATGCTGTCTGTATCTGGGTTCAAATGGCCAATGATATTTACTTTACGAATTGCTTCTGCCATCTTCGCCTCCCTGATGATGTCGATGATGTAACTTTCTAATTAGAACACACTTTAGTAAGCATATTTTGTTTCTTTTTTAATACCACCTTGTAGTGTACCCCTCTATCTTTTTACTTAGAACAGAAAATCGTAGAAAAACAGCGGGCGTACCTGTGAATCTGGTAAATGTGTATAGGACAAATAACAATTCAAAAGTTGAAGGAAATTAGTACAATGAAATAGTTAACAAATCGATTGAATTGGAATACTTAGTGAGTTCTCCTACGCGTTTTTCTGCTAAAAAAAGAAACGCTCGTCATATGGTTAAAGCAGCGCACGTCCCTGAGTCTTCATCTGAGGCAAGGGAAGTTGCACCTGTAGAAGCACCTCAGGCTCCCGTAGAGAAGGCTGATACTACGACAAGCCCAGCAGCTGCTCTGCAGACCACTTCTGAGCAGTTTTCATCTGCTTTTGCGTCTTTTGCGCAGCGTAAGCCTGCAGAAAAGTCCGCTACACAGCCCGCAGAAAAACCTGCAGAAAACATGCGGTCTAAAGTTGCGCCAGAAAAAAAGAAGCGCCAGAAAACGCCTCTATCTGCACGCAAAAGCATTCGTGTGGAGAAACGCCGCCGCAATCAAGCAGATCCAGAGCCAGAACAGCGTCATTCTCGCCCGGTGAGTGCGGGCAGAAGAAAACTCGAACTGGTAAGTGTCGTTGCAATTTTGGTGCTTGCGGTGCTCTCGATTGTATTGGTTAACCGACCAAGTCAAAAAACGCTGGTATTCGGCGACAATCAGGTGACGTATACCGGCACTACCATTCAGGGAAAGATGAATGGTCAAGGCAAGATGACTTTTGAGAATGGCGATACCTACGAGGGAGAATTTGTCGACGGGTATTTTCAGGGTACGGGAACGTACACCTCAAAAGATGGCTGGACGTACGAAGGTCAGTTTGTAAAAGGTCAGGCAGACGGCCAGGGAAAGCTCACTACGCAAGACAACATTGTGTACGAAGGAACTTTTAAGCAAGGGATTTATCAAAGTGCGAATTAAATGGTTTTCGCTTGTACGTATAACAGGACTTGTTTTAGTCCTCATATATCACTTTTTTAAGGTAGCACTTCCAGGTGGCTTCATTGGCGTCGACGTATTCTTTACGTTTTCGGGCTATCTCATCACGGCTCTGTTGATTGACGAGTTTGCTCGCTTCAGAGCTATTGATGTTATTGGGTTCCTGCGCAGGCGTTTCTACAGAATTGTGCCGCAACTTGTGTTTATGGTGCTTGTCTGTACGCCGTTTCTTTTGCTTGTGCGTACCGAGTTTATTTCCGGTATTAAGTATCAGATTGCCGCAGCTCTTGGCTTTGTGACTAACTACTTTGAGATTGTTCTGGGTAACAGCTACGAGAATCAATTTGCTCCTCACGTGTATCTGCACACCTGGAGTCTTGCCGTTGAAATGCATTTTTATGTGCTCTGGGGTCTGTGCGCCTGGCTGCTTGCTTGCGCGAGCAAAACAATTAGAAGCTATAAGGTAAAGATTGCTGGAGCTTCCCTGGTGCTGTTGGTTGTTACTTACTTGGCGATGGCCACCGGCGCTCAAAGTTCTACGAATCTTTCTATCCAGTATTTCTCGACGCAAACGCACGTGTTCCCTTTCTTTATCGGCGCACTTTTATCCTGTGTTGCTGGAATTGCCCAGACAGGCGAGCTCTTTGAACAGCTCGAGCAGAAGCTTTCTACTCCGTTGACGCTCGCGGGCCTTGTGGCAAGCTGCGGCGTTCTCGTCGTCTTGAGCGTCTTCATGCACTTCGACGACCTCTTTACGTACACCTTTGGTTTCCTTTTTGCTTCACTTGCAGCTGCAGCAATGATTTTCTTTGCTCGAATGCTACATCAAAAAACCGAGGGTATCAAAGAGCCTGACATCGTTTCTTTTGTGGCAGATACCAGCTACGGTGTGTATCTGTTCCACTGGCCTTTGTACATTATTTTTGCCGAGAAGGTCGATCCAGTCCTGGCTGCACTCTTAACCCTGGTGCTTTCGTTTGTATTTGCAAGCTGCTCGTTCTATGTGCTTGAACCAGCGTTGGCAGGAAAGTCTCCAGGGATCTTCTCGCGCATCAAGCTTGATGGTCAGAAGGTTTTGCGAGGTACCGGCCTTGCGCTCATTCCTTTTGCTACAGCTGTTGCCTTTATTGCATTAACTGCGCCACAACTGAGCGATTTCCAAAACGATTTGCTGCTCAACGCTTCGTTGCAGGAGCAGAGCGCCATGACTATGACCCGCAAGCATGCGGATACCTCGCAGGCAAGTAATTACAACGTTGTTGAGGGAATCACCTATATTGGCGATTCTGTTTCGCTTCGTGCCCGTTCTTACCTGCAGGATGCACTGCCCGATGCTCAAATTGACGCTTCTGTTAGTAGAAACGTGGCAATGGGCGTAGATTTGCTACAGTCTGCGATCGACAACAACACGCTCTACCAGGACGTTGTTGTTGCTTTGGGTACCAATCCTGTTGGTGGCTCCGATGCAGTTGACAAGATTGTAGACATGCTGCCACGTGGCCATCGGTTGATTTTCGTAACCCCATACGACGGTAGAAACACTGATCCAAATGCTGGAGCAAATGTTATTCGCGCGCACGAGCTCGAGCTTGCTCAGCAGTACGACTTCATTACTATTGCGGACTGGGCACAGGTTGCGCAGGATAATCCTGATATTTGGGCAGGTACTGACTACGTACACTTTGGCTCAGATTCAAATTCCATTAATCGTGGTGGCACTCTGTACGCGCAGATGGTCAAAGACGCTGTAGATAAAGCAAACCAAGGCCACGTAAAACCATAAAAGGCTACACAAAACCGCAAAAGCCCACATTAAAGCATAATTTAGTTGCCATTCTTCCTACTCATTTGTAACGACGCAGTTTAATGGCAATTTACAGTGCGATTGTGCTATATAGCTTGGAGATTTGGTGTCCCTTGTGACAAATTATCTGAAGGCGGCTATCTAACGCGAGCAATGATCACAATTAATGGGTTAATTCATTCTTATGTATAAATAAGGTTCAGTATGCGTAATGATGAATAACAATATATAAATAGTTTAACTACCACTATTTTCAAGCCTCAAACTACACACTTATGTCGGATAATCTGCTAAATGCGAGGTAAAAAACACATCTAAGTCCAATAATCTGTAAGATACAGAGGTTTTGAGTGCAATGCATACGTCTTTTGAGCAGATTATCCGACATAGGTGTGTTTTCGTGCCCTCGCATCTCGCATCTCGCATCTCGCATCTCGCATCTCGCATCTCGCATCGCGTCCTCGCGCACCGCATCACGCCCTTGCGTCCTCGCATCTCGTATCGAGCCCTCACGCCCCGCATTGCACATGCGTGCAGCGCAACGTGACCTCGTGTTTTGCAGACATATCCTCTTCCCAGCTTCTCTACTGTGGAGTCCTCGCAATATTTCATTAGAATGGACTATGTGAATATTTCATCTGACAGCCCCTTAAGGAGGAGCACATGGCAGAGTTTGTCTATCAGATGTACAAAGCTCGCAAAGCAGTTGGCGAGAAGGTCATCCTAGATGACGTCACCGTCGGCGTGTACCCAGGCGCAAAAATCGGCGTCGTGGGTCCAAACGGTATGGGAAAGTCTACGCTGCTCAAGGTTATCGCCGGCATGGAGGACGTCTCTAACGGCGAGGCCAAGCTAACCCCAGGTTACACCGTTGGCCTGCTCCAGCAAGAGCCCCCGCTGGATGAAACCAAAACGGTCAAGGAAAACATCGAGCTCGCCTTCGGTGACCTGCTTGCCAAGATTGCGCGCTTCAACGAGATTGGCGTTGAGATGGGTAATCCTGACGCTGATTTTGACTCGCTGATGGCAGAGATGGGCCAGCTCCAGACCGAGATTGACGCAGCTAACGGCTGGGACCTGGACAGCCAGCTCTCCCAGGCCATGGACGCGCTGCAGTGCCCAGATCCAGATTCTCCCGTCACTCATCTCTCGGGTGGCGAGAAACGCCGTGTAGCCCTATGTCGCCTGCTTCTCGAGGCACCTGACCTGCTGCTTCTTGACGAGCCCACCAACCATCTTGACGCGGAATCGGTGCTCTGGCTTGAGAAGTTCCTGCATGATTACCCCGGTGCTGTTATGGCCGTCACGCACGACCGCTACTTCCTCGACGACGTCGCCGAGTGGATCTGCGAGGTTGACCGCGGACAACTCTATCCTTACGAGGGCAACTACTCAACTTACCTGGAGAACAAAGCCGCTCGTCTTGAGGCTCAGAACCAGCAGGACGCCAAGCGCGCAAAGAAAATGCGTGCTGAGCTGGAGTGGGTTCGTTCGTCTCCTAAGGCTCGCCAGGCAAAGAACCGTGCGCGTCTTGACCGCTATGAGCAGATGGAAGCAGAGGCTCGTGCATCCAAGAAGCTCGACTTCACCGAAATCCAGATTCCTGTGGGTCCGCGTCTGGGCCAGAAGGTCCTGGAGGCCGTTCACATCCACAAGGCCTTTGGAGACCGCGTTCTTATCGATGACCTCTCGTTTAGCTTGCCAAGAAACGGCATTGTTGGCATGATTGGTCCCAACGGTGTTGGTAAATCCACGCTGTTCAAGGCTATTGTTGGCCAGGAGGAGCTCACTTCTGGTACGCTTGAGATTGGCGAGACGGTTCAAATTTCTTATGTTGACCAGCTCAGGCAGGGAATCGATCCAGACAAAACTATCTGGGAGGTTGTCTCTGACGGAAACGACTTCATCAAGGTGGGGGACACAGAGATTCCAAGCCGCGCATATGTGGCTAGCTTCGGCTTTAAAGGACCTGATCAGCAGAAACGCGCTGGCGTCCTTTCTGGTGGCGAGAGGAACCGTCTAAACCTTGCTCTTACGCTTAAGCAGGGAGGAAACCTCCTGCTTCTGGACGAGCCTACCAATGACCTCGATATTGAGACGCTGGAAAGTCTTGAGGATGCACTTGAGCGCTTCCCAGGATGCTCGGTGGTAACCAGCCACGACCGTTGGTTTTTGGACCGCATTGCTACGCATATCCTTGCGTGGGAGGGCGACGACGAGAACCCAGGCAAGTGGTTCTGGTTTGAGGGAAACTTTGAGGCTTACCAGGCCAATCGTATCGAAAGACTTGGCCAGGAGGCTGCTCGTCCTCATCGCATTCACCGCAAGCTCACCCGCGACTAGCGTATAGGTAGCGCAAGCTCAGCGCATCCAAACAGGAGATAAAAATAGTAACTATTTTTATCGTTGAGATTTTGTGCAATATGTTTAAGAGACTTACAAGTGGGTATCAAAAATGAGAAGCCAAAGAGCTTCTCATTTTTTTGAGAAAAAAGTTATGAGGAAAGAGAAGAACATGGCACTTGATACAAACGTCGGTAACATCCTTAACCAGCAGATTAACAAAGAGTTCTATTCCGCTTATCTGTATCTAACTTTTGCAGATTTCTATGAGGAGCAGGGCCTGAAGGGCTTTGCAAACTGGTATGTCATCCAGTCTCAGGAAGAGCTTGCTCACGCACGTATTCTTCGTCGTTACCTGCTTGATAACGATTGGACTCCAACCATGGAGGCAATTGCAAAGCCAGACCTTACCTTTACCAAGGTAGTCGAGCCAATCAAGGCAGCATATGAGCACGAACAGTTCATTACCGCAAGCATTAACGAGTGCTATGCCATTGCTCAGAAGGCAAACGATTTCCGCACTATGCAGCTGCTTGACTGGTACGTTAAGGAGCAGGGTGAGGAAGAGGCAAATGCTTCTGATCTTCTCAAGGCAGTTGAGCTCTTTGGCGGAGATTCAAAGAACCTGTATGACCTTGACCGCGAGAATGCCGCTCGCGTTTACGTTGCGCCAACTATGCCAATGTAAGCAGCAGCTTAAGCGCGACTTGCACGCAGCTTAGACGCTACAGTGGAGTTTCGATAGCCTCTGATTTGTTCGAAGAGGTACCTGAAAGCTCAGCAAAGATGGCACCGCCTATGATGCAGGCGGTGCCTATTATTTTGAGAAGACCAAAAGGCTCGCCAAGGATAAGAGCCGAGAAAATAACTGCAGATAGTGGCTCAAGGTAGCCAAAGACCGCCACACGCTGAACAGGAATCTTGGTAAGTTGTGGGAAATACAAAAATGATCCAAGGCCTGTGTTAAAGAGGCCGATGGTCAGAACGGCCAGCCAATTTACCGATGCTGGGTCTGCAGGCAGCTCAATCCCATGGAATACAACAGTAACCAGAGCAACAATAGCGCAGCCAATGCCCAGCTGGATGCTGGTACCCTCAATACCAGAAACATCTTTGAGCTGTCTGTTACAAATAACCATAACGGCATAAAGAACAGCAGAGAGGGCGCCAAGAAGAAGACCAGCTGGCGAGAGGTTCAGTCCAACTCCATAGCCAATAATAAGAGCAGCTCCAATAACAACTACAAGAAAGCCTAGTATCTTTTTAGCAGTGAGTTTCTCGCCAAATAAAAGGGGAGAGAGCGCCATTACAATAACGGGACCGCAGTAGTATTCAAGCGTTGCTATACCAACACCTACCAGATGATATGCCTCAAAAAGGAAGGTCCACTGAAGACCCAAGGCAATGCCTGATCCAATGAGCGCCTGGAAGTCCTTGGGGTAGTTTTGAATGGTAAAAGCCTCTTTTTGCACAAGCTTAACCACAAGCAAAAAGAGCGTGCCCAAGAGCATGCGGAAGAAGACAATTTGGTAGCTAGGAAGGTTGATAAGGCTTGCAACGATTCCGTTAGAACCGCAGATGATAAGCGCAATTAGGTAGAGCACGGTAGGTTTAAACGTGGCGTCTCTCATCGGCTACTCGCAAATTTCTGTATCCACAGACTGTGGGATTCTGTCGTTACAAATTACCTGGTAGAACAGTTTTTCTTGCTCCCTTTGATCGGAGGTCTGACCAAGCATCCACATAGTTTTTGCAACCAGGGCTTCGGTGGTCATATCGTCTCCAGAGAGAACGCCGGGCATATCTTGATAGGTTCTACCAACCTCATATAAACCCAGGTCAAGACCCTCTTCAGGAACTTGTGTGGTAATAACTACGGTGCGACCAGAAGCAATCCAATCGGTGATAGCTTCTTCGTAAGAGTCATCGTATGAGGGGATGCCGCCAATACCAAAGGTTTCAAGCACAATGGCGTCGTAGTCATTCTTCAGAAGGTAGAAGATAGATGGATTAAGCTCGGGGGTCAGTTTAAGCACTATGACACGAGTATTGAGCGTTTTATAGGTTGTAAGACCACCATCTACCTGCTCTTCATTTGGCGCACTGCGAATAATCTTGTTGCCGCGGATGTGAGCAAGCGGTGGATAATTCATGCTCGTAAATGCATTGAAGCTCAGTGTGCGCTGTTTATGAGCGCGGGTGCCGGCAATAACCTCGTTGCCAAAAACCACCACGACTCCGGCGCTTCTGTCGTCGAGTGCGTAGAGAACGGAGTGGTAGAGGTTGAGTTTGGCGTCGGTAAACGGATTTGCCATTGGCTGTTGAGAGCCTGTGAGCACAATGGGTTTCTCGCTATTTTGAATAAGGTAGGAGAGTGCAGCAGCGGTATATGCCATGGTATCGGTGCCATGAAGGATAATAAAGCCGTCGTAGGCGTCATACGACTCAATAATGGCGTCTCTGATTTGGAGCCAGTCTTGAGGACGCATATTGGTGCTGTCGATATTCATAATCTGCTTGAAATCAAACTCGCAGAGGTCATGAACAAGTGGGACGTTGGCTAAAAGTTCTTCTCCCGAAAGTGAGGGAGCCAAGCCCGATTCAGTGGAAACAGAAGCAATAGTGCCTCCTGTTGCCATCAGTAAAAGTTTCTTCACACGCCCCCCCATGAGCTCCAATTGTGCAGACTTTACAGAAAATCAGTCTGTATAGCGCTTTATTGTAACGGGATAGATGCTTTTCAAGGCGAGAAAAGCAAAGTCGGTGTATTCTTTTTTCGGTAAACGAATCTTTTAGCAAGGATTGTTGATGGCAGAGAATAACCTCTTTGGTTTTGGTAAGAAAAAGCATCCAGCTCAGGTTCCACCTACTATCTCCCGTAATGGGGAGTCTTCTACGTCTCCGCGTGCGGTACGAGGTCGTCACGCAGCTGTTGGAAGCCGTGCACAGGTGCAGCGTAGGATGACGCAAGATCGCCCAACAAATCCCGTTAACCATGCTCGTGCAGATGCCGCCCGTGCACGTGGTCGAGCAAGAACTGCTTACGGCAATCACTATGGCACGCTCAACCCCAGAGATGAAGCTCAGGCAGCATATGCGGCTAGAAGACGTCGTTCTTCTCGCATGAGACTGGGTCGTGTGGCGCTGGCGGTGCTGCTTGCAGCCATCATCTTGTGGGTAGTGTTTACGTTGGTAAGTTCATGTAGCCCAGGAGGCGCTTTTGCGCATGCTCAGGCGCTTGATCCTACCGTTACCCTGACTGGTTCTGTGAAGGTCGGATAGCTTTACGGGTTGCGTCGCGACTAGCACCTGCGAATACGACTGCGGACGCGCTTGCGCCGCTACCGACATATTAGCGGAAGTCCTACTTTGAGCCTTTGCTTGTAGAGACAGCAGAGAAGTCCAAATTCAAATCAACTGAACCGGTAATGCCGTCAACTTGTCCTGTTGAAGTGTATTGCCATATCAAAAAGTTAAAGTTTACGTCTGGTTGATCAACGTATTGTGCCAGCCAAATAGGCTCGTCAAGCGAGACCAGATCAAAGCGATTCAGATCAACTTTGTTGCCATACACGATGACGCGATATCCTGCTTCTTGAATGGTGGTGCAAAACGCGCGCGCAATTGCGTTAGTTTCTGCAGGGGAAAGGTTGTCGGCGCGACCGCTGTAATCGGGAGAAGGCTCCAGGTCAAACGCAACAGGAAGAGCAAGTTTTGTAACTCCTGCTTCTTTTAACTGCTGCAGAACAAAAGCGGCCTCTTCACGAGCTTCTTCCACGTTAATAGCCTGCGAGAAGAAGTACACACCTACATCAAGACCTGCGCTTTGTGCACCCTTCAGGTTGGTCTCAAACAGCTCATCCGCGCGAATACCACCCTCGGTGGAGCCGCGGTATCCAATGCGAAGCATGGCAAACTGAATGTTATCGGCAGCAACGGCCTTCCAGTCAATAAACCCCTGATGAGAAGAGACGTCAACGCCCGTGCGTGTGAGCTCTTCTCCGTCCACCACATAATGCGCGCGTCCCGTTGTATCGTAAATAAGGTTCTCCCACTCATAGGGGACTTCGTTTTTGATGATCAGTTTATTGTCAAAAGAGAGGGAGAAAAGTCCCTGGCACGATTGCAACAATGCCAGCACAAATACAATGGCCAGCGTAATGAGTCCCCATTTAACAACAGGATTGTTCTGGGAATTTTGCTCAAGTGTATGCATCGCCCGCTGCTTACGTTTTGAAGCGTTTGCAGAAGCAGGCGTATGTTTAGTTTTAGAACGAGTCGTAGAGTTTCTCGTTTTCTTGCTTTTATGTGAGCTCTTAAAAATCACTGGTGAAAGAATTGTCCTTGTTCAAAAATTGGCTCGCAACACACGTTAATGCCCAGCTTGTGATAGATGGACTCGTCGTCGCTTGGAATAATTGACGAGAAGTACGCGTCACATCCGTGGAGTAGTTGCGTGGCATCAACAGCTTTTCCAGCCAACGGATTGGTAATTGAGCTGATAGAGAGCGCAATGAGCATCTCGTCAGCGCAAAGGCTGGTGCGAGCTAGTTTAAAGTTGTTCTCTTTTAGAGCGCAAATGGGCCTTAAGACTTCGTCCGAGACAATAAACGTCTTCTTCTCAATGCCAACTACGTATTTGAGGGCGTTGAGTAAAAGCGACGCAGGCGCACCTAAAAGCTCTGAAGTCTTGCCGGTAATAATGGAGCCGTCAGGCATAACCATGGCGCCCGCAAGCTTTCCTGTCTCTTCTGCTTTGTGCAGACAAGCAGCATGAGCTGGCGAGAAGTTCTGGTCAACGTTAACGTCTTTCATCAAGAGATTAATCTTTGTGAGTTCACGCTCACCCATACCAGTACGCTCGAGTTTCTCGGCAGCTCTAAACCACCTGCGTACAATCTCTGCTTTGGAAGCTTCCTGGCAAACCTCATCATCAACAATGCAGTTGCCAACCATATTGACGCCCATATCGGTTGGAGACTGATATGGGCTGGTACCTGCAATCTTCTCCATCATGGCCTTGAGCACGGGGAATGCTTCGACGTCACGGTTGTAGTTAACGGTAACCTTGCCGTGAGCCTCAAGGTGATAGGGATCAATGATGTTGTTATCGCCCAAGTCTGCCGTAGCAGCCTCGTAGGCAACGTTTACAGGATGCTTAAGCGGGAGGTTCCAGACAGGGAAGGTCTCAAACTTAGCGTAGCCTGCGCGAACCCCACGGGCATTCTCGTTGTAGAGCTGTGAAAGGCAGACAGCAAGCTTGCCGGAGCCAGGACCAGGCGCTGTAACAACTACCAAAGGATGTGTAGTCTTTACGTACTCGTTTTTACCGTAGCCCTCCGCCGAGACGATCAGGTCAATATTGGAGGGGTAACCCTCAATGGGGTAGTGGCGGTACACGGCAATGCCCATGTTTTCTAGGCGCGCACGATACGCTTTTGCCTTTGGCTGACCAGAGTACTGCGTAATGACAACGCCGCCGATAGCAAGGCCGCGAGCACGGAAGATATCCATAAGTCTTAGCACGTCATCGGCATAGGTAACGCCAATATCACTTCTGCGCTTGCCGTTTTCAATATCGTTTGCATTGATGGCAAAGACAACTTCCGCCTCGTGAGCAAGCTGCTGAAGCATCTGAGCTTTTGCATCTGGAGCAAATCCAGGGAGGATGCGAGAAGCGTGGTTGTCGTCGAGCAGTTTACCGCCAAACTCAAGGTAGAGCTTGCCGCCAAATTCACTGATACGCTGGTGGATTCGATCCGCCTGCATAGTGATGTACTTCTCGTTATCAAAGCCGATACGCATGCGTCCTCCTGCCAAGGTTTACTGTAGAAATTGTATCATCAAGCAAAGACTTCCTATACGCTATAAGCTATACAGAAAACAAATAAACAACCAAGGAGTTGTGTATGGATAGCAAGTTTTCACAAACGCCTTCTCGTGGCGAGAAGTTCAAAGAGCTAGTACTGAGTGCTTTGCGTGCATTTGGTTATGGTTGTCTTACAGCAGTTGGAATGAGTGCTGTTATTTTTGCATTTGCGTACTTTACCAGCGGTATGGATATGTTTACGGGCATCGACTGGGTGCGCCGTGTCATGTACGTCATTTCTTCTTTGGGAATTATTGCTTGCGGCGTTGGTCTGCTCTTTAGCGGAAAAGAGTACGAGGACCGTCAGATGGGCTTTACGCGTGATATTGATGACCCCATCAGCCTTAAAGAAGGAAAGCTTGATCCTCGCATTTCAAAAATCGAGACTAATCACCTTTCGTGGCAAGCCGCAATCCTTTATGCATCAATTGGTATGTTTGTAGTTACTACTATCTTTGACGAGGTCATGAGCCATACCTTCTTAATGTAGGCATTCTCGCTAGTACAGAGATAACTCACTAGTACAGTGGCAGCTTGCTAGTACGGACGCAGAGAGCCTAGTATAAAGGCAGCTCGCCCGTTAACGGGTCAATGTCTTCTGCAACCAGTGGCTCAAATGCCAGGCAGGTAAACGTGGGCTCTCCATGAAACTCGGTAAAGCCTGCGTCTCTAATAAGGGCCACAACAAAGCCGCGAGCTTTTCCTTCAGCGGCAAGCTTAAGCAACGCTTCTTCAGAATCAACATAGACACATACCTTTGCAACACCGGCATCAAACCAGTTGGTGATTGCGGAGGTATCTTCGTCAGCATGGTCCAAATAGACCCAATTCTGATCATCGGTAACACGAACCTGATCAAGACGACGCTCTTTTGCAAGTGCCATAAGCGTAGCTTCAACACATGCATGACTTGCCTGAGCAGCAATTTTTCCTTTACGCATCTTAAGATCGCGACGAATAACAATCATTTGCTTTGATTTATATGAAGAGCTCGGCATGAGATACCTTTCTAGAAACTGAATGCTAAGTGTACCATTCACGGCTTTCCGATTTTTGTCGCAAGAAAATCCTGAAGTTGCAAAAAGACCCTCTAAAACCAAGAGCAGCGAGAAGAACTTTGAATACCTAACTGGTTACATCAATAAGTTAAATAACGGCACCTGTGTGGAAAGTTGATCCTTGTCCATGTTGCTAGGGTTGACTAAGGAGGTGTCTATGAGAGAGTTGGTTATTCTTGTCATGTATATTTGGGCTTCAATATCGGATATGCGAAATCGCACTATTCCAAATAGAATTCCTATTTTGCTTGCTATTTCATGGCCTATTTGGCTTGCAGTAAATGAAAATCGCACTGAGTTACTGATGAATGCATTATGGAGTGAGTTATTTGTTATATGTGTGCTGGTTATGGTAGGCATAGTTACAAAATTTATAGGTCATATGTCTTCTCTGGGAGGGGGAGATATTAAACTTATTCTCTCAGCATGCCTTTATCTTGAAATAAAAGAGACATTTGTCTTTTTATTTTCGGCAAATATTTTAGGTGTTATGTTTTCTTTTCTGTTCTTTATTTTGCGTAAATTTTTAAAGAGAGAAGACAGAAATAAAGAAAAAATTGCCAGTTCATATAGTGTATTTATGTATACATTTCCGTTTGCACCATTTCTTGGATTTGGTGTGGCACTTGCGCTATTTTTACGCTAAAATCGGGAGGTGTTATATGAATTTAAAAATTCTTCTAATTCCTGAATATATAAAAAGTTTTTTCTGCTATCAATAGTTTACACGTTGCGTTGAGAGATTGAGTTCCCCCAACACTCAATTTCATTACTGAATGGCCCCGACCATTTAGATTTCTCGTTATGCGAGGCAACGTATGCCATGGAGGCAGGACGACTATTAACGTGGTCGCACACATGTCGCCCTGCCTCATGGCAATCCCTTTTGAGCTATCTGCTCTATCTTTGATATACCCATTATTTCAAGTATTTAAAAGTAAAAATACAGCTACTAAGCTATTTTCCTGCGGTTTTATACGTGTCAGAAATTAGCTGTATAGATCATCTAAAATCTTAAAAGCCAGATGGCGTAGAGGCTCTTTGTTATCGCTGAAAATCGCTGATACATTATTTTGCATAGTGCAATTGATTTTTGCATATCTTTTGTATAGCCAATTAATTCCAAGTGGCAGGGTCACTTATGATTTATTTACGTAACAGGTATGCAATTTTCTTCAAATTTCCGCTTGTAAAACAACATAACAAATTGTATCTAAAGATATTTTAGTGTAGTATGATACGGTAACAACACGGGACTATGCATAAAACATACGCGTGTTTTTCAGACATCGTTTGAGCAGATGGGGCTGTGAGATGGCTAAGGCAGGTGTTACCAAAAAGATCGACCCAGGTTTGGGTAGGACAGTAGCAAGGTTGTTACAAGAAAGTGGCAAGCGCCAGGTAGACCTGTGCGAATTCTCACATTGGTCACGTGCGTATGTCTCTTATATTTGTACCGAGCGCCGTAAGTGGCCTTCATTTGATAAAGCAAAGGTTATTGCTGACTTCTTCTCCTTAAGTCTTGATCAACTCTGGATTGAGCATCTTAAAGATCTTGTTGATGCTGGCGTAGAGCTCACAGAGACGCAGAAGAAGAATTTAGCTGAGGGCGTTAATCTTCCAAATCCCACTGTTATGCATGACGGAAATGACAATAGAGAATACCTCCAACCTGTTGCTTCCTCGGGGAACGGCTCAGATTACACGCTCCCGGAAATTCTTGGTGTCGAATAAGTATTTTTGACTATTTTTATTGTTTACAATGCCATACTTGCTGTATACGCGTATGATTCAGCGTTGTTCAGATTGCATGGGGCTATCTGAAGAGTAGGAGATGTGCAAGATGGCTGGACTACACTGTTCAGACTGCGCTTTTAGCTCGTTCAAATTTAACGAGGACGCCCAGATGTACCAGGCGTACTGCTCGCGCGGCTATTTGCTGGCTGATCCACATATCCATGAGCTTTTTGCCATGCACTTTGCTAAGTCTCCAGAGGATTTTGTTCCCGTCAAAGATCCGTTTAATCGCGAGTATCTGAGGAAGTCATATATCTGTGGAGAATTTATTAAGCGTAAGGATAATTTGGGTTAACGGTATGTCTTAAAACCCTGTTATGTAACATAGCAGGGTTTTATTATGCCTCTGACGTGTTTCTCGTCTAATCAATATCAAAGAGTTAAGTAAATATCACAAAAGTTGTTATGCAACGCTTATAGATTTCTGCATAATTAGTTAACTTTCTGTTATATGTTCCCTTAAAACAAGGTAGTATTGATTTGGGGGAATCTCCTTATTACAAGGGGATTTAAAACATTTATAAAGGAGCGGCAGCAATGTCGAGGCGACCACAAACAGAAAGTTGTGACACACGTCACAGGCTTCTTAAATCCGCAGAGCAAGAGTTTGCTTTACAGGGATACGATAAAGCTTCACTGAGACAGATTTGTGCACACGTAGGTGTTACCACGGGCGCCCTTTATTTCTTCTTTAATAACAAAGAGGACCTCTTTAAGAATGTTTTGATCCCTGTTACTGAAGGCGCAGTTCAGATTCTTGAGGATTACAAAGACCATCTGCTGGTCTTCGGAGAAAGAAATCTTGAAGACACTCCTTTGGGTAATGCAGAAACGCTCGAGAAATTCTTGGACCTTCTGTACGGCAATAGGTACGTGGTGCAGATTCTTGTGAACAACCGAGAAAACCCGCACGTCGTTCATTTCTTTGAAGAATTGACTGAGGTTATCTCTGCAACAATCAGAGCTATTCTTTATCCCAATGTTGCGCAGGTTAAGCCCTATGATGAGTTTATTATTACCTGGCTTGCACAAACTGAGATGACCACCATTGTCAATATTCTTAAAAATGATGAGACTCGTGAAGAGGCTGACGGTCATATTAATTCAGCAGTAATGTTTACGCAAGGCGGCATTAAAGCCTTGATTGAGGAACATTAGATGCTCATCTGTGTATAAAAATTGACAAAATCTACTTAATTTAGCTATTCTAAATAAAGGTAAACAAAAACCAAGGGAGACCTTTATGAAGTTTAATAAGCTCGGCCTCGTAGTAGCCTCCGCTTCCGCAGTTTTTGCTCTTGCGGGCTGCAATCTCATTCCTAGCCTTTCTGATACAGGAACCACTACTGGCGGTGGTCAGCAGCAACAACAGCAGCAAACTAAGCCTGATGCAAATACTGCAACCAAGCCTTCAGATACTCGTGCTGGTGACTCTGATTCCCAGAAGCTCTACGATACTCTGATGGACAAGCACAACACTTCCGAGCAGATTACCAACACTCAGAAGTATGTTGATGATGTTAAGAAGACTGGCGATAAGACCGAGGTTCTTATTGATACCGATAAGATTACCGTTACTGTTACCGGTATTGGCGTTGACTTTGAGAATTCTAACGGCTATCTGGTAGAGGTTGTCAACAAGACCGATACCAACATCTTCATTCAGACCACCGACACCACTGTTGGTAGCGATGAGCTGAACCTGTTTGTCAACGCAGCTCCTAACGCAACTACCAAGGGCTTCGCATTCTTTGATCCAGGCGTAAAGATGGATGCATCTGCAACCATTCGTGGTACCATCCTTGCTCTTTATGGTTCTGACTACAGCATGGATTCCTTCAACGTTATGTTCTAAGGTTTACTTAGTTCGTTGACTGCAAAGGCTCAGCTTTTTGGCTGAGCCTTTTTTGTTAGCGAGAAACCCAATCAATAGCAGTTAAATGAGTCGGCATTTAAGCAGTTGGAATCCGCTAGACTATAGAGTTGTTAGCTATAAAGAAGCATGTATGTACTGTATATAAGGAGCTACGATGCTAGATTTAGATAAAAACACAGACAGGCCATATAACGACCTTATCTTTTTTAAGCCTCTTTTTCACAATAAGATTTGGGGCGGAAGAAGACTTGCTGAAGAGTATGGTTACAACATCCCCGAAGGCTCAGTAGGAGAGTGCTGGGCAATTAGCGCACATCCTAGCGGAGACTGTGAAGTTGCCTCTGGTGCATATGCTGGCAAAACTCTTTCGGAGCTTTGGTCAACGCATCGAGAGCTTTTTGGTAATGCAGAGGGAGACCGTTTTCCGCTTCTTATTAAAATTCTTGACGCAAAAGATGACCTCTCTGTTCAGGTTCACCCAGATGATGAGTATGCTGCAGAGCATGAGAATGGCTCTCTAGGAAAGTCTGAGTGCTGGTACATTCTTGATGCAAAAGAGAATGGCGATATTGTTGTTGGCCAGAATGCTTCCTCAAAAGAGGAGTTTGCAGCCATGGTTGAGCAGGGAAAGTGGTCTGAACTGCTTAATTACGTGCCAATCAATGCTGGAGATTTCTTTAGGATTGATCCTGGAACCGTTCACGCCATTAGAACGGGTACGCTTATTCTTGAAACGCAGCAGAGTTCAGATATTACGTATCGTGTGTATGACTATGATCGTTTAGGAGACGATGGCAAACCTCGTGATTTGCATCTAGCACAGAGTCTTGAGGTTATCGATTACGCACAGGAAGTTCCAACATCTGGAGAAATTACTGCCCCAAAAATTGACGGTAAAACTGAGCTTATGAGCTGCAAGTATTTCTCGGTGGAAAAATATGAGATTCATGAGTCAAAAACTATTGCACAGCCATGGTCTTTTATGTGCGTAAGTGTTATTGAGGGAGAAGGAACAGTTTCTGCTGATGATGGCAAGGGATGTGAACATACGCTTTATAAGGGCTCGCATTTTATTGCTCCTGCACATTCTGGTGATCTGCACTTCTCGGGAAATATGACATTGATTACCTCTCATCTTCCTCATACAAAGTAGGATGATAAATGAGTCGAATGCAGCTTAATTTATAACATTTGACTCATTTCAAGTAGAATATAAAAAGTTAGGACTCCCATACGCTTATAGGAGGAACATATGAACAAAGAGATGATTACTCGCCGCGCTTTTGCGGGATTGGCTGCAGGTGGTGCTGCTAGCACGCTTGCTGCTTGTAATAGTGATGTCCTTCAGGCAATCTTGAATCCTGATTCAGTTCTTGGTGGAGCTGGTCAAGATTCTCAGAATGGCGGTCAGGGCGGTACTGGGGATACGCCTTCTCATTCAAGCCTTGTGAAGCTTGAGGAGACTCCAGATAATCCAACGCTAACCGGAGATCTTTCTAAGATTATTACTGGCGTCTGGTGTGTTGACAATGGTGTTGGAACTAAAGGTGGATCAAAGGAAGGCAAAACCTTTGATCATGGTGGCATGCTTAATCAGGGCTATAACGATGGAACCGTTCTTTACTATTCATTCAAAGAAGACGGCACATTCTTCATGCATAATTTTAAAGGTGTGAAGAATGATGGTAAGTGGGAAGCAAAAGGAACTGTTGCCATTCAATGTACGTATGATGATGGCGATAGTGTGCCAATGCTTTTTGATAAGGACGACAACAACTATCTGAAGTACAGCGATGCCAAGAGTGAGATTACGTTTAATTTCAAAAAACTTTCTGACAATCCAGACGATACTTCACAGATTGCTTATATTGATGGCCAGGTAGTCAATTTTGCTGCCACCATTCCAGGTACGTATTATCTCTTTGGCCTGCACTATGCAGATGGCTCTAAAGAAGATCTGACCAGTAATCAGATTGAGTCTATGAATAAGGGCTCGGGTGCAGCGTATACCTTCTCTGCTCATAAGGATGGAAATGCTGCATTATTCTATCCAGACGGTAGTGTTGCTCCTATTCAGATTGTTGCAGAAGAGCCTTCTGAAGACGGTCTCTCTTTCCCTATTCTTGCTATGGGTTTCTCGGCAGATGAGGATATTTCTCAGTCTGTTCTATATACTACTGAGAATGATAAGAAACTCCTTAGTATTGATCTCCCTAATTACACTCTTAAGTTTGCTCTCATTAATCACCGCGAGGATAATTGGGCTAAATATGAGTATCCACCAAAGGCTGAGTTCCCTTGGCAGCCAGATGGTAAGGGTGGCTTTAAGCTGGTAACGCCTACTTCTTCTGGTTCCGGAAATAGTGGTAGCTCTTCAGGAAATGGCGGCAGCTCATCTGGAAATGGTGGCGGCGGCAAGGGTGGTACTGGTAAGAAATAACCGCAGCCTTTTCTAACATCTTTTACTAACAAAAAAGCAGGCATATGATATGCCTGCTTTTTTTCTTGCTAACCTTTTACGCGTGTAAAAAAGCGTGCTTTTCAGCAGAATGCTGATGTTACGCAGCATGCGCGCCGCCCTCAATCTCACCAGTGCAGTGTGGGCAGCGAGTTGCGCCTTCCTTAACCTCTTCAAGGCAGTGTGGGCAGTGTGGAGCTGCAACCTCTTCAACAGCCTCTTCTTCGTCCTTCTTAAGCTTGGAAGCCTTCATGAACTTATTGAGGGCCTTAATCATGCAGAAGACAATGAATGCAATGATCAGGAAGTTGATGATTGCGCTGATGAATGCGCCAAAGTCAATGCCGTTCTGGGTGCTAGGAACTGGAATAGAAAGACCAGAAACCTCGGTACCGCCACCAGAGATGAGCTTAATAAATGGGTTAATGATGTCATTGACAAGGGAGGTAACAATAGCGGTAAATGCGCCGCCAATGATGATACCAATAGCCATGTCCATAACATTGCCCTGCTGGATAAACTCTTTGAACTCCTCAAAAAACTTTTTCATTTCATCCCTTTCGTTTAATTGGTAGAGGATAGATATTTCCAGTCGTGTCTACGGCCTGTGCTTATGCACTGGTTAGACCATAGATGTGAGAGTATTTGTCAGTCAGATACTTGGTGTAGTAGTGAACGTCAAAAGGCTCGCCGCATGCGCCCATGATGAGTTCCTTGGAGTCCTTTGCACGACCCCAGGTCCAAATACGGCTACCCAGCCACTCTCTAATAGGAGCAAGGTCTCCAGATGCGCAGACGGCATCAAAGTCCATACCCTCAGCAATCATGGCGTGTTTGTACTGAGCGCCATATGCGCTACCAAGTGCATAGGTTGGGAAGTAGCCAAACTCACCCCATGACCAGTGGACATCCTGAAGAGCGCCCTCGGTGTTGTTTGGAACCGTGACACCCAGGTACTGCTTGTACTTCTCGGCCCAAAGAGCTGGGACATCCTTTGCGGTAATCTCACCAGACAAAAGTGCCTGCTCCATCTCATAACGGATGAGGATGTGCAGCGGATACGTGAGCTCGTCTGCCTCGGTACGGATGAGGCTTGGCTGTACTTTGTTAGCTGCCGAGAAGAGCTGGAAGGCAGTAACGCGATTCAGCTGGCCAGGGAAGTGTTTGCGCATAAGCTGAATAAGAGGCTCAGCAAATGCCTCAGAAAGACCGATGTAGTTCTCAAAGAATCTGGACTGAGACTCGTGCATGCCCATAGAAGTACCGGTGCTCAGAGAAGTAAAACGATACTCCCAGTTAATGCCCTGCTCGTAGAGGGCGTGACCGTTTTCATGCAGCATGGAATAGACGTTGGAGAGCACATTGTTCTCGTAAGCGTGGCTGGCAACCATGACAAAGCCAATACCAGGGCCACCAGTGTAAGGATGCTCAGTTTTGCCAAGCCAGTAAGCGTCCTCGTCAAGGCCCTGGAGTTTTACCAGGTCTTTTGCAAGGTCCCACTGACGATTGACGTCAAACTTGCCCTCAAGAGGCTTGGTGCTTGGTTGACGCTTAGAAGCCATGCAATCGGCAACCAGAGGAACTACCACTTCTTTAACGTTATTGAAGAAGGTGTTGTAGAACTCTCTGTTGGTACCGTGCTCAAAATCGCTAAGCAACAGGTCATAGGAATCTTTGGAAGCATCGCGGGCCTGGCACATCTCTTTGCGGAGCTCAATCAAGCCGTCCAGTTTTGGTGCAAAGAGCGACCAGTCATCACTGCTTTTTGCCTGTTCCCAGACCTCGTTAGCCTCTGTGGTGAGGCGGACAAAGTTACTCTGAAGCTCAACTGGGACATCTACCAGCTGACTTCTATCACGACGAAGAATTTTAACCTGTGCACGATGAGTCTCATCAAGCAGAGGGCGGTTCTCGTGAAGTCTATCAAGCAGTGCACCAACAGCAGGATCACAGAGGGTCTCCTGGACCTGCTCGCCAAGGATTGCTAGGGCTTCTCCACGCTCTTCAGCTGCCTTTTTTGGATCAATGCATGGGCCAAAAGAGCCAATCTCGTTAGCTGCATAGTTAAGAGCAAAGAGTTTTTTCTCAAGCTCATCAAGTTTAGCGATATCATCGCGGGGATTTGAAAGCGCTGCGTTCAATTCAACAGTGTTATTTGCGCTGTCCATAAAAATCCTCTCTACAAAAATAGGTGTGACCAGTTACTTTACCGGTCAACAGAAACCGTTTAGCGTATGCGCCATATTTTACCCTGTTATTTATTGATATTTGAGCGATACTAAAAAGACTACGTCCTAAAACAATAAGTACATCTTTTCGCACAATTTTTGCCCAAAGATGGCTTGTAAGGAGTAAGAGTTCTATGGATGACAGCAGAATCTCGTTTGATCAGTGGGGTGATCTGTACGCAGATCGCGTTCAAACCATGCGAAAAAGCGAAGTACGAGATTTGTTTGCAGCACTGTCTCGTCCAGGTGTCATTGCGCTGTCTGGTGGCCTACCAGACATTTCTTCGCTACCACTTGATCAGGTTGCAGAGTGCGCTCGACGCTGCGTTGCTGTTGAGGGTCTCAGGTCTCTTCAGTATGGCAACTCTGATGGCCGTATTGAGTGCAGAAGGACTATCTGCAAGATCTTGGCTGCTCAGGGTGTTGAGGCTGACCCCGATGAGATGATTTTGACTTCTGGTTCTCAGCAGGCGCTTGATTTCTTGGGTCGCGTCTTCCTTAACCCAGGGGACGATATTATCTGTGAGGGCCCAAGTTACCTTGGTGCGTTCCAGGCATTTTCAGCGTATGAGCCTACTGTTCACACCATTGATATGGACGAAGAAGGCATTAGAACTGATCTACTTGAGGCCAAGCTTGAAGAGCTTGCCAATCAAGACAGAAAACCTAAGTTCATCTACGTTATTCCTAACTTCAACAACCCTGCGGGCATCACCATGTCTATGCCAAGGCGTCTGCGCCTTCTTGAGCTGGCTCGCCAGTACAACATTCCTGTTGTTGAAGATGACCCATATGGTCTTATCCGCTTTGAGGGAGAAGATCTAACGCGTCTTAAGACGCTTGATCCAAGTGTCATTTATCTGGGAACCACGTCGAAGATTTTTGCCCCTGGACTGCGTCTTGCATGGATGGTGGCACCTCGTCATTTCCTTGAGCGCATCAACCTTGCAAAGTCTGGTTCTGACCTGTGCACCAGCCCCTTTAATATGATTCTTGCCGAGCATTACTTCAATGAAGTTGATTGGCAAGCAGCGCTTGAGGTGTCTAAGTCTCGCTATAAAGAGAGAAAAGACGCCATGCTGGCAGCGCTTGCAGAGTTCTTCCCCAAAGACGTTACCTGGACAAGGCCAGAGGGTGGCTTGTTCCTGTGGGTAACCTTCCCGCCATACCTCAACACTGAGCAGTTGCTTCCTCGTGCAATTGAAGAGGGAGTTGCCTTTGTACCAGGTGTTTATTGCTATCCTGACCAGCGTATTAGTTCAAGTATGCGCCTGTGCTACTCATTTGAGACGCCAGAGCGCATCCACGAGGCAATCCGCAGGCTGTCTTTGTGCGTCCAAGATCGCATGGCGCTGTATCGCGCATTCCTAGAGGCGGGCGCTCTTCCTGAGTCTTCTCATTCTGAATCTCAATCTTCTGCAAGGGAGTGTTAAGTATGGCTACAAAAGTTGCTGTCATTATGGGTGGAGCCTCATTTGAGAGGAACTTCTCGCTCAAAAGTGGAGCTCTTGTCTCTGAGGCTTTGGAGAAGCGTGGTTATGAGGTTTTGCCACTTGATGCTGATGCACACCTGGTAGACACTCTTCGTGCCGAGAAACCCGATGTTGCGTTTGTGTGTCTTCACGGCGCGGGCGGAGAAGATGGTGCAGTACCTGCGCTTTTGGAGTTCCTCAAGATTCCGTATGTGGGCTCAAGGCCTGCATCTTGTAGGGCAGCCTGGAATAAAGCTGACATGCCGTTTATTGTGCGCCAGGCCTGGTCAGAAGAGGAGTCCGAGGTCATCTGGCCTCCTCAGATTGTGCTGACTGCCAGTGCGTTTAAAGACCTGGGTGCGGCCGCCGCTCTTGACCTGGTTCCCGAGCGCCTTGGTGGTGGCGTTGGCTTCCCTCTAGCAGTCAAGCCCGTTCACGGCGGCTCTGCTATGGGCCTTTCTAAGGTTGATAGCGCTGACCAGCTTGGACCAGCACTTCTCGGCGCACTTGGTTTTGACGACTCCGTCATTATCCAGCAGTGGGTTGATGGCGTTGAGGTAAGCGTTACCGTACTCTCTGACGCAGATGGCGAGAAAACCCTGCCACCAGTAGAGATTTCAGTGACTAAGGGTATTTACGACACGGATGCTCGTCTTGATCCAGAGCGTATTCAGCACTTCTGCCCAGTTCGTCCTGAGTCGCTTGCTGCTCTTGGCGCAGATCCAGCTGAGGCTCGTGAGGCTCTTGAGCGCGCAGCTCTTGAGGTGTTTACTGCGTATGGCTGCAGAGATCTTGCTCGTATCGACTTTATTTGGGATGGACATCACGTTATGGTCATGGGTCTGAAAACATTCCCAGGACTCACTGAGACCTCCCTTGTTCCAATGGCTATTGAGGCTGCAGGATACGTTGTTGAAGACGTTCTTGCGCAGCTTGTTGAAGGTGCGCTTAAGCGCGGTAACTAGGGGGTTTCATGGAATACGTATTGGGCATTGATGTCGGTGGAACCACCATTAAGCTGGGACTTTTTTCTGCAGAGGGAGAGTTGCTTTCTGAGCAGAAGGTCAAGACGCCCTCACTTGATAACGAGGATGGTTATCAGACGGTAACCGATGCCATCAAGCTGATTGTTCATGGCCAAAAAGCAAGCCGTAACGATGTTATTGCGTGTGGTTTGGATATTCCAGGTCCTGTTGCAGATGACGGAACCGTTGGTCTTCTCGCCAATGTAGACATTGACCCCGAGGGATTGGTGCAGGCAATTAACATGTGCCTGCCAAACGCAACCATCGCGTTTGTCAACGACGCTAATGCTGCAGCTCTGGGCGAGGCGTGGGCTGGCGTTGCCGTGGGCGTGCCGTCGTTTGTGTTGATTGCGCTGGGCACCGGCGTTGGCGCAGGTGTTGTCGTAGATGGCAAGCTTGCTGCAGGTGCTTTTGGCGCGGGTGGTGAGATTGGTCACATCATTGTTGAGCCAGAAGAGACGCTGACCTGCGGTTGTGGTCGCCACGGTTGCCTGGAGCAGTATGCTTCTGCTAAGGGTGTTGTCCGCTTGTACCTGGAGGAATGCGACTCCCGAGGCGTTGTTCCTGTGAACATTGAGCACGAGACCGATACCGTGTCTGTGTTTAGAGCTCATGCTCAAGGCGATGAGTGCGCGACCCTTGCTATTCACAAGATGTGTCACTACCTGGGCCTTGCTATGGCACAGGTCTCGTGCGTGGTTGATCCTGCCATGTTCTTGATTGGTGGCGGCGTTGCGGGCTCGTTTGCAACATTTGCTACCGAGCTTCGCGAGAGCTTTGAGCAGTACGCTTTGCCGGTGAGTAAGGGTGCTCGTATTGAGGCTGCGAGCTTGGGCAATCAAGCTGCAATGTATGGTTGCGCATATGAGGCGCTGCGTCTGAGAAAAGAACGTTTTGGCCAGGAGAATGCAGAGTAGGTGTGTGCGAGTTGCGGGTGAAACGTGCGCCCCGCAATCGAGAAATTCGCGTTTCTCGCAAGTCGTAACACTTCTGCGCAAAACATAACTAACTGACTGAATTTTACGTAAAAGTATGGTCATGTAAGCTGCTCAGTGCTAACATTGAACAGCTTTTTTGGTTGTGTTTGGAACAATTCCGAGCACTAGGATGAAAGGGGAGTGCTGTGGCTGACGAGTCAAAGTATGACATCGTTGCTGCTACTGGTTGCCCAACCGGTATTGCGCACACCTTTATGGCTAAGGAGGCCCTGGAGAAGGCCGCCGCAGCTAAAGGTCTTACCATTAAGGTTGAGACGCACGGCCAGGTCGGTGTAGAGAACGAGCTCACCGCAGCTGAAATTAGGAACGCCAAGGCAGTAGTTGTTGCTGCCGATAAGGACGTTCAGGCTGAGCGTTTTGCCGGAAAACCAATGGTAAATGTTGGTGTTACTGCCGCTATTAAGGACGCTGAGGGTCTTATCGACCGCGCTCTTGTTGCTCAGCCTGAGGGCGAGCGTGCAGAGGCAGATGATGCTCCAGTCTCAAGCACCATTGAGAAGGAGTCTGTAGGCCACATCATCTACAAGCACCTCATGAACGGCGTTAGCCACATGCTGGTCTTTGTTGTTGCTGGTGGTGTTCTAACTGCAGTTTCATTCCTCTGGGGTATCACTTCCTTCAGCTCTACCGCACCTGACTACAACAGCTTTGCTGCCATGCTCAAGATCATCGGCGGCATTGCAATGGGTCTCATGGTCCCAGTTCTTTCTGCTTACATTGCTGAGTCTATCGGTAAGCGTCCTGCTCTTGTTCCTGGTTTTGTTGCAGGTATGATTGCTATCCAGGGCCTTCCAATCAACCCTAACACTGGCATGATTGATGCTGGCGGCGCTGGTGTTGGTTTTGGCTTCCTGGGCGGCATCGTCGGCGGTTTCCTTGCTGGTTATGTCATCGTTGGTCTTGAGAAGCTCCTTGCAGGTCTTCCAAAGAACCTTGACGGCCTGAAGGCAATCTTCCTGTACCCACTGCTTTCTACCACTATTGTTGGCCTGGTTATGCTGGGTATTTCTGGTCCAATGGCAGCAATCAACACCGGCATGATGAACTTCCTACGCGGCCTTTCTGCTTCTGGTCCAATTGTTCTTGGTCTTGCAATTGGTTGCATGTGCGCATTTGACATGGGCGGCCCAGTCAATAAGGCAGCTTACGTTACCGGTACTGCTCTTCTGACCGAGGCTCTTGCTGCTGGTATTGGTACTCCAACCTATGAGTTTGGTACCAACTTCATGGCTGCAGTTTCTGCTGCTTGCATTGTTCCTCCACTGATTACCACCTTTGCTGTCGTTGTTGGTAAGAAGTACTTCACCAAGTCCGACTTCAACGCTGGTCTGGTCAACTTCATTCTTGGCTGCACCCACATTACCGAGGGCGCAATTCCATTCATGACCAAGAACATTTGGCCTGTCATGCCTATCATGATGATCGGTTCTTCCATCGGTTCCATCCTGACCCTGCTCTTTGGTGTTCACGATCCAGCACCTCACGGCGGCTTCCTGGTTCTTCCAGTTGTTGATGGCGGCCTCAAGTGGGTTCTCGCTATTCTCATTGGCGCTGTTGTTGGCGGCGTTCTCTTTGTTGCTTTCAAGGCATACGAGTACCGCAAGAACGGCAACAAGCTGGTCGAGGACTAAGTGCTTGAACTAAGCGCGAGAATCAATCGAGAAGATTAAGCTTTACGCTTAGCACCATTTGAGTTTCGCTCAGATTTTACGTACAGATCAGGCGTAGACTCAGATAATCGAAGTAAAATATGGACTCGGCGATTTTGTCGGGTCCATATTTGTTTCAGAGGGAGCTTTGATGATTTACACACTTACCACTAACCCCGCTATCGACATGAACGTCAACTCGGGAGTTCCTTCTTATACGCACGTCAACCGCACAACCGATGCTGTTTACACACCAAACGGCAAGGGTCTGAACGTCTCGTTTACACTTGCTCACTACGGCGTTGAGTCCACTATTCTGGGCTTTTTTGGTGGCTTCTCGGGCAACTACATTGTTGAAGAGGCATCCAAGGTTTGCCCAGTCAAGCCTGTGTGGATTGACGGTATTACCCGCGTAAACATCTTTGTTACCACGCCAGAAGGCGAGCTCAAGTTCCCTAACGCAGGCGCTCCCGTTGTTCGCTCCAAGCAAGACGAGATGCTTGAACTGCTGCGTAATGCGCCCGACCTGGACGTATTGGTGGTTTCCGGCTCGCTTTCTCCTGAGATGGATCCAACCTTCTACGACGAGCTCTTTGATCTTTGTCATGAGCGCGGCGCTGAGCTGGTTTTGGACATCTCTCATAAACACCTTGCAGAACTTGTCGAGAAAAAACCACTGCTCATTAAGCCAAACGATGAAGAAGTGGCAGAGATTTTTGGTGTCGACGTCCATAACGAGGCCGACGTTCTTCTCGCCCTCCACAAGATTCACGAGCGCGGCGCAAAGAACATCCTGCTCACGCTGGGTGGCGAGGGCGCGTACTTCTTCAACGGCGAGCACGTCTGGCACGCAAACTCTGCGCAGGTAGAGGTGCTTTCGACGGCATGCGCGGGCGATTCTACGCTTGCAAGCTTTATGTCGATTTGGCTTGACGACCCGTCGGCTGTCGAGAAGGCTCTGACGCGTGCGATGGCTACCGGCGGAAACGTTGCGATGAGCGCTGGCTTGGGCGACTTTGCTCTGGTCGAGATGATCGCGGAGTCCATCCATGTTGAGCTGGTGGAGTAGGAGCGGGAACGTCGCATGGAGGCGCCGGAGGCGCATGGGGGCTCGCGGGTGCGCGGAGGCTTGCACGGGAAGCCGACGGGTTTCTCGGCGTATGGCGTGCATAAGTCTCCATATTTGCAAAATAAGTCTTTTCTCGCTTCTTGATTTCGTGTAACGTGTAAGGGCTAATGTGATAATTAGGTTTTTGAACCTCTAAAGAAGGAGAGTGCAATGTCCGGACACTCTAAGTGGGCCACAACCAAGCACAAGAAAGCAGCTATCGACGCTAAGCGCTCCTCGCTGTTCTCTAAGCTTTCCCGCAACATTACTGTTGCAGCAAAGATGGGTGGCGACCCAAATCCGGACAACAACGCTAGCTTGTCTGCCGCTGTTGCCCGTGCACGCATGGTTTCCATGCCTAACGCAAAGATTCAGGCCGCTATCGATAAGGCATTTGGCGCTGGCGCTGATGCTGCCGTTTACGAGGAGATCGTTTACGAGGGATACGGTCCTGCAGGCGTCGCAGTTTACGTTGACTGCCTGACTGACAACAAGAACCGTACCGCAGCAGATGTTCGTTCCGCATTTACCCACTCCGGCGGCAACCTTGGTACCGCTGGTTCCGTTGCGTTCCAGTTTGAGCGCAAGGGTTCCATCGCAGTTGACAAGGTTATTGTCTCCGAGGAGAAGAAGGTTGCTGACCGCGAGAACGCTGTTGATGAGGACGAGTTCATGATGGCGGTAGCTGAAGCTGGCGGAAACGATTACGAGGATGCTGGTGATCAGTGGATCGTTTGGACTGCATACGACAAGATGCAGGACGTCCAGAAGGGCCTCGAGGCTCAGGGCATTGAGGTCAAGGGTTCCGAGCTCACCATGGTTCCAACCACCCCAACTGACGTCTCCGTTTCTGATGCAAAGAAGGTTCAGCGTCTTATCGATAAGCTCGACGAGCTCGATGACGTCCAGAACGTCTACAGCACCATGAATATCACCGACGAGATTGCTGCTGCTCTCGAGGAGGAGTAAGCTTTCTGGTTCGCGACTCGCGCGCCACGAGCGCGACGCCCGGTGCGCGAAGAGCGACGCCCGGTGTGCGACAAAACTGCACTTCAAAGCCCTGCTTGCTGGCGGGGCTTTTTGTTTGGGTAACGTTGATGCTGGCAGAACACATCTGTGTCGGATAATCTGCGCGTTTTTTGAAGCCCGAACACACCTATGTCGGATAATCTGTATATACAGGGCAAAAAACATAACATACAGGCCAAAAAAGCACAGCAAATAACGATAATCTGCACAAAATAGAACTTTTGAAAGCCAATTTTGCAGAATAAGTGACTTTGCTGTGTTTTCAAAATGCCAAAAATAGGCCTCTAAAAAATTTATGCATACAAATGAATTCATCTTCATGAATATTCATGAGAATGAATATTTTTGGATCATGGTAGTTAAAATTTTGATATGCGATTCGCAAAATAAGAAAACCGACACCTAACAGCGCCTAAAACCTGCACCTGGAGCCAAATCCCACCGTTGTCCGCTCGCCAGCCGCTACGCGCTGCTCGCTGGCCGCCGCGGCAATCCTACAAGCTTACGCGCACAACCTTGCGAACACCGGCGGCTTCGAGGGCTGCTACCTGCGAAATCGACGCGGATTCGTCCGTCATAAGCACGTCGATATCGGACGGGGATCCGTACTGGAAGCTGGAATTAACCCCCAGCTTGCTCGAGTCGGCTAGGACAATGTGCTGTTCAGAGTGCTTAAGCATCAGCGAGTTCACGCGCATCTCGTTTGAAACCAGCGTAGTGAGGCCGCGCTCAGCAGAAATTCCCGAGCACCCCAAAATGCACTTCGCGGCGCGAATCTGGTTGATTGAAGCAAGCGCAAAATCGCCGGTCATAGACTTCTTAGCTGGGCGAACTTCTCCGCCCGTAACCAAAACGGTCATCGATGGGGGATAGTCAGCCGCCAGCACGCTACCATTATTGGTAACCACGGTGATGTTCTCGGCGGTGATAAATTCCAGGACTTTAATAGCGGTTGAGCTGGTGTTAATGAAGACCGTGTCGCCGTCTTTGATGAGTTTAGCTGCGGCTTGGGCAAGCTTGAACTTCGCGGTGACCTGGTTAGAACTGAGTCCTGTAGAGAGTGGATCAAGCAGCGTAGCCATGCCATAGCTTCGAGAAATGAGGCCCTGAGCTTCAAGTTCATCGAGGTCGCGACGAATGGTAAGCGAAGAAACCTCAAACCGATCGGCAAGATCGCTGACGGAAACCTGGCGGTATTGTTCAAGAAGACTCATGATAGAGCTTCTACGAGATGCTACAAATGAACGACTTGTGGCCATGAATCCCCCAATAGAACTCAAACTTCTGATAAACCTACAAAAATAGTTGCAACCTTTTCAAACAACACGCCTGGCGAGAAACTCGACTACTTGCAAGTAGTTCGCGAGAAGATCGCAGAAAGCCCGCGAGAAGTACGTGCGCAAGTACAGTTTGCTGTGACATGATGACGCTATTTCAACAGTTAAAAGCCTTATATTCTTAAGCATTATATAAGACATTTAACTAATTTGGCTCTGTGAAAAACATCGTACAAATTGATAGCACCTTTTGAACGGTTTCTGAACAATTGTGTAGATGCATTTCAACGAATCTCAGTGTATCTTATCTTATCCTATGAACGTTTTGAATACTTAAACGGATATTATTTAACGGTCAACGGTTTTTATGACGTAAATCTCTAAAGTGAGCATAGATAAGTATTGCTTAACTTTCAACTTTAGCTATACTAACACTATTGATTCGATTGGTGAAACGTTCTAAACGTTCAACAAATAGGGAAATTTGTTATACGGCAAGTCAAATGTCATATAAATTATTTATCTAATTGTTGAAGCGTTCAGAAGATTCAAGTTTTTGTCATTAAGCGATGTGTTCTTGTGTGGTCTTGCTATAGTCCAACACAAGGAAAGATTCACAGTAGTCTACTGGAGAGGAGTGAATCGCATGTTACTTCGCGATATTTACGAGCAGAAGCATTATGCATTCGTAAAGACCCCCATGACGTGGGAAGAGTCTATTAGAGAGTGCTGCAAACCACTGGAGGCTGACGGAACAGTCAATCCAGAGTATGCAGACGACATTATCGAGTGCGTAAAGAAGTATGGCCCTTACATTGTTATCGTTCCAAACGTTGCAATGCCACACTCTACTGCTCGTATTGGCTCTAATGGTAAGACTGCTATTGGATTTATGCACTCCGATGTTCCTGTTAACTTCGAGGATGGCGACGATGAGAAGCAGGTCAAGACCTTCTTTACTCTAAGCGCAACCGATCAGGAAGCACACCTTAAGAATATGCAGATGCTCGTTCAGGTCCTTATGAATGAAGAGGTCCTTGAGCGTCTGAAGAATATTCAGTCTCCAGAAGAGCTCTTGGAGATCGACAAGCTTATCTCCGAGTAAGCTCGTTTCTCGCGCGTCGGTCGCGCTCGTCCGCGACATCCGTGCTCGTTCGCGCCTGTGCGCGTTTGTCCCCATCTGGGCAGGTTATTGAGGATTTCCTTTTGTAGTGTGGGCTGCAGAAGGTAAGTATGTAGGACCCTTTGAAAGGGGTATCAATGGATATTGTTCTTGGTATTTGGAAATGGTTTGCGAGCAACTTCTTGACTCAGCCAGCCTATTTCATCGGTTTGATTGTTGCTATCGGCTACATTCTTCTTAAGAAGAAGTGGTACGACGTACTCGCTGGCTTCCTTAAGGCAGTCATTGGTTATCAGATCCTCCTGGTTGGTTCCGGCGGACTGGTAACTGCATTCCGTCCAGTTCTCGTTGGACTTGAGGCTCGCTTTAACCTTTCTGCAATGGTTATTGACCCATACTTTGGCCAGAACGCAGTACAGGCAGGTATGGAGGCATCTAACGCTCCTGAGTTTATCGCAGGTCGTTCCTTCTCCTCCGTTATGCTTCTTCTGCTCTTTGCTTTCATTCTGAACATTGTTCTGGTTGCTTTTAAGAAGCAGACTAAGCTTCGCGCAATCTTTACTACTGGTCACGTCCAGGTTCAGCAGGCAGCAACTGCATTTTGGCTTATCCTCTTCTGCTTCCCACAGCTTAACGACGTTACCATCCTTGCAGTTATGACCGTTCTCCTTGGCCTTTACTGGGCAGTTGGCTCCAACCTTTGTATTGGACCTACCCAGGACCTCACTGATGGTGCTGGTCTTACCATTGCTCACCAGCAGATGTTTGGTGTTTACTGCGCATCCAAGGCTTCCGAGTGGCTCTCCAAGCACTCCAAGAAGGAGTCCAAGCGCATCGAGGACATTGAGCTCCCAGGCTTCCTCAAGATCTTTAACGAGAACCTCGTTGCAACTGCAATTCTTATGACAGCATTCTTTGGCGTCATCCTTGCTGTTCTTGGTCAGGACTTCCTGCTTGAGAACAAGTTCATGAAGCAAGGTCAGGATTTCTTCTTCTACATCATGACCACTTCCTTCCAGTTTGCTGTTTACCTCTCCATCCTGCAGCTTGGTGTTCGTACCTTCGTTACTGAGCTCACCAACTCCTTCCAGGGTATTTCTAACAAGCTCCTCAAGGGTTCCGTCCCAGGCGTTGACTGCGCAGTTACCTACGGCTTTGGTTCTCCAAACGCAGTTACCCTTGGCTTCCTCATGGGTGCAGCTGGCCAGTTCCTGGCAATCGCAGCTCTGCTGCTTCTGAAGTCTCCAGTTGTTGTTATCGCAGGCTTCGTTCCACTGTTCTTCGATAACGCTACTATCGGCGTTTACGCAAACAACAAGGGCGGCCTCCGCGCAGTTCTTATCATGCCTTTCATCTCTGGTCTTCTCCAGGTCTTTGGTTCAGCTCTTATCGCTGGCTGGGTTGGCATGGCTGCATACGGTGGATACCTTGGCATGTGGGACTGGGCAGTTGTCTGGCCAATCATGACCGGCATCATGAAGTTCCTGTCCTACGCAGGTCTCGCAATTGTTGTCATCGGTCTTATCGCAATCCCACAGCTCCAGTACCGTGCAAACAAGGACACGTACTTCATGGAGGTTGAGGATTACCAGAAGTGCAAGGAAATCCGTGCACAGAAGGCCGCCGCAGCTAGTGCGGAAAGCAAGTAGCCCTCTTTCTTCCTACCCTGAGCAGACCCCCATCTGCTCAGGGTTATTAGTAATACTCGGCACATTGATTGATGCAATATTTGCTTTAAAAGTGATGTGCATAGTGCCCAAATGGGTACATACACAATGTGTCCGTAATCAGTTTGTTTGATCGAAGGAGTCAACATGAACGCAAAGATTTTGGTCGCATGTGCTAACGGCGCAGGTACCTCCTTGATGATGAAGATGACCGCTGAGCGCGTCACTCAGAAGCTCAACATGGGCGTCGATAAGATTCACCACTGCGCACTGTCTGAGGGCGTAAGCTCTGCTCGTCAGTACGACATTGTTTTTGCTCCTCTTAACTTCCTAAACATGTACGACGATGCTGCTAAGGCTGGCGTTACCGTCATTGGTCTGCGCAACGTTCTTTCTGACGCAGAGATGGAAGAGAAGCTCAAGGAAACCGGCGCTGCAGAGAAGTTTTCCGCATAGTTTAGGTTTCTAAAGAATCGAGCACTTTAATGACTTTTGAGAAGAAAATTCTTGCCGAGATGCCTAAGTGCTATGCACTTGGCATGTTTGAGGGAGAAGACACACCAAGCTTTTTAGCTGCTGTCGAGAAGGACGGTCCAATCCGTCGTTTTACGCTTGATGGCGAGTCTCTAGAGACTGTTGCTCCAGGCCCTGGTGGCGTCATGACCATTACTCAGGTCCCTGGCAGGAAAGATCAGTTCCTCGCAACCCGCAAGTTCTTCTCGCCAAACTTTGGTGGAGACGACGCGGCAATCGCATCCTATACCAAGCAGGCAGACGGTTCGTGGTCTGAGCAGATTCTCTGCGACCTCCCTTATGTTCACCGTTTTGGCATCCTAAAGGCTGCTGACGGTCAGCTTTGGGTTCTTGCTTGCTCTATCAAGGGAGGAGCTGAGACAGGCGTCAAGGATGATTGGCGCACTCCAGGTGCTGTTTGGGCTGCTCCTCTAAGCAACAACCTTGAGCAGTACACAGCAGACAACCAGCTTAAGCTGACTTGTGTTGCTAATTATCAGGTTCAGAATCACGGTTTCTGGACTGCACCTGATAAATCGTATGCTTTGATCTCAACCGCTGCAGGCGTGTTTAGATATGTGCCACCAACTACTCCTGAGGGTGCTTGGGATGTCACCTGCCTTCTGGTCCAGCCAACAAGCGATATTGTTGCAACGGATTTTGATGGCGACGGCAAGCTGGAGATCCTTACCTTCTCCAAGTTCCACGGTGACACGCTGGCAATTTGGCATGAAGGCCAGACTCGCGATCGCTACGAGCAGGTTTGGTGCGACCCACAGAAGCGCAGCTTCCTTCACGCGCTTTGGGCAGCAGACCTTAATGGCGAGAAGTGCGCAGTTATTGGCAACCGTAAAGATGGTCGCGATTTGTTGCTTGTTAGATACGTTGACGGTGAGTACACCGTAGACGTTATCGACCACGACCTCGGACCAGCAAACTGCATGGTGTATAGGCATGACGGCAGCGATTACATTGTTGCTGCATATCGTGAGACAGACCAGCTGGCTCTCTACAAAGTAGTGGAGTAGGGCTGCGTTTTGTAGCGAGCGCTCAGGATGAGCTTCTGAGCATGCAGGCAAAGTCCTGAGCGCCGCTCAATAACCTGCGTATACATCAGTACTAGTCCTATGTTTTATAGAAAGGAGCGCGTAATGGCAGATTTGAAAGACGTCACACGCGACAGTTGGATTATGAGCACCTTCCCTGAGTGGGGAACTTGGCTCAACGAAGAGATTGACAATGCCGTAGTAGAGCCAGGTCAGGTTGAGATGTGGTGGCTCGGCTGCGTTGGTATTTGGTTTAAGACTCCTGGTGGAGCAAACGTTGCTGTTGACTTCTGGGCAGGCAACGGTAAGCGCACCCACGGTGACGGTCTCATGAAGCCTGGTCACCAGATGGCAAACATGGCTGGCGTTCGTAAGATGCAGCCAAACCTGCGTAACGTTCCCTTTGTTATTGATCCATTTGCTATCAAGAACCTTGACGCAGTTGTAGTAACTCACATTCACCAGGACCATATGTCCAAGGAGCTAGCAGCTCACGTTGTTAACAACAACATGACCACTACTGACGAGAATGGCAAAGAGATCCCAGTTCCATTTATTGGTCCTAAGGATGCCGTTGACATTTGGGTTGGCTGGGGCGTTCCACGCGAGCAGTGCATTGTTGTCAAGCCTGGCGACCGTGTTAAGGTTAAGGACATGGAGATCGTTGCATACGATTCCTTTGACCGCACCATCATCGTTACCACTACTGATACATCTGCAAACCGCCCAGACCTCTGGGGTAAGTGCCCAATGGACATGGACGAGAAGGCAGTTAACTACCTCTTTGTCACCCCTGGTGGAAACATCTATCACTCCGGCGACTCTCACTACTCCATTTATTTTGCTAAGCACGGTAAAGACATCGCTAAGGAGTTTGGCGGCGTAGACGTCTGCTTTGGCGCTTATGGCTGCAACCCAATTGGTATCCAGGACAAGATGGAAGCAACCGATATGCTCCGTATGGCTGAGGCTCTTCAGTCCAAGGTTGTTATCCCAATTCACCACGATGTTTGGACTAACTTCCAGGCAGACGTCCAGGAGATCAAGGTTCTTTGGGACATGCGTAAGGACCGCCTTGACTACAAGTTCCACCCATTCTTCTGGGAGGTCGGCGGCCACTACACCTATCCACAGGATAAGGACCGCTTTGCTTACCATCACGACCGTGGCTTCCATGACTGCTTCGATCACGAGCCAAACGTTCCATTCCGTAGCGTTCTCTAAGGAGCAGACTCTATGATGCTTAAAGAGCTTCGTGATGAAGTGTATGAAGCAAACATGGACCTGCCAAAGCATGGCCTGGTAGTTTTTACCTGGGGTAATGCTTCTGGACTTGACCGTGAGCGTGGTCTGTTTGTCATTAAGCCATCGGGCGTCTCCTATGAGGAGCTCAGTCCAGAGAACTTGGTTGTCTGTGATCTTGACGGCAACGTTGTTGAGGGTGAGCTCAACCCATCTTCCGATACTCCAACTCATGCATGCCTGTATCGTGCATGGGGCGATAAGATCGGCGGAATTGTTCACACTCACTCAACCCACGCTGTTTCTTGGGCACAGGCAGGACGCTCTATTCCTTGCTATGGCACCACACACGCAGATTATTTCTACGGAGATATTCCTTGCGTGCGTAGCCTTACCAAGGACGAGGTAGAAAGTGCATATGAGCTTGAGACCGGAAACGTTATTGTTGAGGGCTTCGCTCATCTGGACCCAATTGCGGTTCCAGGAACGCTTCTTCACAACCACGGTCCTTTCTCTTGGGGTAAAGACGCAATGGCTGCTGTGTATCACGCAGTAGTTATCGAGGAGGTTGCTAAGATGGCAACACTCACCGAGCTCAATAACCCTAAGGTTCAGGAGGCGCCACAGTACCTTCAGGACAAGCACTACATGCGCAAGCATGGTCCAAATGCCTACTATGGACAGGGTAATCACTAAAGCCTGTTCAGTGAGTAGAATCTGTTTCAGTCAGGCGGTCTTGTATAAGGCCGCCTGTTTTTAAAAGGAGAAGATATGTCCAAGTATCAGCTAGGACTTTACGAGAAGGCCACTCCAACTGATCTTTCTTGGGAAGAGCGCCTCAGCGTAGCAGGGGAGTCTGGCTTTGATTATGTTGAGATCTCCGTTGATGAGTCTGACGCTCGTCTTTCTCGCCTTGAGTGGACTGGTGAGGAGCGTGCGGCAGTTCGTCAGGCAATGGTAAACTCTGGC
The DNA here is from genome assembly GCA_938045565.1 of uncultured Atopobium sp. Classification (GTDB taxonomy): domain Bacteria; phylum Actinomycetota; class Coriobacteriia; order Coriobacteriales; family Atopobiaceae; genus Lancefieldella. The sequence goes on from CALIAZ010000006.1 coordinate 48,224, forward strand.
GTTCGTCTGGGTTCTATGTGCCTTTCTGGTCACCGTAAGTATCCTTTTGGTTCTCGCGATCAAGCAACTCGTGAGCGCAGTCTTGAGATTATGCAGAAGGCACTTGACCTTGCAGGTGACCTGGGACTTCATACTATCCAGCTTGCTGGTTATGACGTGTACTACGAGGACGGCGCAGAGGATACACGCAAATACTTTGAGGAGAATCTGGTAAAGGCTGTAGAAATGGCCGCTAAGGCAGGCATTGTTATGGGCTTTGAGACTATGGAGACTCCTTTTATGGATACGGTCGAGAAGGCCATGCACTATGTAAGCCTTATCAACAGCCCTTACCTTGGTGTGTATCCCGACGCCGGTAACCTCACTAATGCATCGTTTATTTACGGCAACACTGTTGCTGACGATATCGCTCTTGGTGCGGGTCACATCTTTGCAGCTCACCTTAAAGAGACTGTTGCTGGCGCTTATCGCGAGATTCCATTCTCTACCGGCACCACTGATTACGAAGGAGCTCTGTCGCAACTTGTTCCTCAGGGCGTCAGGCGCTTTGTTGCAGAGATGTGGTACACCGGCAACGAGAACTGGAAAGAAGACCTTGTTTTTGCTTCCACCTACGTTCGCAGCAAAATTGATAAGGCGTTTGAGGGGTAAACGGCCTTTTTGCACTTGTTTTGGGTTTCTCACCACAGACGGTACATAAGAATCTGTACAATGTGGATGAGCTCTTTCTTAGTACGACGTACGTTTCCAAACTCGTTTAAGTTTGTACAGGGAAGGATTTACCATGAAATTCTTTATTGACACGGCAGATATCGATGAGATTTCTGAGGCCCTTAGCTGGGGCTGCTTGGCAGGTGTTACTACCAACCCATCACTGTATGCAAAGATTGGCGGCAAGCTAGCCGACTTTGAGTCTCATATGGTTAAGATTGCTCAGCTTTGCGAGGGACTTCCTGTTTCTGCTGAGTCAACGGCAACAACAACTGAGGGTATGATTGAGGAAGGCCGTCACCTGGCTTCTCTTGCTCCAAACATTGTTGTTAAGCTTCCTATCTGTGCAGAGAGCCTTGCTGCTACTCATCAGCTTGCTTCTGAGGGAATTCGCGTCAACATGACGTTGATCTTTTCGGCACCTCAGGCTCTTCTTGCTGCAAACGCTGGCGCCCGTTACATTTCGCCCTTTGTTGGTCGTTTTGATGACATTGGCGAGGACGGTATTGAGCAGCTGGGAACGGTAGTTTCGTGCATTGAGAACTATGCATGGGATAAAAACGTTGACCACACCGTAGAGATTATTACGGCTTCTGTCCGTACGCCTAATCACGTGACTCAGGCAGCTCTGCTTGGTGCTGACATCGCAACCGTTCCATTTGGAGCTTTGAAGAAGTGCCTTAAGCACCCTCTGACCGATGCTGGCCTCAAGTCTTTTGAGGCAGACTGGGAAAAGGTTAAGGCTCAGCAATAAAAGAGATTGAAGTACGCCCAGCCTAGGTTGGGCGTACTTGCTTTACGTGCCTGTCCGTGCATCGTTTAGGCATCGTTTAGGCACCAATTTTTGAGAGGATGAGAATGGGAACAACTGCATTACCCGAGCGCAACCTCACTGATGATGAGCTCAAGCTTGCAGCTAATACGCTGAGGCGTGATGTCATTGACATGCTCGAGAAGAGCAAGTCAGGTCATCCTGGTGGCTCACTGAGTGCGGCAGATATTGTGGCCACACTGTTCTTCTCGGGAGTGATGAAGTACAACCACAACAACCCAGAGGACCACACTGAGGATAGGTTCTTCCTGTCCAAGGGCCACGTGGCTCCTGTGCTGTATGCTGCGTACCACCTGCTTGATTGGCTCCATGACGAGGATATGGTTACCCTCCGTCAGCTTGGCAGTCGCTTGCAGGGTCACCCAGATTGCCATGCATGTCCTGGCATTGAAGTTTGCTCCGGCTCTCTTGGTCAGGGTCTCTCGGTAGCTGCAGGATGCGCTCTAGGCCTGTCTATGGACGCTCTGGCAAGCGGCGAGCGCGCCAAGAAGGTATTTGTCCTTCTGGGCGACGGTGAGTTGCAGGAGGGCTCTAACTGGGAAGCATGCATGTTTGCTGCTCACCAGAAGCTGGATAACCTTATTGCCATTGTGGACCTCAATAACCTGCAGATTGATGGCCACGTCACCGATGTGTGCTCTCTTGGCGATATTGACGAGAAGTTCCGCTCCTTTGGCTGGAATGTACTGCGCGTTAACGGTCACGAGGTCGTCTCGGTGCGCCAGACTCTTCTCGCCGCACGAGATGGTCGCGAGGCAGGAAACACGGCTCCTACCGTGGTCATTTGCCAGACCGTCAAGGGCAAGGGTGTCTCGTTTATGGAGGACAAGGCTTCCTGGCACGGAAACGCTCCTTCGGCCGAGCAGGCTGACCTTGCGCGAGAAGAACTTGATGCAGCTAGAGAGCTTCTTTTGATTGATCTTCAAGGTGATGGTAAGGAGGTTGCCAATGTCTAGAGCAACTCGTGAGGCATATGGTCAGACTCTTGTTGAGCTGGTAAACGAGGGTCACGATATTGTGGCCGTTGACGCAGACCTTGCTGGCTCCACCAAGCTTGCCGATCTCCAGAAGGCCTTCCCACAGCGTATGGTTGACGTGGGAATTGCCGAGCAGAACATGGTTGGTGTTGCATCAGGACTTTCGCTCACAGGACGCACCGTGTTTACTGGCTCGTTTGCCGTGTTTGCAACTGGTCGCGCTTACGACCAGATTAGAAACACCGTCTGCGACTCCGGCCTTAACGTGAAGATTTGCCCTACGCACGCAGGCATTACGGTAGGAGAGGACGGCGCCACCCACCAGTCCCTTGAGGACATTGGCATGATGCGCGCCCTGCCTCAGATGCGCGTGCTTGTTCCTGCAGATTACAACGCTACCAAGGCAGCACTCAGACTTGCTGCCGAGGCCGATGGTCCCTTCTACGTGCGCATGGGTCGCCACAAGGTTGCCGACATCTACGACGAGTCCTTCAAGGGCGGCCTGCCTTTTGCAAACGTTTTGCGTGAGGGTACAGACGTTACGATCGCCGCTTGCGGTGTTGAGGTTGCTCAGGCACTTGCAGCAGCAGATTTGCTGGCAGAGGAAAAGATCTCTGCCGAGGTTATTGACGTGTTCTCCATTAAGCCTTTGGACGAGGAAGTCATTTTGGCATCTGCCGAGAAGACCCGCCATGTGGTAACCGTTGAGGAGCACAACGTGGCAACAGGCCTTGGAGCTGCAGTTGCTGAGCTTCTGGCCGAGCAACTGCCCACGCCAATGCGCTTTGCTGGAATGCGTACCTTTGGCACGTCCGCTCCTGGTGACGTGCTGCTCTCGCACTTTGGCCTGGACGCTGAGGGCATTGCCGCTCGCGTTAGGGAGTTCTTGCTCTCGTAGTGCCGCACTCGACGGCGGTAACGCCGTAGGTCAGCGGCGCGTTTGGGCGCGGGGACGACAAACCCGCAGGTCAGCGGCGTGCACGAGCGCGCTCGGGTCGCAAAGCGATTTCAACCCGGTATCTACTTCGTGTGGATACCGGGTTTCTTGTGCGGAAACGCTGGGAGTGGACGGGTTTCTCGCCAGGTGGTCGGTGCAAGCTTGGCGTGAGCCTGATTTCTGCAAAGAATCTGTAACTTTTGCCTAAAAACATCAAAGAATCGGTGGATTTGCCTGATTTTGTTAAAGAATCGGTGCCTCAAATACAGATTCTTTGCACTTTTCAGGCGCATGGAGTGAAAGTTAGGCGCGTGTACTGTTACGGTGCACCTGGCGAGAAATCCGTACGCTCGCGTGGGACTTGCGGGGCTTCTCGGCATGAAAAAGGCCTGATACCGTGTGGTACCAGGCCTTTGTTTGTTGCATGCTAGCTCGCTCTGTGAGTCGAAGCCGGATTGCTCTGTGAGTCGAAGCCGTGCTAGCTAGCACTGTGAGCTGCGACTACGCAGTCGAAGCCAGATTAGCCGAGGTGCTTGGTGATGGAAGCAGCTGCTACCTTACCAGCGCCCATTGCAAGAATGACGGTTGCAGCACCAGTTACGATGTCGCCACCAGCCCAGATGCGAGGATCGGAAGTACGGCCCTCTTCGTCGGCCTCAATGTAGCCCCACTTGTTGAGCTTGATGTCGCCGATCATCTTTGCGAATGGGTTAGCGTTAGTGCCGATTGCAGAAATTGCAACGTCGCAAGGAATGTCCTCGATAGCACCCTCGATAGGTACTGGACGACGACGTCCATCAGCGTCAGGCTCGCCGAGCTCCATCTTCTGGACGCGAACTGCGCAAACAGCGCCGTCCTCGCCAGCGACAAACTCGAGAGGGGAGACGAGAGGAAGAACCTCAACGCCCTCAGCCTTTGCGTGGTGCAGCTCTGCACGACGGGCAGGCATCTCTTCCTCAGTACGACGGTAAGCAATGATTGCACACTCAGCGCCAAGACGCTTAGCAGTACGGACAGCGTCCATAGCAACGTTGCCGCCACCAAAGACAACGACGTTCTTACCGTGCTTGGTTGGAGTGTCATACTCAGGGAAGTTGTTAGCCTTCATAAGGTTAACGCGGGTAAGGTACTCGTTTGCAAAGAAGACGTTAGGCAGGTTCTCGCCAGGGATGTTGAGAAGCTTTGGAAGGCCTGCGCCTGTAGCAATATAGATTGCGTCAAAGCCCTGCTCAAAAAGCTCGTCTGCATCAGTAATACGACCGACAACAGAGTTGTACTCAAATTTAACACCCAGCTCCTGGAGGCCGTCAATCTCGCGCTTAACAACAGCTTTTGGAAGACGGAACTCAGGAATACCGTAGACCAGAACGCCACCGCCGGTGAAGAATGCCTCAAAGACGGTAACGTCAAAGCCGTTACGAGCAAGCTCGCCAGCGCAAGCAATACCGGAAGGACCGGAGCCTACAACTGCAACCTTCTTGCCGTTCTTTGGAGCGATTGCTGGCTTGGAAGCAAGCTCAGGCTGATCGCCAAGGAAGCGCTCGAGCTGACCAATAGCAACTGGTTCGCTGCGCTTACCCATAATGCAGACGCCCTCGCACTGGTTCTCCTGTGGGCAAACACGACCACAAACTGCAGGAAGCATGGAGGACTCGCGGATGATGTCAAGACCGCGGCCAAACTCCTCTGCGCGGATAGCCTCGATGAAGCGAGGAATGTTGATGTTTACAGGGCAGCCCTGAACGCACAGTGGATTCTTACAATCCAGGCAGCGGTTTGCCTCTGCAATTGCCATCTCTTTAGTGAAACCCTTGTCGACAGGGCGGAAGTCTTGCGCGCGCTCTGCAGCTGGCTCTTCGTTGTCAGCTGTACGAGGTGCCTTGACGTTTGGAATGTAACGACCGTTTACCTGTGGCATGCGCACCTCGTCTCCTCGTAAGCCTTAATGGACTGGCCTTCCTCGGTGAGGTAGGCTGCCTGACGTGCGCGAAGGTCGTTCCAGTCAACCTTGGTTGCGTCAAAGTCAGGACCGTCAACACAAGCAAACTTGGTCTCGCCGCCAACCTCAACACGGCAGCAACCGCACATACCAGTACCGTCGACCATGATTGGGTTGAGGGATGCGATGATAGGTGTGTCGTACTTCTCAGCAGTGAGAGTGGAGAACTTCATCATAGGAACTGGACCAACGCAGAATACGCGGTCGACCTTCTTTTCCTGCAGAAGACGCTCGAGAGGTGCAGTTACAACGCCCTTCTCGCCAAGAGAACCGTCATCTGTGGTGATGTGGATGTGATCGTCGTCCAGAATGGAACGGAACTGATCCTCAAGCAGCAGCAGCTCTTTGGTACGAGCGCCCATGATTGCGTGGACCTCGCGGCCAGCTGCTACGAGCTGACGAGCAACAGGGAAAGCAATAGCCAGGCCAACGCCGCCGCCGATAACTGCCCAGTTGCCCTCACCCATTTCAGTGGGTTGGCCAAGAGGACCGGTAACGTCCT
>CALIAZ010000007.1 GCA_938045565.1 uncultured Atopobium sp.
ACACCGCAGTTGTCTCCCACCGTTCCGGTGAGACCGAGGACACCACCATTGCTGACATTGCTGTTGCAACCAACGCTGGTCAGATCAAGACTGGTGCACCTGCTCGTACCGAGCGTGTTGCTAAGTACAATCAGCTTCTCCGCATCGAGGATGACCTCGCTGAGGGTGCTGAGTACCTGGGCATGGACGCTTTCTACAACCTTCGCTAAACCCGCAGGTTGTACGCTAGAAGCTACGAAGCCGCATCTCATTTGAGATGCGGCTTTTTTGTGCGCGGGTGCAGCGAGCGGCGGAAGGCGGATGGGCGTCGGGTGCGAGCACGGAGCGGGTTCGAGTGCGGGTGCGAGTGTGGGTCTAGGAGCAGCTGCGGGACCTGCGGGTTTCTCGCCGCACGCAATGTTTTTAGCTGGCGCAAGGCCCGTAGGTGCATCCGCATCGGCTTCAAAACGCTCGAACACACCTATGTCGGATAATCTGCTGAAAATGCCTATACATTCTGCCTAAAATGCTCATCTCATGCAGAATATCGTCATTAGATGTGTTTTTCACCTTCGATTTTGCAGATTATCCGACATAGGTGTGTTTGCCTAACCCTGAAATTTAGGGTAATTAAATCTTTGATATATCTTCATTCATAATTATGTATATCAGATAGAAATTATGCATAATAGTGAATTGAGCGTATGTGATTAAATTCAAATCTTATAACCAAAGCTGCTCCACAATATATTTGGGCTATTGAGTCTGGTTTTATCTGCAGTTTTTTGAGGATTTTCCGTCAGTCGATATAACAGCACCGCAGCTGCCTGCCGCGGGTATACTTGATACGTCAACTCTCGAGAATCCGAGGCGCCCATGAACACCACATCAGAGCACGTAATTCGCACAATCCTGGTTGGACAGTCGGGCGGACCGACTGCGGCCATTAATGCATCGCTTGCGGGTGTTGTTCGCGCAGCTCACGCCCAGGGCCTCCGAGTGCTCGGAATGCACAACGGAATCCAGGGGTTTCTTGAGGGCAACGTCGTTGACCTAGTTGAAGCACTTGAACTTACAGCATCTGAATCCGCATCGTCCAACCGAGCTGACACAAATCCTGGCGAGAAGAACCTCCAACTCCTAAGAAAAACACCATCGAGCTGGTTGGGCAGCTGCCGCTTTAAGCTGCCGGAACTTGCTGCTAATTCTGCCGCTTGCCCTAACTCCGAATCCGCTCCTACCTCCCCTATCTACCAGCAGATTGATGCGCAGCTCAAGAAATACCAGGTAGACGCCGTACTATACATCGGCGGCAACGATTCCATGGACACCACAGACAAGTTGTCTCGCTACTTTGCTCAGGTAGAGAGTCCCGTTCGTGTTGTTGGCGTGCCAAAAACCATCGACAACGACCTCGAAGGCACCGATCACACCCCCGGTTTTGGTAGCGCGGCGCGATTCGTCGCATCCGTAACCGCCGAGCTTACCCGCGACGGCGGCGTCTACAACACCAAAAACGTCACGTTTATCGAGGCAATGGGTCGCGACGCCGGCTGGCTCACAGCTGCTGGTGCGCTCGCGCAAGATATTTGTGGAACTGTCCCGGATTTTGTGCTCCTGCCAGAGATTCCTCTTGATGAGCATGCTCTACTTTCCGCCATTGAACAGCGATTTCGCAAGAAGAACAACGTGATTGTAGTCGTCAGCGAAGGTGTCCACCATGCAGATGGTAGTTTCCTTTTTGATGCAAAATCTGTTGCAATTGACACGTTTGGTCACCTTGCGGCACAGTCTGGAACAGCAGCATACTTGTCGCAACTGACCAAAGATCAGCTGGGCGTAAAGTCCCGCGGCATTGAGCTCAATACGCTGCAGCGCTGTGCTTCGCACGCTGCTAGTAAGGTTGACTTGGACGAGGCAGAGGCACTCGGTGCCGCAGGAGTTGAAGCAGCGTTCCAAAGTAAAACGGGCGTTATGGTTGGCGTTCACCGAACTTCTGATGCCCCATATACCACGGAGATCCGTACCACCCCTGTCGCTGACGTTGCTAACAAAGTAAAGCTTGTACCTCGAGAAATGATCTCCGAGGACGGCTTCAACGTTACTAACGCTGCTCTGACCTACCTACGTCCTCTTGTTGCGGGCATGGAGGAGCCAATTTTCGCCGACGGACTCCCTCGTTTTCTTGCGGAGTTGTCATAGCACTGCTGTAGTGCAGATATAGCGCCGCAGTTGAGCCACGGTGACAATCGCGAGAAACCCATCTAGTTGCATTTAAATCGCATTTTGCACATGTCGTACGCCACGTAAATACCGCGTGTACCACGACGTGGCTACAACCAGTACCACGACGTGTGCCACGAGCACCGCATGCGAGTCATGCGTACTACGCATCAAAAATGTAATAACTTACTACTTTAAATAGCAATTTTCTACCGCTCGCCCGCCTAAATTTTTTGTGAGCGGTATGGCTACGTACTCATAAAAGTCCAGTTAAAACGCGTGTAATTCCTTCTTTGTATAGTTTTAACGTATGTCTTTTTGCGCAACTTGCAATCTTGGAGACGATTGCGACATACAAACGCACCAACGTCCTCTGTCTTATCCATCAATGAATCACAGGGAGTTACATGCGTAAGATTAGGAAAATACTTATCGGTCAATCGGGCGGTCCAACAGTAGCAATCAATTCTTCCCTTGCAGGAATTATCACGCGTGCACACGAAGAAGGCGTCGAAATTTACGGCATGCAAAATGGAATTGAAGGCTTTCTTAATGGTCGCTATACCAACCTGACCAACTTGTTCTATCCGCAGGAAATCCAGCAGCAGCACGACGCAAGCCAGCAAAAACACACCGTGGAACTTCTCGCCAAAACGCCTTCGAGCTTTCTGGGAAGCTGTCGCTATAAACTCCCCGAAGTCACCGAAGAAACGCCCATCTACCAGGAGATTGAATGCCGCCTGACTTCCCTTGGAATCGACGGCGTTCTCTACATTGGCGGCAACGATTCCATGGACACCGTCAACAAGCTCGCGGCGTACTTTGCCCAGCACAACAACGACGTTTCCGTCATCGGCATCCCCAAAACCATCGACAACGACCTCGAGGGCACCGACCATGCCCCGGGTTTTGGTAGCGCAGCACGGTACATCGCCACCATCGTCCGCGAGTTGGCGCGCGACTCCGAGGTGTACGGCAAGCCAAACATCACTATCGTCGAAACTATGGGTCGCGACGCGGGCTGGCTGGGTGCGGCTTCAGCCCTTGCTCGCGAGAAGAACGAAGAAGCCCCGGACTTTATCCTGCTTCCCGAGGTCGCGTACGACGAAGAGCGGCTCCTGCGCAAAACGGCAGAGTTGTTTGAGCACAAGAATAGCGTGGTGATTGTTATCAGCGAGGGCGTGAGAAGGCCTGATGGATCGACGCTTCTTGACAAAAGTCATATGAAGATAGACGCCTTCGGCCACTTGGCGGATCAGTCCGGCAATGCCCTCTATTTGGCGGAACTTTTCCAAAAGCACTTTGATGCCAAGATCAGAGGCATCAACCTCAACTCACTGCAGCGCTGCGCCATGCATTCGTCCAGCAAAACTGACCTATCCGAAGCATTTGAGCTGGGTAGAGCCGGAGTAGATGCGCTCCTTGCCCACAAAACAAGCTGTATGATTGGCTTGCAGAGACTCAGCGACGTGCCATATCAAGCGGAAATCCGCTGCATTCCTATCTCGGAAATCGCCAATCGCGTGAAGTCTGTACCTGCGGATATGATCTCTGAAGACGGTCTTTGGGTTACCGAGAAGGCCCTTGCATATTTGCGCCCTCTTGTTTCAAACGAGGAGCTGGCTTTTGATACAGATACCAGGAGGTTTGTCAGCAGCAACATCTCGGCCGACAACAACGGACTGCCACCATTCATTCCAAAGTTGGGATAATAGAACTTGTACGGCGTGTCTCAAAGTAGCATATTAAAACCGCCTGCCTCGAACTGTGAGACAGGCGGTTTCCGTTGTGATTTGCGTGTGAACGCGACAGTGCCATGCGGACGCGACGCTTCGTCGGACGCGCGTGACGCGCAGCTCGCTACTCTCCGAGGAACCTTACCTCGGGGTGGAGCTCGACATCAAACTGGCGTTTGACCTCTGCCTGAACATGCTCAATAACTGCATGTACCTCGGCAGCGGTAGCGTTGTCGTAGTTGACCACAAAGCCAGCATGCTTATCGGAAACACCAGCGCCGCCAAAGCGATAGCCCTTAAGACCAGCGTCGGTGACAAGCTTGCCTACAAAGTGACCCTCGGGACGTTTAAAAGTTGAACCGGCGGAAGGCAGCTCAAGAGGCTGCTTTTCCTCGCGAGCGCGCGTAAACTCTTCCATCTTTTCGCGGATCTTCTCGCCATCCGCGCGGTGAAGATTGAACGTGGCAGAAAGCACAATCATGCCCTCATCGGCGATTCTGCTGTGACGATAGCCCAGGTCAAGCTCGGAAGCGTCCAGCGTAGCAAAGGTGCCATCGGCGAGAAGGACGCGGACGGATTTGAGCACGTCAGCGATGCAGCCGTCGTAAGCGCCTGCGTTCATGAAGCATGCGCCGCCCACAGAACCTGGGATGCCGCAGGCAAACTCGAGTCCAGAAAGGTCCAGTTCACAGGCCATTTCGGAAGCTTCTTTAAGGCCAACACCGGCCTGGCAGGTCATCTCGGTATCGTCGATGCTTACGCCGGTCAGTCCGTCAGCGACGGCAATGATGACGCCGCGATATCCTGCATCGGAAACGAGCAGGTCAGAGCCGTAGCCAAGAATAAAATAAGGAGCTTCTGCGTCTTTAACCGCAAGGAGAATCTCTTTGACCTCATCGGGATCATCAGGGATGACATAGAGATCCGCAGGTCCACCCACTTTAAAGGTGGTGTGCTCGCTCATTGGCTCGTCTACCAGGACGTTCTCTTCTCCAACAATCGAGCAAAGCTTTCCGGCCAGGCTTTGTAAGTCATAGCCACTTTCAGACATGTAACACGCTCCTTAGTAAGTTACTTTTTATAGTTTATCGCAAGCGAGAAAAACGTGGCGTTGAGGCGAGAAAATCACAGCGTTGGGCCGAGAAAATCATGATTCTGGAACGATAAAACGGTTTCTTTCGCATGTCTTTTACACTTCTTTCGCACGCCTTTTGCAATTCTGTCAAAGAAATGTCCATCCCGTTTTACGTGTTATCAGCTGTTAACTCTGCTATAGTACTTAACGAAATGTTTCAGAAATGGTTGCAATTACCTACTGGTGGTAAGGTGGCCGAACGTAAGGGTTTGTAACAACCTGGTTCAAAGAGCCATCAAGTCCGCGACCCGCAAAAGCGGTTAACCTGGTTAAAGTCCAGGACCAACGGTACAGTCCGGATGTCAGAAACGGAGACTTTTATGGCTTCATCCCACTCAACCCACGCAACAACCGCATCTTCTAACGGCTGGTCTACCAAGAGAATCGCTATTCTCGCCATGCTTTGTGCAGCTGCTGCAATCAGCACCATGGTGCTTCAGTTCCCGCTCATCCCAGGCGTGACGTTTTTGAAGTACGATCCATCGGGCGTCTTTGCCCTGCTCGCAGGCGTAGCTTTTGGCCCTGCCGCAGGCGCGATTGTCTCGGTGCTTCCCTACCTTCTGCACCTCACCACGGAGTCCGGAATTTACGGCACTATCATGGCAATTCTGGCAACGCTTACCTACGTTTTGCCTGTTTCGCTGATTGTGTATAACCGTTCCGAGAAGATCAAACAGCTGGTACTCGCCCTGATTGTGGGCAGTATTGTCAGTGTTGTTGCATGCATTCTGGGCAACCTCGTAGTTACCCCAATTTACACCGGTATGAGCGTAGAAGCAGTTAGCGGACTGATTGTCCCTGCTCTTCTCCCCTTCAACGTGGTAAAGGTTGCTATCAACAGCATCATCTTTGTTGTGATTATACACTCAGCTACCTCACTCTTTGAGAGCATCAAAGACGGTGAGTAGTCTGCTGGACAACTCCCCAGATACACACACGTCTGAAAGCGCCGCACAAACTCAGGGCCTCCCTGTAGCTGCGACGCTTTCGGACGTGACCTTTGTGCACGCAAAAGGCGTGGTCGCCCTCGACCACGTCTCGTTCTCTATTCCTGCAGGTAAACGTACCTGTATTGTTGGCGCAAACGGTTCGGGCAAGTCCACGGTGGCCTCGATTCTCTCTGGCCTTACCGCTCCTGACGAGGGCACCGTTACCTTTCTGGGAACCACCGTTGTCAATGACGGCCAGGTTGACTTTGAGGCGTACAAAACCATTCATCCACAGCTGGGCCTAGTCTTCCAAAATCCTGAAGATCAGATTATCTGCAGCGTGGTCGCAGACGATATTGCTTTTGGTCTAGAGAACCTTCAGGTACCCAGCGATCAGATAACACCGCTGGTAGAAGAGCAGATTACGCTTGGCTCTCTTACCGAGTTTTCGTCAGAAAATCCGCAGATGCTCTCGGGCGGCCAGCAGCAGCGCGTGGCAATCTCAGGCGCGCTGGTCATGAAACCGCAAATTCTGATTCTTGACGAACCTTCCGCAGCTCTTGACGTTGTTCATAGAAATAACGTTATGGGCCTTGTCGAGAAACTCCGTGCAGCTGGAAAGACTATCGTTCACGTAACGCATTTCATGGACGAAGTAGTTTCCGCTGATCACGTGATTGCCTTGGACGACGGTCGCGTTGCGTTTGAAGGAACGCCTGAAGCACTCTTTGAACAGCATGAACTGGTAGAATGCCTGCATCTTGAGGAGCCGTTTGCCTATCAGGTTGCTCACGCGCTCAACAACCGCGGAATTGTCGTGTGCAAATCACCTTCGGCTGAGCGCGTGCTCAGCGAGCTGACGGGGCTTCTCGCCACAGCGGCGCAGGGCGCGAGAAGCGCGGACGATGCGGCGGCGACGGGTTGCGGCGACGCGACCGGGAGCGTATCAGAGCCAGCAGCGGTTTCCGTGCGCGACGTGACGTTCTCGTACCAGAAGCCTGTGCTCAAAAACATCTCGATTGACGTGCAAAAAGGCTCTCATGTTGCCGTTATTGGCTCAACTGGTTCCGGAAAGTCCACCCTTGCGCGCTTGATTTGCGCACTTGACACGCCTGATTCCGGAAGCCTCTGCGTAACTGGACTGGATACTCGACAGAAGCAAAATCGTAGAAAGCTTCACGGCATTGTTGGCTACGTCATGCAGCGACCAGAGCGCCAGCTTTTTGCGCAAACGGTCGCCGAAGACGTGGCGTTTGGCCCTACTAACCTGGGTCTTTCTGACTGCGATGTCACAAGCGCAGTGAATGCTGCTCTGGAACTTGTTGGACTTTCCCACAAGGCAGACGTATCCCCTTTTGAGCTTTCTGGTGGCCAGCAGAGACTTTGTGCACTCGCAGGCGTTATTGCCATGCAGCCAAAGGTGCTGGTACTCGACGAGCCTACCAGCGGACTTGATCCCTACTATTGCTCTGAGCTCAGAAAAATTATTAACGCCGTTCTTGAGGACGGCTGCACTGTCATTGAGCTCACACACTCGATGGAGGATGCGGCGGAGACTGACCAGATTATCGTGCTTCATGAGGGTGATCTGGTTTTCTCAGGCTCGCCACATCAAACATTTACTCATTTCTCAGAGGCAGAATTCCAGGAGCTTGGCCTGGGCATTCCTCATGCGCTTGCGTGGGCTCAGCGTCTGTCCCGCGCTACGGGAATCAACCTGGGAGAACCTTTGACCCTATCTGACCTGGTAGACGAACTGGTTAACGTGCTGTCAGGCAACCTTGGCGTCGCACGGGTCAGCGCCGCACAGCCTAGCGCCGCACAGCCCAACGACCTCACACAAGGAGGTCGCTATGGCGCTTAAGATTTCTGTCGGCCAGTACTACCACACAGACTCGCCCATCCACAGGCTTAACCCCAACGTTAAGTGCCTGGCTGCACTTCTTCTGATGCTCACAACGTTTTTTATCCGCACGGCACCACAGCTTACGCTGCTGGTAGTAGGCGCGCTTTGCCTACTGGCTCTGGCAAAAATCCCCGTCAAACAAGTGCTTGTATCAATCATTCCACTTGCTTGGCTGCTCATCTTCCTCTCGCTCTTCAACCTGTTGCTTACGCGAGAAGGAACTGTGCTTGTTTCCTGGTCAATCTTTACCATCACTGATATGGGAGCATGGAGCGCTTTTCTCTACCCCGTGCGCATTTTAGCTGCAATTTTGATAGGTGCGCTGCTTCTGCTTACCACAACTCAAACTGATCTAGGGAACGCCTTTGAAGCAGCTTGCGCGCCGCTCTCAAAAATTGGTCTTCCCGGTAAAGAAATTGCCATGATTTTCTCGCTTATGCTGCGCTTTATTCCAACGCTTGCAGGAGACGCCGTGTCTATTTCCGAGGCCCAAACCGCTCGCGCAGGAGACGTTGCTTCAGGCTCGCTTCCTAAAAGACTTCGCGCAACCTTCTCCATTGTGGTGGCGCTCTTAGCAAGCTCGCTCAGACACGCCAACAACCTTTCCAAGGCACTTGATGCTCGACACTACGTGGCAGGAGCTTCTCGCGCACGTTGGCATCAACCAACCTTTGGCGCTCGCGAAGCAATTGCCTTGGGTATAACCGCCTGTTTTATCGCCCTTGTCTTTGTGCTGGCGTAAAGCGCTCAGGTGTAAACTTGCCGGCGCAAATCATGCTGGCGTAAAAACTTTTAACTAAAAAATTGTATTTTTAACGCTCTGTTACAACCCGTTTTTCTTTTCTCGACAAGCGCCAATTTGTCCACCTAAGTAACGTACAATAAAGCCAGTAAAAGCGTTCAAGGCTTGCATTGAAAGGTGGCCCCATGGTCCTGCGCGTCTACGTCCAAAGAAAATCTGGTTTCGAGGGCGAGGCAAAAGCCCTGCTCAAAGAAGTGAAAGACCTTCTTGGTATTACCGAGTTACAACGCATTGACCTGCTCAACCGCTACGATGTCGAAGGAATTTCAGAGGAACTCTTTGAGTCCTGCATCCCCACCGTTTTCTCCGAGCCACAGTCCGATCTTGCCAGCCGTACCATGCCAGAGTTTTCTTCTGAAGGTGCGGCTGTTCATACGTTTGCTGTTGAGTTTTTGCCTGGCCAGTTTGACCAGCGCGCAGACTCCGCAGCTGAGTGCGTGCAGCTTATCAGCCAGGGAGAGCGCCCTCTTGTCCGCTCCGCTCGCATTTATGTGCTAACCGGAAACCTCACTGAGGCAGACGTTGCTGCCATCAAAAATTACCTGATCAACCCTGTTGAGGCTCGTGAAGCTTCTCTTGAGCTACCCGAGACCCTCAAGATTTCCATTCCAGAGCCTGCTGACGTAGAGATTCTTGAGGGCTTTAATACCCTTGACCAGGACGGCCTCAAGGAGTTCATTACTTCTCACGGTCTTGCTATGGACCTAGCTGACCTCACCTTCTGCCAGCAGTACTTCACCGATGAGCAGCGCAATCCAACCATCACCGAGATTCGCGTCATTGATACCTACTGGTCAGACCACTGCCGCCACACCACCTTTAACACCGGGATTACTGGCGTGCAGATTGATGATGACCTGGTAAAGGCCGCGTTTGAGAAGTACCTCTCCATGCGCAAAGAGCTTGGGCGAGAAGATCGTGCCGTCTCTCTTTGGGATATGGCCACTATTGGTGCAAAGTACCTTCGCGAGAAGGGCGTCCTCACCAATCTTGATGAGTCAGAAGAAATCAACGCCTGTACCGTAAAAGTCAAGGTAGACGTTGATGGCAAAGACGAAGACTGGCTCTTCCTCTTCAAGAACGAGACTCACAACCACCCAACCGAGATTGAGCCCTTTGGTGGCGCGGCTACCTGCATCGGTGGCGCTATCCGCGACCCTCTTTCTGGCCGCAGCTACGTCTACCAGGCAATGCGCGTCACGGGTGCTGCAGACCCAACCGTTCCTGTTTCCCAAACCCTTCCTGGAAAGCTTCCCCAGCGCACAATCGTGCGCACGGCCGCTGCAGGTTATTCCAGCTACGGCAACCAGATTGGCCTTGCTACCGGCCAGGTTTCTGAGCTCTACCACCCAGGTTACGTGGCAAAACGCATGGAGATTGGTGCCGTTGTAGGTGCAACTCCTCAAAGCCACGTCCGCCGCGAGCGCCCAGAAGATGGCGACATCATCGTTCTTCTCGGCGGCCGCACTGGTCGCGACGGCATTGGCGGCGCAACCGGTTCCTCCAAGGCTCACGACGCTGGCTCCATTGAGCGCGACGGTGCCGAGGTCCAGAAGGGTAATGCCCCTGTTGAGCGCAAGCTTCAGCGCCTCTTCCGCCGTGAAGACGCCTGCAAGCTCATCAAGCGCTGCAACGACTTTGGTGCAGGCGGCGTTTCTGTTGCTATCGGCGAGCTTGCTGACGGCCTCGATGTCAACCTGGACGCCGTTCCAAAGAAGTACGACGGCCTTGACGGCACTGAGCTGGCAATTTCCGAGTCTCAGGAGCGTATGGCCGTTGCTCTTGAGGCAAAAGATGTTGAGCAGTTCTGCGCATACGCTCGCGAAGAAAACCTCGAGGCAACCATCGTGGCAACCGTCACCGAGGATCCTCGCCTGGTCATGCGCTGGCGCGGTCAGAAGATTGTCGACATCAGCCGTGCATTTCTCGCCTCAAACGGCGCTCCTAAATCAATTACCGTGCGCCTGGCCAAGCCTCTTGCCTACCAGCGCACCTGGTCAGGCACAACCCTTGGCGAGAAACTCCACTCGCTGGTACGCGATCTAAACGTTGCCTCTAACAAGGGCCTCTCCGAGCGTTTTGACTCCACTATTGGTGCAGGTACCGTCCTTATGCCATTCGGCGGTGCTCGTCAGCTAACCCCTGCCCTCTCTATGGTGGCAAAGCTTCCGGTTATGGGCCAGACCAACACGGTCTCGGGCATGGCCTGGGGCTTTAACCCATACCTCATGGAGGCTGACCAATTCCGCGGTGCATACCTCTCTGTTGTTGAGTCCGTCTCCAAGCTGGTTGCTACCGGCTTTAAGTACCAAGACCTCTACCTTACCTTCCAGGAATACTTCGAGAAGCTTGGCCAGAATCCTAACCGTTGGGGCAAACCAGCCTCAGCGCTTCTCGGCGCACTGATGGCCCAGGTAAACCTTGGTCTTGCAGCCGTTGGCGGTAAGGACTCCATGTCCGGCACCTTTGAGGACTTGGACGTTCCACCAACGCTGGTTTCGTTTGCAACCGGCCTTACCAAGGTGGACAAGATTGTCTCCAATGAGTTCAAAGGCGCAGGTCATAGGCTTATCTCCATTGTTCCATCCTACGACGAGAGCGGCCTTCTCCCCGACAACGAGTCCCTGCTCACCGCATATAAGCTGGTTAGCACCCTTGTTCAGTCCAAGAGCGCGCTTGCCATCACCACACCAGGTTACGGCGGCGTGGCCGAGGCTCTCTTTAAGAGCTGCCTGGGCAACAAGCTGGGCGTTGAGCTGGTGCCAGAGATTTCTGCCGACGCGCTCTTCTCGCCAACTTACGGCGCCTTCATCGTTGAGCTGGCAGACGGCGTATCCGTTGACGACGTCGACGGCGTGTGCGTGGCACCTCTGGGCGTCACCACGTCCGAGTACGTCTTTAGCGCATGTGGCGAGAAGGTCGACCTCTCCGAGCTCCAGGAAGCATGGGAACGCCCGCTTGAGGAGGTCTTCCCCTACCGCGGAGGCTCCGACGAGGTTGTGGAGAAAATCAGCTTCGACGGCGCATCCACACGACACTCCTATGCTGGTCCAACCCTTATCGCACCTGCGCGCCCACGCGTCATCATCCCCGTGTTCCCTGGCAACAACTGTGAATACGACGTCGCGCGCGCCTTTGAGCGTGCGGGCGCTGACCCAACCACGCTCATCATCAACAACCTGACTCCTCAGGACATTGTTGAGTCCGCAAATGCGCTGGCAGAGTCCATTAAGAAGAGCCAGATTGTCATGATTCCAGGCGGCTTCTCCGGCGGAGACGAGCCAGACGGATCTGCTAAGTTCATCTGCGCACTCTTCCGTGCTCCTCAGGTTACCGAGGCTGTTCGCGAGCTTTTGCAGCAGCGCGATGGCCTTATGCTGGGTATCTGCAACGGCTTCCAGGCGCTCATCAAGCTGGGTCTTGTTCCTTACGGCGACATTCGCCCTATGGACGACACCTGCCCAACGCTGACGTTCAACACCATCGGACGCCACCAGAGCCAGCTTGTTCGCACCAGCGTTGCGTCCACGATGTCCCCATGGCTCTCCAAGTGCGCACTTGGCGACATCCACACCATTGCCATCAGCCACGGAGAAGGCCGCTTTGTTGCCTCCGACGAGCTGCTTGAGACACTCAAGGCAAACGGCCAGATTGCAACGCAGTACGTTGACGCAACAGGCACTCCAAGCATGGACTTCTCCGTTAACCCTAACGGCTCCGTCCTAGCTATCGAGGGCATTACCAGCCCCGATGGTCGTGTCCTGGGCAAGATGGGCCACACGGAGCGCTCCGGCGCAGGCCTCTACAAGAACATCCCCGAGCTCACCGCCGGCGACCAGTTCCAGCCTCTCATCGATGGCGGCGTCGAGTACTTCAAGTAAGGTGCGAGCGCGACCCCCGGCAACCTCGCTGGTCAGCGCCGTGTGCGTGTGCAGGTTGCAAGGAGATTTCTACCCGGTATCCATTTCGTGTGGATACCGGGTTTCTTGTGCGGAAACGCTGGGAGTGGACGGGTTTCTCGCCAGGTGGACGGTGCGAGCTGGCGCGAGCCCGAGACGAACTTGGAGTGCGCCTGATTTTCTCGCCAAGTCTGAACGATTTGCCTGAAAAGCACACTATATCTGAGCTATTTGCCGGTTTTTCTCACCATGTCTGAGCTGTTTTACTCAAACATGGTGAGGTTTTTTGGCTCAAAAACTATATCTGCGCAGTCTGTATTCACGCGCCTGATTTCTTAAAAGATTCGGTGGATTTTGCCTAAATACATCAAAGAATCGGTGGATTTGCCTGATTTTGTTAAAGAATCGGTGCCGCAAATACAGATTCTTTGCACTTTTTAGGCGCGCAATGGCAAGGAGCGCGCACCTGGCGAGAAACCCGCGCGCTCGTGAGCAGCGTGCACTTGCTGGCGCGCCCGCAGCTGCGCCTGGCGAGAAACCCGTGCGCTCGCAACGCCCAACGCTTCGCAGAAAAGCCGTATACTTATGACGATATAAGTCCACGAAAGGATTGATATGTCTGACGCTCTAATCCCACAAAATTCCTGCGTACTTGTTACCGGCGGCGCGGGCTTTATTGGCAGCCATACCGTTGTTGAGCTGCTTAATTCCGGCTACGAGGCTATAATTGTTGACGACCTCTCCAACGCTTCGGCAAAAGTTGTCGACCGCATCAAAACCATTGTGGGAGAAGAAAACGCCAAGCGGCTTTCGTTTTACGAGGCAGACGTCAACGACGCAGATGCGCTGAACCGCATCTTTGAAGAGCACGCTATTAACTTTGTCATCCACTTTGCTGGCTTCAAGGCCGTCGGCGAGTCCGTTGTCAAGCCTATCGAATACTACACAAACAACCTGGGCAACACCCTCACCCTTCTTGACGTTATGAGAAACCATGGCTGCAAGTCAATTATTTTCTCGAGCTCTGCCACTGTTTACGGAGACCCAGATAGCCTCCCCCTGACCGAGCAGAGCCCCAAGAAGAACGCAACCAACCCTTACGGTTGGACCAAGTGGATGATTGAACAGATTCTCACTGACGTCCACACCGCAGATCCAGAGTGGAACGTTGTCCTGCTCAGATACTTCAATCCTATTGGCGCTCATCAGTCCGGCCTCATCGGAGAAGATCCTGCAGGTATTCCAAACAACCTGGTTCCTTACGTGGCTCAGGTTGCCGTGGGCAAGCGCGAGGCTGTTCACGTCTTTGGCGACGACTACAACACCCCAGATGGCACGGGCGTTCGCGACTACATCCACGTCTGCGACCTTGGTTCTGGCCACGTTGCTGCACTTAAATGGATGGCTGGTCGCACGGGCGTTGAAATCTTCAACCTAGGTACCGGCACTGGTAGCTCGGTACTTGATGTTATCAAGGCGTTCTCAAAGGCTTGTGGCAAAGAGATTCCTTACGTTATCGAGCCTCGTCGCGCAGGTGACGTTGCTACTAACTATGCTGACTGCCAGAAAGCTGCTGACATGCTAGGTTGGAAGGCTCAGTACGACCTCGCTGACATGTGCCGCGACTCCTGGAAGTGGCAGTCGATGAATCCAGACGGTTATCGCGGCTAGGACTTCCGTGAACTTCGCCGACTACCTCACACAAAAGCTCCCCGCCGTCGAGGCAGAGATCATGCGCGGACTCCCCGCGGCAACGTTCGCAGCGGCAGCGGCGCCCGTAGCAGCAGCGGCTCCCGCGGCGTCCGCAACAGCGACGACCACGCCCTCGGAGCGCACCAGCGCGGACCTGAACACCTACCTCTACCAGCCGCTTGCTCACTTTAGCGCAGGCGGCGGCAAGCGCGTGCGTCCGGTCCTGTGCTGCCTGGGCGCCGAAGCAGTCGGCGGCTCAGCAAAAGCAGCTCTGCCTGTGGCTTGCGCCATCGAGGATTTTCAGTCGGCAGCCCTTATCCACGACGACATCGCGGACAAGTCAGAGCTGCGCCGTGGCGAGAAGTGCCTCTACAAGACACTTGGTACCGGACTTGCCATCAACGTTGGTGATTCTGCCCTGGTCAATGTTGTCAGACGCGTGACCGTGGCCGACCACCTCTCTGACCAGCTTAAAGTTCGCGTTATCGACGCTCTTCTCGCCATGCAGGAGCACACTCTTGAGGGTCAGGCGCTTGACCTTGGCTGGGCTCAAAACGAACGCTGGGATGTTACCTCTGAGCAGTATCTTTTTATGGCGCTCTCCAAGACTGCCTATTACTCTGCTGCATATCCCCTGGTACTGGGCGCTCTCATTGGTGGTGCCGACCAGAAGACGCTTGATGCGCTCAAAGACTTTGGCCTCAAGGTTGGCCTTGCCTTCCAGCTGCAAGACGATCTTCTCAACCTGGTTGGAAACGCCGAGGTACAAGGCAAAGACTTTAGGTCAGACATCACTGAAGGCAAGCGCACACTCGCGGTGGTCTACGCGCTTGAGCACCTTGGCCCAGCAGAAAAGACAGAGCTTGTCTCCATACTTTCTGCGCATACAAGCGATACTTTGAAGCTTCAGCGCGCTGTGGAGCTTATGGAAAGCGCTAATGCGATAAAATTTGTCCGCACACACGCTCTTGCCTTAGTCGAAGAGGCAAAGCACGTGCTTGAAAACGTGATACTTACTGAAGACGCTCGCGACACACTTTTGTCTATGGCAGACTTCTTTGTGAACCGAGAAAGGTAATTATGGATCCTATTACTCCTGGTAGCACCGGTGCTGCCGTTGAAGACATTCAGGAACGCCTCGTAAAGCTTGGCTACACCATCGAAGACGATGAGCGCCAGATCCACACCTTTGGCAAGTCAACTGCTCGCGCGGTTGCTCGCTTTAGGCTTGACCATGACCTTTCTCTTGGAGAAGAAGTAGATGCCTCTACCTGGGCAGTCATGGTCGATGAGGGCTATGAGCTAGGAGACAGAACCCTCTACCTGCGTCTTCCTAACTTCCACGGCAATGACGTGCGTCAGCTGCAGGAGCGTCTCAACATCTTGGGCTTCTCATGCGGAAAAGTTGATGGCCATTACGGTGTTCACACCGAGGCTGCCGTTAAGCTCTTCCAGGAAAGCGTCGGCGAGCTTGCTGATGGTATGGCATTCCAGGATACCCTCGACGCTATTGAGCGTCTTCGTCACGTTTGGTCTGGCAAGCAGGCAAAAGGCCCCCATCCACAGGGTCCTATGGGCTTTGCTCGCGCAGCTAACGTTCTTGAAACCACCTGCATTGCTATTACGGGAGAAGATCCTATCTCTAGAAACGTGGCCGCCCGCGTGTATAACCTTTCTAAGGCAACTACCGAGGCAAGCGGCATGACCATGATTGATCGCGCCGACTCCCCTACTGATGCAGCTACCATTTTGGTTCTGACCACGGCTTATGCCCCAAGTATGCCCGCTCGCGGACAAGTGGGTATTGGCTCTGTTTCTATGGAGGAGAACGAATCGCTGCCCGCAAGACTTCGCACTGCTATCGAGTCTGCTGATACAACGGGCTCCCCTATCAAGATTGTGCTGCCAGAAGGAACAAACGTTGACGGCTCATTTACTACCGCAGACGCGCAGACTTTAGCAGTTCTTGTTCTTGATGCAATTTGTGGAGCATTTGCCTCGCTAAGCTGATACACTTAGTAGGGTTGCGGACAAAACCAACGTAGTGATTACATTGGGGTATCGTCCAACGGTTAGGACACGGGTTTTTGGTGCCTGGAATGTGGGTTCGAATCCTACTACCCCAGCCATTTTTTACGCAACTTTTGTGTAGGGACGCACTCGTATCGAGTAATACGAAGTACTTTGGAGGCTTACGTATGCCACTTACTGCGATTGTCCTCGCTGCAGGCGAGGGAACGCGCATGAAGTCCC
>CALIAZ010000008.1 GCA_938045565.1 uncultured Atopobium sp.
ATATGGCGCTCAAGAAAACAGATGCACCGGTGTTGGCAGCTTTGCTTATGGTGAGCCGCCTTCATTTCAGATTACCTGCTATGAGGCTCGTACGAGTTTTTCTGGTGTAGAAGAGCCTAGCTGGTACAAAGAAGGAGTTGTCTACCAGATTTTTCCCGACAGGTTTGCACGAGATGCAAACTGGCACGAACGTACCAAGCAAGCACTTTCCGTTCCAAGAAATGGGGTTTCTCGCCAGCTGGTTGAAGACTGGGAGAAGACCCCTGAGTATCAACGAGATGCTAACGGCTGCGTGACTGAGTGGGATTTCTACGGCGGATCTTTAGCTGGTATTGAAGAGAAGCTTCCTTATTTGGAAAACCTTGGAATAACTGCGCTTTATTTGAATCCTATCTATGCTGCTTCCAGCAATCATCGCTACGATATTGCGGATTATTTGGAAGTCGATCCCGTGTTGGGCACTGTAGAGGATTTTGAGCGCCTCTGCGTTAAAGCAGCTGAACACGGTATTTCCATTATTTTGGATGGCGTTTTTAATCACTGTGGTGCTGATTCAAAATACTTTAATAAATTCTCTAACTACTCTGAATCAGGAGCAGTTCAGCAGGCTGGCTCAGACTATGACGAGTGGTTTACATTCCATGAGGACGGAACGTATGAGAGCTGGTGGGGTGTTGATGCACTGCCAACTATTGTCTCCGATAACCCCGATTATCAGGAGTTTATTTGTGGCAAGGATGGCGTTATTAGAACGTGGCTGCGTCGTGGAGCTCGCGGTTGGCGCTTAGACGTTGCAGATGAAATCTCCGATTCATTTATACAGAAGATTCGTGCTGCTGCACTTGCAGAGCGTAGCGACGCAGTTATTATCGGAGAGGTCTGGGAGGACGCAAGCAATAAGTGCGCGTACGGAAAACTCAGGCATTATCTGGAAGGTTCTGAGCTCGACGGACCTATGAATTATCCTCTGCGCAAGTCTATTCTTTCATTTTTGATGAATGAGGCTGGTGCTGGGGCAACTGCTTTAGCTCTTGAGGAGCTGTGGGAAAACTATCCTCACGAGGCGTTTTATTCTTGCCTGAATGTGTTTGGAACACATGATAAAGAGCGCTTAATTAACGTGGTTGCGGGAGCTCCTACTCCAGATTCTCTTTCTGCTCATGAACAGGTAACGTACAGGCTTTCTGCTGATCAGCGCGGTCTTTCTAAGGCTCGTATGTGGCAGACGGCTATGCTGCAGATGACACTTCCTGGTGTTCCATCAATCTACTACGGCGATGAGATGGGCGTTGAGGGATTTGTTGACCCAACAAATCGCGCAACTATGCCATGGCCTGGAATCAGTCCTCGTGCTGACTTGGATTACTTGCACATTTATCGCAATGCTATTGCGCTCAGAAAGACACTTCCTCTGCTGGTAGACGGCTCGTTTGAACCGTTTATTCCAGAGGGTGGTTCAGATGATGTTTTAGCTTTCTGGCGTAGGCCTGTTCAAAAAGATGACCAGCAAGAGCAGCAGAATAAAGACGCTTCTGGCATTTGTGTGTTGGTGAACAAGAGTCGCTCAGATGCTAAAACAGTATATGTTTCTGTACCTCAAAATATGCAGGTCATTGACGTTATTAGCGGCCAAGCTATTCCAGTTAAAGATGGTAAGGCGGAGGTCTTTTTGTGGCAGCTTGGCTGTACCGTTTTAAACGTTCAGTCAGCTTATAGGTTACAAAAGCCTCTTGAGCCCGGTATGGGTATTCTTGCTCATATCACCTCTTTGCCTGCTAATGAGGATGTTATGATCAAATCAGGTCAGAAGCCTGGTGTCATTGGAAATGTAACCTCCGAGTTCATCGATTTTCTCGCCAAATCTGGTCAGAAATATTGGCAGATTTTGCCTGTCAGTCCAACTGATGAGTACGGTTCTCCTTATGCGGGAATTTCAGCTTTTGCAGGAAACATCAATCTGCTTGACCAAACCGCAATGGAGAAAGTTATTTCTGAGTGCAATGACCCTCAGGGCAAGCGAGCTGCTGAGTACCAGGCATTTCTAGCGAGAAACTCGTATTGGCTTGATTCGTATGCAGCATTTTGTGCTATTAAAGACCTGTTGGGTGAGGGAGTGTGGCAGGAGTGGCCTGAGCAATATCGCAGCTGGTCGAAAGAGCTACTCAAGCGTCCTGAGCTTACTCAAGCAATCGAACTTCATCGAAAGCACCAATTTGCTTTTGACGTTATTTGGGGCCAGGCTCTAGCGGAGGCCCACGTTAAAGGCATTCAGATTATTGGCGACATGCCCATGTTTGTTTCAGAGGATTCCGCTGATGTTTGGGCACATCCAGAGCTCTTTTCATTGGATGCTACTGGTCACACAGAGCTTCAGGCCGGAGCTCCTGCCGACGCATTTTCTCAAGATGGCCAGCTGTGGGGTAATCCAACGTATAACTGGCAGGCTCATAAAGACGAGGATTATCGTTGGTGGATTGAGCGATTCCGCAGGTCTTTCTATCTGTATGACTACACCAGGCTGGACCATTTTATTGGTTTTACGTCTTACTATGCTATTGAGCAAGGAAAGACTGCTGCTGAGGGTTCATTCAAGTTTGGTCCCGGCCTGGAGCTGTTTGATGTTGCTTATAAGCAGCTTGGACCACTACCTTTTATTGCAGAAGATTTAGGAGCAGTTACTCCTGCTGTCCGAGGATTGCTTTCTCAGACAGGTTTCCCTGGTATGAGTGTTATCCAGTTTGCTGATGGAAACTGTAGATATTCCTTTGCACCAGCTCAGGAGTCTATTGTGTACAGCGGTACCCATGATACGCAAACGCTTATGGGTTTTGTAGAAGCTCATTTTACAGGTGGCCAGGCAACTGATGAATCGCAACAGATTTTTGATCATCTTATGGAGCAGGTAGTTGGAACTTCTAATGTTGTAGTTATTCTGCCGCTTCAGGATGTTTTGGGCCTTTCTGATGATGCCCGCATGAATATTCCTGGTAAAGCTGAAGGAAATTGGTCTT
The DNA here is from genome assembly GCA_938045565.1 of uncultured Atopobium sp. GTDB lineage: Bacteria > Actinomycetota > Coriobacteriia > Coriobacteriales > Atopobiaceae > Lancefieldella. The sequence continues at coordinate 3,012 of CALIAZ010000008.1, forward strand.
GGCAGGTTAAAAAGGACATGCTCACGATAGAGATTGTTCAGAAACTACAGAGGTTTGTTGAACTGCATCAGAGCAAGCTCGGCGCTTAAAAGTTAGGCTTCTTTCATATTTCAGTTACAGAAAAAGGTCCTTTTCGACTAGCGAGAAGGACCTTTTACATGCAGATACTCTTTTTGAGTTCACTATGACATTGTGTGCGGCAAAACGATGGTAAAACGTGTACCTACACCTTCGCGTGAAAGTACCTCAATAGAGCCGTCATGATTATCGACAATCCACTTAGCAATGGATAAGCCAAGTCCAGAACTCTCGTTGCTTTCAATACGAGCGTTGTCGGCTCTCCAGAATCTCTCAAAAATATGAGTGGCTGCTGTCTCGGATATGCCCATACCTTCATCTTCGATTGAAACTTGAACGGTTTTCTCGTTATACGCGACATTAAAAGAAATGGTGGTCTGAACAGCAGAATATCGAGCAGCATTTTGCACGATGATACGGATAGACTGTTTAATCATGGCGGTATCAGCAAGCACCTGATAGTGATCGTCCGTCAGTGTGCTCTGATCAAATTTCAGCGCATAGTGGTGAGTAGGATCAATCATTTCCGACTCTTCACATACCTCAGAAGTTATTCGCGCAAGATTAAGCTTAGTCTTTGTGAGGGTATTTCTTCCTGCGTCTCCGCGTGCTAAGAAGAGGAGCTGTTCAACAAGATCATGCATGTGCTCGCTCTCAGATTTGAGGGCAGCAATGGACTCGTCAAGTACCGCTTCATCTGTCTTACCCCAGCGATCCAGCATGTCAGTATAACCTCGGATAACAGCTATAGGCGTACGAAGCTCGTGGCTGGCATCGTTGACAAAGCGCATCTGTTGCAATTTTGCTTCTTGCATACGTTGAAGCAGTTTATTCAAGGCAATCTCAATACTTGCTAAGTCTTGATCACCCGTTTGAATCTTAGGAGCGTTGATATTGGCTTCTTCAATTGCCTGTTCAAGACTCTTCATTTTCTCGCTTTTGACCAGAACGTCATTTGTTGTAGCTTCGGTAGAAAGAATATCAATATTTACCAGTTGATCGGCTTTAAGTGCAAGTGTATTGAGGGGCTGAAGAGCTCTTCTGACACGACGCATGTCACCGAAGAATGACAACAGATCAATGATTTCCCAGATAAGGATTGCAATGTACATGGGCCAGAAACGAGCTAAGTCTACGCCTAAATCAAATATTTTTGCGCCAAAAGTAGGGCCATGAACAATGTATTTAAGGCTTGAGAGCTCGTGTAAGAAAGTGAATCCAATAAGAGAAATAGAGTGAGACTCAGTAGGGAAAAATCCTAGGTAAAAAGTACCTTGTGGAACATGCTGGTTATACATATAAATAAAAATCAGAGCAATATTCACCAGTAAAAAGAGATTAAAGCCAACGTAATTCATCAGTTTACGCCACCAAAATCCCCAGGTAATAACTCCTGCAGTCGAGGAGTCGGAACGGGTAAAGAAAGGCTTTTTATGCTCTTGTATGGTGGAACGATTATGCTTCTCTGATGACATATCCGACTCCACGAACAGTAGTAATTAGTTTGATGTTATAGCGATCGTCAATTTTTGCACGCAGATGAGCAATATGAACATCAACGTTATTAGTTTCTCCGGCAAACTCATAACCCAAAGCTTCAGATGCAATACGCTCACGGCTCATAACAACACCAACATGTTCCATGAGCATACGAAGTATTTCAAACTCTTTAGTTGTAAGCTCAATCGAATCGTTATTTACACAGACTTCTCTGCGATCAACATCAAGTGCGACGCCCTTAATTGTAAAGGCGCTTGTAGCAGCTGTTTGAGGAATTGTCGGAGAGTTTAAACTGTCTGCCTCATGATGTTTGAGGGCTACTCGGATGCGGGCAAGAAGTTCCTCTATTGCAAAAGGCTTGGTGAGGTAGTCATCTGCGCCCGCATCGAGACCAGCTACTTTATCCATAACTGAATCACGAGCAGTAAGCATGATAGTTGGCGTGTTTTTCTCGCGACGAATCCTTCTAAGGACTTCTAGACCATTAAGCTGGGGGAGAAGTACATCAAGCAAGATAAGATCATAGTCATTTGACAGTGCTTTTTCAGCTCCGGTTCTTCCGTCAAGAGCTTTGTCTACCTTATAGCCCTCATGTTTAAGCTCGAGTTCTATAAAGCGTGCAATTTTTTCTTCGTCTTCAACGATAAGAACCTTAATCATTTTCTTGCCTAAATTTCGAAGTTTTCTACTTTAGATTTGGAACCAATTGTATTTTATTTTTTGTCGATAACATCTTTTTTGATGGAACCTGCTGCATCTGCAGCTTTATCCATTGCCTCATTTACATCAACAACAATAGGATAAGCTCCCTGGATGTGATAGCGCATTTCAAAGAAGAGACCAATGATGAGCAGCCAGAACGTAGCACCCCAGAGGAACAGACCAACAATCGGAATAATTACTGGCATGGCCATGAACTGCTCGCCACGACGAGTAACAATGAATTTTGTTTCTACACTCTTATGGAAAAGTTCCTTGCACTTTTCCCAAAGAGAAGACATATTCTCTGAGAAATCAGACTTTTTACTTGATTCTTGGTAGGCAATTTGAGCTGCTTCCATTTCTGGAGAAACGTCTGCCTGTGCAGCTGACTCAGTAGTATAGTTTGCAGTCTGCTTAGTGGACTTGCCCTGCTTCTCGAGCCAAATAATTGCATCCAGAACATTATCATCACAAGTGTCAAGTGCTACCTTTGCGTCCTCGTAGCTTACGCCGCACTTCTCGCGAATTACTTCAACCTTTTCGAGCTTTTCCATGATCAGCTTCCTTTCGAGATGTTAAAGACGCCTCTCGTCTTCGTGATACATGGTCTCTTATAAAGATTAACCAATTATTGAGGTTAGATTAAGCTTTCATAAGTATTTTAATGGGATTGTTTACACGTCTCAATTACAGACAGTGGCTTACCATTTACCGATTACTTACAAAACTAGCTTGTTTTAGCTGTTAAGTAGTTTGAAACTAATAAATAGTTATATATAGCTAACTTATGGCAGTTAAAGCTTTGCTTTCTCTGTCAAAGCCAGCCTGAATAACAGACATTACATTGTGAGTTTGTGGCAGGAGGCGGTGTGGGTATGGCAAGTTGTCAGAACCAAAGTGTTCAAGCTACTGAGTCCAACCAAAATACAAAACAAGATTCTCAGCAATCAGAAGTAAATCCCGTTGCGGTGTTGCTCGAGTGGTCAGACAGAAAAAGTATGTATGCACTGTCTGTCATTCTTGCCATTATTGGTGTCTTGGGAGGAATGGTGCCCTACGTTGCTGCAGGCAATATGGTGGTTGGCATCTTTGATGGAATTCAAGAATGGCCATTTTATCTGCATTGGGGACTTATAGCGGGCCTCAGCTATTTGATAAAGATTATCTTCCACCACCTTTCAACTATCGTTTCTCATAAGGCAACATTTGCAACAATTGCAAACATGCGTACCCGAGTGGCAAAGAAGCTGACAACTATCCCCATGGGATATGTGCTTGATACTCCTTCGGGCTCCCTCAAACGCCTGTTAGTCGAGAAGATCGATAGTATTGAAACCACACTTGCTCATGCAGTTCCTGAGCTTACTTCAAACCTTACAGCTGCTTTTGCGGTTTTTGTGTACCTCATTGTTTTAGATTGGCGTCTTGCCCTTGCCGCATTGCTAACCATAATTGTGGGACTTGCCTGTTTATTAGGCATGATGAAAGACTATGAGTATTGGTATCAGAATACTATCGTAACTGGTAAAGAGATGAATAATGCCTCAGTTGAGTATGTGTCAGGAATTGAGGTAATTAAGGCTTTTGGACAGTCCGCAAGTTCTTACGAGAAGTTCTCAAAGGCTGTTTATGCTTCCGCCCATGCTTTTATTGATTGGATGAGCCACTGCCAAATCTGGCAGGATGCCATGTTGTCAATTGCTCCTGCAACGTTAGTAACGGTATTACCCCTTGGATGCTTGTTTGTGCTTCAGGGAACTCTTTCTCCTTCTACTTTTGTTATGTGCGCCGTGCTTTCTTTAGGTATTTTTCAGCCTCTCTTTGAAGCAATGAGCTTTATGGATTCTCTTGCGCAGGTAGGTTCTGTTGTCAAAGAAATTTCTGAGGTATTGAACTACCCAGATCAGGTGAGAGCCGAGGTCCCTTGTACACTTGAGGGCACTCAAATTAAGTTAAGTGATGTTCGTTTCTCGTACGGAAGCAATGAAGTAATCCATGGGATTACTTTAGATATTGAGCCAGGACAAGTTACGGCACTTGTTGGTCCAAGTGGATCTGGTAAGTCAACTGTTGCTCGGCTTATCGCAGGTTTCTGGGATCCAAATGAAGGATCTGTTTCTATTGGAGGACAAGATATTCGCTCCTGTACTCCATCTCAACTTGTAAACCTCGTAGCTTATGTTGACCAAGATAGTTACCTTTTTGATGAAACCATTATGGAAAACATCAGAATGGGCAAAAAAGATGCCACCGATGATGAGGTTATTGCCTGTGCAAAAGCTTCTGGCTGCCATAACTTTATCCAATCACTTCCTCACGGCTATCAAACGGTTGTAGGAGGCTCAGGTGGGCACCTTTCTGGCGGAGAACGCCAGCGTGTAGCAATTGCACGAGCTATGCTCAAAAATGCGCTGATTATTATGCTGGATGAAGCAACAGCTTACGCGGATCCAGAATCTGAAGCAGAGGTTGAATCTGCAGTTGCAAAACTGGTAGCTGGTAAAACGCTGGTAGTTATTGCGCATCGTCTATCAACCGTACAAAATGCCGACAAAATTGTTGTCGTTAATAATGGCTCCATTGAATCTGAGGGTACTCACGAGCAGCTTATGGAGACATGTCCGCTCTACGCAACCATGTATCGCGCTCATATCGGCGCACTTGATGAGGCTTAAGGAGGGGAGTAGCAATGTTATCTGTCTTAAAAATGTACTTTCAATTTGGAAGTTCTTATCGCCAGAAACTCCACAAGGGCCTGTTCTTCACCATTCTTGGCTGCCTCTTTGAAGGCGTGCAAATAACGGCGCTTTGGATTGTTTTTACAGCGCTGTCTACGGATACGCTCTCAACCCAGACGATAGCTTCTGCGCTGGGAGTTATGCTTCTGAGCATTATAGGAGCGTTCATCTGCGCTCATTTTAAGAGTGAGAATTTCTGTGATGCTAATTTCAGTATGGCTGGTGCCAAGCGCGCGGAAATTGGCGACACGTTGCGTCGTCTACCTATGGGTTACTTTAACGAGAATAGCCTTGGAGAAGTAACAGCTGTTATGACCAACCAGCTAGATGTAATGCAAAATCTTGGCGGCTTGCTCTATATGATGGTTTTTGGTGGTTTGGCCTTAACAGCAATTATTGTTGCATTCCTGTTTGTATTTTGTTGGCAATTAGGCCTTATAACTGCAGCTACATTTGCTCTTTTCTGCATAACTATGGAGCTCTTGCAGGCCTATGTGCGCAATACATCAGATGATTATGTAGCAGCAAATACTACTTTGATTAGCTCCGTTCTTGAGTATGTTCGCGGCATTAGCGTGGTAAGGGCATTTTCCCTTATTGATGACGCTGAGGGAAAGTACGCCAAAGCAGTTGATGATTGCCGCGTTCAAGCGCTCAAACTTGAGTTTAAGGCGCTTCGTTTCTCAGTTTTGCAGATGGTTATCTCTAAGGCCACTAGCATTATTATGTGCTTGGTATCAGTTGGTCTATGGCTATCTGGAACACTTGATACAGCTACGTGCTTAACCGTAGTGGTTATGTCGTTTATGTTGTTCAGCCGTCTCGAATCTGCTGGTCGTTTCTCAACTATTTTGCGTAACATTGAAATTGCAATGGAGCAAACAAACGCTATTCTCGCCACACCTGCAATGGAGGAGGGAGAAGGTCTGGAGAAAGCGGATTCTTGCGACATAGAGCTTTCTCATGTCTCGTTTGGCTACGATGACAGGCAAATTCTTGACGGTGTGAGCCTCTCGATCCCTGCAGGTACTTCTTGTGCCATTGTAGGTCCAAGTGGATCAGGTAAGACAACGCTTGTCCGCTTGATTGAACGTTTCTGGGATGTGAAATCAGGCAAGGTTATGCTTGGCAACCACGATGTGCGTGACTATAAAGTTGACGCCTTGCTTCAAAATTTCTCTACCGTATTCCAGGGAGTATTCCTTTTTGATGACACTATTGAGAACAACATCAAGTTTGGTAATCCAGACGCAACTCATGAGCAAGTAGTTGACGCGGCTAAGCGTGCCTGCTGTGAAGAGTTTATCCAGGCGTTACCTGACGGATATGAAACACGCTTAGGAGAAGGCGGCTCAATGCTTTCTGGTGGCGAGCGCCAGCGTCTTTCTATTGCGCGTGCTATCTTAAAAGATGCGCCAATCGTGGTGCTTGATGAGGCTACAGCTAATGTTGATCCAGAAAATGAGCTTGAACTCCAGCGCGCAATCGCCGAGCTCACAAAGTCAAAGACGGTCATCATGATTGCCCATCGTTTAAAAACAGTGCGCAATGCTAATCAGATACTTGTCCTGGACAGGGGGCGCATTGTTCAGCGCGGAACCCATGAATCTCTCATGAAAGAAGGCGGCATCTACGCTGATTTTGTTAACATGCGCGAGAAAACCGTCGGCTGGAAAATTGCGTAACTACTGGCAAGCCACTGAGAAATATCACATGTAAAAAAATATGCACCCAAGCAGCGCTTGGGTGCATATAACGTTAAAGCTGAAACGCGGTTTACTGAACCTGGCAAATCATAGCAACATTAGTTGAAGTGGTGTAGTCACCAAGACGTGGGCTGGTATGAGGATCGCCAGCAGTCAGAACAACAATGTCGCCGGTCTCAACGATGCCAACTTCCTTTGCAACGTTCAGGGCGTTGTACATGGTGTTAGAAAGCGTGCCCTGCTCAGAGGTCTTGAATGCATAGACACCCCAATAGAAGCAGGTACGACGAACTGCCTCATCAGATGGAGACATTGCATACAGAGGACGCTTTGGACGGAAGTTAGAAACAAGGCGAGCAGTGCGGCCAGAGTGTGTTGGGCAGATGATGCACTTAGCGTCAACACGGATTGCCATATCAACTGCAGCAAAGCCTGTAGCGCCGTTGACGTTCTTAAGGCCCTCACGCTGGTGATAGACATCCTTGACTGGCAGGTACTTCTCGGTCTCCTTGCAGATGGAAGCCATGGTCTTTACTGCCTCAACAGGGTACTTACCAGCTGCGGACTCACCAGAAAGCATGACGCAGTCAGTGCCGTCGTAGATTGCGTTAGCAACGTCGGTAACCTCTGCACGGGTTGGACGAGGGTTACGAATCATAGAGTCAAGCATCTGAGTTGCGGTGATGACAGGCTTATAAGCATCGTTACACTTCTTGATGACAGTCTTCTGGATGTGAGGAACCTCAGCTGCAGGAACCTCAACACCAAGGTCACCACGGGCAACCATGATGCCGTTAGAAGCTGCAAGAATCTCGTCAAAGTTCTTTACGCCAAGAGCAGACTCAATCTTAGGGAAGATCTGTACGTTAGGAGTACCCATCTCACGGCAGATGTTACGAATCTCCTCAACTGCAGCGCCATCACGAATGAAGGAGGCAGCAATTGCGTCAATACCAAGCTCGCAACCAAACATGATGTCTGCGCGGTCCTGTTCAGTGACGGAAGGAAGACCAATGTTGACGTTAGGAACGTTTACGCCCTTCTTCTCGCCAAGCTCACCGCCATTGATGATCTTGCAGTGCATGTCGGTGCCCTCAACGTGATCAACCTCAAGGCCAATGAGGCCGTCATCAATAAGGATGATGGAGCCCTTCTGGACCTCTTTTGGAAGATTCTTGTAGTCAAGCGAGAAGCGCTGAGCATTACCAATGACATCATCATCGGTGGTTACGATGACGGACTCACCAGTAGTAAGGGTGACCTTCTTGCCATCCTCGAGAAGACCGGTGCGAACCTCAGGACCCTTTGTATCAAGCATGATAGCAATAGGAATACCAAGCTCATCAGAGATAGAACGAACGCGACCAATCATAGTGCGGTGATACTCATGGCTACCGTGCGAGAAGTTAAAACGTGCGACGTTCATGCCAGCAAGAATGAGCTCACGAAGGACCTCATCACTTTCTGTAGCAGGACCCATAGTACAAACAATCTTGGTCTTTTTGCGAGCCATATCTCTCCTTTTCATAGGAACTGAAATCACATTCGAGTATCAATAGTAACCGTTTTTAGAGCGTTTGTTTCTCTGGTACTTAGCAAACCACACTTTTATCAACGTAATCAGTACCCTCAGCAAAAGCAGTTGCGTTATCAAGCGTAACCTGAGCAATCTGAGAAAGTGCCTCATGAGTAAAAAATGCCTGGTGACTTGTCATAACTACGTTAGGGAAAGAGCAAAGCGTAGAGGTAACTGAATCAAAGACCTCGGCGCCGCGGTCCTTATAGACGTTTGGATTTTCCTCTTCATAAACGTCAAGGCCACAAGCGCCAATTTTGCCAGAAAGAATGCCGCGAATAAGAGCATTGGTATCAATAAGTCCACCGCGACCAGTATTAACGAGGATGACGCCATCTTTCATCTTTCCGATGGTCTTATCGTTAATCATGTGATAGCTCTCGTCATTCAAGAAAGCGTGAAGTGAAATAAAGTCCGAACGCTCCCAGAGCTCATCATAGCTGACATACTCATCAACAACGTGCTCGTCATTGACAAGGCTCATATTTGGATAGAGGTCTGCGCCAAGGACGTGCATGCCAAAACCCTTGCAGATACGGCAAAGAGCTGCACCAATACGACCAGTTCCAACAATGCCGGCAGTTTTGCCGTGAAGAGTATCGCCAACAAGGCCAACAAGCGAGAAGTTATTCTCGCGAATTCTGATGTATCCACGGTGAATACGACGGTTAGCGGCAAGCGCGAGACCCATTGCGTGCTCTGCAATTGCCTCAGGAGAGTAAGCAGGTACGCGCGTAACCGTAATGCCAAGGTCTTTAGCAGCGTTAACGTCAACAGCATCAAAGCCAGCGCAGCGCATCAGCAGAAGCTTAACGTCAAAGCCGGCAAGAATCTCAAGAGTTAGAATTGAAGCATCTGCATTAACAAAAGCACAGACAGCGTCATAACCCTTAGCAAAGCCTGCGGTCATAGGCGTAAGGTTTGACTCAATGTAGTCGATTGAAACATCTGGATACTTTGGAAGCTCAAGGTTGAAAGAATCCTTGTCATAACTTTGAGCACCATAAAACAGGATTTTCATAACTGCCTCCTTGCCAAAACTAACGTTTGGCTTATGTTGTTATGTTCTGCGCTTATTGTACCCCTTGGATTACAATTATTTGCCACATAACAGGAGTTTTAAGAAATATTTATGAGGTTTGAAAAAAGAAAGAATACGGTAAAATGATAGAGCATTGTAAGGTCCTATGATAGGACGTTGTAAGGTCCTGACACGGCAACCCTGGTGAGCCCTTGCCCCTCTCCTGGGGAATTATGATCGGGCATCAATCTGTCAGGTAGAAACCCAGGAGGAACTTTGAAAGAGTATCTTTCAAGTGCGGCTGATGTTGTCAGTGCGCAAAAAACTGATGCTGAAGTTGGTCTGTCTGATGCAAAAGCAGCTTCACGTCTTGAGGCTCATGGCCCAAATAAGCTTAAAGAAGCTCCAAAAGAATCAATCATTAAAAGGTTCTTTGCGCAGATGGCAGATCCTATGGTCATTATGCTTCTTGTTGCTGCTGCTATTTCTGCTGCTGAGGGCATTTATACCGGAGAAGGCGGAGTTGCAGACGTTGTAATTATTCTGTTTGTTGTTGTCATTAATTCCGTTCTTGGTGTTGTCCAAGAAGGCAAAGCCGAGGAAGCCCTTGCTGCTCTGCAAGAGATGAGTGCAGCACAGAGCAAGGTTATCAGGGACGGCCGCCTTGAGACGGTTGCTTCAACCGAGCTTGTTGTGGGCGATATCATCCTGCTTGAGGCGGGTGACTCCGTCCCAGCTGACTGCCGCATTCTTGAAAGCGCTTCCATGAAGGTAGAGGAGTCTGCGCTTACAGGTGAATCAGTTCCTGTCGAGAAACACGCGGAGGTTCTCAGTCTTGCTGAAGGCACAGATGATATTCCTTTGGGCGACCGAAAGAATATGTGCTACTCCGGATCTATTGTGGTCTATGGACGCGGTCGTGCAGTTGTTGTTGCAACAGGCATGGACACTGAGATGGGCAAGATTGCAGATGCAATTTCTCAGGCAGAAGAGGGACAGACTCCACTTCAGATTGCCCTCGATAAGCTTTCCCACACACTTACTATTCTTGTTGTTGTCATCTCGCTGCTTGTCTTTGCAACAGGATTTATCAAGCATGGAGCTGAGATGCTTGGCAACTTTGACCTTGTCCTCAGTACGTTTATGGTCGCAGTTTCTCTTGCAGTAGCTGCAATTCCAGAGGGTCTTGTTGCCGTTGTTACCATCGTTCTTTCTATGGGCGTTACCAGAATGAGCGAGCGTCACGCTATTGTTCGTCGACTTACCGCAGTTGAAACCCTTGGTTGTACTCAGGTAATTTGTTCCGATAAGACTGGTACTCTGACTCAAAACAAGATGACTGTTGTCCGTCATGAGACAGAAAACCTTGACGCACATGTACGTACCATGGCACTGTGCTCTGACGCCACCTGGGATGATGCAGAACAAGTAGCAAAGGGTGAGCCCACTGAGGCTGCTCTTGTTGCAGACGCTGCAAAACTTGGATACACCACAAGTGACCTTGCTTCTTCTCGCCCTCGTATCGGCGAGGCGCCCTTTGACTCTTCTCGTAAGATGATGTCTGTTGTGGTGCGTACCCGCTCTGGCAAGGTTGTACAGCACACTAAGGGTGCACCTGACGAGGTACTTGCTCGCTGCACCAAGATTATGACAAGTGATGGCATTATTGACCTCACCGATGAGGCTCGCTCTGAGATTTTGGCTCAGAACAAGTCCATGGCTGACCAGGCTCTTCGCGTTATGGCATCTGCTCGTCGTGATTGGGGAACAGAAGCTCCTCAGAGCTATGACCCAGCTACTCTTGAGCATGACATGGTCTTTGTTGGACTCTCTGGCATTATTGATCCAGTTCGTCCTGAGGTTAAGGGTGCTGTTGCTGAGGCTCATGAAGCTGGTATGCGTACCGTTATGATTACAGGTGACCACATTGATACAGCCATTGCTATTGCGGTTGAGCTGGGCATTATTACCGATCGCTCTCAAGCAATTACAGGCGCACAGCTTGATAAGATTTCTGACGAAGAGTTTGAGCAGCGTATTGAGACAATTGGCGTTTACGCACGTGTTCAGCCTGAGCACAAGGTTCGCATTGTTGATACTTGGCGCAAGAAGGGCATGGTTACGGCCATGACAGGTGACGGCGTTAACGATGCTCCTTCCATTAAACGCGCTGATATTGGTATTGGTATGGGCATTACTGGTACCGATGTTACTAAGGGCGTTGCAGATATGGTTCTGGCTGACGATAACTTTGCCACCATTATTAGCGCATGCGAAGAGGGAAGGCGCATCTACGACAACATTCGTAAGTGCATCCAGTTCCTCTTGAGCTCCAACCTTGCAGAGGTTATTTCCGTCTTTATTGCATCCCTAGTTGGCTTTACCATCCTTCAGCCTACCCACCTTCTGTGGATTAACCTGATCACCGACTCTCTGCCTGCGCTTGCTATGGCTACCGAGAAGGCTGAACCAGGAATCATGAAGCGTAAGCCACGTAATCCTAAGGACGGAATCTTTGCGGGTGGCGTTGGCTTTGACTGCCTTGTTCAGGGTTCTATCATTGCTCTTCTCACCCTTGCCAGCTATTTTATTGGTCACTACTTTGAGTATGGAACCTTTGATATCTCACAGGTTATTATTAACCCAGAGGCTGGCGTTGAGGGTATGACCATGGCGTTCTTGACGCTTTCTATGGTTGAGATGTTCCACTCCTTCAACATGCGTTCTTTACGTGGTTCAATCTTCAAGCTAACCAGCCAAAACATTTGGCTGTGGGGCTCCTTTGTTATGTCTTTGATTCTTACCTTTGTGGTAATTGAGACACCACTTTCTCAGGCGTTTGGCTTTGCTGAGATTGGTTTTAAAGAGTACGCCATGGCAATGCTTTTAGCTGCATCTATTATTCCTTTGATGGAGCTGTACAAGGCTGTTATGCGTTCTGTGCAGAAGAACAAAGCATAAGGTAGGGAGCACTCTTGTCCGCTAAGCGTACAAAAAGTTCCAGAAAAGCAAGAGCCGGCAAGACCCAAGGGTCACTGCCGGCCCTTTCTTCATTGCTGGATGTTCCAGCGTTTGAACAGTTGACTCCATTGTCGGCTCAGACGCAGGCTTATGCAGACGTCGTATCTGAGCTTGAAGCCCAAGGGGTTTCTCGCCAGACGATGACCATGGCCTGCGTTGTCCGCTTGGATAGGGGATTTCCTGCGGTTGTCTCGGAGCAGGGAGTGTTTCGCGCCGAGTTTGCCGCACGTGTGACTAAGGGCCAGAACTCCACGGTGGCCGTGGGAGACTGGGTATGCGCACGCATTCCGGACTCGCACGATATGGGTATTATCGAGGCAGTTCTGCCGCGAGAGACCGATATTGCTCGCTGGAAGGGCGGAGCTCGTGGTCAAAAGCAGACTCTGGCCGCAAACGTTGATCTGGTTCTTGTGGTACAGGCCTTGGACGGCGAGGCTGTCTCGGTAGATCGTATTGTGCGCTCGGCGGTTATCTCTAAAGACTGCGGCGCTGCCTGTGCTGTGGTGCTTACTAAGTCAGATGTAGCGGGTCCGGACCTTTTGGCTCAAGAGATTTCTTCTATTACCGCAGCCCTTGGCTCTACGGTGAAGATTGTTGCAACAGCTTCAAAGCTTGAGGGCGAGAAAACCGATGCACTTGCAGATCTTGCTCAGACTGCTAAAAAGTTTGGGGCTGCGTGGGGAATTGATGCTGTTCGTAGTCTTGTTCCCTACGGCTCCGCAGCCATTGTACTTGGCGAATCAGGTGCCGGTAAATCAACGCTTCTGAATGCGCTTTTGGGACATGAGGCACTTGAAACGGGAGAAGTCCGCGAATCTGATAAGGCTGGCCGTCATACAACGGTTGCTCGTCGCATGGTAGCGCTTCCTGATGCTGGCGTTATTGTGGATGAACCTGGCCTTAGAAGTCTGCCTATTGTGGGCCATGAGAGGGGATTGCAGAAGATATTCCCGCACATTTCTGAAGCTGCTCAGACGTGTAAGTTTAGGAATTGCACCCATACTCACGAGCCTGGATGTAGCGTTCAAGACGCCCTGCACGAGGGCAAGATTACAGAGCCGCAGCTAAAAGCATATTTGTCTTTGGCAAAAGAAATGCGAGAAAGCCAGCAATCGCTTGACCCTGATGTTGTACTTTAAGCTTTAACAGCGTAAAACCTCAAAGCACTCAAAGCACTCAAAGCACTCAAAGCACTCAAAGCACTCAAAGCAC
>CALIAZ010000009.1 GCA_938045565.1 uncultured Atopobium sp.
CGCAGGAAGCACACAAACAGGTGATGCAATAGCACCATCGGGGTCACTTACAGCAACCCCGATGCGTACTTCACCAATATCTAGAGCTAAAACGCGCAAACGTTACGCACCAAGCTTTGTTCTTGCAGCCTCAAGTGCTGCGTCAATTCCTGTAGCATTTGAACCGCCTGCCTGTGCCATTGCTGGCTTGCCGCCACCGCGACCTCCAACAAGCTCTGCAATCTCTTTGACAATATCTCCTGCCGAGAAACCCGCTGCAACTGCAGAATCAGTTGCACCTGCAAGCAGAGAAACCTTACCGTCAGCGGTTGCGGATGCGATAACGCAAGCAACAGGCTGGCCATCAGATGCATCGCGGATACCATCCCATGCGGAGCGGAGCTCTTTACCAGAAAGGCCCTCGAGCTTAGCAATTACGCAGCTATAGCCATTAAGCTGAACAGCAGACTTAAGTGCTTCTGCCACCTGGTTGCTACCTGCTCCAGTAAGAGCAGCCTCAAGCTTGTGGTTTGCAGTGCGAAGGTCCTGCTGTAGCTGCTCAACACGGTCTGCAACAGCAGAAGAACGAACCTTCAGAGCCGCCGCAACCTCATCAAGCTGAGCCAAGCGCTCATCAACGTATTCAATAGCGCCCATAGAGGTTACAGCCTCAATACGCCTTGAGTTAGAACCAACGGAGCTCTCAGAAATAATCTTGAAGAGACCAAGGTCAGCAGTGTTGCGAGCATGAGTACCACCGCAGAGCTCGCGAGAGAATGGAGTGTCTTCTGCGCCAGCAGAAACTACACGTACGACATCACCGTACTTCTCGCCAAAGAGTGCAACAGCACCAGCAGCCTTTGCGTCTTCGATGCTCATAATCTGAGTGACAACAGGTTTAGCAGCAAAGATTTCTGCGTTTACCATGCCCTCAATGCGATCAAGCTCATCTTTGGTAAGAGCCTCAAAGTGCGTAAAGTCAAAGCGCATACGATCTGGGGCAACAAGAGAACCAGCCTGGTTAACGTGATCTCCCAGAACCTTCTTGAGTGCTGCGTCAAGGAGGTGCGTTGCCGTGTGGTTGCGGCGAATGAGCTCACGACGGCCAGCGTCAATGGTTGCGGTGACAGAATCACCAACAGAGAGCGTGCCCTCCTCTACCACGCCAACGTGGGACTCAAGGCCACCGTCGCGATGCTTGGTGTCAGTCACGTGAACGTAGAGACCAGGAGCCGTCAGCTTGCCGGTGTCACCAACCTGGCCACCCATCTCTGCATAGAAAGGTGTGCGATCAAGTACAACCTCAACCTCGGAACCTGCAGCAGCAGACTCAACCTCCTGTCCGTCCTGAACAAGAGCGACAACACGAACGCCGGAGAGCTCGTTGTTGTCGTAGCCGTCAAAGACGGTCTCATCAAGGCGGTCAGAGAGAGCTACCCAGATGCTCTGAGCATTACCCCAGGCATCACGGTTAGCAGATGCACGAGCGCGCTCGCGCTGCTCTGTCATTGCAGCGTCAAAAGCGTCCATGTCAACAACGTGACCCGCATTTGCAGCAATCTCACGAGTAAGATCAATAGGGAATCCGTAGGTATCGTGCAGAAGGAATGCAACCTCACCAGAAAGCTGTGCGCCATCCTCAAGCTGCTCAAGCTCGGCGGTGAGCTTGGACTCGCCTGCGTCAAGCGTAGCGCCAAAGCGCTCCTCTTCTGCAGTCAAAATGCCATCGATAAGAGCGCTCTTCTCGACAAGCTCTGGATACTCTGCGCCAAGAAGAACGGCAACCTCATGTGCGTACTCTGCCATAAAGGTGCCCTGGATGCCCAGCAGGCGGCCGTGGTAGACGGCGCGACGGAGCAGACGGCGAAGGATGTAGCTTCTACCCTCATTGCCAGGAAGAATGCCGTCGCCAATCATAAAGGTAACTGCACGAGAGTGGTCTGCAAGAATGCGCAGACTGCGGTCAATCTCGTCAGTTGAGTGATACTTCTTACCAGAGAGTTTCTCGCCCAAAGAGATGAGGGAACGCATGATGTCACCCTCGTAGTTGGTGCCCTCATGCTGCATGATAGCTGCAATACGCTCAAGACCCATGCCGGTATCGATGTTGCGGTGAGGAAGCTCAGGCAGGGAACCATCTTCCTGGCGGTCAAACTGAGTAAAGACAAGGTTCCAGAACTCAAGATAGCGGTTGCCATCGTCTCCAGGGGCCTCTCCCTCAAACTCAGGACCCTGGTCAAAGTAAATCTCGGAGCAAGGACCGCAAGGACCAGTTGGACCAGCTGCCCAGAAGTTGTCCTCTTCGCCCAGACGGGTGATGTGGTCTTCTGCTACGCCAAGAGACTTCCAGATCTCAATTGCCTCATCGTCGTCAGTAAAGACAGTAAAGTACAGACGATCAAGAGGCAGACCCAAGTGCTCTGGAGAAGAAATAAACTCCATTGCCCAAGTACATGCGTCGCGCTTGGTGTAGCCACCAAAGGAGAAGTTACCCAGCATCTCAAAGAATGAGAGGTGGCGAGAGTCACCAATGTTGTCAATATCGTTAGTACGAAGGCACTTCTGGCAGGATGTAGCGCCGATCTCCTTCATAGTCTTGATGCCCTGATAATACTCCTTGAACTGGTTCATGCCAGCATTAGCAAGAAGCAGCGAAGGGTCAGAAGGCACCAGAGATGAAGAAGGATAGCGCTTGCAACCCTTGCTCTCAAAGAAGCTTAGGAAGTCCTCACGAATCTCTGCTGTTTTCATTGTTTTATAGTCAGCCATAAAGTACTTCTCCGTATTCAAATAACTACTCTTTTGTACTGTCTGAGTCTACCGCATCTGACGATGGTTTATCTGGTTCCTTAGTAACTTCTTGAGTATTCCTAAAAAGTAACTGAGAAAAATCATGACCAAGAATCTTTGGTGCGGGAATTGACGACTTACTGCGCACATGAGCCGTAGTATCTTGATCAACAAGACGTGATTCCTCAAAGAACTTTGGATCGTCCAGAGCGTCATATTCTGGAAGAATGGCGCCTGTCTCATCCACATATTGCGTAGAGTTAAAAAGTGCGCCATTTGGCGAGACAATCTGTCTACCTGAATACTTCTCAAAGAAGTACACAAAAATACCTCTTAGAGCCGCAGTCAAAGGAATAGCAAGAATAGTTCCAACCACTCCGCCAAGAGCACTACCAATAACAATGCCGACGAGTGAAAGGCCCGGATGGACTTTGACGCTGGTTGCCATAACCAAAGGTGAAAGCACGTTATCAACAACGTTTTGAGCAACCATCAAGATAACAATGGTCCATACGGTCATGATGGGGTCTACCAAAATGCTCAGAATCAGAGCAGTGCCTGCCGAGAAAACCGGTCCAACTACAGGAATAATGTGAAAAATTCCTGTGACCATACCAATAAGAGCAGCATAAGGGTTACCTAAAATCAAACAACCAAAGTACACAAGAACGCCATTAACCGCAGAGGTAATGATGGTTCCACGCATATAGCCACTGGTAGATCTACTCAAGATTGCAAGAATAAGCCTGAATTCATTCTCTTTTTGAGGACCAGCAATAATGGCCATCTCACGAACAATAACGGGATAATCTTTAGCTAACCAATAAGCAAGCACCAGGCCTAAGAAGAAGACCATAAGTTGGTTTGCCATAGAAGAGATGTTGCCTAAAGCAGATGTGGAAAGCCAACTCAAAATACCAGAAGCAACTGATATTCCAATACTTGATGCCTGTTCAATTGCAAGTTCTACCGTCTGCCTAACGGCAGGGTTGCTCTGAGTGTCAAAGTTCTGCCAAAACTCCCTTGCCATTGCTCCTATCTGACTAGCATACGAAGGAGCGTTTCTGAGTAGCGTAGTAAGCTCAAGTACCAATGGCTGGGCAATGAGAATAAGAAATCCTACTAGCACAATGAGCGTAAGAACAAGAGCTATAAGAGCAGAGATGCCACGTGGCACTCCCCTGTCTTCAAGCCAATTAGTAACAGGGCTACAGACAAACGCAACAATAGCGCCAATAGCTAGCAGCTCAACAGCCTGTCCCAGGATGCCCAGAACATACAGCGCAAGTGAAAACAATGCAGCCAGACCAATGGCTGTCCACACCATTAAGCCACGCTGTTTCCATCTCTGAACCGGATCGAAAAAATTTTGATGCTTTTGATCCATTAACGGTTCACGCTTTCTGGGTCAATCTTTTCTTGAATACGCTTTAAGGTGCGACGAAGCAGCCTTGAAACCTGCACCTGAGAGATGTTGAGTTTCTCCGCAATCTCTACCTGGGTAAGGCCTTCAACAAAACGCATGCGGATAATCTCTTGCTCTCGTGGCGAGAAATCCCTGATAGCCTCTTCAAGAACAATGCGGTCATCTGAACCAGCAAGATCTTCATCTTCGGTTACATACTGATCAATGATTGAAGGAGTCTCGTCTCCATCAGCGCCAGAGCCGCCTCCCTCAAGAGGAACAGAGCTATAAGCACTGGAAGACTCCATAGCCTCAAGAACCTCTTCAACATTAGTATCAAGACGCTGGGCAATTTCTTCAATTGAAGGGCTTCTTTGCAGCTCTTTAGTCAAGTCATCAGTAACCTGATTAATCTTGGACGAAAGCTCCTGCAAACGTCGAGGAACACGTACTGACCAGCCCTTATCACGGAAGTGACGCTTAATTTCTCCCATGATGGTTGGCGTTGCATACGTTGTAAATTCAAGACCTCGATCAGGTTCAAACCTATCAATTGCTTTAATAAGTCCAATGGTTCCCACCTGAATCAGATCATCAAGGGGTTCTCCACGGTTTTTGAACTTAGAAGCCAAAAAGCGCACGAGATTTAAGTGACTCACAATGAGCTGGTCTCTTACCTCAGGATCTTTTGTTTCTTTATATTGGGCAAAGAGCTGGCGCGTTCTATCTTTATCCCAGGCCGGGGTACCTTTAGAAGCACGACGAGCAGCTCTTCTTGCGGCTTTCTGCTCTTCTGCAGATGCCTGTACTGCCTCGTTTGCTTCAGGTTTAGGCATGTGCACCGCCAGAAGTCTTTACAAGATGAAGCGTGTAACCATCATCGCTGAGCTCAAACTGGTCACAAATAGCAGAGAGCAGTAGCTCCACAAGCTCGAGTGGCTGAGAATTATCTGTCTCAGACTCAACTGGATCTTCATCACCCAAATCAAAATCAATAGCCATAGTATTGTCTTCGAGGGTGAACGTAATATCTACAGAGTCTTTCTGAGTGCCACAAGCAAAGACAAAGCCCTCTTCTGCGGCCATTTTGACATCTTCAAGCTCATCAACGTTCATCTTGCACAAAACAGCAAGATTAGCAGCCATCATTCTGACTGAACGAGCAAATGTTGGATCTGCTGGAGCGGAAAGCTCAACAATTTTTTGTGCCATTACAATTTACTCCTCAGTCTTCTGAGAAGGCTCAGAACCGTACTCAATATAGAACTGCTCAGTGCGAGCAGGCTTAGAATGCTTTGTCTTATCCTGAGAAAGCAAAGGGAGCTCTTCAAGGTACTCTTGAGCACGCTGTGCACTCTGCTGAGCTGTTGCAGTTGCACCACTCAAGCGTGCCTGAGCAGCCTCAGCAAGCTTAGAAGGATTCAAAGATCCACCGAGGCCAGTTCCCAGCTTTGAAACAGACTCAACAACACCTGTAACAGCATCACTTGCAGCTTTGCTGACAGTGGCAGTTACGGCTGATGCTGCACCAGAAACGGTTGCTACGTCACCAAGAACTACATTGAGGCTCTCAAGGGATGTATTAGCGTTCTCCGCAGCCTCATCAACCTTCTGCATAAGTGCAGGTAGCTGCTTAACAGTTGGATCAAGCTCATCAACCATGCCATCAATCTTTGAAATAACAGGCTGAATCTGCTCAATAGTGTTGTTAGCTGAGAGTGTAATCTCAGTTATTGACTTTCTTGTTGTTCTTAGGGTCAGAGCAACCTCGACAATAGCCCAAACACCAGCTACGGTTAAGACTACAAGGGCAATCTGTAGGTAATCCATCTATGCCATCCCTCAAAGCTAACGGTTACAGTTCTTTCTATTCTACCCGAGGAGCGCGCTCTTAATGCTCCCACTTAGGTAATTCAAAATCCTAAGCTTCCTCGTGACGATCACGCTCTGTAGCTGCAATTCTCCACGCTTCCCAACCTCTTGGAGATGGCGAGAAGAACGCACCACGTTCAAGTCCTTCTGGAAGGTAACGCTGTTCAATCCATCCCCCAGGATAATTGTGAGGATAGAGGTAGTTACCATACTCTTCAGAACCCGGGCGTGTACGATCCCTTAAGTAACTTGGAACTTCTCGCCTAGGACCTGTTCTTACCTCATGAAGCGCTGCATCAATACCTGCTTCTGCAGCGTTGGATTTTGGAGCAAGTGCCATATAAATAACTGCTTGGGCAAGGTTAATTCTGCACTCAGGGTAACCAATGACCTCGGCTGACCTAAATGCTGCATGTGCAATAAGCAGCGCCTGCGGGTCAGCATTGCCAATGTCCTCTGAAGCCAAAATCATAATGCGGCGAGCGATAAATTTAGGATCTTCACCTGCATCGATCATGCGCGCAAGCCAATACAGCGCTGCGTCAGGGTCTGAGCCTCGCATAGACTTAATAAACGCAGAGATAATGTCATAGTGCATATCTCCTGCTTTGTCATATGGAAGTCCGCGGCGAGGATTTGCCTCAAGAACATTCTGCTTGGTAATAACAAGCGGCTCAGATGCATTGCCATCTGCAGATTCTGGAACGTCAACCATCTGAGAAGCAAGCTCCAGAGAGGTTAAAGCCGCACGGCCATCTCCGCCCGCAAGTGTCACAATCTCTTTGCGAGCATCTTCTTCCAAGACAAATGCACCAGCCAGACCGTCTTCTGACTCAAGCGCTCGCTGAATAAGCTCATCGATTGCCGCATCTGACAATGCATGCAGTTCCACTACACGAGAGCGAGAAATCAGAGCGCTGTTAACCTCAAAGTAAGGGTTTTCTGTAGTAGCACCAATAAGAACAACAATTCTATCTTCTACTGCGTGAAGCAGGGCGTCTTGCTGAGAGCGCGTAAAACGATGAATCTCATCAATGAACAGAATGGTTCTTCTACCTGCTGTTAAAAGCCTTGACTCTGCAGCCTCAATCTCTCTGCGAAGGTCTTTAACAGTGCCCGTAATTGCGGATACTTCCACAAACTCTGCGTGCGTTGTATGAGCGATGATGCGCGCAAGTGTGGTCTTACCAGTACCAGCCGGGCCGTACAACAAAACAGATGAGAGCGTATCGTGCTCGATGGCCTTACGCAGCCATGAGCCAGAACCAACCGCATCTTCCTGACCCACGTATCCATCAAGCGTGGTAGGACGCATGCGAGCTGCAAGTGGTGCATTAGCTTTTTTAGCGGCACGTTCCATGCCAGAAAATAAAGTATCCATGCAGCTATTTTACCCCGTCTCAAACATAAAAACTTAGCGAGAAACCCGCTTAACACAAATGCTCTTTAAGTGTCCGTTTACGACACCGTAACTGACTAACAAACCTTACGCACGTACTCCTTCTGCAAAGTAGCTCCTTTTTGGAAAGAGCTCCTGAGCTTCTGGGAAGAGCGCTTCGCAGGTAGCCACAAAGTAGTCATCAGTCATTGCAGAAATAAAATCAACAACAGTGCGATGTAGGTCACTCTTCCAGTCATACGTATGACCGTACCTAGAAAGATGTCTACTCACGGGCTCAATATGATGTTTAAAGATTGCAAGGCTCTGATCACCCGATTTAAGTGAAGACAGCTCGTACTCGTACAACTTCTCAAACAGATGCTTAATGTCTTCAGAGAAATCACCATTAGCCTCTGATGCACTATAAATCTTTTGGTAATTCTCGCGCTTTGCTCGTTTCATCTCTTTAAATGCTTCTTCTGAGAGAGAAATCTGAGGCTTACCAAAGCTGTTCTGAACAATATCTGCAACAAAAGCAGAGGTAGCCCAAGCGTTATAGGCGCCACCAAGACCATCGTCAAACGTTTCTTCTGTTGCGGCGCCTGCACGAAGAGCATCCTGTCTGTCTTTTCCTACATACGCAATAATGTCAGAAATACGCATAACGCAACCTTCAAGCGTCATAGGGCGCAGGTGAGCAATGACCTGTGGACCTCTCTCCCAGCAATCTTCCACCACCTTGTCAAACTCATCAAAAGTTGAAAGATTACTCATTTGAAGTATCTGCTGTTCAAACTCACCGTTGTGGCAAATCACTCCATCAAGTGTCTGCAAAGAAAGATTTCTTGCATAGAGACCGTCAAGTACCCGCACGCTTTGTACGTTGTGGAAAAACCAACGACCCGTTTGCTCGTGATAAATATCATTGAGAAAATACTCCCCTGCATGACCAAAGGGGGTATGACCCACGTCATGACCAAGAGCAATTGCTTCAATCAAATCAAGGTTGAGACCCAGCGCACGTCCAATATCTTTAGCAACTCTACAAACAAGCTGTTCATGAAGGCCACGACGCGTAATATCATCATGTGCACGGAACGAGAAAACCTGTGTTTTGCCATTTAGCCTGTTATACGCAGGGGTGTGCATAATTTTCTCGACATCTCGCATAAAAGCAGGACGCAAAAGCGATGCCTGATCATGGGTGGAGTCTCGGCGGATGATGTCTTCATTTTTACACGCGTAAGGACTTAAGGTGCCCTTAGCTATTTGCTCAGCCACAAGGGCCTGAGTTTCTTCTGAAAGTTGCCCGGTCATATGAGGTACAAAAGGATTAGTGATGTTCATGTGTATCCTCTCTAGATGTTTTTCACCTCTAGTGTAGAAGTTTCACCGGACAAAAACTCGTGTTGAATTTTGGAAGAACTTTTAAGAAAACCTAGCGTCTAAAAAAGACTATCCTGAACTGACTGTTTTAAGGCTTCAAACAGATTCTTTGCCAAAAGTGCTGCACCCTTAGAATTTGGATGCACATCGTCAGCAAAATATTTCTTCTCGTGAGGCAACAGCTTTTCTCCGGAGATGCACTGCAAACCAAACTTACCAGCAACCTCTTCAATTATTTGAGAAACCTCAGCAAAACAAGAATAAGGGTGCGTGGGATACGTATCCTCAAAATAAGGGGTGGGCGTCAGAACCACCACGCGCGTATCTGCATACATCTGAGAAATCTGCCAGAGTGAATTTTGAATATCGTATGTTACCTGTGACTTTGAGCATTTCTCGTATCGATAATTTGCTCCAAGAGCAACAATCACTAAAGAAACATCCTCAATGAACGCATACGAGCCAGGCTGATAAACTTGTCCACCGATTCCCTGGTTAACCACCTCAAGCTTCATGCGCTTGGCAAGACAGCGCGGCCAGGTTTTGTCTGGCCGCTCCACAACAAACCCCTGCGCAATGGAATCGCCAAACACCACTAGTTTCTTCTTAGGCTCACCGGGCAAGAAAAACGTGCCATTTCCACGAAGATTTTTAACGGAAGCGCTCTGCAAACAGGGCAAGTAAACACTCACGTGATGTGTATCGTTAAAACCTGGAAGTCTAGCAAGGCCATCTTCAGAGGTTTCTGTTTCTAGATGAATAGAAAGTGTATGTTCACCTACATCATCCAGCGAGAAGTTCTTGTAAGGTTTACCATCAACCGTCACAAATACAGAGCTGAGCTTTTTAAGATACGTGGCTTTAAGTAACTGTAAAACAGAAGAGGCTCCCTTAGGGAGTTCATCAATTTTTAGATCAAGTACCACTTCTGAGCTGTCCGTGGTAAAAGTAACTTGAATATCTGAAGTGCACGCTGCCATCTGTTTAAAAAGACCGGGGTGCCAGGAAGAACAAGAGCCAATAACTCTAAGCTGATTGGGAGAAATACGCAGCGGATGAACCCATCCGTGAGCAAGTTTTTCTGACCATGGCGCACCAAGTAAAAACCTAGATGCTGGAGAACTGATGCTCCACTCTCCCACTTCCATACACACCTCCAATCACCAGTTAAATTACTATTGTTATATACTACGAGATTAATAGACAGTATTATAATTTTTAGCATCAAATGAACTGATTTTGTTGTCCAAAAGGAGGCAACAGATATGTTTAACGATAAGATTTTTAATTTTTCAGAACAATTTTCTAGAAAAACAGTTCGTATCGTAATATTGGTCAGTTTTCTGACTTATCAGGGTATGCGGCTACTATGGAAACAAGGATTTATTCCACCATTGCTGTTTTTTGTGACATCAATTCTGCTTGAGGTTATCGATTTTTATGTCTTTTTTAAAAGCGGTATCAAAAAATGGGTAAGAATTTTGTTCTTAGTTTTCCTCATACTTGCGCTTATATTTGAGATAAGCCACATCATTTATTTTCTTTAACCGGTAAATAAAACCCTCTTCTACCTGTGCAGAAGAGGGTTTTCATGCTGATTGTTTGATTCTTACTTAATTACTCAGTAGCAGGTACTTTTTCTGAAGTCTGCACCTCGGCGTCATCATTTTTCTTTGCCAACTTCTTATCAAGCCAACCGGTAAATGCTGGAGCTACAAGTGCAGTAATAACTACCGCCGCCGCAAGCTGAGCATTTGCATTTGCAACAACCTGAGCTGTATAGGTTGGATCAACAGCAGCAACTGCAGCAGGAGTGGTTGTTGCGGTTCCTGCAATAGTCGCGCTAGCAAGGCTTGCCTTACCAGAGCCACCAAGAAGACGCTCAACAAGCATGGTAAGAATACCGGTAATGATGCACAAAACTGCCAAAAGAATGCCTGATGGACCACCAGTAATAAGGTTCTCAACACTCATGCCGCAGCCAAGAGCAAAACCAACAACAGCAATACAAGGGTTAATACCAGGAACCAAAAGTCCCCTAATAAATGGACTGAGGTTGCCAAGAACAACACCAAGAACCAGAGGGAGCAGCGTACCGATAAGTGCGGTAGGAGAAATTGCTGCAACGCCTGCTGCGCCTAGAGCAATCATGGTAACTGCAGGACCTGCAACAAGAGATAAAACTGCAGCCGCACCCTGCTCATCAGGAGTTCCATACTCAGCAGTAATACCAATGTACAGAGCAACGTTACAGAAAGTAATGCCACCAATGATGGAAAGTGCATTAAGACCAAAAAAATTATCGTCCATAAATTTAGCAACAAAGAGACCAAAGGCAATAGCAATAGCAAGTTTTGGAATAAGAATGGTCAGGCCAGTCTTCAGAACCTTTGGAACCGTCTTAAGGTCAATAGAGGCGCCAACAAACAGCAAAACAATACCAACAATCGCAGGGGCACCCTTAGCAACAGCTGTGGTGAAGCTACCAATTTCTAGAACCTGAGGGAAAAAAGAGTGAAGCAGTAAGCCCACAGAAAGCGGGTAAAGCATAATATCGCCGGGGAACCTGGGGACACCAATTTTACGAGTTGTCTTTTGCTGTTCAACTGCCATTATCAGCTCCTTTGCCCTAATTGGTCAAAAAATAGTTGACCTACTCTATCAGCACAAAGAAACATTTTTAAAATAGTACTACACAAATTAACAATTTAGCTACAAATGCAAGAAGACCTTACAAACTGCAAGATCTTCTCGCGAAATGAGTGTATTTGAGCTGTTAAAGACAACTCAGCGTTTAAACTCAGCGATTAAAACTTAGAGCTTGCCGCCCTCGACAACCATGGTATTTGGATCTACCTCGTCACCGTAGATTGGAGCAAGGGTCTCTTCATAATCCTTGTGGAAGAAGTTCTCCTCTGCAAGAGGGCCGGTAATCTCGTTGTTGATAAACTCCAACAGCGAAGAGTTGCCCTTGTGAACTGCAGCAGCAATAGTATCGGAGTCGCCCAGGTCATCAATGCCAACAACAAAACCAGGGTTAGACTTGATCCATGCAAGTACCTCGGTATTGTCTGTTGAGAAAGCATCGCCGCGGCCGTCGAGTAGCGCGTTATACGCATCAGCGTAGCTATCAAATTTGACCAGCTCAACCTTAGGTGCGTTCTTGGTAAACCAGACCTCGGCTGTAGTTCCCTTGGAGACAATAAGCTTCTTGCCGTCAAGCTGAGAAACATCTGTAATTGGTGCAGAGGATGGAGAAACAACGCCCAGCTTGATCTTCATATATGGCAGAGAGAAATCAACCTTCTCTTTACGGTCATCGGTTACCGTAAAGTTTGCCAGCATGATATCTGCCTTATTGGACTGCAAGAAAGGCACGCGGTTCTGTCCGTCAGTGGCAATGTAGTTAATCTTAACGCCCATATCTTTTGCAAGACGCTCTGCAAAAACAATGTCGTAACCAGCGTAATTGCCGTTACCATCAACGTAACCAAAAGGAGCCTTGTCGCTAAAGACGCCGATATTTACTGTGCCTGCTTTCTTGATGTCATCAAGAGTTCTAAACTTTGAGTCTGTATCAGAAGATCCGCCCTGAGCTCCATCGGAATCCTTTTTCTTGCAAGCTGCCAAAAGAGCTACAGCAGAAAGTGCGCTTGCACCAAGGAAAGCACGGCGAGAAAGAGAAGCGGAAGTAGTTTCAAAGAAGTTCATTTTAAATCCTAACAGGTTGAATCAATTACTACATCATCTACGTGCAAAAACACGTTGTTTACTTATGTATACGTTCAAATTCAAAGGTGCGCAAAAACTCTTGTGCCCTTTCTGTTTTAGGTGCCGAGAAAAACTCTTGTGCGTCGGACGACTCTTCTACGATGTGTCCCTGATCAATCAAGATGACTCGATCGGCAACTGCTTGAGCAAAGCGCATCTCGTGAGTTACCACCAGCATGGTCATTCCCTGCTCTGCTAGCTCCATAACTACCTGCAAAACCTCGTGAACCATCTCGGGGTCAAGAGCTGCAGTGATTTCGTCCAGCAAAAGAACTTCAGGGTTAGTCATAAGAGCACGAACAATTGCCACGCGCTGCTTTTGACCACCGGAAAGAGCTGATGGGTAGGAGTCTTTCTTCTCCCACAGTCCCACACGACGCAGCAGTTCTTCTGCCTGTGCCAAAACCTCATTCTCTGAGCGCTTCTGCGCTACCAGAGGGACCAGGGTTACGTTTTTCAAAACCGTCATGTTTGGGAATAAGTCATAGCTCTGAAAAACCATTCCAATACCAGCTGCGGTGCTTTTCCTCTTCTGTCCAGAAATAACCTGATTGTGGAGAAGAACTTCTCCCCCTTGGATGTCTTCCAAACCAACGATAGCGCGAAGCAGCGTAGACTTACCGCAGCCAGAAGGACCTAACACTACCACTACCTCGCCTTTATTGATGGAGAGCGAGATCTTATCAAGCACGGGTTTCTGACTTGAGGGATATACCTTAGTGAGGTCCTTAACTGCTAAAACGGTGTTACTCATGTGAGGCGCTCCTCTCAAGCCTACGTGAAAGATACGAAAGTGGGAAGCAGGCAGCAAAATACAGGAAGAAAATAGCTCCGTAAATCCAAAGTGCTCCGTCAGTTGGGAACTTAAAGCGATAAAAATCGGTGATCTGACTACCAACTCTAAGCAGCTCAACCACGCTAATCAGATTACAAAGTGACGTTGTCTTAATCATGCGTGTAATCAGGTTGATGGCTGGTGGCAAAAGGCGTTTGAAAGCCTGAGGCAAAATGACCTTAATAAACGTCTGCTGGCGAGAAAGGCCAAGTACAAACGCACTGTCATACTGAGACGCTGGAATTGACTCCAACGCTCCTCGTACCAGGTCCCCAAGCTCGGCGGCTCCCCAGAAGGTAAAAACTACAATTGAAGCTTCAATGCCATCAAAGTTGACATCAAACCATTCAGAAGTACCAAAGAACACCACAAAGAGCAGCACCAGCTGAGGCATAACACGAACAATCTCAAGGTAAACACGAAGAATTGCGCGAACAACCTTGTTGTTGGATGTCATAAAAAGTCCAACGAGAATACCAAGAGGAATAGAAAGCGCCACGGAGATAAGGCCAATGTGCACCGTTGTTGCAAGACCTCCAAGAAGGCGCGTTATCACTCCTTCCTGCAACAAAATATTATCGACGGGCATAGTCAAGCCTCCTCTCTAGCCAGCTGCCAAACAAAGAAATAGGAACGAGGATAATCACATAAGAAACAACCAGCATAAAGAGGGCTTCTGTAGTGTCGTACTGCATGCCGATAATGTCTTTGGTTACATACATCAAATCTGCCAAAGCAATGCCAGAAACAACAGAAGATTCCTTAATCAAGAAAATGACGTTAGCAACGAGGCCAGGAATTGCTACAGAAAGTGCCTGTGGAAGAATTACATGCTGGAGTGCTTGAAACTTTGAGAGGCCCAAAACCTGTGCAGATTCAAACTGAATAGCTGCAACTGATTCAAAACCTGCACGAAACACTTCTGCCATATAGGAGCCACCAAGAAACGTTAATCCCACGACAGCAGCTACCTCTGCATCCATTTTGAGACCAACTTTAGTTAGGCCAAAGTAGATAAGAAACAACTGAATTAGCAGGGGTGTTCCTCTGGAAAGCTCAACGTAAACAGCATTAAGCTGACTTAAAACAGGAATTTTTGTCAGCGAAATCTGAGCACTTACCAAACCAACGATAAGTGAGAAGAAAACTCCAAAGAAAGAGATAGTAAGCGTTATTTTTGCAGCTTCTGCATACAGTGGGATATGTTCCCCTATGAAGCTCCAGTCCATGCGAATAAATCCTCTCGGGATGTGCGAATGCTCACACAAGAGTTACAAAATAGCTTTACGCCCGAGTCTATACCAGGAAAATTTTGCTCAGCGACAATTACACCCTGGTCGTATGTGACCCGGGCACCAGACACATCGCGGTGCATGCACAAAGTGCAGTGTATGTCGCAGCCATAATTCGCATGCGTGTAATCCTAGTCGCAACTAGGATATTGTCAACTCACAATTGGTAAATTTTTTGATAATGGAAAATTCCTCCACCAAATCCTCAACTGACATACGTGCGTTAGCGGGACTTGTAGAAGGTAGTTGACGTGCAGAAATACCAGTTTGTTGCTCAGTATAACGCCTGTAAAATTTTGTTGCGGTGCCGCCTAGCGTAAAAATAGCGCAGATTGATGAATCTTGAATAAGAGCGCCAATATTGTGTGGAATCGGATTTGCAATAGAAGCATCACTAGCACCCTTAATATCACAAGCCTTAAGAACATCACAGAGAGCAAGATGATGTCTTTTACAGAAGTCAATCTTTTCAGGTATGGACTGCAGGGGTTTCTCGCCATATAACGCGGCAACTACGCGCCAGAATCTATTCTGAGGATTGCCAAAGTAAAAGCCAATTTCTCGAGACTTGGGACTAGGCATAGATCCCAAAAGCAGCACGCGAGAATCAGGAAAGATGATAGGGTCAAGCGTGTTCTCTACATGCGCAAGCACTGTTTTTGTACTATCGCCGGCAGGCTGTGGCATCTTCACAGCCACAGCTACTCACCTTCTTGCAGCGGCTCAACAAACTCCTGCAAATCATCAAGGCGCAGTACAGTTACTTGACCGTAGCCGGCTCCACCTGTAGTGCCTGTGTCAATTCCCCACTTATCGCCATCTGACTGAACCCATTGCGCAAGGCCATCAGGAGTAGTGGCGCTGCGATTCAAGTTTTTTGCACCAAAACTTGCTAACAAAGGAGTGGGTGTATGGCCACAAATTACAACGGGATACGCTGCTTCTGATGTACGGAAATCCGTAGGATATTGCCAGAACTCTTCACGAATCCACAAAAGATCATTTTCAGATTGCTTGCTTAAATACTGTTCCAAAGAAGTCTTATCCCAGGCGGTTGGCAAGGGAACCCCATTAGACTTTACTCCCGCATGTACCAGAACAAAATCTCTACCCTGGACCTCAACTGTGGTGTACAAAGGAAGCGCCTGCAGCCAGTCAATCAGCTCACTATATTCTTCTTCAGAAAGCGTCTTGAGCTCAGCAAGCGTTGCCTCTCCTCCGTTAATCTGCCACATAAACTGAGCTTCAACGTCAGCTTCTGGGTCCAACGCTTGCAACGCAAGTTGCTCATGATTGCCCATTAAAACTGTACAGTTAGGAAGCTCGCGAATTGTCTTAATAGTGGCAAGCGAGCTAGGACCACGGTCAATCATGTCACCAAGACAATAGAACACGTCTGACTCAGTTGGATTAATACGCTCTAGAGCACGCCTTAGCGGCTCCACATGACCGTGAATATCAGAAAAAACGTACGTTGCCACAAAAACCTATTCTGTCGAACCTTCATCTGCAAGCGTCTGACCATCAAAGTTCAGATTTTGCGTAAGCTCTTTTGCAGTATCAAGATTAAAGTCTGGCGAGAAGAAAACGTCAAGTGCATACGGTACATTTGCCAGCGCATGATCATATAAATCCCAGAAGCTATCTTTGCGAACCTCTCCCGTAAAAGGATCAGTCCACTCATTTCCCGCTCTGTTATCAAAATCAGAATCAGAAGATTCCCTTGCCCCGTGAGAGAGTGCCTCAATCAAAGAAAACCTATTCGTACCAAAGGTACGCTCAAGATGACCAAGTAGCTTTCTCTTCTTACCTGTCGGCGAATACGCTAGATGCTGGATAATCCTAAAATCAACAGCAGCTGACGAGAAAATCCTGGTATCGGTAGGTTTTTCATACGTCCATAGCAACGCAAAGAAAAACACTCTATCCAAAACGTAAAGCGTATGCAGCGATGCCTTCAAAACCTCGCTATAAGGCCTATAGGTAGCTACCGTTTTACCAAGATGGGCGTAAAGAATTGCCTCATCAAGGTCCTTCTCGATTTCTGCATGTACTTGATTTTTAGCAGATTCATCCAAGCCCTCTACACCTTGAGAGGTAAGCATGTTTTGCCAGTAATAGACAAAAGGATGAGCAGTGGAATCAAGCATATAGTGGCAGAGGAATCCCGCAATATAGGCGCGAGCAACCGCAACGTCTTTAAGTGGCAGAGGCGCAATTGCGTCTCGCATAGAAAGAAGAAGTTCGGGCGTTTTTTCTTTATGCATAATCGACGCATATTTAGCGTAGCGATGCAGCAGCGGATCTGCTGCTAAATAAAACAGCGGATCTGGACCTTGGTTGCCCAACAGAAAAGCTTCTCGCTCTTCCATCGTAGAAAAACCAAGTTTGCCTGCAGCTATATCAAAGGCATCCTTACCAAAGAAGTCATGAGTCAAAATTGCGGGCATGTCCATTCCTTTCAGATTGCTACCATCCATTTTACCCAGCAATGGCTTAGTACGTTAGAGAGAATATAAAACAGCATGTAGTCACTATTGTGAGCAAGTTACCTCTAAGCTCTCTTCAGCTACCGTCTGCCGATTAATAAGCCTTACCCCCTGTAGTAATACTTAAATATTTGATATCTTTAAACATACTTGGGGGAGATATTTTCTGTCTGAGCCATCTAGCTTGTATTGCGACTACAAGCTGGGAAAGTAAGGATCTAAGGAGTGAGGCATTCCTTACGGCACAGTAGAGAAAAAACCTGCAAAGACAGAGAATATCTAATTGAGGGGAGCAATCATGGCATGCTGCTATGAGAAGCTTATCTCTGCAGGTAACAAGAGTCTCTGCAGAGCTAAAACATCACATTCTTCTGACATGAAGAAGCGTGAGTAACATGAGCACGGCAAGAAAAATTAAACTCTATAGGATGCTTACGGCCCTTGCCTATGGCGACGCCTATGGCATGCCAACAGAGATGATGTCACCACACCAAATCGATTTTGCATTTCCTGATGGGGTTCAAAGTCTTTCAAGTCCACCTAAAAATGATTTTTTTGGAAGACCGTTTACCGCAGGTCAAACTACAGATGACACAGCAAACGCAATCATTTTGACTAAAAACATCATTGATAACCAGGGAGTTTTTAACCAATCACGCTACTTTGATGCGCTAGAAAATTATGTGGCAACAGAGCCAAATGCAGCCCAGGTAGTTGGCCCTTCTACAAGAGCTGCGTTAGCTAATCGACTTTCTGGCCACTCGCTTAAAACGTGCGGTCGCCTTGGAACCACTAACGGATGTGCCATGAAGTGTGCGCCGTTGGCTTCAATTGTAAGTTGGAAAGACAAGCATGCGCTCATTAACAGCGTTACTGATCTTGCGCTTCCCACTCATGGAACTAACGTAGCTATCATGGGCGCAGCAATGATTGTTGCCGCCATAAGCAGAGGTCTTTCTGAAAACTCGTTTACGGTAGAGGACGCTCTTGAAACTGCTTTAAGTTACGGACACCGAGCTCTCTACACAAAAATTGGTACACAAATGCCTATACCCAGCATGCATCAAAAGTGCATCATGGCGCTGGAGTTTTGCGAGGGTGCCAAAAACCTAGAAGCTCCCCTAGCAGCATCAAGAGACATCTACGACTACTGCGGCTGTGGTTATGAAACCATAGAGACAATACCGGCAGTTCTTGCGGTAGTTAAGCTCTCTCAAGGAAAAGTCTCTAAAGCAGCTAGAATAGCTGCGGAGATGGGTGGAGACACAGACACCATTGGGTCTATTGCCTGCGCTATTTGTTCACAGATTCACTATGACGTTTTGCCTGATGAGGTACATCTACTCGAGCGCATCAATGGATACCAGTTTGAAAAACTTGCAAACGATTTGGAAAATGCCACTTCCCTACCGTATGATGTAGCTATCTAGTTTGCGCTCTTTGCGCCATAGCATACGTTTCTTGTAGGAGGCGCCATGAGCTCCTGTGCTCTTATCGATTTGCATGTTCATCTTGATGGATCAATTCCACTATCTGCCGCAGCTCAACTTGCAGCAGATGCGGGACTTGATTTCTCTTTGGCTGAACTCAAAGAAATGATGCAAGTCCCAGCTCATTGCCAGGATCTTAACCAGTATCTTGCAACATTTGAGCTGCCGCTCAAGCTTATGCAGTCAGCACAGGGCATTCGTACGGTTGCAAAGGCATTCCACGAGCAACTTGACACAGAAGGCATTCTCTATGCTGAGCCCCGCTTTGCACCAGGAAGTCTTACTGCAGGAGGTCTTTCTCAGCAAGAAGTTCTTGAGGCTGTTCTTGCTGGTAGAGCTGACTTCTATGCAGAGCACCCACAGTCAGAGCTCCACACAGCGTATATTGTTTGCGCTATGCGTGGCACAGGTGAAGAGCTTAAGCACAAAAATGAAGAGTCAATTGATCTAGCGGCAACATACCTTGGAAATGGCGTCGTAGCATCAGACTTAGCAGGAGCAGAAGCGCTCTTTGCCACAGAGAATTTCTCGTCACTTTTTGCTGAAGCACAAAGAAAAGATGTTCCTTTTACTATTCACGCGGGAGAGGCTACTGGTCCAGAAAGCATCAAGGCTGCACTTCGACTTGGCGCACAACGTATTGGTCACGGTGTTCGCTCTTTGGAGGACGCAGGCGTTATCCAGGACCTCAAGGCTGCAAATGTTGCTCTTGAGATTTGCCCTACCAGCAACCTTCAGACGCGTATCTTTGAGTCAATAGAGCACTTCCCTCTTGAGCAACTGCTTGATGCAGGTCTGACGGTTACTATCAACACGGACAACATGACTGTCTCCAACACTACCCTCTCGCGCGAGTTTGAGCTTTTACAACAGCACTGCGGTCTAGACAAAAATACCGCACGTGAGCTTGCTGAAAATGCTGCACGTGCGGTATTTAGTAATTCTAGCGAGAAGGATCGTCTACTTGCCCACCTTAGACAATAGTAGCCTCATATCCTGCCTGAACAACAGCGTCAACCAATGCGCTATCAGCGACATCAGAAGATAGCTCAACTACCGCACTCTTCTCGTCAAGTGAAACGGTT
Organism: uncultured Atopobium sp.; assembly: GCA_938045565.1. Lineage (GTDB taxonomy): Bacteria > Actinomycetota > Coriobacteriia > Coriobacteriales > Atopobiaceae > Lancefieldella. The sequence continues at coordinate 19,776 of CALIAZ010000009.1, forward strand.
GCCTTAGAGACACCCTCGACAGCCTCAAGAGCCTGTGTGACGTGTGCAACACAGTGCTGGCAAGACATGCCCTCTACGTTTAGTTTCTTCTCCATATAAGATTCCTCCTTCTGTGACGCGGATGCGTCGTTTGTGGACTTAGGTTGAACGCCAATGACTGGTTTTGTGTCATGAGCGTTTTGGCGAGTTGCTGAGCTTGTATTCTTTGGCTTCCAAGTGCGCAGGCGTAGTGCATTGCATACAACAAAGACTGACGAGAAGCCCATGGCGGCTGCACCAATCATAGGGTTCAGCGAAATACCAAATGGATACAACAAACCCATAGCAACAGGGATACAAATGGTGTTATAGAACAGTGCCCAGAACAGGTTCTCTTTGATGTTGGTCATAGTGGCTCGAGAGAGCTCAATTGAGGTGGCGACATCAGCTGGATCAGACTTCATCAAGACAATGTCAGCAGACTCAATAGCAACATCGGTGCCTGCACCAATTGCAATACCCACGTTTGCTCGAGCGAGTGCCGGAGCGTCGTTAATACCATCGCCAACCATGACAACGTTTTCTCCAGCGTCCTGGAACTGCCTAATATAGGACTCTTTTTGGCTTGGTAAGACGTCAGAGATGACCTGGTCAACGCCAAGCTCCTTACCAATGACATTTGCCGTTGTTGCCTGATCGCCGGTAAGCATGACGGACTTAACGCCCATAGCACGAAGACGAGCAATGGTGGATGCACTGGTCTGCTTAACCTTATCGGCCACGGCAATGACACCAAGAAGTTTACCCTCAAGCGCAAAGTATAGCGGTGTCTTTGCCTGTTCAGCTAGCTGCTGAGCCTGGAAAGTCAGCTCTTGTGTGCTGATGCCCTCCTGCTCCATGAGACGAGCGTTACCAGCTACAAGGCGTTTCTCGCCAACCTTTGCCGTGAGACCGCCGCCTGCAACCTGTGAGAACTCCTGCACATCAAAAGTGCTAGCTGCAGATTCTCCAAGCTTCTCTTGAGCGTACGTAACAATTGCCTGCGCAAGTGGATGCTCGCTCTTCTGCTCAAGAGCGTACGCATACTCAAGCAGCTGATCCTTAGAAGCGCCACCTGCACAAAGTACGTCGGTTACGCTTGGCTTACCCTCGGTGAGTGTTCCCGTCTTATCAAGAACAACCACGGTTGCGCGTACTGCACCCTCAAGCGCCTCGGCGGACTTGACCAAAATTCCATTTGAAGCGCCCAGACCAGTGCCCACCATAATGGCGGTAGGTGTTGCCAGACCAAGTGCACAAGGGCACGAAATAACAAGAACAGAAACAGCGTGCGAGAGAGCAACTGCAAAGTCGCCAGGCGCCACAAAGACAAACCATGCAGCAAAGGTTACCAGCGCAATTCCAATGACAACAGGGACAAAAACACCAGCAATGCTGTCAGCAAGTCGCTCGATAGGTGCCTTGGAGCTTGTGGCCTCGTCAACCAAGCGGATGATACCTGCAAGCGTTGTGTCATCGCCAACGGCGGTAGCGCGCATCTTAAACCAGCCGCCGGTAGATACTGTAGCACCTGTCACGGAATCGCCAGCAGTCTTGCTTACAGGAACAGGCTCTCCGGTAATAGCGGACTCATCAACAGATCCTTCTCCTTCGATGACCTGGCCATCAACAGGAATTGACTGTCCAGCCCTTACCACAAGTACGTCTCCCACCACAACAGTCTCTGCAGGAACTTCCTGCTCAACACCGTCTTTGACGAGAATAGCCGTCTTTGGAGTAAGGTTCATGAGCGCATTAATTGCACCAGTGGTATGACCTTTTGCACGAGCCTCAAAGAACTTGCCCAGGGTAATCAGAGCAAGAATCAAACCAGCAGACTCAAAGTACATGCCGTGCATTGCATGGTGAGCTGCAGCTACATCTCCTGCAACAAAAGCGTTTGCCATCTGGTACAGGCTGACAACGCTGTAGGCAAACGATGCTGCTGAACCCAGCGCTATGAGTGAGTCCATATTAGGTACACCGTGCAAAAGTGAGCGGAATCCGCCAATAAAATAGTGGCGACAAATAAACAGAATAGGGATGCAGAGCAAAAGCTCAGTAAGAGCCAAGTTCATCATGCCATTCATTCCAGAAACAGCAGGTGGAACAGGTGCTCCCATCATCTCGCCCATGGCAAGATAGAACAGTGGAATGGCAAACGCCATTGAAGAAATGAGCTCAATCTTCTTCTGTTTTACTGCCTTTTCTGAAGCACTGGTTGCATCTGCTTTAGCATCTGCAGCGGATTCCTTTTTGTCACTTCGAGGCGTTGCTTCATAGCCTGCTTTGCTTACTGCATCAGAAATCTTCTTAAGGGTGTCTGGGTTACCGTCATAATCAACTTCCATCGAATTCTTAAGCAGATTAACGCGAGCTTCAGAGACACCAGAAACAGAGTTTGCTGCCTTCTCTACGTGCGCAGAACAACTTGCGCACGTCATTCCTTGTACATCAAAAACTTTCTGATCCATAACTCCGCCTTACATAAAACGCTTAAAGAGGTCCATAACCTCATCAATAACTTCTGTGTCACCCGACTGGATACGATCAACTACGCAAGACTCCAGGTGATCCTGCATTACTTCTCTTGAGATGGCCTTAACCGCAGACTCAACTGCTGCAAGCTGAATAAGAACATCTCCGCAATAACGATCATCATCAATCATTGTTTTAATGCCATTAAGCTGGCCAATTGCGCGGTTAATACGGCGAGAAACCCCATTTTTTAGCTTGCTTGAACGAGGAGTTGCCTTGTGATCACAATGACAGCAGGTCTCCTGCGATTGACCGCCTTTCTGAGCCATCTGTCCTCCTTCACATACCCTTAGGGGGTATTAGTTTCTGTAAGCAGTATACCCCCATACGGTATTTCTATACAACAAAAAACAGCGACCAAAGCCGCTGTTTTTATCTACTCATAAAAGAGAATGTCAGCACTCAAATGCTACGTGCTACTCATCATCCTCTTGATCTTCAACACTTCCCTCAACAAGACCAAGAGTATTCTGTGCATCTTCCAGGCTCTCTAACGCGGTCACACCTCTGAGCTTACGATTCATAGCCTTAGTTCTGGTAGTAAGAATCTTATCAATGGTGGTTTCTGCAGTTCTAATTTGTTTCTGAGCCTTCTCAAGCTGAGCCTGATATGTCTCAAACTCTGTCTTAACTGCAGAGAGAACTTTTTGAATCTCGTCCGCATGCTTCTGAATAGCAACTGACTGAAATCCCATTTGAAGGCTGTTAAGAAGCGCAGCCATAGTGGAAGGTCCACACACATTAACTCGATATTCTCTTTGTAGCTGCTCAAGAAGACCTGTCTGACTGACTACCTCTGCATAAAGTCCCTCAAAAGGAAGGAACAAAATAGCAAAGTTGGTTGTCTCTGGTGGAGCAATATACTTTGTAGAAATATCTTTTGCTTCAGCCTTAATACGGGTTTCCAGACCCTTTTTAGCAGCAGCAATAGCCTCTTCATTTCCTGCGTTAATCGCATCTACTAGATGCTCGTACGTATCTCCAGGGAACTTAGAATCAATAGGAAGCCAAACGGTCTCCCCTGACTCTCCAGGCAACTTAACGGCAAACTCAACACGCTCAGTAGAACCAGAAACAGTAGCTACATTTTCTTCATACTGCTCTGGAGAAAGAATGTCTCTGAGAATTGCGCCAAGCTGAATCTCTCCAACAATTCCGCGAGTCTTAACGCCAGAGAGAACCTTTTTCAAGTCTCCAACGCCTTCTGCAAGGCCACGCATTTCTCCCAAGCCTTGATGCACTTGCTCAAGTTGCGTAGATACGCGCTGGAACGATTGAGTCATACGCTCATCAAGCGTTTTCTGGAGCTTCTCGTCAACAGTCTGACGCATAAGCTCAAGCTTTGCTTCATTCTCTTTGCGCATATCACTGAGCTGCTTATCAACAGTCTCTCTAACCTTGCCAAGCTGCTCAGTTGAGGCCTTAGAAGTTGCTGTCATGTTATCATCAACGCGACGCTGAAAAGCATCAAAGCGCGCGTCAAGCTGAGCAATACGCTGGTCAGTCTGCTTTGTCTGATCTTGTAGTGTAGTAGTGAGCTTTTGACCAACTACCTCTCTTACCTGCTCAAGCTTTGTGTCCATAAGCTGATGCATGTTTGCCATGTTATCTGTAACACGACGGTCCAACTCTTGAGAACTTCTCATAAGCTCTGAAGATGCTGACTGATTTTGCTCTTGCAAGGTCTTCAATTGCGAAAGCTTAGAGGAAAGTGTGACAAGAATCACAATCAGTAGAATAGAGACTGCAATCAAAACTAACAGCACAAGCAAATCCACAAGACTCCCCTAACTCCTAACACAACACATAGGCGCGATTAAGCAAACGCAAGCTGCACATTAACCAAAGATTCCGTAGATTGCCTCTGCAATGCTATTAGTAATGCTCTCTACGATATTCACAAATGGATTATCGGAATCAACGTCTTTATCTCCATATGGATTAGTGAAATAATCCCAGAACTCTTCCCAATAGTTATGCTGACGATAATACCTGTAAGAATCATCATCTTCAGTACGATCCTGCTTATCATCAACATTGTTTGTATCGTTCTTACTGTTCTTTTCTTTTTCTTTCATAGAAGAAAGTGTCTCATCAGAGCTAAGCGTGACATTGATAGTAAGACGGTCTTCTCCACGCATAATTTCTACAGGAACTGTCTCTCCAATCTTGTGAGAGCGAACAGCAATGATAGCTGCATCAGCTGAAACTACACGCTCTCCACCAATGGAGATAATAACGTCACCCTTTTTAATACCAGCGCTCTCTGCAGGACTATCGTCAAGAAGACCTGCAACATATGCGCCATAATCTACCGAGAGATGATTGCGCTTTGCAACTCGAGGAGTAACCGTCTGCATGGAAAGACCAATATAGGCATGCTTTACCTGCTGACCAGAAAGAATCTGATTTGCAATATCAATGGCATAGTTGACAGGAATTGCAAAACCAATGCCAGCAAATGACTGAGTATCAGAAGAGTACAGCGTACAAATGCCTACCAGCTGACCATTAGAGTCAACCAGAGCGCCACCAGAGTTACCTGGGTTAATAGCAGCATCTACCTGGATGAGGTTAGCATAAATAGTGGTTTCTCCGCCCTCTGTCTCAAGCATATCACCACGAGAGAGTGCAGAAACAATACCTGCGGAAACAGAGTGATCAAGGCCAAATGGGCTACCAACACTCATGACCCAACTACCAGGGGCCAGGTTATCGGAATTGCCAATCTCGATTGGGGTTAAGCTATCTCCCTTGAGGTCAGCATGAAGAACAGCAAGGTCAGAGGTAGGGTCTGTGCCTACAACGGTACAGTCATACTCTTTATCGTTAATTGAAATGGAGAAGGTGTCCATACCCTCGATAACGTGGTAATTGGTGAGAATATCTCCATTTGCAGTCAATACAACGCCAGAACCGGTTGAGCCAGATGAATCACTGGTAGCCTTAACGGACACAACCGAAGGCAAAACCTTAGAAGCTACTGTTTCTGCCGTCTTAGTATCAGTTGGTTCTGCAGCAGGACGAGAAGTTGCTGCTTGAGAAATAGTTCCCTGACCAGATACTGCAGGAAGCTTGGAGATTCCCTCTCCCAAAGCAATGGTAGGAACGCAGGCAACAGCAAAAGCAATTGCACAGGCTGTTCTTTTTACGCTAGAGCTATGGAACATAGACATAAATCCAATCTGCTTAACTGGTGAGAAACGCTTATTTACAGTGGAATCTGTGGCCAAACCATGTGCTTGGTTCTCCATAGACATCCTCCTTAACATCACTTTGATACAAATAACTAACGCGGAAAATTCTGCGTTAAACATCAATTTTTCAATATGTGTATTCTACCCGTTATACCGGACAAAAATTCGTCTGTCATTGTGGGAAACATACTTAAGCGTCTTGCAAGAACAGCATGCATGCACAAATCGCGATAAAAACTTTTTGTACCTAGGATTATGCTCTAAACAGGTAGCCTACGCCACGCACTGTCTCAAGATGAGCAGCTGCCTGAGGGCCAATCTTAGAGCGAACACGCCTTACGTGAACGTCAACTGTTCTGGTACCACCGCAATACTCAAAGCCCCAAACACGCTGCAACAGCGCCTCGCGCGAGTATGCGCGAGATGGATGAGTTGCCAAGAACGACAGCAGCAGATACTCCATATACGTAAGGTCAACGGGAGATTCGTCAATGTAAACCTGATACGTTGCCAGGTTAATCTTTATATTGTCAACAATAACCAAGTCTCTAGAAGTGCTCTCGGTGCCTGGCCACAAAAGTAGTGAGCACCTCAGACTAAACTCCTGAATAGTTGCTGTAGACAAAATAAAATCGCTCTTACCCTGAACAGGTAGAACAAACTTAGAAAGATTATCAAGGTCAGCCACAAACAGGCGAGCAATTCCGCCATTTTGCGCAGAATAATTCTCAACCGTGCTAATAACATCTTGAGAAAGGTCTTTTTGATCAAGAATAATCAGGTCAAACGTATGACCAGAAGCCGCAGCCTGAGAAAATGAAGCAGCATTTGCAAGAGCAATGGAAACATCAATGACATGCGAAAGTTCACGCATACGTTCATGTAAGCGTGACGTTGCAGATACAAGAAGAATATTCTTGTGATGCATCGATTCCCCCTTGAATAAGCTTAATCTTATCAAGCATACCACAAGCTGCGAATAAAGAGCAGATATACCTCATTATCTGCAATTAGGGCGAGAAGATCTTCTCGCCCTAAATTATTTTTTACGGTATGCGCATTAATTATAAAAAGTATAGGTTTTATGCAATGGCACCAATAAATTCTGCTGTTCGTGGGTTCTGTGGATTGTTGAAAATAACATCAGGGGTTCCCTGCTCAACCACCACTCCTCCTTCCATAAAGACCACGCGATCTGACACATCTTTTGCAAAGCCCATCTCGTGAGTTACTACAATCATAGTCATGCCAGAGTTCTTTGCCAAGTCGCGCATGACGTCCAAAACACCACGGACAAGCTCGGGATCAAGCGCTGAGGTTGGCTCGTCAAAAAGAAGTACGTTTGGATGCATTGCCACGGCACGTGCAATAGCCACGCGCTGCTGTTGACCACCGGAAAGTGCACTAGGCTTAAAGTCTGCTCTATCAGCAAGACCAACAGCCTCAAGCTGCTTGAGAGCCTCCGCTTCTGCCTCTTCTTTTGACTTTCCAAGAACCTTAATCTGGCCAATCATTACGTTCTCTTTGACGGTCAAATGACCAAACAGATTGAACTGCTGAAAAACCATTCCCACGTCTCTACGAAGAGCGTTAACCTCGGCTTCATTGGTATCTGTAATCTCTTGGTCTTCGATAAGAATATGGCCTGCCGAAGGAATCTCCAGTAGATTGATACAACGGAGCATAGTGGATTTACCAGATCCCGAAGGACCAAGCACAACCACAACTTCACCTGGCCAAACAGTCAGGTTTACATCATTCAAAACAGGCGTGGTACCAAATGACTTATTAAGGTGCTCGATACGAACAATAGGATGCTCGCCTGCCTCAAAAGCGTGGTTAGTAAGAGGTTTATCGCGCTTGTATGCCTCTTGTGCAGCAACTTCAGCATCCAAGGCGGGTTGTTCTGTGTTCGACTTCTTTTTGAAAGAAAAGAACGACATTAGTTTTCCTCCTTGGAATTTGCTTGGGTCTTATCGGCTGTGGTGCTTACTGCAGTGCTTACCGTGGTACTTGCTGCAGTGTTTACGGTTTTGCCTGTTTCTGACTGCTCCATGCGTTTCTCGATAATGCCAACTACCTTAATAAGTGGCAGCGTAATTGCCAAATAGAACAGAGCTGCTGTCATGTAAGGCGTCATATTTCCCGTTGAGGTGGTGAGGTTTTTAGCAAACATCATCAGCTCCATAACACCTACAGAAGAAAGCAGCGAAGTATCTTTATAGGACGTAATAAAGTCGCTAGTAAGAGGTGGGATTACTCGGCGGATAGTTTGAGGAATAATGATAAACGTCATGGTCTGGAAGCGGTTCATGCCAAGAGAGCTTGCGGCCTCATACTGACCTTGTGGAATTGACTGAATACCCGCACGAAAGATTTCTGAAAGATACGCAGAAGAGTTAATAGCAACCACCATAAAACCAAGCAGATTAGTGTCCAAATTGATATTCAGCATAGGAAGACCAAAGAACAGAATATAAATCTGCAGGAAAAATGGGGTTCCGCGCAACAGATTGATGTATACCACTGCAAGCGCATGCAGGAGCGGGTTTTTGGAGATCTTCAGCAGGGCAAAGCCCATTCCCAACACAATAGCCACGGGATAAGCGCAAATTACAATTGCAAGACAAACCAGCCATCCAGGGAACAGCATTACAACGGAAGATACAATCAGCTGAGGCTTTAAGAACATGCCCAAGAAGTGATTTGAGTTCCATGCTTCAACCCAAGGTTGAGCGTCAAGCCAATTCACTATAGCTTGAACAGGGGTGTTAGAAATAATGGTGATTTGAGGAGAAGAGCCGAGCTTTTGAGTCCCCTGCTCAGTGGTGTACGTTCCCTCAACAGTGTACGAGCCGCCGTCCGCAGGAAACTTCATGCCAGAAATCTCTACACGAATCAGTTTCTGAGCGTCCACTAGTGTCGAAAAAGAAATAACAACCTGCGTTCCTTGGACGCTTGCAGTTGCCTCGATCTTCTCGCGCGTAAGACCTGAAAGAACGGTCACTTTAGTGGTTGCATTCTGCAAATCAGAGCCCTCTGGAAGTTGCAAAGTCAGCTGAGAAACCTGCTCGTCTTCAACTGTTCCCTCCCAGGTCAAACGAGTCTCTTTGCCGCCGATAACACCATTGCCCTCTGTCTGATTTGACTTAGCTGTTGCCTTGTTTGTGGTAAGAGCAAATGCACTCTGAGTAGAAAACGTGCTCAGAGACATAAAGAACAATCCACTTAAAAGCAATGTGGCGAGAAGTACTACAAGCAGTGAGGAGCACGCGCGAATATGCAAGCACTTTGACTCAGCCGAATTATAAGCCGTACTCTGCGGCGCTGATTCAGCTTTGAAACTCGCAGGTGACATGCACAAGGACAGTTGCTGTCCTGACATAGTTTTGTGCAAAAGTGCAATCACGTGAAACTCCTTTAGAGTTTGAGGTGCCTAAACGCTGATACTAAAAACAGAGCAGTGCTTGAAGCCAGATTTGACTTCAAGCACTATTGCTGAACTGGTAAAACTAGATGTTAGAACCAAACCATTTGGTCTTAAGGGCAGTCATGGTTCCATCCTTCTCCATGTCGGCAAGAACCTTGTTGATAGCCTCGGTCAGTGCAGGGTTATCCTTGGAAACAGCAATGCCATACTGCTCACCTGTTGGAATCTCTTTTGCAATAGTCAGATCAGAGTATGAAGTGCTAATCAGATTGGAAGCAACAGGCAAGTCAATGACCATTGCGTCATACAGGCCTGTCTGGACTCCTGCCATTGCCGCAGCAACATCGTCTACAGAAACAATGGTTGCGTTTGGAAGGTTCTCCTTGGCCCAGTCCTCACCAGAGGTGCCTGTCTGAACAACAACCTTCTTGGAAGCATCATTGAGCGACTGCTCGGTCTCGGTACTGCCAGACTTAACAACCAAAGACTGATTGGAATCAAGGTAAGAAGTAGTGAAGTCTACCTCCTGAGAGCGCTCGTCAGTGATAGTAATACCTGCGATAGCAACGTCTGCCTTGCCACCCTGCTTAATAGTTGGAACAAGGGTGTCAAACTTCTGGTTTGGCAGGTACGTAACCTCGAGGTTAAGCCTCTTTGCAATCTCGGTAATAAGATCAACGTCAAAACCAACAGGAGTGGTTGAGTTGCCCTCGAAGTACTCAAACGGTTGGAAACCAAGCTCTGCAACAACAGTCAGGTGACCCTTGGTTACCAGCGTATAGCCAGACTCTGACTGTGAAGTGGTGCTTGACTGAGTGGTTTCTTGTTTAGTGGATGAGCAAGCCATAAGGCCCATAAGTGCACATGCCATAGAAACAACTGCGACGCCCTTTAGGGCGGCCTTCTTAGCTGTAGTTACAAATGAAGATTTCATATTTGCCTCTTCCTGAATAAATCTGAGCTGAAATTCATTGGAATGAATTATAGGAAGCAAATATGAAAAATCTACTTATAATTTTATCTACTATTCTCGTTTTTATTGCATATAAATGGCGAGAAAAACCATTTCTTTGCATAAATGACTATTATTTAGTTATTCTATCCAATAAAGACCAGGTAAAAGTAATTTTTTCAGTTCATAAAACGGTAACAATTTGAAAAAGCAAGCGGTAATCTTCTCGAAAAACAAGGGTTTCTCGCCAAAAAACCCTGCTCTGAATAAATCAGAACAGGGTTCAAAGGTACATAAAACGCAAGCAGGATAGTTGTTTAGCAACCAGCGTAGTATTTCTGAGTATCCCAATCAGTAACGGTGAGGCAGAACTCACGCCACTCCTCTGCTTTGCGCTCGCACAGATATGAGAAGATATGCTCACCAAGAACATCCTTAAGAAGCTCAGACTGCTTGAAGCGCTCAAGTGCCTCTCCAAGATTAGTTGGGAGCTTCTCGCCATAATCGGCAGGATTTCCGCCTACAAACTCTTCAGGAAGCGAGAGGCCTTCTTCAATGCCCTTGAGACCAGCCATAAGCGTAACGGCGTTGGCCAAATAAGGATTTGCAGTTGGATCAGGGATACGCAGCTCAGCACGGGTAGCAACGTGCTTGCCTGGCTTGTGCGTAGGAATGCGAACCATAGCAGAGCGGTTTTTGCGACCCCATGTTGCATATGCTGGAATGGAGTCACGGTCAAAGCGCTTGTAGGAATTAACCGTTGGGTTAGTAATAAGCATGTACTCAGGAGCGTACTTAATAAGGCCTGCAATGTAGTGCTGAGCAAGCTCAGAAAGGTGAGCTTCATTCTCAGTCTTTGGAGCCCAGAACAAAGACTCGCCATCGTGGTCAAGAAGCGACTGATTCAAAAGCATGGCTGAGCCAGGAACGCCCTGAAGAGGCTTTGGCATAAACGATGCAAACACACCATGAAGTGTTGCAATATGTCTGATAACCAGACGAGCGGTAACAATGTTATCTGCGCAGGTTAGCGCCTCTGCATAACGAAGCTCAACGCCATTTTGTGCAGGGCCAGCTGCATGGAAAGAATACTGTACAGGAATAGAAAGATTCTCAAGTGCACGAGACGTGGAGTAGCGAAGACTATGACTCAGATCGGCAGAATTCAAATCAAGATATCCCGCCTCATCAATAGGCTTTGGCTCAGTGCTGCTCACAAAATAAAAATACTCAAGCTTAGGACCAACATTTGCAACGTAGCCAAGGTCTTCTGCCTTGATAAAAGCATTTCTCAGTACAAGACGTGGGTCGCCCGTAAAGGCCTCGCGTCGAGGAGTCTGAATATCGCAGAATACGTTTGCAACTACACCATCATCTGTCTTCCAAGGAAGCACCTGGAAGGTATCTGCATCAGGAAACGCGAGAAGATCGGACTGCTCCTGGGAAGCAAAGCCGTCAACGTTGGAGCCGTCAAAACCAATGCCCTCAACAAAAGCCTCTTCTAGCTCCTCGGGGGAAATGGAGAGAGCCTTTAGTCCGCCGAGTACATCGGTAAAACAAAGGCGCAGGTAACGGACATCTCGTTCCTCTACCGTGCGGAGAATATAATCAATTTTCTTATCTGTACTCATATGGCCCTCCCGGGTCAGAAAACTGGAATCGTAACTACCATGACACATTCTTGTTACGGCTATGTTTCCACTTCCCTGAAACCGGGCGAATGGTAAAAATTGTTAATGAAATTGTGACAATTGACCTATTGAGCGTCAAAAGCCTTATCGACGTCAGAAATCATTTTCTGAGCAACGCCGCAGTGACCATCTCCACCATGATGAGTGCCACAGCTGCTGGATGAAGAACAACCAGAACAAGAGCCCTTTTTTGCACTCTTAAGTTGAGAGCGGACACAAAGAGCAACAAGAGCAGCGACAATAAGGACAACCAAAATATCAATAGGACTCATACAGATACTCCTCAATTTGTTAACCATGGCATACTATACCCTCATTGCATGCTTGCATACGCTGAATCATAAATTATTTGCAGAATCTAAATTCTTACCAAAACAATTGAGAACTGCGCTCTAAATCAAAGTTGGCACACGCGATTTGCAAAATCTTTTAGACATTGATTAGCACGTCTTTTTCGGTGTGCGGTAGAATATGAGGCGTAAGCGTTTTGTCTTACATCTGTATGTGAAGTATTGCTAAAAGCTTGGTGTTTGCCACGTATGGCGCACAAAGTTTGACGCGTAGAAAGGAAGCCTAATGGCTGAAGATCAGTACATGCACCTTGTTATTGTTCGCCACGGCGAGTCTGAGTGGAACAAGCTCAACCTGTTCACTGGTTGGACCGACGTTGACCTTACCGAGACTGGTCACGAGGAGGCAGCAGCTGGTGGTCGTG
>CALIAZ010000010.1 GCA_938045565.1 uncultured Atopobium sp.
ACATGCGAACTCCAATCCGACCGCCCTTGACGGTCCAACTTTTCGTCCGCACCCCTTTTGAGTCGTTCTACACTTTATGAGTTGATTCATGTCTATATGGATATTCCGAAGATGAGTTAATTATCTTCTAATACGTAAATTCAATGCAATTGAGAATGATATGAGGTTGAAGGCCTGAAAGAATCACCAAGTAGAACTCGACTACCTCATCAGTCCGGATGATGAGATTCTGAGAAACTGCAACGATTTCTTGGAGGTTTGGAGAGTAAAGAATTATGGGCCTTGGGACTGTTTCCAAACATCGTTGATATGACGTCCGACAAGCTTGCAGGTCAGGTGAGGGAGCTCTACTCGCCTCATCCGATTGAAGAATACGAGATTGAGAAGATAGATAGGTCTGCTGCTACGGTTGCTCTTGCAAGGATAAGGCTCTGTTTCCAAAGTAGATCGCGGACAACGCGCTCGGGAGGGAGTTCCCGCCGCGCATGCTCGACAAAATCGAGAGGCTCCTTGAACTGCTTGCCGAGCCCGACCCTCAAGGGCAATGATCACGATCTGTAGGCTATAAACACATGGCCATGTAGAGCGGTAAATACGTCAGGTTTCCCTTGCGGACAAGGTTCTTTGTGTACACAATGAGGCGCTCGTTGACCTTCACGTCGTATTTCTCGGTGAAGTAGTCGAATGACTTGTGACTCTTGTATCCGGATGATTTCACCTCAATGGGGCAAAGGCGCTTGCCACGAACGATCAGGAAGTCGACTTCGTAAGCATTCTCCTTTTTCGACCCGGCCGAGCGGTAGCTGAACCTGTGGAAATAGAGCCCGTGGCCGTTCGCAGCAAGTGCTTGTGCGACGGCGTTTTCGACCACCATGCCCTCGTTGATACCGAGTCGATCCGTGACGAGAGCCTTGTACAACTCGTCGCCGGTCTGGGGGTCGCCCCGCATCATCTGGGTCACAAGTAGTCCGGTATCGCCCAGGTACGCCTTGAAGTCGTCTCGGTTCTCGTACAGGCCAAGTGCCACCTCGGGGGCGGTCACGTTACAGCAGATGTTGACCATCATCGATTCACGGAGAAAAGAGACCGACCTCGACAAACTTCTGGCCCGTGCAGCCTCATCGATGGTTGCGAACTGGAAGCGCGCGTTATGGTGAGAAAGCTGGCTGGGAATAGACTTGAAGACCTCCGCGACGCGGTCTCCCTCATCTTCATCGTGTTTGCCCAGATCCTCCTCGTAGAGATCGAGGATCGTCCGCTTAATCCTATCGATGCCGGCGAAGTCGTCGCCGTGGACGAGAAGCTCTACCGCCTGCGGCATGCCGCCGACGGCCATGTAGGTGCGGAAGTCACGCATGATGCGGCGGTGGATGGCGTCGGGCAGGGCCTTGCGCGATTCGAACGCCTCCCGGATTGCCGGCACGGTTACTTCGTCGTTTGTAGCCCAGAGGAATTCCTCGAAATCCATGGGATACATTTTCGTCCGCTCTTCCTCCGAAGGTATGAGGATGTCCTTCACGTTCTTGCGTATCGAGATGAGCGAACCAGTCTCGATGTAGTGGTAGCGCCCGTCTCTCACGAGGACCTTGATAGCCTGGCGGGCCGGCGGATAGAGCTGAACCTCGTCGAATATGATGACGGCGTCGCCCTTGGGCAGACTCTTCCCCTTCAACAGAAACAAGTTTCGAAAGAACGTGTCGAGATTACCAATGTTGCCAAAGTTCTCGCGTACGTCGATTCCGTCGAGTGAGAAGTCAATGAGCAGATAGTCGGCATAGTTCTCCTGCGCAAATCGCTCTGCAACGGTACTCTTCCCGATGCGCCGTGCGCCCTCAATCAGTAGCGCTGTCCTACCATTGGAGACCTTTTTCCATTCTGCAATTCTGTCGTACGCCTTACGCTTGAAGAAAGTGGACATTGCCCCTCATTTGCCGAAATCGATAAATGTTAATATCTATTATTGCACGAAAACTGAAAATGTATATAGAGGTTTGTGTACGAAAAGGAAAAATTTAAGATCTTCGACAGCCTTACCAGCAACCGATAGAGACACCTGTGTGTAGGTGTATCCCTCGTCGACTCTTCGTGCAATGAAGTCGCCTTCCAATTTTCCAATCTACCCGACACTCATGCGATAGTCCTTCGACATCAGGTACGTAAACACTACGTTCTCAAGAAGTGGACCATAATCCATCGTTGCATTGACATTGCGGGCAAAGTAATTTCCTATGTCGGCGAGATAGTACTTTTCGCCACCTTGCAGTGAACGTTTTGACTTCATTTCAAAGCGGTCACAGTGGTAGAGCAGCTTTGCATTTACCAGAAGTTTGATATAACTTGCGAGCGTCTCGCGCTTGATGAGGACTCCCTGCGTGTTGCGCAGGTACCCCGCGATGCCGGTCAGGTTCGTTGGCGCTGCAAAGTTATTAATGATGTAGCTCATCACCTTTTTAAAGATGGACCGGTTGCGTATTTTGTGGCGCGAGCGGATGTCCTTGTCGATAATCTTGCCGACAATTTCCTCAGCGACCGTCTGCATGAGACAAGAATTTCGGATACACGAACCAATAGATGGGCTTCTCGCCCCACCAAGGCTCTCTTGTTTTAATGCGTTTCCAAAGCTACTATGGTTTTAACAATCTGCCGGAGCCTTTGGCAAGCGCTGGTGCGAGAAGGGATTAGGTGCATGAAGAACTAGCGATACTCATAAACCCGAATTCACGTAACGTCGCCGACGGCTATCACGGGTGCAGCATCGCTTATTCATGTCTCAACACACCAAATAACGATATCTTTGCAGTTAGATATATTCAAAGTTAAATACAGTTGAAGCTTATAATTTGCATGCTGCTCCGCATAGCCTTCGGCAGAACCGAGGTAACATGCAGCTTAATCTATCGAATATTGAATATTCTTATCCGTTGGCAGCTGAACCTACTATACGCAATGTGACCGCTACGCTTCCTGCGGGCTGGACTGGTTTTGTCGGCGAAAACGGCTCCGGAAAAACAACACTTGCGCGTGTCGTGTGTGGCCTTCTGCAGCCTGATGCGGGAGTTGTGAGCCCTTCGCTTTTCTCGACATATTGTGCTCAAAGCACAGAGGAACCTCCAGGCAATCTCGAAGACTTTGCTGTGACTTACGATCGGGCAGCAATAAAGTTGAGAAACGAGTTGTCCATCGGAGACGAGTGGCCTTGGCGGTATGACACGCTCTCGTGTGGACAACAGAAGCGACTCCAGGTTGCGTGTGCACTGTGGTCCGCTCCCGATGTGCTTGTTGTTGATGAGCCCACCAACCATGTAGACGCATCCACTCGGCATGCTTTGTTTACAGCGTTGTCAAAATTTAAAGGTGTTGGCGTACTCATTTCACATGACCGAGAATTGCTTGATGCGCTTTGTTCGCAATGTCTGTTTATAACAAACGGTACAGCTACTATGCGGCCTGGTGGGTATTCGCAGGCATCTTCGCAGGTAGCTTTAGAGCGTTCAAGTGCAATTCATGCTCGAGACATAGCACAAAAAGAGAAGGCACAAATAGAGCAAGAAGTTCAACGTCGTAGAGAAGAAGCGTCTCGGGCACAAGCACGTAGGAGTGGAAAGGGTATTGCAAAGAACGATAGTGATGCAAGGGCAAAAAAGCGCCACTACATTATTTCTGGTCAAGATGGAAAGGCGGGCAAGTTGTCCGCTCGTATACAGAGCAGGCTTGAAAAAGCAGAAGATAACGTTGCTAATAGTAAAGTTGAAAAACGGTATGACGCTCACGTGTGGCTTGACACCGAACCGAGTAGAAGAAAGGTTCTCTTTAGGATGGAACCTGGCCACATTTCCGTTGGTGAGTCTTTGCTTAGTTTTCCAGCACTTTTTATCGGCAATACAGATCATATTGGACTTGTTGGAGACAATGGATCTGGTAAGACTACTTTGGTTAAGAAAATTATCGCGAGCATTTCCGCTGATACGAGCTCTATTGATGCAACCTTTGCAAATACAGGTCGCGCCGACACAAGGGTACTGTATATTCCTCAGGAACCGGATATGCTGCAGAAAGAAAAAACGTTGAAAAAAATGAGAGAGCTTACTAGCGCCCAGCGTGGACAAGTGCTTTCCATTGTGGCGCAGCTCAACTCAGATCCAGATTGTATTCTTGAGGGGGATGCCGTAAGTCCGGGTGAAATGAGAAAGCTCATGCTTTCGTTAGGGATTTTGGAATCACCTGAGTTTCTTGTGATGGATGAGCCAACGAATTATCTTGACCTTGGATCCACAGAGGCTCTTGAGCGACTGCTGTCCGCATATCCTGGGGCGCTTTTACTTGTTTCTCACGATGCGTCTTTAGTGAGTTCGGCTACGTCTACAACCTGGAGAATACAAAAGTCAGAGGATGGCTATGAGCTTACGGTCGGTTAACGTATCGTTTTTATGTGACGGACTATTGTAATAACAGTGCAAAGGACGGTACTGTGACGGAGCAAAAGCAGAAGACAGAGCTTGACCTAAACATTCCTCCTAAGTCTGAATAGTGGGCAATCACTATTTCTTTCGGAACTCTGAGGGTGTCATGCCCGTTTCGCGTTTGAATGCGGCAGCAAATTTACTCGGATTGCTGTACCCAGCCTCACATGCCGCAATCGAAACGCGTTTTCCCTGCATGAGTGTTTCCTTGGCTAAGTGGATTCGCTGTCGACGCGCATACGAAGCAATTGTCATGCCGTACATTTTTTGGAAATAACCGTTAAGCGTGGTTGCGGAAATGCCCATATCAGAGGCTATGTCTCGCGCGTCATGAGGCTGGGTGGGTGAGGATTCTATTAAATCGTGTGCTGTCTTTGCCATGTGCAGCTGTGCCGGTGTAAGCAACGTTCGCGGTTTAGCCAAGTTGTAATCGCGACGAGAGAGCGCCCAAAGAAGCTCAAGTACTGCGAGCTTTGCTTGTACCCAATCGCTTGATTGGGCTGCAGAACCCGCACGTTTCATCTGGGCTATAAGCTCCTTGTCGCCTGAAAATATTGCCGACGGACCTGCCTGACTCCATGTATAAACTACGTCGTTTCCCGGTTCACGCAAAAGACTAAATTCAGGTTCATTGAGAACCTCGGCGCATACAAATACTTCGATGCCAACGTATCGTGCAAGGGGATAGCGAAACGAACGAGGTAGCTCGTAGCTTCCATTTGACGTATGAGAAAAGCTCACGCATACATCGGTTTCACTTACTACGGCAACACCTGCGTGAGGGATATCGGTTTCGCAACGACCTTCGATGCAGTAGTTAATTGAAAGCCACTTGTCGGCATCTGAGTTCTCGGTACTTCTCGGAACTGAATTGGACTTGGTGACGTTTTTAATATGCTCCACAATATCGTTTCCGGAAAACTGACTTCCTGGCATCATGCTTGGGCATTCTTCGCATGCAAAATCTACCAAACACACCACAACATGAGGAGAAAGTATATACCCCGTCATCGTACCTTTTCCGATAGGGTTGGATAGTTTTAGTTCCACCACACGCTCATTTGGGAAGGAAAGCGTCATACCCTTACGAATAACTAAATCGGATAGCAATGAGTTTTTCATAGATTCCTGCCTTATTTTCCGTTAACAATACCTCCGAGATATGGAGCTATTTTAGGATAAATGGAGTTGCATATATCTAACTTCTTGGATATTCTCCTTAATTAACAGGTGTTTAGCAATACATCTTACGCGATTAAAGGGAATAACATGAAACTCAATGAAATGGAAACGGGACAAAAAGGGGTAATCACATCCGTTTTGGGGACAGACCGCTTCGTGTCACGCGTAACGGCCATAGGGCTTACCGAAGGCTGTTCCATTGAAATGGTGCAGAACGCCAAACGGAGGCCGCTTCTTGTATTTGAACGAGACAGTGTGGTTGCGATTGATCGTGCCGATTGCAAAAACATCGAAGTGGAGGTTCTCTCATGAGCTGTGAGGCCTGCGCAAGTGTAAAATCCTCTTGTGAGCATTGCTCGCATGGTTCGGTTGAATTTACGAAACGCGGCGATGCATGCATAGCGCTTTTAGGGCAGCCGAACTCGGGCAAATCAACCTTGTTCAATGGCCTCACGGGATCTCGTCAGCATGTGGGCAATTGGCCGGGAAAGACGGTTGAACGCAAAGAAGGCGAATTTTGTCGCGGTGATGCAACGTATCAGGTTGTTGACTTGCCTGGCGCGTATGGACTCGCAGCGAATTCGCCCGAAGAACAAATAACTGCGGATTTTGTAACGTCGGGAGTGGCTGACGTAACCCTTGTGATGGCCGATGCTTCCCAACTTGAGCGCAGCCTGTATATGCTGGCTGACTTTGCCTGTATTGCTCCTGACGTACCTTGTGTACTTGTACTCAATCTCATGGATGTCGCTGAGCAACAAGGTAAACGCATCAATGCGAAGAAAATTGAGCAGCGTCTCGGCATTCCTGTTGTACCGTTCGTGGCGGCGGAGGTTTCGAATTACGATGCGCTGCTTGAGGCTATCGATTATGCACTGAGTAAGAAGCCTCTTCTCGATACTAAGTTGTTGAACATTGAAATGTCTCACCGCGCTGATACCATCCAAGGGCGTGGTGCGGCAAAGTTTGCGTGGATCGAGAAGATCATTGAGGGTGCTGAGACTGCGCCAAAGGCAACTCATACGCTTTCCCGTTTTGACCGTTTAGCCACTGCATCGCGCGCATCAAAACCGCTTGCCATTGCCATGATTTTGGTTGGCTTCGTACTTGCGTTCATCCCGGCGACACCTATCATGCTTTTGGGTGGCGGCATATCCAGCTTGGGTCAAATGGCGGCAGCGGCGCTTATTAACGCAGGGGCTCCGGCGATTCTTGCCAGTATGCTTTGGGGTGTTGTTGCCAATAGCTTGTGCTTCGCGGTTATGATGACAGGCTACGTTTTTGGTATTAACCTTGTGTTTCTCGCATATGAGGAATGGGGATACATGGCTCGTATCTCCTATGTGTTTGACGAAACGCTTTCTCGTTTTGGTTTGCAGGGCAAATCGCTCATGCCGTTTCTTATGTGTTTTGGCTGTACCATGGGAGGTGTCTCAGGCGCGCGCGTTATTGACTCATGGGGTCAGCGTATGCTCACGATGATGATGGCTTGGGCCATTCCATGCGGATCTACGTGGGGGATTGTGCCCGTGCTGGCTGTGACTTTCTTTGGTGTAGGTGCTCCGCTTGTAATTGTTGCCATATTCGCGGTAAGCCTGTTGCTTATGTTGCTCATTGGTATTATCTTCGGACCGCATCTTGTTCCCGAAGGAGATCGATCCGGTCTCGTTATGGAGCTTCCGCCCTACCATAAACCACGTGCGAAGAACGTGTTGCGTGGAGCGCTTATCAAATGTTGGAGCATGTTCCGCCGTGCATTTAAAGTGGTGGCGGTATTTACATTGGGAATTTGGCTGCTTACCTATACTGCAAGCGGCAACATAGAAGATTCCGCACTTTATGCCATTGGTATAGCGATTGAGCCGGTGACACGTATCTTTGGTATGGGTTGGGAAACATTTACTGCCTGGGTCTGTGCATTGGCCGTCAAAGAGTCGGCTGTGGGAGTATTTTCTGCGTTGTTTGCAGGTGGATCGACTCCTAATGCGGTTATTATGGGTGCCGTTTCAGGTTCAGCGGCCGTAGCACCCAACATTGGTGAGCTTATCGCCGCGCGTATCTCGGCGCCAGAAGCGCTTGCATTTATCTTTGCATTTACGTTCAATGTGCCGTGTGCCGCAAGCTGTTCCATGACCGTTGCCGAGGCGCATTCACCAAAGTGGGTTGGTATAACTGCTGCCTTCTATATTTGTTCGGCGCTTCTTTTGGGATGTGCGGCCTACCACGTGGGATTGCTACTGTTTGGATAGACTTGGGAGATGAAGCAGCGCAGACTTGTTTGGTACGTGTCGATAAAAAGCAGCTTGGGAAACACCAAGGCGTTGTCCAAGCGCTCGAAGAGAAAGAGAGGACAGGCCTTTTTCGTCTACAAGAGCAAGTG
>CALIAZ010000011.1 GCA_938045565.1 uncultured Atopobium sp.
ATCATCATGCCTTCAGCGCGCATCAGCTCATCTGAAAGTGCCGAAAGTGCCATCTTACTCACCTATCATTCAATATCAATCATGCAATCATGTGTGCGGGCGCATTATAAACCTGCACGTAATCTACCTGCTTATTATTCCACAAGTGCCAAATCAATCTGGCCACGAGCCACATTTACGCCAGAAATCTTCACGCGCACACGTCCGCCAATGCGATACGTTTTGCCTGTTGATTCACCTATTAGCGCCAGCGTCTCCTGATCATACACGTACCATTCGTGGCCCAAATCCCTCACGGCGAGAAGCCCATCGGCGTAGGTACCGTCCAATGTAATGAACAGGCCAAAGCGCTCGCAGCCGTCAATGGTTCCGCACGTTTCTTCTCCCAGACGACTCTGGTAGTACTCGGCTAGCTTAATCTTTTGCGTCGCACGAGCCGCCGCATCTGCCTTGCGTTCTTGCTCAGAGCAGGTGCTACAGATGTCTGGGAGCGCGCTCAACTCTGCGCGAGACGCCGTCTGGCCACGAAGCAGACGCTTGAGCGTGCGGTGAACTATCACGTCAGGATAGCGCCTAATTGGCGAGGTAAAGTGACAGTACGCATCTGCTCCCAAGGCAAAGTGACCCTGATTAGTTGGCAGATAGATAGCTCGTTTTTGGGCCCTGAGCAGCTGCGCATTTACCACGCGAGCATAACGTGTACCATGAACCGACTCCAGCGCTTCTTGCAACGCAGTCTGATCACCAATGGCAATACGAGACGCAACGTCTGGCTCAAGAGCACCCATCGCCACAAGCGGAGTGACCGCAAGCTTAAGTGACTCTGGCGAAGGCTGCTCATGTACGCGATATGCCGACTCCAGGTCATGCTGGCTGAGCATGTGCGCAACGCTCTCGTTAGCTGCGAGCATTGCTTCCTCGATAAGCCCCGTTGCCTGGGTGCGCTCTCGCACCGAGACTCCAACAGGCTTGTTCTTCTCGTCAAGTACCACGCGCGTTTCCACGCTCTCAAAATCTACTGAGCCGCGTTTCTCGCGAATTTCTTCTCTAAGCGCACGGATTTGATTGAGCACGCCAATCATTTCTTTAATTGCGCCAGCATCTTCTGCGGAAACGGCCGAGTCAAATGCCGCAGCATCTCCTTGGAGATAGCTATCTACCTGGTCGTAGCTGAGTCTTGCCCGTGAGCGAATGACGGAATTCATAGCCGTTGCGCCAAGAATCTTGCCTGAGCTGCTTAAAGTCATCTTTACTGACATGGCCAGCCTGTCTTCAGCTGGTCGCAGAGAACAAACGTCGTTGCAGAGTTTCTCTGGAAGCATAGGCAACACGCGGTCAACTAAATATGCCGAGCAGGTGCGCATGCGAGCTTCTAGGTCAATGGGAGAATCCCATTTTACGTAGTGAGCCACGTCTGCAATATGAACCCACAGCTCAAAGCCGCCGTCTTCAAGCTTGCGCGCACTAACAGCATCATCAAAGTCTTTAGCATCTGCGGGATCTACGGTGATGCATAGATTTTCTCGCAAATCGTGTCTTGAAACGTCTTCTGCAAGCGCTTTTTCTACGTCAACGGAGATCTTCTCGGCTTGTCTTTGCGCCTTGATAGGAAATTCTGTTGCCAGGCCATATGAAGCAATGGTTGCCTCAACGTTCATGTCCAGATCTTCGGCCGATCCCACGCGACGCTCAATAGTAACCACGGCAGCGCTTTTACGCGTTGGGTACTCTGTAATGCGCGCAACAACCACGTCACCTTCAAAAACGTAATGACGTCCAACAGAAGGATCTTCGGGAAGCACAAAGAAATCTCGCTGGATGCGACTATCCAGTGGAACTACAGCGCCAAGTGGACCAGCGTCGTGATAGATGCCCAAAAACGTCTGAGTAGCTCGCGTAAGCACAAAGCGCACGTTTGCCAGAGGAGTCTTTCCCTTGGACGAGATCAGCGAAACCTGGACCTCGTCGCCGTGCATTGCCTCGTGTATACCGTGCTTGGCCAGCGCATACGTACCCTCAGGGGTGCTTACGGTAGCAACTCCTGGGCGAGAAAGGCTCAACGTGCCCGTAAGCAGCGCTGATGGTCGCTTTGAGACTTTTGCACGTCCCTGACGACGATTCCCTTTATGTACGCGTTTTCTAGCCAAAAATCCTCCTGTAAGTAGAAAGCCAGCACCTCTTGCGCTGACCAATGAATCTTCTGATATGTACCCGAAAGTGCCTTGTGATAGACGAGACACAGATAAGGCGAGAAGTACCTGGGATCTCGACTGGTTTCTCGACGAACGTCTCGACGAATAGACGTCGGAGCCCTCTCCGGGTTTATCGCCATCTCTGCACACAAAAAGAGCCCCTATGCAGAGGCTGCATAGGGGCTCCAGAAGGGATTGGTTTACCTCTTAGAAGGTGCCGCGAATAACCTCGCTGCCTTCCTTCATGATAACTTCCATGTTATCTGGGGTAAGGTCGCGGATGTTGGTAGCAACGTCGCCCTTGACAACCAGGAGGTCAGCAAGCTTGCCAGCCTCGAGGGAGCCAAACTCATCCTCGTGGTGAACCATCTTTGCGCCGTTAAGAGTAGCAGCCTTGATGGTCTCAAGAACTGTGACACCAGCCTTCTCAACGAAGTCATACATCTCGTCGATGGTGACCCAGCCGTAAGGAGTTACGAAGCTGAAGGAGTCGGAGCCGATGGTGAGAGTGACGCCGCGCTCGTTAGCAGCACGGAGGTTCTCGTATGTACGGTTGAGGCCCTTCTCAACAACAGTGTCGCCTGCGAATGCGTCGAGCTCTGGAGTCCACTCTGGTGGATAAGTTCCGTACCAAGTTGGCAGGAAGCCGATGGTAGGAGTGAAGAAGGTGCCCTGCTCGCACATAAGATCCATGGTCTTTGCATCAAGCTCGAAGCCGTGAATCATCTGCTCGCAGCCGCAACGGACGGAGTCATAAGCTGCGGAGAAGCTGTTATAGGAGTGTGACCAAACAGGAATGCCAACCATTGCTGCCTCGTCGCAGACTGCCTTGATCTCCTCGTAGCAGTAGTGCTGATCGCGACCGGAGTCCCAGTGCCAAATGCCGCCACCGGTTGCCCAAATCTTGATTGCGTCTGGGTTCTCACGAAGGCGACGACGAACTGCCTTACGAAGATCCCAAGGACCGTCTACCTGATCGCCCCATGGATGACCATTCTTGGAGATCTCCTGTGGGAGCTGGTGGCAGTCACCATGACCAGCAACGCGGCAGAAGCCAAGGCCGGTAGCGAAGATACGTGGTCCCTCCATGACGCCCATGTTAACGAGGTCACGAATTGCGATACCATTGCGGCCAATCTCGCAGACGGTGGTAAGACCGTGAGAGAGAGCGTCCCAGGACTGCTTGACTGCGCATGCCTGCTTCTGAGCAACGGACTCGATAACCCAGTCGTTATCGTTGTCGGTCAGGTTGCCGGAGAAGTGCAGGTGAGTATCGATAAGACCAGGCATAATGGTGCGACCCTGAATGTCGCGGACCTCATAGCCCTCTGGAACCTCAGTGCGAGGACCAGCATACGCGATCTTCTTGTCGTCTACGAGGACAAGAGAATCCTCAACAGGAGCGGCACCAGTGCCGTCAACGAGCTTTCCGCCTACAAAAGCAATCTTACTCATTTCTTTCCCCCTCTAGTAAATGATAAATACTATCTTTTTGCGCCCACCCTTTTTGGGCGCAAAAAAACCAAACTAAAGAAACAAATAACGTGCTTAGTTCAACGTACCGATGAAACCTTTAGAGCTTGCAAGCAACTTATGCTGCTGCCTTCTCAGACTGACGACCAAAGATCATGAAGATGGCCATACCAATGACAATCCAAGAAATGGTGATGATCCACTCAACTGGCTTCAGAGCTGCAGGGCTGAAAGGAACAACCATCAGGCCGATGATGATACTACCAGCAAGAATTGCAGCCATGATACCTGCGATACCACCGTTGACCTTGTAAGGACGAGGCAGGTCTGGCTCGGTCTGACGCAGACGCAGGCAGGCAACGCCAGCCATGGTGCATGCAAAGATGAAGCCGAGAGAAGCAACGTTCGTCAGAGGAACAAGCATGTTGCGGCCAAGGAATGGACCAACAAGGGTCAGACCAGCCATGAACATGTTTGCGGTCAGAGGTGCGCCAGACTTAGGATCAATCTTTGCGAAGGACTCAGGAAGCATCTTCTTACGACCAAGAGCAAGCATCAGACGAGTAGAAGCACCAAAGAAGGAGTTCATTGGGCCCAGAGGTCCAAGCGTTGCAATAATGAGCATTGCAATGTAGAAGAACAGGTTGATGCGCTCGAGAACTGCAAGTGCAGGAACGGAAGACTTAACAAACTCGTGCCAGTCAATCATAGTTCCGAATGCATAGATGCAGATGAGATAGAAAACACCAGAAGCGATAAGTGCAAGTGCAGGAATGATGCCAAACTTCTTCCAATCAAGGTCAGCAGAAGCCTCTTCTGCCTGCTGTGGAATGGTGTCAAAACCAGCGTAGAAGAATGGAGTCATAACAAGTACTGCAATGATACCGCCAAAGAAGCTGGTAGCCTTTGTGCCCTCGCCACCTGCAACCTCAGTTGCCTGGGAGAAGACTGGGAGGCCGTTGCTTGGAGAACCAGTTGCAAAGGAGATAACCATTGCAAGGATCATACCAGTCAGCAAAGCCTTGGTAAGGAAGCTCGAAAGCTTAGCTGCTGCGCCAGCGCCCTTGAAGTTAAGGAAGATAACCAGGATTGCAAAGCAAAGAGCGATGACTGTTGGCCACAGGTAAACATCAGCACCAAGAATGGTGTAGAGTTTAACGGACCTCAACCAAGAAAGAACAGGGAATGCACCAAAACGGTCGGTGAGAAGCGTGGAAATAGCAATTGCCTCCCAAGGGCACAGTGGAGCATTACCCAGAAGGAGCATCCAGCCGGTAAAGAAGCCCAATGGGCGACCGAATGTCCTGTCGACGTACTCAATGATGCCACCAGAAATTGGAATAGCAGCAGTGAGCTCGCCAAAAACACATCCAATTGGTACAAGGAAAATTGCGCCAATTGCGAATGCGATCATCGCGGGGAATGGTCCTCCACCAAGAACCATCCAGTCGCCTACCAGGAGCACCCATCCGGTACCAATGATCGCACCAAATCCGATGGTAAAGAAGTTGAATAGACTCAACGACTTTTGCATCTCAGGTGCCTCGGCATTTTCTGCCATGTCCCACTCCTTCCTGTAATAACTCGGACGAAGAACTTGATGAGACTATGTTTGCACCCGAAGCCATTTGAAAAAAGAAGTAGCGCCCTCTGGACGTCAGATAAACCCGTAAGCGTAAAGGCTACAACCGCGAGCGGTAGTTAAATCTTTTTACATCTTTACCAAAATCTAATAACAGTTATGCAATTTTCAAATAGTTAACGTACACAACTATGTATCAATCTTTAACTCAAATACTTTAAAAACTCTTCTGTAGTGCGCGACATCTCGCCCTTTATACGATGTGTAATAAAGACATTACGATGTACGGGAGTCTCCAGATGATGTACATCAATATCAAAATTTGTACCTTTTGTTGCCTCAAGTGGCAACAAACTTACGCCAAGACCTGACTCTACCATGGACATAATGGTGAACGAATCCGATGACGCAAACGTCATGCGTGCGTTTTTGAGTTGCTTCTGAAGCAGAGGAGCTGTCTCAATATCAACAATAAAAGGCTCTTCAATAAGACGCTTAACAGGAATTGTCTCAAGGTCCTTCTCGTAATGTCCTTTTTGAGAAACAACAATAACCTCATCGTGATCAAATAAAGTTGAAGTAAATCCCTGCTCAGTTGCTCGAGTCATAGTAAAACTAATATCCACTTTACCCTTGCTAATAAGACGCAGGGCTTCTCCATACGTACACTCAATAACTTCAACTTTGATATTTGGATGATCGGTCATGTACTTCTTCAAATGACCTGGCAATGCTCGTGAAAGAAAGCTCGAAGGTGCAGCAATAACAAGATTGCCCATCTCAATAGCACTGACGCGATTAACTTGATTGCTCAACTTGCTGTATGCCTGGCACACCTCTTCTGCAACAGGCAAAAGCGTCTTTCCCTCAGGAGTCAGACTTACATAGCCGCCATGCCTGTTAAACAAGCGGACGTTCCACTCTTTTTCTAGACTTGCTACCATGCGGCTAATCGACGACTGAGTGCATCCCAGTTCTTCTGCCGCCACCGTAAAGCTACTGTGATACGCCGCAGAAGTAAAAGCCTGAAATTTATGCAGGTTGGTCTCCATACTTGGCTCCCATTCAAGTACGTGGCCTAACAATTCATCCTTAAAAATATCATTCTACCTGCAAATTGGTAAATACCGTTTAACGCAAAAAAGACCCCGTGAACGGTTTTCACGAGGTCTTACCTTGCAATCTTTATGCAAAAAACTTTCTTAATTGATACTTCATTTTGACAATTGAAGCACCAGGTTGCTTAGTTGCTATGCCTTCAGATAGCGACCCATAGCAATAGCGGAACCAAAAAGTCCCAGAAGCAGGCCTAAGAGCAGCAGGAGACCACTCATACCCAGCATGACCATTGTTGGAATAGCAAAGGTCAAGAAGGTCATGCTTTCTGCCATAACTGGGAGAAGCATGTGAGCTCCAACAACCAAAACAGCAATGGCGAGAAGAGCACCAATAACTGCCTCAAGCACTCCTTCCATAAGGAATGGTCCACGAATAAAGCTGTTAGATGCACCAACCAGACGCATGATAGCAATCTCACGACGGCGAGCGTTAATAGCAAGGCGAATGGTGTTGTTAATAAAGACAAAAGCAACAAACACCAGAAGTCCAACAAGGCCAATAGCACCAATACGAATGTATGCTGTTACGCTAAACAGACGCTCAACGGTCTCGCGACCATACTGAACATCGCCAGATGGATTGCTCTTATTATCTGCAATGGCTGCAAAAGATGATGAAGAGGCAATGCGCTGAGCAACGTCTTGAACATCCTTAGGATCCTTGAGCTTGATTACAAGAGACGCAGGAATTGGATTCTGGCCATCAAGAGCAGAAACCGCATCAGAAGCATTACGATAACTCATGGTAGTGCGATACTCCTCAAGAGCCTGCTCTTTGCTCTTATAAGTTACCGACTCAACCATATCCCAGCCCTGAACCTCTTGCTGAAAGGCAGTTACCGCAGCCTGGTCTGCGTCATCCGAAAGAAATGCCTGGATAGTAACACGATTCTCGACACTGCCTACCATGTTCTCGATAAGAGCGGAGCCAAGAATAAACAGGCCGATGATAAACAGTGACAAGAAGATGGTTACGATTGCACCAAGAGCGGTAGACCAGTTCCTTCTAAAGTGGCTTCCGGCCTCATGCAGAGAATATCCAAAATTAGAGAGCCCCATAGTAGCCATAGCCTCCCTTCTCCTGGTCGCGGACAATGTGACCGGCCTCAAGTGCAATAACGCGCTTGCGCATAGAGTCAACCATCTCGCGATCGTGTGTTGCCATTACAACCGTAGTGCCCGCACGGTTAATGCGGTCAAGAAGCTTCATGATACCCAGAGAAATTGCTGGGTCCAAGTTACCCGTAGGCTCATCGCAGATAAGCAGTGGTGGGCGGTTAACCATTGCGCGAGCAACAGAAACACGCTGCTGCTCACCACCGGATAGCTGATCTGGGTAAGCACTCATCTTTTGACCAAGGCCTACCAGACGCAAAACCTCTGGAACCTGAATATCAATAACAGGGCGAGGCTTACCAATGCACTCAAGTGCAAAGGAAACGTTCTCATAGACGGTCTTATCGGGCAGAAGCTTAAAGTCCTGGAAGACGGTACCAATCTGGCGACGCAGATAAGGAACCTTGGAGTTACGCATACGTGTAAGGTCCTGACCAGCAACAATAACCTGTCCGTGAGTTGCCTTCTGCTCGCGCGTGATAAGACGCAAGAGAGATGACTTACCGGAACCAGAGTGTCCAACCACAAAGACAAACTCACCTGGGTAGATATCAGCGCTGATGTTATCCAGCGCAGGATGATTTGGCTGCGATGGATACACAAGCGAGGCACTCTTAAAAGAGATGGTAGGAGTGCCCGTGCGCTCAACCTGTGGTGCATTCTGTGCAAGGTCAGCAAAGAATTTTGCACGGTCAAGAGGTGCCTGCTCAGGGTTATTTTGCTGCTCAGCAGTTACCACGTGTACAGCTTCTGCTCCAGAAGCAAATGGATCAGATACAGTTGTTACAGGTTCAGCAGCCTGGGCCACTGGCACATCAGCAGAAAAGTCCTGGGTTTCAACTTGATCAGCTACAACATCTTGCTGGTCAAGCTGGTTAAGATCATCCTGAGAAATTACCCCAAAACGGTCATCAAACGAGGACTCCTGTTGCTCATCAGTGCGAAAATGATTAGCCACAGTTGCTCCTTTTCTTACTCCGAAGAGACAGATACAGAGTTTATTTTACCAAAAGTGCAGGTATGTTACACGTCATGCAGGTCATCCACAGAAAAACCGCCTCTTCTCTACTGAAGAGACGGTCTAAAAATCGCGAGAAAAACGCTGTTGAGCGTTAGTTATACGCTACCTGCAGGTTAGTTCTGCATCTGTTACGCAGTCTGCATCTTTGCGCGTGTCTCGTCAATGATGGCGCGAACCTTGGCTGCATTAGCTGCGATCTCCTCTTTTGAACCCTTGGTGAGCAGGCTTCCCATGCCGCAGCAGTCAACGCCGCGCTCAAGCCACTCAGCAAGGTTATCAAGGTTAATGCCACCAGAAGCCATCAAAGGCATCCAAGGAGTTGGTGTCTTAAAGAGGTTAACCAGCTCAGGACCATAGACGTTAGAGATTGGGAAGCACTTAATAAAGGCGGCTCCCATCTCAAGGCTGTGGTTAGCCTCGGTCATTGTGGTGCAACCAGGTGCATAAGGAATCTGATACAGGTTGCACATACGAGCAACCTCATCAGAGCCACAGTTAGCAACAATGAACTGAGCGCCAGCCATAATAGCAAGACGAGCAGTTGTTGGCTCCATAACGGTACCTGCACCAACAATCATCTTTTTGCCAAGACGCTCTCTAATTGCAGCAATAACCTCGCCTGCATTTGGCAGGGTGTAGCTGATCTCCATTGCATGAACGCCACCTTCTGCAAGACCTTCAGCAATTTCAATACCACGCTCAATCGTTGGGACGCGAACAACTGCAAACGCACAGGTATCAACCAATGCCTGAGAAACAGCAGCTTTCTGCATCTTCATATACAACATCTCCTTGTAAACGTATCTCGCACTTCCCTATTGAGCTGGCGAGAAACCCGTCATTTTTGATACTTAGTTATGAGCAATTCCGTAATGGTCAAGCATTGCATAGATCTTCTCGTCAACACCCTCTGCAACCTCGGTAACAGGGAAACGAGCAGGGCCGACAGGATATCCAGCAAGCTCAAGAGAGCGCTTAAGCGTCTGAGGCGTGCTTCCAAGGTGCAGGATGTCGCGGATTGGCTCAATCTCTGCCTGCAAGCGAGCTGCCTCCTCTGCATTTCCTGCCTCAAGAGCCTTCCAAAGGTCAACAACAACCTTGGTGATAAGGTTCGCGGTACCTGCAATAGTGCCCTGAGCTCCAAGGGCGTGAGCCTCAGAAATCTTTCCGTCAGATCCTACAAGCACATCAACGTCGTGACCAGCTGCGGCATCCAGATAATCTTTGAGGTTATCAATGTTGCCAGAGCTGTCCTTAATACCCTTGATATTTTCAATGGTTACCAGCTGCTCAACAGCCTCTTTAGAGATGTTTTTGCCTGTTCCCTTAGGAATGTTGTACAGAAGGACAGGAATCTTGACGCTTGCGGCAACCGTCTTGAAGTACTCAACCAGCTGCTGGTCAGAAATACCCAGAAAGTAAGGGTTGATGACGGAAAGCGCGTCGGCGCCAATTGCCTCTGCTTCACAGCTCATGTAGAGAGCCTCTTTTGTTGAGCATGCGCCGGTTCCTACGTAAACAGGAAGACGACCTGCGGTTTTTTCGATAATAAACTTGGAGAACTTGATCTTCTCGTCAGGGTTACAAACGTGGAACTCACCGTTAGAGCCAAACGTGAAGATGCCGTCTGCGCCCTCGGAGATGAGCTTTTCCAGAAGCTGCTCAGCGGCTTCGTAGTTGATGGACTGCTCTTCGTCGCGGTTAAACGGCGTAACCATAGGGACAATAACGCCCTTAAATGTTGACATTCAAACTCCTCTGTATACTTTACAGTGTTTACCTGGTGTTATTTACCCTCGCGAATAGATGCGCCAAGAGCTCCGCCTGGATGCCACTTAACGTACTGCTCTGGATTAAGGCCGTACTCGTTCTGGAGCAGGATGGAGAGGCACTGGAGCTCCATAATCTCTGCCAGGATAGAAGCGCGTGGAGGCTTGTTCATGGAATCACCCTCCTGCTCAACACCTGCAATGAGAGCAACCTCTGCCTCGTTTGCCAACCAAGAATTTGGATTGCCGGTCAGTGCAATGATGTGCACGCCAACGTTCTTAAGGCAGGTTACCGTAGCCTTGAGCTCGCCAGTCTCGCCAGAGTTAGAAATAGCAATGACCACGTCACCAGGACGAGTCTGACCAGCAGATCCATGAACGCACTCGGTGCCGTGAAGCTCATAGGTTGGAGTTCCGGTTGACGAGAAGAGCGATGCAGCATAACCAGAGACGTGACCTGGCTTACCAATACCGGTTACGTGCAGGCGGCCGCCCTTTGCCTCTGCGTCCAAAATAAGCTTTTTAGCTGCGGAGAGTGCGTCAAAATCAATGCTTTCTACATACTGATGGAGAGACTTTCCCACAATGGAAAGAAACTCCTGAACCTGCTCTTTTTCAGTTGCCATTACAACTCCTTATCTGTCTGTGAGTCCAAGCTCAAAGACACTTACTACACAATGAATTAACGCGTCTCTTTGACCTTGTGCTGAGCCATAAGCTGCTCAATCTGCCCCTGAATTCCATCAAGAGTGGAGGCCATAAAAGGACGGTTGATGTCTACAAATTCAAATCCTGAAGGATGGCTTACCCAAGCGCCTTCAAAAAGCAGACGCAGCGCCTTGCCCTGTCGGATGAATTTGTAGCTTTTAATCTTGGTATAAGGAACGACAAGTGCTTTTCTCTTGTCGGATTTTGCAAAGATAAATACGTGTTTCTGACCAAAATCAATAACATGAATACCGCTGGCAAAACGACTAAAACGCTTTCCCATGGCACGTGATGCAAACCACGTAATAGTGAGTCCTGCAATAACGCCAACAAGACCCAGAATATTGCCGCTTACATTGGCGTAAACCCAAAAGAAAAATGTCAGAGCAAGAGCAGCAAATGCCATAAGCAAGTACAGAATTCCCTGAACCATCAAACGAGTTCTGTCTTCAAGAACTTCTAGAACTAACTGATCTTCAGGAAGCTCTGGAGCAGGCTTTTTGTCAACGCTAAGGCCAAACATATCGCTAAGCACTGACTCAGTAACACTTTTGTTGTTCTTCTCGTCTGCCATGTTTTTCCTTGTTGTGAAGCTTTTAAAAGGGCGCCCGCGGGCTTTCCACGAGCGCCCTAAGAAACCGTAGAGCTGAGTAGGTACTACAGAAATCTAGGCTTAGGCAAGACCAAAGAGTGAGCCGATACCGTAGATGATAGAACCAACGATGTTGTAGTCAACGTTAGGGAAGGATGCCTCTGCAATTCCCAGCTGTGCGAATGCAGGATAGAGAATCAGAGGACCAGCGGTCAGGAAGATACCAACCAGGAAGGAGCCAAGAAGAGCACCGCGCCATCCGCCGTAAGCGTAACCACAAACACCACAAGTACCACCAGAGAAGAAGCAGATGCCTGCTGCAGGAATCATGATGGTTGGGCTGTGGAATGCAACCATGAGTGCCATTGCGGCAAGGCCGCCAAGGAAGGAGCCAATGAAGCCGATGATGACAGCGTTTGGTGCAAATGGGAAGATTGCAGGGCAGTCGACTGCAGGACGTGCATCTGGAATGAGCTTCTCGGAGATGCCGACAAATGCAGCGGTAATCTCAGCGATGAACTGACGGACGCCGTAAACAAGGACGGACATACCAGCAGCAAACTGAAGACCAGCAAGGAATGGCCAAATCCACCACATATCGTTACCAAAGTAGCTGGTGAATGGCTTGTTGTTTGCAAGGGTGTCACCAAAGTGACCGGTGACAAGGCATGCAATAGTAACAACGTAGAACAGAACAATCATGAAGAGAGCAACGGAGAAGACAAAGTCCTTGAAGAGCTTGAAGAACTCTGGGAGCTCCTTAGCCTCTTTCTCACCGTCCTCCTCATTCTTCTTAGCGAAGAGCTTTCCAACGTAACCAGAGAATGCATAACCGATGCAGTTGAAGTGGCCGATTGCAATGGAGTCTCCACCAACAAGCTTAGTTACGAATGGCTGGCACAACGAAGGCAGTGCAGCACCGCAGAAGCCGAGGATGACGCCACCAAGAACAATGGTAACCCACATTGGGAGACCAAGAGCAATGAAGACCAGTGCAAGTACGCAGGAGAAGTACAGGAAGTGCTGACCAGTCAAGAAGACGGACTTAAATGGGGTAATCTTGGCAAACACAAGGTTCATGATGAAGCCAAGAACCATTACAAGAGCAACCTCGGTACCGTAGGTGTTCAGTGCAAGAGCAGTTGCGACCTCAACCTGGGTAACAACACCCTTAACAGCGAATGCACGACTAAACATGTCGCTGAAGATGTTGACCTGAGCGGACATAGCGCTAGAACCAATGTTGAAGATCATGAAGCCAATAATAGTCTTCACAGTTCCGGAGAAGACGTCCACAGCGGACTTCTTCTGCAGCAAGAGGCCGACAAGAGCAATAATGCCCATGATGACGGCTGTATCTCTGAGCTGCATGAGAATTGCATTGAGCATGCGTAATCCCTTTCAGCAAATAAACCGACAAACCTACTCAGATAAGTTCTCTAAATCAAGTGACAAGTACCTCTTGTCAAAGGTTTGGCGAGAGCTTCTCGCCGAAGGCAATCAGCGTTGCGTATGACGAGAAACTCCCGACAAAAGATACAAAGGGGAGCTTATGCGTTGTGCTCTGCGAGCCAAGCGGTGAGCTTTTCCTTCATCTCTGCCTTATCGACAATGTTGGTGATACCAACTGCGGAAGGAACGCGATCGTCAGCGTTGAGCTCATCAGTGAGGTCAGACATGGTAATAACAAGATCGCCATTAAAACCAATCAGGGAGTCCAGATTACCGTGCTCGGTCTCGATTGGAAAATCATTCTCTTTGATGACCTGGTCAATCTTGATCTTGAGCATCATGGAAGAGCCCATACCTGCACGGCAGCAAACCAGTGCGTGGAACTTCTTATCAGCCATTACAACCTACCTTCCTTTGTGTGGACAAGGTCCACAACATCTTTTGGTGACTGAGCTTTTTCGAGCTGAGCAAAGAAATCAGGATCACTCAGCAATTCAACAAGAGACTGAAGGGCGCTAAGGTGGCCTTCACTATCTTTTGCAGCAAGCGGGAAAAGGAACTTAACTGGATCATTGTCTTTGCTACCAAACTCAACAGGATCCTTGAGTACGGTAATGCCTACTGCAGGCTCAAGTGCACCAGACTCAGGACGTGCGTGTGGAAGAGCAACATGCTCGGTAATAACAATATAAGGGCCAAGTTCGTTGACACCTTTAATGATGTCATCAACATAGCCCTCAGTTACTTTTTTATTATCGACGAGTGGTTGCGCAGACTTTCTAATTGCATCTTCCCAGTTAGAAGCTACAACATCGAGCTGTACCAGGTCTTCGGTAAGGAGATCACTTAACACAGCACTACCTTACCTTTCTCTTAATGAGACACATTTGCTCAAAGCCGTCTCATGACAAGTCTTAATAACTTGATAATATGCCACGAAACGTTCTTAACTTCAATCAATTTTACTAAAACGGCAATCAGAGTTGTTCATATTTTTTCAGAGCATCTTTTGTCCATGTAACTATACAAATGTTCATGTTTTTATGAACGTAATTGAAACCACTTCTATTATCCCATGTAAAGTTTATATGTTAAATTTTTTATAATCTAAAACATTCATATATATTCATACTATTATTTTCCGAAATATCTTGATATCCTACTACTGATATTCTATTTTATTGATGAATGAACATTCAAAGAAAAAATGTTGCTCATAAAGGGAGGATATTTATGAAAAGGAGTAAGGCTTACGTAGATTCACGTCGCGAGGCAATTACTGAGCTGCTAGAAAAAGAGGGACAAGCAAGCGTTTTAGAGCTTGCTGATCACTTTGAGGTCTCTTCTTTGACTATCAGACGTGACCTGGACTTTCTTGAGAAGCGCGGTATCCTAACTCGCCAGTATGGCATTGCTACTCTGCTTAATCCTTATGGTCGTCCTTCTGGTTCAAGGCAGATTCGCTCTAACAAAGCAATTGCACGTGAGGCTGCTCGTTACGTTGAAGATGGCGATTGCATCTTCATCAACACTAGCTCCGTTGCTCTTGGCATGCTTGAGTGGATTGATGCTCATGACGTAACCGTTGTTACTAATAACGGTAAGGCACTGCTGCTTGAGGACATCCATGACCTTTCTATCATCCTTACTGGCGGTGACATCCGTCCTCCTCGCGCTTCGATGACTGGCGATACCGCTCTTGAGTGCATCCAGCACATTACTGCTGCTAAGTGCTTCTTGGGCTGCACGGGTTTCTCGGGAGAATTTGGTCTTACTTCCGCAACATCCCCTGAGCCAGCAATTAACGCTCAGATGCTCAAGCGCTCTAGAAAGCACTATGTTGTCGCAGATTCTTCTAAGCTGGGTACTACTTCCAACTTCCAGTTTGGCTCTGCAGAAGATATCGACCTTCTGATTACCGATACAGGTGCAACAGACGAGCAGATCAGTGAGCTTAAAGCTGCAGGCCTCAAGGATGTTGTCTGCGTCACTCCTTCTATTCTTCCTGCTAAGTAAGATTAGCGCTTCATCATTTCTTACACGCACAAAAAAGGCGGCCTTTCACAGGTCGCCTTTTTATCTCAAAATTTTGCGCGAAGCCGCATTTAATTGCGTGCAATCGTCAAAGCTATCGCAGAATCATCTAATAAAAGCTTGCTAACAAACTTGCCAACAAGCAGGACTTAGCTTTCCAAAGCTTCAAATGACTTAAAGCCTTCGCCGATTGCCTCGTGAACCTCTGAAATAAATACCAGTGCATCTGGGTCAATTTCAGAAACAATGGCTTTTAGCTGAACAAGCTCTGTACGGCCAAGAACACACATCAAAACAGGCTTGTATGCGCCGCTCCACAGTCCTCGCGCCTGAAGCTCCGTACAACCACGATTAAGGTTGTACAAAATCTCGTGAGCAATTGCATCGTGCTCAGAAGAAATAACGTAAACACAGCGCTCGGACCTTGGCCCGTCGATGACAAAGTCAATCATTTTACCGGTGATAAAGATTGCCAGCGCAGAATACAGGCCGTTTTCTAGCGAGAAGACCGGGATGGCCACAATAATGATGACAATATCAACAATAATAATGGCGGTACCTGATGGAACAGAAAAATGCTTGGAAAACGCTTGAGCAATAATGTCTGTACCGCCGGTGTTTCCACCCGCTCTAAATACAAGACCAAGGCCAAAGCCGCAGATAATACTACCCCACAGTGCTGCAAGCATAAGATCATTAGCACCAAGGACTGGCAGAAATGGAGCAAAAAGGTCAACAAAAATACTTGAAATTAAGAAGCCCGCAACGCTCTTGAGCAAGTATTTTTTGTTTCCACTTCTTGCAACAAAAGCCATCAAAATAATATTCATAGCGATTGTTTGCATACCAACAGGCAGGTCAAATCCAAAAGGTAACGCAACAGCCCTAATAACCGTTGCAAAACCGGTAATACCACCAGCTGCAAGTCCGTTAGGGACTTCAAATACATCGAGGCCAACTGCAAAAATTGCACAGCCAAGGACGATAAAGAACGAGTCTTTAAAGGTCTTTTGCCAAGTAGATTTTTGCACACTAATCCTTTCCGCC
Organism: uncultured Atopobium sp.; assembly: GCA_938045565.1. Lineage (GTDB taxonomy): Bacteria > Actinomycetota > Coriobacteriia > Coriobacteriales > Atopobiaceae > Lancefieldella. The sequence goes on from CALIAZ010000011.1 coordinate 16,105, forward strand.
AACAACCCAGCGATGATACGCAATGATGAACTGATCAAGATCGCCGTCTGAAAGAACGGACTCTACGTTTCCTGTCTCCGCGCCTGTTCTTAAGTCCTTAATAAGCTGATAAGGATAAAGAACATAGCTCCTAATCTGATTTCCAAACGAGATTTCTCTCTTTGGACCACGAAGCTCATCAAGCTCGGCCTCGCGTTTCTCTTTTTCAATCTCATACAAACGGCTGCGCAAGATATTCATTGCTGCAGCCTTGTTCTGCAATTGACTGCGTTCGTTTTGGCAGGTTACTAATGTTCCTGTTGGAATGTGAGTAATACGGACTGCCGAGTCTGTAGTATTGACTCCCTGACCTCCTGGACCAGATGCGTGATACACATCAATGCGCAGGTCATTGGGGTCAATGTCAACCTCAATATCTTCAGGAAGAACAGGTAAAACTTCCACGCCAGCAAATGATGTCTGCCTGCGTTTTTTATCATCAGTAGGAGAAATTCTTACCAGACGATGTACGCCCTGCTCTGCACGAAGCATGCCGTAAGCGTTCTTGCCGCTTACGGTAAAGGTTGCACGGTCAAGACCAATAACCTCTGCAACGGGAGCATCATTAATGTCAACTTTCCAACTACGGCGATCACAATATTTGAGATACATGCGAAAAAGCATCTCGCACCAGTCTTGAGACTCAAGACCACCTTGACCAGGCTTAATGGTAACAATTGCATCGCCATGATCAAGCTCATCAGTAAACCAACTTGAAAGCTCAAGCTCAGACAAATCTTTTTCAAGGGATACCGCCAGCGCTTGAGATTCATCAAGTAACGCCTGGTCTTCAAGTTCTATTCCAAGCTCAAAGGCAGCCTCGGCATCACCGAGTTTCTCCTTAGCCTTATCAATGCCAGCAACATCATCGCGAAGCGATGCTAGTTGGGTCATTACCTTTTGCGCAGCTTCAGCATCGTCCCAAAAATTGGGACGAGCACTTTCTGCTTCAAGTTCTGAAATTTGCTGACGCTTCTCGGCGAGGTGAAGATACCCTTCTACCTCTGAGAGACGCTCCGCTAAAGCTTGGAGCGAAACAACCTCTGTATCAGCCATTCTTACCTGTTTCGGCCGTGGCAGTTCTTAAACTTTTTACCACTTCCACATGGGCAAGGATCGTTGCGACCAACATTGACGTAAGGATTTGGATCGTCAGACTTACGGTAGGTAGACACAGAAGACTGACTTGCGCCGGTTCCCTGTGGGCTCTTGCCAATAGCTGCGGCATTCTTAAGCATGCTCTTGCCTTGCTTAAGTGACTTTTGATCACCGTCAGTCTCTTCTCCACCAGAATAGTGAGCATTCTGGAACGCCTCTGCCTCAGTGTTCTGACGTGGGCGGTTAACCAGCTCAAGGCGAAGAATAGTACGAAGGAAGTCCTCGTACATAGTGTTTACCAGCAGCGTAAATGCCTCATATGCCTCAGTCTTATACTCAACCAGAGGATCGCGCTGACCAAAACCACGAAGACCAATACCAGTCTTTAGGTAATCCATTTCCTGGAGGTATGCCATCCAACGAGTGTCGATAACGCGAAGCATTACCTGAGCAGCAAGCTCACGCATGACTTCTTCTCCGAGCTTCTGGGTCTTCTCATCAAAGGTTTTCTGAACAAAAGCGGTGACATCCTCTTCGAGCTGCTCAAACTTAGTGTCCTTAGTAAACTCTGGAAGATCTGTCTTACCAGTAAGCTCGGTGAGCCACTTCTCAAGACCCTCAAGATCCCACTCGTCGGCATCTCCGTAGCAGAACTCCTCGCAAACGCGCTGAGTAGTAGAAGCGGTGACTGTCTCGATAAGCTCCATAAGATCCTTACCATCAAGAATCTTATTTCTCTCCGCGTAAATGACCTGGCGCTGCTTGTTCATAACGTCGTCGTAATCAAGGACGTTCTTACGCATTGCAAAGTTGACTTCCTCAACCTTGTGCTGAGCGCCCTCAACAAGCTTGGTAACAATCTTTGCCTTGATTGGCATATCATCAGGAAGCTCATAGCGCTGCATCATTGCTGCAACACCGTCCATACGGTCTCCGCCGAAGCGACGCATCAGATCATCCTCAAGAGAGAGGTAGAACTGGGTCTGACCAGGGTCTCCCTGACGACCAGAACGACCGCGGAGCTGATTGTCAATACGACGACTTTCGTGACGCTCAGTGCCAATAACGCACAAACCACCTGCAGCGGTTACTGCCTCACGCTCAGTAGCGCAAATCTCTTTGGCCTCTTTGCGAGCGGCTTCTTTTTGCTCCTGAGTAGCCTCGGCTGGCTCAATTCCCTGGTTGCGAAGAATATCTTCAGCCATAACGTCTGGGTTACCGCCCAGAAGAATATCGGTACCACGACCTGCCATGTTGGTTGCAATAGTAACTGCACCCTCACGACCAGCCTGAGCAATAATCTGTGCCTCACGCTCATGGAACTTAGCGTTTAGAACGTTATGTTTAATACCACGCTTAGACAGAATGCGAGAAATGCGCTCAGAGTTGTCAATGGAAACGGTACCAACAAGTACTGGCTGACCATTCTGATGACGCTCTTCAACGTCTCTTACGACAGCATCAAATTTAGCATCAATAGTGCGGTAGACCAGGTCGTCGAGGTCTTCACGCTTTACAGGGCGATTAGGTGGAATAACCTGAACAGGAACGTGGTAAACCTCACGGAACTCTGCGTCCTCGGTCATTGCAGTACCGGTCATACCAGAGAGCTTGTCGTACATGAGGAAGTAATTCTGGAGGGTAATAGTTGCCAGAGTCTGGTTCTCTTCACGTACCTGAACGTTCTCTTTTGCCTCAATTGCCTGGTGAAGACCCTCAGAATAACGACGGCCTTCCATAATACGACCAGTAAACTCATCAACAATCTTAACTTCGCCATCAATGACAACGTACTGTTGATCGCGATGGAACATGTACTCAGCCTTCAGCGCCTGCTGAAGGTGATTGACTAACTGGCCAGTCTCATCGTTGTAGATATCGTCAATGTTGAGAGCACGCTCGACCTTCTCGAGACCAATCTCTGTTGTTGCAATAGTGTGCTTTGCCTCATCCATCTCAAAGTCAACATCTGGAGTTAATCCACGAACTGCCTTTGCAAAATCCTTGTAGGTACCTGCGGATTTAGTGCCAGCACCAGAAATAATAAGAGGGGTACGAGCCTCATCAATAAGGATGGAGTCAACCTCGTCGACGATGGCGTAGTGATGTCCACGCTGAACGCGCATCTCTGGGCGAGTAACCATGTTGTCGCGCAGGTAGTCAAAGCCAAACTCTGAGTTTGTACCGTAGGTAATATCTGCCTCATATGCAGGTTTTTTAAGGCTCAGTCGCATGCCGTTCTGCAGAAGGCCAACACTGATGCCCAAGAACTTGTAGATGGTGCCCATCCACTCACTGTCTCGTTTAGCCAGGTAGTCATTGACCGTAACGATGTGAACGCCTTCGCCGCTCAGTGCGTTAAGGTAACCAGCAAGAGTGGAGACAAGCGTCTTACCCTCACCGGTCTTCATCTCTGCGATAGTGCCCTTGTGAAGCGCAATACCACCGATGAGCTGGACATCAAAGTGACGCTGACCAATGGTTCTTACTGACGCCTCACGTACCGTTGCAAAAGCCTCTGGGAGAAGATCGTCTAGACTTTCTCCTTCAGCATAGCGAGCCTTGAACTTCTCGGTCTGAGCCTGAAGCTCTTCATCGCTCATTTCCTGCATTGTTGGCTCAAGCGCATTGATCTTCTCGACAATACGCTGATATGCTTTGAGGTCCTTGTCAGCGCCAAAGGACAGAATCTTAGAGAGGAAATTAGGCATAGCTTTTTCCTTGACGTCGGGCATCTATCTTCGGTTGATAGACACAGTATTCAACTTATATATCATACCCCGTCTAACTGCTTGAATCACACTACATGGCGTCGTAAAATCCCAATTTCGTTATTTCTCCACCACTAGTTTCTATTGATTCTTTTCCCTTTTCTGCACCTGCAATCATCCTGAGCTGTTTAGACGGCATTTTTCTACGCTTCATAACGTATTTCTGCACGTACAGGTCGTAGTAATGCTGCGCATCCTGCACCCGACCACATTTTCTCAGTGCCTGGATAAGCGCCATAAGTGTGTCCTCTCGCATATCATCAACAAGGTAGGCGAGCTCTGCAAAATGCACCGCAAGCGTATAGTGGGTAATTCTCAAAGCAGCCGCCGAAGCCGTTACCATGGTATCTATGTATTGATCTCTCAGGGCAACACGAATGGGATCTGCAAACCTAAAGCATTCATCCTCAGGAAGATACAAATCCCCTTGGTACAGCTCTTCCGCCTGCTTAGCCAGATGCACTATGTCTTCATCGCTGTTCGATGATGCAACGCTCTTTGCTAATCGCGTAAAAATATCAATGTCTACGGTCACCTGCTGGGGATTAAAACCAAGCGTTCTTTCAATCCGGGATGCTTCCAAAGGCTCACAGCCTTTCTTGATTTCCTGTACCTCTTTGCGAATAACCCGAGTAGCTTGATACAGACGCTCTTGCCAATGTGCTTGATCAGCCTCTGGCCAAATCTGCTGAGCAATCTGCGACCTAAAGCTCATGTGATTGTGGGCAAGCGCCAAATACACAAGCAGCGCCTTTGTCGAGCGATAAGCAATTTTTCTGCCAGCAATCTCCTCTCCTTGAACCGACAAACTGAATCTGCCGAGAAGAGCGATGTACACCCCAGGATGAGCATTCTGTTTCTTCTCTACACGCGAGCTCTTAATCACAGAGTTTTCAGTCCGAGACTCCCCTGCTCCTTGTCTAAATGCCCTCCATTTTGTTACGTCTCGCTTGCTTTCATTTGAACGTAAATAATGCAGCCATTCTTCTGGCGTTTCTTGTTCTAGACGCTGCTGAAATTCAGACTCGTCAGACAAAAGTGCCCTCAAAAGCCACATGGCATTTTCAGGAACTCCATACTCAACCTCATCCAGCCAAATAGGAGAGTATCCTTTTACACTTTTAAAGAGAGCTTTATATATTGTTCTACATGCTGCTTTTAGTGATGGATGGGTAATGGCTTCAAGACTTTTCTCTGTGGGAATAACGCCCAAGAAAAATCCAGCAATATCTTCGAGCATCTTTCCAACCTGCGTTACATATATTGAGTCCCATTCCCTACTCAACAGCATCGCCCTTCTCGCCTGGAGCTGAGCTTTGGGATATGCCCTACTTCTGAGACTGAGAAGCGCTCCAATAAGAAGTGCGGGTACTTGAATCATACGATTACCCTGCCGTTCTGCTTGACTGATAAGCTGCTCGGTGTCGTATAAATCACCCACAGAAGAGCTCTTTTCAAAAAGATGGCGAACACATTTAAGTAATCCTACAGACCCCTTTAAGCCTCCAGCCTCACCCTCTTGTAAAAAGGAGAGCGCTTTGGAGCTGCGTGCATCAAAGTCCTTTTGATATACACCCAGCAATGCGTAAAGCAATTCAACATCAACTGTTTGAATTGACGAGGTTATAGAGGAGCTCTTTTCATGCTGTTGCTCAAGAAGTAGCAGTTGAAGGGCGTATTTAAAATTTCCCTGGACAGCCAAATCAATCGCACGTTTATGGAGTGCAACTTTCTTTTCCAG
>CALIAZ010000012.1 GCA_938045565.1 uncultured Atopobium sp.
ATGCCACTTACTGCGATTGTCCTCGCTGCAGGCGAGGGAACGCGCATGAAGTCCCACCACCCTAAGATTGTGCACAAATTACTAGATAAACCCATTGTTTGGTGGAGTGTCAACGCTGCAATTACTGCTGGCGCTGACCGCGTCATTGTGGTTGTTGGTAACCACGCTGACGAGGTTAAATCTGCACTTTCTTGCTTCCCTAACCTTGAGTATGTTGCCCAGACCGAGCGTCTTGGCACCGGCCATGCCGTCAAGGTTGTAAAGGATGCTCTTGGTGGCTTCAAGGGACCCGTTGTTGTTATCAACGGTGACGCATCTCTGTTGCGCGCACAGTCTATTCTGGACCTTGTTGCAGAAACTAAAGCTCACCACAACGCATGTACGGTACTTACGATGACGCCACCAGATCCAACCGGATATGGTCGCGTCATTTCTTCTAACGGCCAGGTAACTGCCATTATTGAGCACAAAGACGCTACGCCTGAGCAGCGCGAGCAAGAACGTGAATGCAACGTCGGCGTGTACTGCTTCTGTGGTGGAAGGCTGACCGCAAACATCGATCTTCTCGGCAATGACAACGTCCAGGGCGAGTACTACATCACCGACATGGTGGGCCTTTACGTCAGCCAGGGCGAGCCTGTTGCTGCCGTCCACGTGGACGACTACAAAGAGGCGCTGGGCGTCAATTCCCGCTCCGAGCTTGCCGTTGCTACCCGCATCATGCAGGAGCGCATCAACGAGCACTGGATGAGCCAGGGCGTCACCATGCTGGACCCAACCTCCGTCTGGATTGGTCCCGAGGTCACGCTTGGCATGGACACCGAGGTTCTTCCGCAGACCATGCTCTACGGCAAGACCTCGATTGGCGAGAATTGCGTAGTAGGTCCTAACACTCGTCTGACCGATACGCATGTTGGCAACGACGCTGTTATTGACGAGACAGTTGCTATCAACGCACAGGTAGACGACTTTGCTACCTGCGGTCCTCGCGCGTACCTGCGCCCAGGCACACACCTCATGCCTCACGCCAAAGCTGGCACCCACGTTGAGATTAAAAATTCAACTATCGGCGAGGGCTCCAAGGTTCCTCACCTCTCCTACATTGGTGACACAACCATGGGCTCTGGCGTCAACATTGGCGCAGGTTCAATTACGTGCAATTACGACGGTTACCACAAGTTCAAAACCAACATTGGCAACAACGTCTTTGTTGGTTCCGATACCATGATGGTGGCACCCGTCTCAATTGGTGATGGCGCGCTTGTGGGGGCAAGTTCGTGTATCACAAAGGATGTACCAGCAGATGCGCTTGCACTCGAGCGCTCTGAGCAGAAAATTGTTGAGGGATACGCCGCCCAGAGGCGTCACAAGCTTGAGAAAGAGGACTAGATGTTCGAGAACCTGAGTGAACCACTGTTAGTTGCTAGAAATATCAAGCTCTACACCGGTACAGGTAACCCTGAACTGGCTCGTAAGGTTGCAGACATTCTTCACCTAGAGCTACAAGGTCTTCTCCTCGAGAAGTTTGCTAACGGAGAAATCTACGCTCGCTTTGACGAGTCTGTCCGCGGCGACGAGGTCTTCTTCATTCAGTCTTTGGCAGGTGTCAACGTCAACGACCTGGTTATGGAAACGCTGATTGTTGCTGACGCTGCAAAGCGCGCATCTGCTAACAGCTTTACCGTAGTTATCCCTCACTACGCATATGCTCGTCAGGACCGCAAAGCTGCTGCTCGCGAGCCTATTACCGCTCGTCTGATGGCAAACTTGCTTGAGAACGCTGGCGTCGACCGCGTTATCACCCTTGACCTGCACCAGGGCCAGATCCAGGGCTTCTTTGACATTCCTGTTTCTCACCTGACTGCTCTCTACCTTCTGGGAGATTACTTTAAGAGCAAGCCATTTGACTGGGAGAATACCGTTGTTGTCTCCCCTGATATGGGTCGCGCAAAGGCTGCTAAGAAGCTTTCCGACTACCTTGACTGTGGCCTTGCAATTGCTCACAAGAGCCGTCCTCGCCACAACGAAAGTGCTGTTATGGGCATCATCGGCGACATCAAGGGTAAGACCTGCATTGTTAATGACGACATGATTGATACCGCAGGCACCCTCTGCGCTTCCGTTGTTAAGCTGAAGGAAATGGGCGCGGGCGATATCTACGTCTGCGCCACCCACGGCATCTTCTCTGGTCCTGCAATCGAGCGCCTCAACAACGCCCCTATCGAGGAGTGCGTGGTTACCGACGCAATTCCTTGTGCAGCAGCAAACCAGGAAGGCTCCAAGATCAAGACGATTACCATCGCAAACGAGATTGCCGAGGCAATTTACGCTGTCTACACCGACCGTCCTGTCTCCGACATCTTCGGTGGCGACTTCAACCTGTAACGCCGCAGGTCAGTCGCGTGTGAGTGCAACGACGGCAACACCGCAGGTCAAACGCGCGTGCGGGCGCGAGCGCGGGTCGCAAGTGATTTCAACCCGGTATCCATTTCGTGTGGATACCGGGTTTCTTGTGCGGATGCGTTGCTAGAGGACCGGGTTTCTCGCCAGGTGGGCGGTGTGAACTGGCGCGATCAGCGCGCGCCTGCTGCGAGCCTGGGCGTGATCAGCGCACGCCTGATTTCTGCAAAGAATCTGTAACTTTTGCCTGAAAACATCAAAGAATCGGTGGATTTTGCCTGATTTTATCAAAGAATCTGTGTCCCAAACACAGATTCTTTACACTTTTCAGGCTCGTATTCCAATCGTAGTTGATCCAAAACCTGAGTAATTATGTGTTCCCTGATCCATGAGAGCTAGCATTGTAGATTTTCCAGGGTCGATTGATCCAAAACCCAGGTAATTATCGACTGCAGTCACCCGTAAACCGCAAGTTTGAAGCAATTGCGAGAAGAATTGCGTTTACTGGTGGATTTGCCTCGTCGTAATCGCGTTTAGTGGTGGATTCTCGGCCTTGAAAGCCTGAAGCCTTCCATACAGACGTCTTTCCCTTCCGTGGCAGACGCTTTTTCCGTAAAGGCAGCAGAAAGCAGAGCTTAGTGGGTAGTTCCGAGAGACTCGCTAACGGCATCGACCTCATGTTCCACCGCAGCTGCCAAGGCAACCTCAAGGCCGCGTGTCATAACCTCAATAGGGAGACTTGCGGTATTTGCAGGCTGCTTAGTTGCCTGCTCGGTTGCAAAAGGAACGTGCAGGAAAGCCCCACGAGCATTGGGATGCTTGGTGGCAAGCGCATGCAACATGGAATACATCACATCGTTGCAGACATATGTACCTGCCGTATACGACACAGCGGCAGGAATACCTGCTTCATTCATTGCCTCCGTCATAGCACGAACGGGAAGCGTCGCAAAATAAGCATCGGGACCGTCCTCGACGATCTTCTCGGCATGTGGCTGGTTGCCGTCGTTGTCGGGAATGCGAGCGTCACGGTAATTGATACCTACAAACTCCGGGGTAATCTTTGCGCGACCTCCTGCCTGTCCAACGCAAAGCACAATATTGGGATCAATATGATCAATTGCTGCGGATACCGCGCCGGCACCTGAGCCAAAGACCACAGGAATCTCAAGTTTCACTACATTAGCACCGGCAATGGTATCCGGAAGCGCTCGAACAGCTTCCCATGCCGGGTTGATTTTCTCTCCACCAAAAGGCTGAAAACCAGTTACAAGAATCGTTGACACAACGACCTCCTTAAGACGCATTTAAGTACTCTAAGTACCCACCACGACGGATTTCATACATGCAAATTTCACTCGTTGCGCTCATTGAACAACCTGTCGTGCCGGCCTCACTCGTTGCGCTCATTGAACCTGTCGCGCCGACTGTACTTGTCGCCTTTGCGTCTGTCTTAAAACGCCACAAGAACGATCATCATAAGAATCTGAACTGTGAGCATGAAAACCGCAGGGATGACCTGCTTTTTAATGACTCCGTATTCGTCGTCCATCTCAAGAATTGCGACCGGAACAATATTGAAGTTGGCAGCCATGGGCGTCATAAGAGTTCCACAGAATCCACAGGTCAAGGCAAGCGCTCCCACAACCGTTGGGTCGGCGCCCAGCGAGAGGACAAACGGAGCTCCAATACCCACCGTCAGCACGGTAATTGCCGCAAAGGCGTTGCCCATAATGGCGGTAAAGAGCGCCATGCCAACGCAGTAGACAATGATACCGACAACCAGATTGCCCTCCGGAATGACAGCTCCCACAAGGTGAGAAATGACCTCCCCAACGCCGGCCGCCGTAAAAGTGGCACCAAGGATTGAGAGGAGCGTCGGCAGCATAACCAAAGGTCCGACAATATCCAGCATGCGCCTTGAATCGTCCAAGAAAAGCTTAGGCGTATTGACGCCGGGGCGCATCGCCAAAAGGATTCCACAGCCCACAAAAACACCCACGGTCAAACCGACCAGAGTTGAAATCTTTGGAAAGAAAAAGGCAAACAGAAGTGCAAAAACGCCGATACTAAACGACGCGAGAAAAATCTTGTTTCCGACGCTCGTATATGCCAGAGACATTTCTTCCTCAGTCGGCTTTATCACATCTTCACCGCGTCCGACCTGCTTGAACACTGCCGGAAGCAACATAACAATAAGGCCAACGCCTGTCCACTCCGAAGGGATCCACTTGCCCACAATAAAAAGAAGACCGAGCATGGTCCAAAATACCCCGGTACCGATGCGCTTTGCGTTGGTCTTGTCGCGAAAGTTTGAAATGCCCGCATAAATTGCGACAAGGCCAATCAGCACAAACACGACTTCAAGCAATTTTGTTGAGAGCGTAATCTTGGGATCGGTAGAGGTATAAAACGCGATAACGGCATCCATTATGCCTCGCCTCCTTCTACGGCAGCATGAACGCTGCCGGCGGCATCGTCAGCGACAAGAGCTGAGGTAACGGCCGTGTTTCCTGCTTTTTCAGCAGCAGCCTCAAGGTCGCGCTTTTGGCAGCGACGGTCGAGGAAGATGTAGTATGCCGAGGTAAACGCCACAGCGATAAGAGCTACCGGAATTTCTATGGCCGCAAGATGCGCAAGCTCAACGGCGTATCCCAGCTCCTTGAGTGTGTTCTGCACCAGAAGCATGCCTGATGAACCCACAAAAAGTACCTGACCAAAGAACCATGCCACATTTTCCATACCGGATGCCATGCCCTTGAGGTCATCGCGATGCTTCGGTGTCATGAGCGTGCCATCAGGGTCGTCCGCGGCCTCGGCCATCGGCATCACGACCGGCTTGATGAATCCTGCAACGCCGCCAAAGCCAACGTTGAATGCGGCAAAAATGACACGGAAGACACCATACGCCGCCATAATAATGCCGCCGTTTGCGCCCTTGACACGCCTCATCAGCTCGCGAGCCGCATTGCGAAGGCCGTTACGCTCAAGCGTTCCCGTAAGCACAAAGACCACTACGCAAATCAGCATGGTTCTCGTTGAGACGAAGCTCTTACCAAGCGTCTGCAAAAACACAATCGGATCCATGCCGGCAATCACGGCCGTTGTTACTGCTGCTATGAGAATCGTGAGAATGGAGTCGAGCTTCAGCGTGAAGCCGACAATGACCACAATAATTCCCAGCAGTTTGACCAACTCAGATATATCCATACCGCCTCCTTGATATGCGCCTTTTTTACCACAGGATTGCACACAAAATCCCCAGCACAAAGGTAAAGTGCAAAAATTTGAATAATATGTTACATTCCGTAAACAAAACTACTTAGAGCGTCCGGGAGAAATGATGAGGGCACAAAGGCAGACACACCATGGACCGAGAAGATCTTCCGTGCCTCAAGCACCCCGTGAACTCCTCGAATCTCCGGTTCTTATCTGCGGCCTTGGTAATCCTGGCGAGAAGTACGTGCACACCAGACACAACATCGGCTTTGCGGTAATCGACGCGCTTGCACGTCGTTATGACGTTCGTTATTGGAAAAGTGAGGCGGGTTGTCAGACAGCCTTGATTACCGTTACCGGCGCGAGCGGTCGTACCGGCGCGAGCGGTCAAAGTTTCAGCAGCCGAAACGCCGGCGGTCAAAGTTCCAACGGTCAAAATACCGGCAGCCAAAACACCAGCAACCAAGGTTCCAACGGACGTTCCAACGGTCAAAAACGAGAGGTGCTTCTCGCCAAGCCACAAGACTTTATGAACACAAGTGGAGGTCCCCTCTCAAAACTTGCCCGCGCTCACGGCATACTTCCCGGTCAAATATTGGTTATTCACGATGAAGTCGATCTTGAAGAAAACCGCATTCGCGTTCGCGCAGGTGGCGGGCTCAATGCCCACAACGGGCTGCGTTCCATCGCTGACAAATTAGGGACCCGTGATTTTATGCGTCTACAATGCGGTATTGGCCGACCGCCCGGCCGTATGGCCGTTGCGGATTACGTGCTGAGAGAGCTCAAAGGTACCTCACTTGAAGCTTTTTGCATAACAGCGGAAGTCGCCGCCGATGAAATCGAGCGACTCATTCGCTCATCTGAACAAAATACCGCGAAGCAGGATAAAGCAAACCAAGCAAGAACATGAAATTTTGCAGGACAAACAGCTTTTCTCGCCACATTAACGTGCGGCACGTTATACAATGATAGTTACGCATTTTTTCGGCCATCACCCAGGTGGTCGTTTAAATGATAAGCAGGTCGAGCTTAGTCTCGATCAACTGCACGAGGATATCCGGTTCGGGAGAGGAGTACCGCTGAATGTATAAGATCCTCGAAAAAACTCAGTTCTCCGAGAAGGTCTTCAAGTTCCGCATCGAGGCACCACAGATGGCCAAGCATGCACATGCTGGTCAGTTCTTGATGGTCCGCGCAAATGAGTGTGGCGAGCGCGTTCCATTTACCTTTGCGGATTGGAATCCTGAGGAGGGTTGGGTCGAGTTTATCTTCATGGTAATCGGCAAGACCACCATGATGCTTTCTACCTACGAGGTTGGTGATTTCCTGCAGGACGTTACCGGTCCTCTTGGCCAACCCACTGAAATGGGTGAGGGCAACTGGGC
>CALIAZ010000013.1 GCA_938045565.1 uncultured Atopobium sp.
AATCACTTTATGGATAAAGACGGCAATCTTATTCAGACAGAAATTGAGGATCGCGTCATTAGTACCGATCTAGACAAGCTTCGCCAGCTCAAGAACGTTGTTGGCGTTGCTGGTGGCAAAGATAAAGTTTCGGCAATCAAGGCAGTACTTAACGGCGGCTATCTGAACGTGTTGATTACGGATTCAGACACCGCTGCTGAGCTGCTTCTTTCGTAAACAAGGAGGATCTGATGAGCAAGTATCTTCTTGCACTAGACGCGGGAACAGGAAGTATTCGCGCCGTTCTCTTTAGTGTTGACGGTGAGCAGGTTGGGGTTGCTCAGCGCGAGTGGGAGCACCACGAGGACCCTCGTTGGCCTGGCAGCATGGACTTTGATTGGGTTGCTGACTGGCAGCTAGCTCTGGACTGCATTAAAGAGGTTCTGGCAAAGACCTCCATTGATCCTAAAGAAATCGCTGGTATTTCCACTACCTGCATGCGTGAGGGCATCCTTCTGTATGACCAGGACGGCAACGAGATTTGGGCGTGCGCTAACGTTGACGCTCGAAGCGTTGACGAGGTCAAGCAGCTTATTGATATGGACCCAGAGCTTGAGAAGAAAATCTACCAGAAGAGTGGTCAGACCTATGCATTAGGCGCTCTACCTCGTCTTCTTTGGGTTAAGAACAAGATGCCAGAGATCTACAACAAGGCAGCCAAAATTGGCATGTTCAACGACTGGCTTGCTTACAAGCTCACTGGTGTTCTGGCGGTTGAGCCATCAAACGGCAGCACCACCGGCATTATGAGCTTGGAGGAGCGCGCCTGGGATCCAGAGATTGCAAAAGAGTGCGGTCTGCGCGATGACCTGTTTGGCCAGGTTATCGAGTGTGGAGAAGTACTTGGCGCTGTAACTGCAGACGCTGCAGCTGAGACAGGCCTTGCTGAGGGCACCCCTGTTGTTGTCGGCAGCGGCGATTGCCAGCTGGGCATGATTGGTGTCGGCGCTTGCGAGCCTGGTCAGGCTGGCGTTTTTGGCGGCAGCTTCTGGCAGTACGAGTTCAACACCGATAAGAGCACTCCAGACCCAGACTATCGCGTGCGTGTAAACTGCCATGCTATTCCGCAGATTTGGCAGTACGAGGCACTGGCTTTCAAGCCTGGTTTGGTTATGCGTTGGTATCGCGACGGCTTCTGCCAGGCAGAAAAAGCCGAGGCAAAAGAGCGTGGCATTGACGTCTACGATGTCATGAACGAGCACGCTGCAGAAATTCCTGCAGGTAGCCATGGTATGCTCTGCTGCTTTAGTGATGTTATGAACTACATTCACTGGACTCACGCGAGCCCAACGTTTACCAACTTTGAGCTTGATCCGGAGCGCTTCAACAAGTACACCTTCTATCGCGCCATTTTGGAGAACACCGCCCTTCTCGTCCGTGGCCACATTGACCTGGTCAAAGAGGCTACTGGCAATGAGCCAGACGAGCTCATCTTTGCAGGCGGCGCTTCCAAGAGCCCTCTGTGGGCACAGATTGTTGCCGACGTTACTGGCAAGAACGTTCGCATTCCAGAGGTCAAAGAGGCAACTGCTCTGGGTGCCGCTATTCTTGCAGGCTACGGTGTGGGCATCTACCCAAGCATCGCTGAGGGTGCAAAGCGCGTTGTTAAATGGGATAAGACATTCTCCCCCAACCCAGACAACAAGGCTGTTTACGACCAGCTTTATGTCCAGTGGAAGGATGTTTACAAGAGTCAGCTTGAGCTTGCAGAAGAGGGTAAGGTCAAGAGCATGTGGAGAGCGCCTGGTCTGTAAGCACCGGGACTCCGCCGCGCCGCGGAGAGCGGCACACGCGGCAGGTCGCTGCGACACACCGCACGAAACCGCCGCAAGGCACGCAAGAAGAACGTTTGGTCGCATTACAAGTTGCGCCTGAAAGGAAAGCAAGATGTTTATTGTCAACGAGAACGATTTTGAGTATAGGTGCGGAGATCACGGCCCTAAGTACCTGATGAAGGGTCCTCGCATGAACTACGCCATGGTCCAGTTCCAGCCAGGGCAGGATTTCCAGGCACACTACCACAACATCATGGAGGAGAACTTCCACATCCTCCAGGGCAAGGTTGACATTGTGGTTGACGGCGAAGTTCACACCCTCTCGGCTGGTGACTTCATCCACATTGAGCCCGGCGAGGTCCACTACGTCAACAACCCTTACGACGAGCCAATCGTCATGGTCTCAACTCTTGCTCCTTTCCAGGAGGTCGACAAGGTTGAGGTAGAGAACCCTACCTACTAAGATCAACATCTGGCGAGAAAACCAGCACTTGACGAGAAGATCGTTCAAGCGCAGCGTTCTTCTCACCAGGGCAAACACGATGAGGGCTGCCTGGCGGTGGCCCTCTTTTTTGGACAGCACGATATCAGACCACAATTAGATAACACAGCCCATATGTTTTTAACACCAACAAATAGGATGTTTTGTTCCTATAGATGCTACAAGGAGGTTTCTAATTTTATTTAGCCTCCAAAAATGACCGGTTTCTTTGAAGTCTAAAGTTGCCTTTTGAATAGAAAAGTTTCTTAAAACAGAATTGTCTAATTCACTGTCAATTGGACCTGGTAAAGACATATTAAAGTTTGATGCATAGTTATTTGGATCATCACAAAAAACAATTACCTTCTGCGTTTGTTTGTAATCATCAGCTGGAGCCTGACAAAAATGGTCAACATAAAAAGGTTGTGGAAGCTCATGTAGATAGAAATACATTTTGTCTTCTACAAATCCATAATCAATATAACCGTCTCTATACATACAAAAATCATCATCAATCGCACAAGAAGAAATAACTTTATGCGTTTCCTCATCAATGAGTTGATATCCCTGAATCTTTGAATGCTCTTCTATAAATCTATCAAGTTCATCAAGGGTAGGCTGTGCTTTTTCAACAGGATAGAGACCATCATTGCTATCAGGAAGCATATTATTTAATAATGGATACTTTAACTCACCCTCATCTGAGCTTAAAACGGCGCCAATACATAATAAGCCGCAAAAATTACCAATATTTTCAGAACAAATTTCTCCATACTTATGCTCACAGGCACTATCCATCCAATCGCGAAAATCACACTCTAGATCTCCATAGCGTTCCCAAAACAACTTAGAGCCAAGCTCTTTACGCTTTTGATCTAAAAACTTTGAACAAATATGATCTTCATCATCAATGTAAAGATCTTCCAAGGGTATTGGACCGGGTTTAAGTTTTCCCTCTTCAAAACACCTGCAACGAACAAATGCATCAAGACCCATTACAACTCCTTTCTCTGTTGCAACAAATCTAGATGCTTCCAAAATTTCACGTGTCCAACAAAGTGGACACTAAGACTATTGCCACTCCGAGGGACTCATCTAATTCGCCCAATCAAAAAGAAAATCGTTTATAGTGGCCTTCTTTTACGCTGATTTTAGGTCAGGTAAGCAGCATTTCTATTAATCTGTTGTCTTTATGCTTAGAGATATGTGCGGATGCAGAAATGACAATGTGATAGCAGAGCGAGTAGCCACAAAAAATGCCGCCGGGAACCCGACGGCATTTTCAGTTCATATGGGAAAGAAAGAAACACAAGGTTTAGCCAACCGTTTGAGCCAGCTGAGTATTTGCCAAACTTACTTGTTGGACTGCTTAATCATCCAAATGGTCTTGGAGAGAAGAGCAATGTGCTCGTCCATTGCTGCGGAAACAAGGAAGTTGTCCTCAGCGTCTGCGTCCTTCTTGATCTCTGCTACGAATGCACAGATTGCCTCGTAGTCAGCAAGAATAGCCTGGTAAATCTCCTGTGGATTCTTGAAGCCCTCTGCTGCCTCGGAAAGAGTTGCGTTTTTGAGGAAGGAATCCATGGAGCCCAGTGGAGAGCCGTCGTTCATCAGAATGAGCTCGGCAACCTCGTCAAGCTGGTCATACATTGCACCGTAAACCTCGTCGAGGTCAGTGTGGACGTTATAGAATGAAGGGCCACTGACGTACCAATGGAAGTTGTGAATCTTGTGAGCCTCAACAGCGTAGTTGGCGAGAAGAACATTGAGCTTATCGTTTAGCATAGTTAAAACCTTTCTATCTGGTTCCTACTAAATAGGAATGATTACTATTTAATACCTATATTCCCCTCTTTGGATGGGATATACAAACTTTTTAAAATTTTTTTTGAGTTGCAATGTTTAAAGTCGCAACCCCAAAATAACCTGCATGATTTTTGCTATTGCAGTCGACCTGCACTCGTCTTTTTGACAAAACGGTTAAATCACACGGGTTTCTCGCCAAAGGGTTATGGAAAGAAGGCAAAATCAGCGCAATCAAATTTTTAGCGTTCTCTTGCAAGGAGACCACATGACCAAGATTCCCGAGGGATACCGTTCAAGCCTTTCGCTTTACGATACGCAGAAAGCTATTGAGCAGGTCAAGAACGTGTTTTTGACCAAGCTATGCGCCGCACTGAAGCTGTCGCGCGTCACCGCTCCGCTTATTGTTGACCCGCTTACCGGTATGAACGACAACCTCAATGGCGTTGAGCATCCGGTTGCCTTTGACCTGCCAAACGTGGGCAAGAATGCCGAGGTTGTTCAGTCCCTCGCAAAGTGGAAGCGCTATGCACTCTGGCGCTACAACTTTGCCGTCGGCCGCGGCTTGGTCTGCGACATGAACGCTATTCGTCGCGATGAACAGCCCGATAACCTGCACTCCATTTACGTGGACCAGTGGGACTGGGAGCGTATCATCACGCAGGATGAGCGCAACACCGACACGCTGGAAGACGCCGTCTGCCGCATTGTCGAGGCAATCTGCGGCACGCTCGACGAGCTCAAGTGGCACTATCCCCAGCTCAACACGCAGCTCAGCCGCGAAGTTACGTTTGTAACCTCTCAGGAGCTGGAGGACCTCTACCCTACTCAGACGCCTAAACAGCGAGAAGATCTGTTTGTTCGCGAGCATCCAACCACGTTTATTGTGGGTATTGGCGGCGCTCTGAACTCCGGCCAACCTCACGACTTTAGATCCCCCGACTACGACGACTGGTCGCTCAACGGCGACCTGCTATTCTGGGACGAAACCTTGGACTGTGCGATTGAGATCAGCAGTATGGGCATACGCGTTGACGCCGAAGCGCTTAAGTCGCAGCTGGCAATTGCTGGATGCGAGGACCGCCTTGAGCTGCCGTTCCACAAGATGCTCATTGACGGTGAGCTACCGTTTACCATTGGTGGCGGCATCGGTCAGAGCCGTCTCTGCATGCTGCTGCTAGAAAAAGCGCACGTCGGAGAGGTGCAAGCATCTATCTGGGACAAGCAGACCGAGGATCGTTGCGCTGAAGCAGGCGTTTCTCTGCTCTAATCTGCGCTCTAATCTGCTGCTTGAAGCACTTGGCACCGAGCCTCATCACGCAGCCCTCAGCGCGTGCAGCCACCCTCAAAACTAAAAACATTTTGGCGTTTCTCCTGTTAACGCTACAATAGTAACTTAGTGTAATTAAAAGCCACTGAGTCTAACTGGCGATTTAAGGAGCGACTCTATGAATTGCCCCAACTGCGGAGCTGAAATTGGCAAGCACGCAAAGTTCTGTTCCAACTGCGGACAGAAGCTTTCGGACACCGCTGACGTTGCAGACGTCGAGAAACCCGATGCGCTCGCTGAGTCCACAGAACCTGCACCAGAAACCGCACCCGACAACTCCCTCGCAGCCACTGAGGTTATTGCACCAGCAGAGGCTAACGATCCAGTTGATACCGCAACTGATTCAGACGCAACTGACCCAGACGCAACCGTCCTCGCAGAGCATTCACTCGACGACGAAGACGCAGCCGCTGCAGAAACCTCACTCCTAGAGGCTACGACTGACGACTCCTACATCTCCACAGATGAGGCGCCTACCACCGTCGCCGGCGCTGGCGCCGATTACGCCGCTGAAATCGATCCTACCACTGTCGTTGACCCGGACGCCGTCGCAGACGCCGAGGAACCCACAACCTTCATCAACGACCCTGACCGCATCAACGTCTTTACCACCGATGATATCGATTCAACTGCGATTTCGCACTTTGATCCTTCGCAGTTCACCGTCGTTTCAAGCGGACCTAGTTCCGTTGAGCGCAAGCAAGCCAAGGACGGCTCGGACACACTCCGTAAAGTTGCATTTGGCCTGCTTGCGGCCGTTCTGGTTGTAGGCGCGCTGGCCGTCGCTTGGGTTTTTCAGTCCCACCAAGACGATGCAGCCAAGCGTAGCGCAGTTCAGCAGCGTATTGCCAGCTATCAAGAGAAGATTGAAAGCGTTGACGTCAATCCTTCCAGCGATAGCAGCCGCGTTGAACTTCTCAACCAGTACGAGAAGCTCGATCAAATTGAAGAGCAAATCACTGGTGACCAGAAAAATGGCCAGTTCCGCCTTCCTAACGGCACCGATGACTCAGGCGTCAACATCCTGAACAGCTCAATCTTAGATGGACAGAAGAGAATCCGCGAATGGTTTGAAGCCGACTACAAGCGCAGATTACTTGCAAATAGTTTCAATGACACAGACACTGCAAACACCATGGACCAAAAATCCGTCGCAAATAAACTTGTTGAGCTGCAGGCTCTTCTCGGCGACATAGAGCACGAGAAGGAAATCTGGGACAATGATACTGGTGCCAATTCAACGTATGACTCGTATCACTCTCGCGTTTCCGACCAGATAAAGAAGGGTGAAAGCCTTAAATCTGGAGTTACCGAGAAGAACAAAAAAGAGCAAGAGCAGAAGGATAAAGACAAGAAGTCCGAGGAAGACCGCAAGAAAGCTCAAAAGTGGGTTGGCACCTACAGCGGTACCGGCACTGACGGCAAGCCAATGGAGGTTGTCATCCAGAAGGACGGCACAGTTCTCTGGCGCATTGGCGGTCAACCTGAGGTCCGCGGCACTTGGACTGGAGACGAGAATAAGCTTGAGCTTAGCTTCAATGGCCAGGTCAGCGGCAGAAGCGAACCCTTCACCCTCTCCTCCACCAACGGCGGCAAAACCGTCACTATCAGCTCTCAGAGCAGCACCTGGAACACTGACACACTTTCTAGAAAGTAACGCTTGCTAGAACCAGCTAGAAAGTCGCACATCGCAAGACACAAAATAAGGCGAGAAAATCGATCGATTTTCTCGCCTTGTTATTTGTAATAGGAGCGTTACTCTACGCAGCTGACACTCTACGTGCCAAGCACTCTTCGTGTCGGCCGCTTATGCACCAAGTGCGCGCTGTCCAAGCACCAAAGCACCTAGAATGCCCTGGTTGCCCTCGCAACCTCCAGGGACAACGTAATTCTGTATATCCTCTATCTCTGGAGTGTTGATGTAGCCGTTAAGGAACGCAACAAGTTTCCGCTGGATAAGCGGGAACAGCTGCTTCTGCTCCATGACGCCTCCGCCCAAAATAATGCGCTGAGGTGAATAGCACATCACGTACGTGCAGAGAGCTTTTGCAAGGTAGGCAGCCTCAAGCTCCCATACCTCGTCTTTCTCGGTAAGTTCAACAGCCGGGAGTCCCCAGCGCTCTTGAATAGCAGGACCTGATGCCAACCCTTCAAGGCAGTTCTGGTGATAGGGGCACTTGGTCTGCTGCCACGGATCGTTTGCCTCACGCTCAACAAGGATATGACCAGCCTCGGGATGGAGCATACCGTGCTGGAGTTTTCCTTCAAGCAGCACGCCGGCGCCAATTCCGGTTCCTACTGTCAGGTAGACAACGTTATCAAGGCTGCGAGCTGCACCAAAAACTGCTTCTCCTAAACAAGCTGCATTAACGTCGGTATCGTATCCAACAGGGACGTTCAGTCCATCCTTCAACGCCTGCAACAGATTGAAGTTGCGCCAACCGTGCTTAGGAGTCGAGAGAATCTTTCCGTAGCTAGGCAGGTCAGGATTGACTCCCGTGGGGCCAAATGCTCCAACACCTAGAGCCTGAATAGAGCGAGCTTTGAACCAGCCCACAATCTTTGGCAAAACAGATTCTGGCGCTGCCGTGGGAAAGACCTCGCGCTCACAAATTTTTCCGTCTGGTGTACCCGTGGCAAGAACAATCTTTGTTCCGCCAAACTCAATACCGCCAAGAAGCGTCTCTGCACACATGTTTTTCTCGCCAACTACTTGTTAAGAAGCTTCTCGTACACGTCAATAAAGTCCTCAGCAATAATGCGGAAAGACTCGGCCTGCATAAGCTGGTCCTCAGCGTGGAGCAAGATGAGCGAAAACTCAACATTGCTGTTATCAATTGCGGACTGCTGCAGCATGTTCAGATGTGTGCTATGGCCCTCATTAAAAATCTCTGTACCAGCAAGAATATCTGCACGCGCGCCTTCAATATCGCCCGTTTTTGCCTTCTGGATAGCGCCAATATACATTGACTTTGCCGTTCCAACAGTAGCAATAATCTCAAAGGCTGCTTCTTGCGTAGCAGTCATGCCGTCATCTAAATCCATTTTTACCCCATACTCTTTTCTTGAACACCTGGGAGCTCAGAAAATCTTTTACCGCTTATTTAATAAGCTCAAGTGCGTCGTCAAGAATTTTTGCAGCGTTCATTCTGCCGTAATCAACCATAGGAATGACAGCTACAGGAATAGATCCTGCTGCAGCCTCAACGTCTGCCTTTGCATACGCAATCTGAGGTCCAAGCAAAAAGACGTCTGCGCCATCGATAAGCTCAAGTGCCTTATTAAGAGGATTTGCAATAATCTCTGCATCCAAACCACGAGAAGCAGCCTCTTTCTGGAGCTTCTGAACAAGCAGGCTAGTGGACATTCCGGCGTTGCAAGCAAGTAAGATTTTCATGTGATCTCCTTTTGATGAGCCAGCCACCGAATATGATGGCTGGCTTCAAGTGATACTCAGATTATAAGCTTTACAAACTACTCTGCATCCTGAGTGTTCTCTGCAAGAGCCTCAGCCTGCTTGGCCTGTGCGCGCTCGGAAATTCTCATAAATGGCAGATAAATTGCCATAGCAAGAAGAACCTCGATGACCTGCCAGATAACGGCACGAATGTCGCCACCGGTTGCCAGCCAACCACTCAAGAAGACTGGGGTTGTCCAAGGAACCATAGCAACGCAAGGGCTAATCCAACCAAGGTTGGTGAGCAGGTAGGTTAGGCCGATGAACAAATCTGGAACAAGAACAAATGGAATCATCAAAGGAAGGTTAAAGACGATTGGATAACCGTAAATAACTGGCTCGTTGATGTTGAAGATACCTGGAAGAAGAGAAAGTGCTGCAACATCTTTGGAAGCCTTGTTCTTAGAGAAGACAAAGGTGTCAAGAAGCAGCATCAGAGTACAACCAGAACCGCCGATTAGCGCAAAGGTGTTGATGATCTGCATGTTCATGTAGTGGTCCTGAGGAATTGGCTGACCAGCTGCAAAAGTTGCCATGTTATCAACAATAAGCATGGTCAGGATTGGCTCGATCAGAACACCAGAGATGGTGGACTGGTGAATGCCAAGGCAGAAAAGCAGGTTTGCAAAGGTGTAGATGATGATGACTGCAAATGGACCAGCATTCATAAGGCCCTTCAGTGGGGCAGAAATGCTTGTTGCAATGATGGTCATAAGGTCAGTACCAGCACAAACTGCAAGAAGAGCAGAAGCAATACCAAAGACGGTCAGGGTCAACATCATTGGAATCATGGTGTTAAAAGAATCTGCAACCGCTGGTGGAACGCCCTCACCAAGGCTGACCTTCAGCTGCTTAACGCTGGAGAGCTTAATGAAGATGGTGGTAGAAAGCAGGCCAATGATGATTGCACCAAAGAGGCCGTTAGTACCGGTGAAGGAAGTGGAGAAAGCACCAGTTACATCAACGCCAGTAACTGCATAGCCGGTTGGCAGAAGCTTAGCAACATCAGCTACAGGAAGTGCAACTGCTGCAGCAGCTGCATCAGCGGCGTTTGCTGCATGAAGAACAGCACCTGCAGTAGCAACAATGCTCTGAGGCATCATGATGATAAGTGCAGCAATACCAATAACAACGCAAGAGATTGCGTTTTCAAAACGCTTGTTACGAGCGAGGCAATAACCAATAATGCCTGCAAGAATAACTGCCGAGAAACTCAGAGTGCCCTGAGCAATTGCTGCTCCCCAAACCTTGAAATTAGCCAAGGTAACTGGATCATTTGCAAAGATGAGTGGGAACAGAACGTTGTTGATCAGTACTGCAATACCAGCCAAAATGTAAATTGGGCTGACAGTTGCAAATGCATCGCGCAGGCTCCTCAAATGAACTTGATTGCCTACTTTTGCAGAAACTTCTGCAAATTTATCTAGAAACGATGCTTGGCCATTATCTTTTGCCATGAACAAACTCCTTTCACGAGTTTCTAGTCAACTATATGTGTAGTGGCAACTTGCTTAAGCCACTCAGCTGATTTCTTAAGACGACGGTTGTAGTTATCTTCCAGATCAACCTCAACAAAGCCATAACGGTTCTTGAAGGCATTTGCCCAGGACCAGTTATCGATGATGGCCCAGTAGTGATAACCACGGCATTTTGCGCCGTCCTGAATTGCACGAGCAATCCACTCAAGATGACGACGGACAAAATCAACACGATAATCATCTTGAATTACGCCGTTTTCGTCTTTCTTAAGATCTTCTCGCTCTACGCCCATGCCATTCTCGGAAACAAACCACTCAAGCTCTGGATACTCATCGCGAACCTTCATGGCAAAGTCATAAAGACCCTGTGGGTAAATCTCCCAGCCACGGGATACATTCATCTCTGCTTCTGGCCAGATATATGGATCGGCAAAGTTTGGAATGCCATTCTCGTCAGTATCTTTTGCAGGAGCTTGAATACGCTCTGGGTGGTAATAATTGCAGCCCAGCCAATCCACAACGCCGTCGGCAAGAATAAGTTTGTCCTCAGGGCGAATAGGCAGGTCAACACCACGGGCCTGCAGCGTATCAATGACATCCTGTGGAAGTTCTCCCTTAGTTACCAGGTCAAGCCACCAGCGAATGTTGACGCCGTCGGTCATGCGTAGCGCCTCAAGATCTGCCTCAGATGGATTCTCTTTGGTATATGGTGGTGCAAAGCAGTTGATGAGGCCAATACGAGAGTCCTCAAGCATAAACCCTGCTGCTTTTGCACGGCGATACTCGCGTACGCCAAGCGCGTGAGCAAGTGAAATGTTGTACTGAACAGCACGAGCACGCGAATAATTCTTTACAAAGGGGTACCAGCTGCCCAATGTGTAGCGGACCTCTGGCTCAACAATTGGCTCGTTAAAGGTAAACCAATAACGAATCTCTTTTCCAAACGTTTCAAAAGCAATACGTGCGTAATGTGCGTATGCCTCAACAACCTCACGAGACTCCCAGCCACCGCGGTTGAAGAGGTATTCAGGCATGTCAAAGTGGTAAAGGTTTACAAAAATCTCAATACCAACCTTCTTAGCAACAGCAAAAAGGTGGTGATAGTACTTCTCGCCCTCTGGATTAAGGTTGCCGTTAATGTCCAATAAACGGCTCCACTGAATAGAAGTGCGAATGGAATCCAAGCCAAGAGACTTGAGAAGCTGAAGATCGTCTTCCATTCTTTCTGTAAAGTCATTTCCAGCGTAGGAACCAACGCGGTTGTGGAATGCATGAATGTCCAGGTTAGACCAGGTGTCCCAAAGGTTTGGCAGCTTTCCTCCGTCTTGCCATTTACCCTCGGTCTGTGGACCAGACATTGCCCCACCAAAGAAGAAATTCTCAGGCAACTGATACGACATGTCTATCCTTTCTCAAAAGTATCTAAACCTGACATGTCAACTTTATGAAACAGATATGTTAGGTTTTCTATGTAGTATACTAATGCAAATCAGATAGAATGCAAAGTAAAATTTTGCTACCTGAGGAGGTGTCATGAATAAGTACGACTTGATTGTTCAGGATCTTAAAACTGATATTACTATAGGCACATATCCTGCTTATTCTCGCCTGCCTTCTGTTGCTCAGCTCTGCGAACAATATGAAGTAAGCAAAATTACCATTAATAAGGCACTAGAAGTTCTTGAGCAGCAAGGACTTATCTTCAGGCGAAAAGGCTCCGGCACTTTTGTCAAAAAGCTGGAAGAAGGAACACAAATTAAGCCAAGTAAAGAAATCTCCGGTCAAATGGAAGGTTTCATGGCTGAACACGCTGCCCGAGGCGAGCGCGTTAAATCAAAGGTCTATACCTTTGAAGTTGAGCGTCCCTCTGAATACATTGCTAAAGCTCTTGATATTACTACCGAAGATTTTGTATACAGAATTGTGCGCGTCAGGCTTGTTGAAGGGATTGCGCAGGTCATCGAGTATACCTATATGCCCATTAGCCTAGTTCCCAATCTTAAAATGACCCATCTAGAGCACTCGATTTACAACTATATTGAAAGTGAAATTGGACTTAGAATTGCTAATGCACACCGTGTTATTAGGGCAGTCATGCCTACTGAGGTTGAGGCTTCGAGGCTAGAAATTAGCACAAGCGATCCCCTCTTAGAGGTTGAGCAAATCGGCTATATCGACGACGGTCGTGCGTTTGAATATTCCGTCGCGCGACATGCACATGGCTATGAATTCATGACTATTTCTATGCACTAAACCTCTGACGCAGCGACACAAAAGGCGAGAAGACCAATCGATCTTCTCGCCTTTTGTGTAAATGAATGAGCTTACGGAACGCAACACATGGCGCAACGCAGCTTGGTTGCCGCTCGACGACTACTCGCCCAGGATGACGTGCCTGAACTTGCCGTCCTCGTAGATTCCGCAGCTGTGAGTGCCGTCTTTTGGAATGCCTACAGAACCTGGATTAAATACGGTGACCTCTGGGTGGTCAGCGCTCTGCATGTTGACTTTTCTGTGCGTATGTCCGTACACAAACGCGTCGAGACTTGGCATCTGAGGCCACTTGTCAACGCTGTTGTGAATGCCAGGGCCAAAGACGTGACCATGCGTGAAGAAAATGGTGAACTGCTTGCCTGTCTCAGAGTTCTTATCAAACAAAATATTGTAATCAGCCATGCAAGGAAAATTGAGGACTGACTGGTCAACCTCAGACTCACAATTTCCACGAACGGCAATGACCTTATCGGAAATGCTGTTCAACATCTCAATAACGCGCTTTGGTGCGTAGTCTGCAGGAAGATCGTTGCGAGGGCCGTGATAGAGCAGATCTCCAAGAAGCAAAACGTACTTTGGCTGCTCCTCCTCTATGACCTGCATGAGCTTCTCGCAATAGTCGGCAGCCCCGTGAATATCTGAAGCAATTACAACCTTCATCAACGTATCCTCTCTATACGTGTTTCTACACGTAGCTTCATACGCGTGTATCAATCAATTATTTTATTGTATTAATGGCGTCCAGCCAGTTACAAACGCTGGCAATTCGGTCACCGTGCAAATGCCTGCTTAAAACCTACCGGTCATCCTTGCGTCAGGATCAGCTTCGACCACACGCTGACGAAGATCCGCAATAGCCGCAGGAATCTCATCTATGTTGTACGGCGTCATCTGATACACCCAGTTAATCCAGTTGCGATACAGCAAGTTTGCGTGCGCACGCCAGGTAAACAG
The DNA here is from genome assembly GCA_938045565.1 of uncultured Atopobium sp. GTDB lineage: Bacteria > Actinomycetota > Coriobacteriia > Coriobacteriales > Atopobiaceae > Lancefieldella. Next base: position 13,592 of record CALIAZ010000013.1, read on the forward strand.
TGGCTGCTTTTCTGGATCGTTATCAGGGAAGTAATTCTCCGGCAGACGAATAGGCAGACCCTTGTGGAAGTCGCGCCAATACTCCTCTGCAAGCGTGTCACGATCATATTCAAAATGACCGGTTACAAAAATCTCGTGGAAATCTCTTGTAGCGAGAAGTGCAGGACCGCTGGTAAAGCCCTCAGAAAGTACGGCAAGCTCGGGGTGGTCTACCAGAGCTGATGTCTCAATCGCAGCATGACGAGAATGCGGCATGTAATGTACCTCGTCAAATCCATTGGTGAGGAAGCAATATTCATCGCATAAACGCTGTGGGAAAATACCAAAGAGCTTAGCACCCAGCATTTTCTTAGGAATATCGTGCAGATAATACAGGCCAGCTAATGCGCCCCAACACAGGTACATGGTAGAAAAGACATGCTCCTGAGACCAATCAACAATGCGACAAAACTCATCCCAGTAGTCAACGTCCTCGTATTTAAGGTCCTCGATAGGAGCGCCCGTGATAATCAGACCGTCGTAATTTTTATCTTTGAAGTCATCAAAAGTTGAATAAAACGTTACCAGATGGTCAGCAGCAGTATTTTTAGATTCGTGCGAAGAGATGCGCATAAAATCGCACGTAACCTGAATAGGAGACTTTGAAATTAGACGGAGAATCTGCGTTTCAGTCTGAATTTTCTTGGGCATTAAATTCAAAATTGCCAGACGAAGCGGGCGAATCTCCTGGCGTTCTGCAACTTCTTCCTCAAGCGCAAAAATACGCTCTTCTTGCAGTATCTTCTTAGCTGGTAAACCATCTGGAATATTAATAGGCATGGTAACTTCCTTTGGCTAATCGTTGCACATAAGTATACTTGTTTATATGGAAATAACTTTTGCCGAGCTCGGGCTAAACGAGCAAATTCTGGCAGGCGTAGCAACACTTGGGTTCAGCGCGCCTACTCCCGTGCAAGCCGCGGCAATTCCCGCCGTCCTCGCGGGTAAGGACGTTGTTGCGTCTGCGCAAACGGGAACAGGTAAAACTGCAGCGTTTATGTTGCCTACGCTGCAGCGCATTGCTGGCGAGAAACACGGTGGTGCCGAGAAACCCAACGCAGCCGCCAAGCACAACGCCAAGCGAGACGACACCAAACGCAACGCATATCCTCGCGCGCTCATCATCACGCCAACGCGAGAGTTAGCTGCTCAAATTGATGCTGTTGCCAAGAGCATTTGCGCATCCACCGGTCAGCAGGCCGTCATTGTTACCGGTGGCGCTCGCTACAAACACCAGATAACCGCGCTGCAAAAAGGTTGCGATGTGCTGGTGGCAACACCTGGCCGCCTGATAGATCTTCTCGACAAGAAGCATGCGAGCCTAGAGAACATCCAGGTACTGGTGCTCGACGAAGCAGATCGCATGCTTGACATGGGATTTTGGCCAAGCGTTCATTGCATTATGGAGCAGCTACCCAAGGCGCACCAAACGCTGCTTTTCTCGGCAACGCTCCCTGCATCAATCACATCAACCATTGATGCGCTGCTTAAAGATCCAGAGCGCATTGAGATTGCAAGAACTGGACAAACTGCAGCAACAATCGAGCAACATTTATGCTCGGTCACCCAGGGACAAAAACCACAGCTCCTGAAAGCACTTATTGACTCGTTTAATCCTGCGCCAGAACGCGTTTTGGTGTTCTGCAGGACAAAGTCACGCGTTGACAGTATTTACAAAAACCTTAAAGCCGCAGGTCCCAAGGTTGACGTTATGCATGCGGACCGTCCGCAAAAAGCTCGCGCAAGAGCGCTGGAGCGATTCCGTAGTGGCGCCATTCAGGTTCTTGTTGCAACCGACGTCATGAGCCGCGGCATTGATATCCAGGGCATTGACGCGGTCATTAACTTTGATGTGCCGCTTGATCCTGAGGATTATGTTCACCGCATTGGCCGAACAGGCCGCGCAGGAGCCGCAGGTCAGGCGTTCACTTTTATGGGACCAGATGAGGTCACGCCGCTCAGAGAAATTGAATATTTTACAAAAGCGCTCATTCCTACATGGGATCTACCTGGCTTTTCTTATGACTCGGGTCGCATTATGCTTCAAGAGTCCCGCTCTACCGCCAAGACCACGCGTTCGATGTTCTCGGGATCAAGGTCAAAAGGTAAGGGATTTGGTTTTGGTGGCAGATATGGCCGACACACGTAATCTATAATCAGACGCAGAAAGCATTTCCTCTTATGGCACTCTGCAATTTGATTCTCTAACTTTTGAACATAGATGCTGGGCGCTCACAGACACCCAGCTTTTTGTACGCACTTCTCACGAGAAGGACCATCATGAAGCAACTCCGCCCTTATCCACAGGTTATTATCACCAAGAAAGCTGCTCGCGCACTTGCAGGCGGACATCCTTGGGTCTTTGAGGGCGAGGTTATCCGTGTAGAGCCGTCTCCAGAAAGCGGCAAGCATGCCCAAAATGGTTGCATCGTTGATGTCTTTGAAGAGAACGGCACCTACCAGGGAACTGGTCTTCTGTCAGAAATGAGCAAGATTCGCGTCAGAATTGTGACAAGAAACGCCAACGATAGGCTCAATGAAGCGTTTTGGAGTCGCAAGATTAGCTGGGCATGGGAGCACCGTAAGACCACTATGGGAAACCGCGCTCTACCAGGGGCTGAGCCTGACACCAATTGTTGCCGCGTCATCTTCTCTGAGGCCGACGGTTTTCCTGGCTTAATCGTTGACCGCTACGAGAATGTGCTTGTGGGGCAGGTAGGAACCGTTGGTATGGAGCATCTACGTGATGTCATCTACCCGCTGCTACTTGAAATTTTCTCTGCAGACGGCCAGGTAATCGATGGCATCTACGAAAGAAACGATTCTCCTTCGCGCCTTAAAGAGGGACTTCCACAATATAAAGGCTGGTGGACAGGCTCTTCACTGGACGAGAATAGCTTGATTGCAGAAAGCCTCCTTTCCCTGCCTTCAACTCATGTTCTTGCAACCGAAAACGGACTCAAATTCAACCTTGACCTAGAGAACAGCCAGAAAACCGGCTTTTTCTTAGATCAAAAATATAACCGTCGAGCAGTCCGCCAGCTTGCACGAGGCCGCCGTGTACTGGATTGCTTCTGCCACGTTGGTCCTTTTGGTCTTAACGCCGCAGCTGGTGGAGCAGAATTTGTCCGCTGTGTAGATGTCAGCCAAACCGCCATTGACCTTGCACGCCACAATGCAGAGCTCAACAACTTGGCAGATTGTATGGACTTTACCTGTGCAAACGTTCTTGAATACCTACCAGAGTTAGCGCGAGACCGCACTCAGCTCAAAGCAGAGGGAGGTCCGTTTGACCTCATCATTCTGGATCCACCCGCATTCACTAAGACACGCGACAAGGTTCGAAGCGCTATGCGTGGCTATAAGGAAATCAACGCTGCGGCCATAAAACTGTTACCCCGAGGTGGCTACTTGGCAACTTGTTCCTGCTCACACTTCATGACCAGAGATCTTCTCGCCCAGGCAATTGCTGAGGCAGCTCACCATACCAACATGCAGCTCAAACAAATTGAAGAGCGACAGCAAGCTCCTGACCACCCAATTCTTTGGGGTGTTCCCGAGAGTCATTATCTTGATTTCTTCATTTTTCAGGTAGTTTAAAACCCAAATCTTATTTGCTTTTGCGACGCTCTTTAAAGAACGCTTTGAGCTGGGCAGATGCCTCGTCTGCTAATACTCCGCCTGAGACTGCAAACTCGTGATTAAGTCTTGGATCACCGCTCACGTCAAACAACGTGCCCGTTGCGCCACCCTTGGGATCAAACGCGCCAAACACGCAGCGATCAATACGAGCATTGACCATCAATCCTGCACACATCAAGCAAGGTTCCAGCGTCACGTAAACCGTACAGCCCGAAAGCCTCCAGCGGCCAAGCTTTTTTGAAGCCTCTTGCATGGCGAGAAACTCAGCGTGTGCAGAAGGGTCATTATCTATCTCACGGCGATTATGTGCAACGGCAATAACCTCTCCATCGCACACTACAACTGCGCCGATAGGCACTTCTCCTATCTGAGCTGCAAGTTCTGCCTGTTCAAGAGCAAGTTTCATGTACTTCTGATCAAGAGCAGCCTGTGGGGTCAAAGGCTCTTGCGCTTCGTCGCTCATAGCTGCTCCTCACTTGTCTGCTTGTCGCCGTAAATCTTACGGAGTTCTGTCACGAACCCGTCACGAACCTGACACTAATTTGTCTTCATTTAATTATGAAGCAAAAACCTAACTCGCTAAATCCCCTACTCGCAAAAAACTGAATTATGCGGTAGGATATTACCGCTTTGGAGAGGTGGCAGAGTGGTTGAATGCGGCGGTCTTGAAAACCGTTGAGCGGTGTCCCCGTTCCGAGGGTTCGAATCCCTCCCTCTCCGCCATTTTTGGCAGTCCTCAAGTTTGCACCTTTCTTATATTGTTCAGCTTTACTTCCAGAACACGCCTTCCATCTCACGTCATTTCTAGCTCAACGTTCTTCTCGCCAGTGTGTGGACGAGCATTCCATTTACCAAAAGACTCGTTAGCAAGTTAAAAGCTTTAATCAAAAACGCCTTAGATTTTTAGTTTTGGGTATAATTAACCTGTCCAAATGGATGACTGACACAGGATTGTCAGTGATTGAAAGGATTTAGCATGATTATTGCCGCAGTTGTAGTTATTGTCCTTCTGGTTTTCTGGGCCATTAGCATTCACAACAACATCATCCGCGCAAGCAACAGGTGCGATAACGCTTGGGCAGCTATCGATACGCAGCTTCAGCGTCGTAACGATCTGATCCCTAACCTGGTCAACACTGTTAAGGGTTACGCAACTCACGAGTCTAAGACTTTTGAGGCAGTCACCTCTGCTCGTGCTGCAGTCGCAAACGCTCGCACTCCTGAAGAGAAGATGCAGGCTTCCGGCACTCTTTCCAACGCTCTGACCAACCTGTTTGCTGTTGTTGAGAACTACCCAGAGCTCAAGGCTAACCAGAACTTCCTGGAGCTCCAGGCAGAGCTTACTGACACCGAGAACCGCCTCAGCTACGCTCGTTTGAGCTACAACGACGTTGTTATGAACTACAACAACATCATCGCTGTTTTCCCAAACAACCTTCTTGCTGGTGGACGTTCCCCACGTACAAGCTTCCAGGTTACCGACGAGTCTGCTCGTCAGGCACCAAACGTACAGTTCTAAGAGCTGTTTCGTTTACACTTTGTACCAGTACAGCCCGGTATCTGCATTCACGCAGGTACCGGGCTTTTTATGTGCGCGTTACCTCGCGGATTGAGATGGCCGTTCGCTTGCCGCACATTATCCACTCGCTGGCGCGTCGCCTGTACGCCGCTCGTGCGTCTGCGGTAGCCAAATCCGAGCAGCTAGATTATGTGAAGAGTCTTTACAGCCTCGCAGGAAAATCGTTAGAATAGCTACATCTGTGAATTGTCCTCGCAAGCACAATTCACGTTCTATTGGATAAAGAGAAAGGTCAGCATGAAACCTCGACCTCACAGTCGCTGACCTCTTGCGGTGTGCCGATTTGCACCGTGAGGGGTGAAATCGCAATGCAGTCCCCGTGGCAAATACGCGGAGTTTCTCGCCCAAAGCCACGCTTTAGTCTTCGGACGCATGTAAGGAGCACACATGATTTATCTTTCCCAGTTAATGGGTAATCCGGTTCTAGATTCAGAAGGCGAGAAGATAGGTTCTGTCTCTGACCTTGGAATTGCTACCGGAGAAGTTTTTCCTCGCATCACTTCCCTTGCTTTTATGGGCCCTGGCCGCACGCCAATGATGATTTCTTGGCGCAAGTATGTTGATACCTACGACGAGGACGTCATCAGGCTCAAGGTACCTTCAACTGAGATTCGTTTCTCGTACCTGCAGCCTAACGAAGTCCTTCTGGCCCGAGATATTCTAAACAAGCAGATTGTTGATACGCGCGGCATTCGTGTTGTCCGCGTAAACGACCTCAAGCTTTCCGATACCAGCTCAACGCAGCTGCGTCTTCTGGGCGCAGAGGTTGGCGCACGCGGTCTGCTGCGCAGCCTTTCTCCCCAGCTAGAGCACCTGGTTACCCGCATTGCGCGCGCTATGGGTCACCCCATGCAGGAGCGCATCATTGCGTGGAGCTACATGGACCTGGTTGAGCGCGACCTCTCCAACGTTAAGCTCTCCGTTTCCCACAAGACTCTGGACGAGCTGCACCCTGCTGACGTCGCTGACATCATCGAGCGCCTGGACTCTCGCCTGCGTAGTCAGGTGTTTGCCCAGCTTGATGACGAGCAGCGAGCCGGCGCAATGGCAGAGTTCAACGACGACGCCATGGCAGTTGAGCTCATCGGTGGCCTGAACGAAAAAGAAGCGTCCCGCATCCTGTCCGAGATGGATCCAGACGATGCAGCTGAGCTTGTCTCCGAACTGAGCTACGACCGTGCCGAGAAACTCCTGCGCTTGATGGGCGTTAAGGAGCAGCGCGCTATTAGGCAGCTGCTGGGATACCGCGAGTACACCGCCGGCCGTATTATGACGTCCGAGGCGCTTTCTGTTCCTGAAGACCAGACCGTTGCGTACGCCTTTGATCGCCTGCGCAACTTGGATGAGGATTTTGAGACCGTCCGCTATCTCTACCTTACTGACGAGGATGGCCGCCTGTCCGGAACCGTTACCTTGAACCGCCTGATTGTCTCCGAGCCAGAAACTCGTCTGGAGGAGATTGCCAATAAGAACCTGGTCACAGCCTCACCAGAAGACGACCAGGAGGACGTTGCTCGCAACATTGCAAAATACAACCTGCTGGCCATGCCTGTTGTTTCTGACGACAACCGCCTGCTAGGTATTGTTACCGTCGACGACGCTCTTGACGTTCTGGAAGAGGAGCACGCCGAGGACCTGCAGATTGCTGGTGGCGGCAGAAGCGATTCCGATTCTGGCGACCGTGGCCGCAACATTATTTGGTTCCTCCACCGCAACCTCTGGCTCCTGTTCTGGGTAGCCTCCGTTGTAGGTGCTGCCTTTGTAGTAACGGCTGCAACGTCCAATCCAACTATGGGCATTTTCGCAGCTCTTTGCACCATTACTATGCCAATCTCGCTGAACTTGAGCGAGAATACCGTCAACTACGTGACAAACTTCTTCCTGACAGATGATCCTGGCAGCGAGAAGTCTCCTTCTATCTTGGGCTTTGCGTTCCGCTCGCTTCTGTTGGGTCTTCTGGTTAGTGGCCTCATTTGCATCCTTGGCGCCGCTGCCCATGCCCTGCTAGAAGCGCTATTCCACCCATACGACCCAAGCGTAAGCGAGCTTTATGCCGCACTCTTTGACCAGACGCTCATCCAAATCTTTGGCGCAGCAGCTGGCTCCACGCTTATTTCCTTCCTGCTTACCCCAATTTTCTTGGCTGTACTTCGCCATCGTGATGAGAATAACCAGGAAACCTCAGGTCTCACGCTTACGCTGATTTCCATGAGCCTTTCGGTGGTGACATTCTTCGTCCTCTCTTACGCTCTCTCGCTTGTAGGTGTGATGTAAATGGCGCGAGAGAACGTAAAGGTAAACGACACAGCTGCAGAACTGGGAGCTATTGTCGAGCAGGACGCTGCTAACCAGCTTCCTGCAGGCGACGGTAGTGTTGTCGAGCAGGGCAAACGTGCGTCTAAAGAGAAGGCTCCGGTCAACAAAAACAGCCTCAAGTACATCTTGATGGCAATGGGCCCCGGTCTTCTCGCCGCATTTGCTGGTAACGACGCCGGCGGCATTGCAACCTACTCCAGCGCAGGAGCAACGTTTGGCTACTCGCAGCTGTGGACCGTGCCACTCATGTGCTTCCTGCTGATTGTTGTTCAAGAAACTGCAGCTCGAATGGGCTGTGTCACCGGTAAAGGCATTGCATCGCTAGTCCGTGAGCGCTTTGGTATCCGCCTGTCCACGCTAGCAATGGGCGCGCTGCTGCTCTCCAACATTGCTGTTACCTTCTCAGAATTCGCAGGTATTGCGTCCAGTATGGAACTCTTTGGCATCCCAACGTACGTCTCGGTGCCCATCAGTGCGCTGATGGTGTGGCTCCTAACTGTTGGTGGATCGTACCGCCGCATCGAGAAGATTCTGCTGGCAATTAGCTGCATTTTTGTCACGTACGTGGTGGCCGGTGTGCTGGCTCAGCCTAACTGGGGAGAGGCCCTGCGTGTCACCATCATTCCGCAGCCTTCCGCCGATCCGTCCTACATTTCGCTGCTGGTCGCAAACATTGGTACCACCATCAGCCCGTATATGATCTTCCTGGTTGCATCAAATGTTGTCGAGAAAAACCTGGATACCAGCGACATTCCCGCACAGCGTGCAGACAATGTTGCCGGCGCCGTCCTGGCTGAGGTCATTACCTGGTTCATCATGCTGACCACGGGTGCGGTGCTCTTCCCTCGTGGAATCTCTGTTGACTCCGCTGCCGACGCTGCTCGCGCCCTTGAGCCACTTGCTGGTCAGTACGCAAGTACGCTCTTTGCACTGGGTATGGTTGGCGCGTCCTTCCTTGCAGCATGCGTTCTACCAGGCATTACCGCAAGCGCTATCTGCGAGGCATTTGGTTGGGAGCGTGGAGCCGACCGTAGCTGGCAGGAAGCCCCTGTCTACCACGGCATTATTACCACCGTGCTGGTTATTTCTGCGCTGGTTGTTTTGATTCCAGGCATGAGCCTCTTTGGTATCATGATGGCCGCCCAGGTCATCAACGGTATTTTGTTGCCGATTCTGCTCATCTTTATGGTTATTATCGCGGCCGACAAACACATCATGGGCAAGTACGCCAACGGCCGTATCTGGAACGCGCTGACTTGGTTTACCATCGTCACCGTTATCATCCTGACCATTGTGATGTTCATTCTGCAGGCCATGGGATTGTAGCAAGCGTCACGCAACTGCAACACAAAAAGGGCGAGAAGATCGGTCTTCTCGCCCTTTATTTTATGCGATTAACTGCGGCTTATTACTTGCTTGCCTTATCGAACTCATCCTTGAAGTCAGAGAACATCTTGCCCATTCGACCAAGCTGCATGCCAAAGCCCTTGGCTGCCTTGTTAGCGGTGGCCCGTGCTGACGATTTGCTTGCGGGCTTAGCGTCGGACTTACTAGCAGCGGATTTGTCTGCGACGGCCTTTTCTGCGACGGCCTTTTCTGCGGCGGCCTGCTCCTCTGGAGATGGCTTCTCGAGGTGAACATCCTCTGCGGCAACCGGCGCTGGTCGCTCGGAATCATCTTCTGCATCGGGTTCGGTAGCATCTTCGATGGCACGCTTTGCCTTGGCCAGTGTCTTACCCAGGGCAAACGCGCCCTTCTCGGTAGCCTCTGCAACAGCTTTGCCAGCCTTAGCCGTGGCCTCGGAAGCTTTAGCGGCTGCCGCTGCATAACCCTCGCCCGCCTTTGCCGCAAGACCGCCGGTGAGCTGAGCGTCTGCTGCCTCATCGGAGAGGACCATTGCACCGTTGGAGTAGCCAAGCAGCCACTCTGACTTGATGGCAAAGGAGCCCACCAGCGCCTCTGATCCGGCGTCGTCTCCCACAAGAAATGCCGAAACCACGCCCGTGGCCTGGTCAAACTCAGCGCCCCTCACGTAGCCCAAGCTCTTTCCGCTTTTGGTTCGAGCTTCCATGCCATGCCACAAAATGCACGCATCAAAATCTAAGTTCAAACGCTTAATTGCTGCTTTATCAACGTTATTCTCGGGATCTTTTACGCAAAGACCCAGCTCGATGGTCTCTAGAGACTCTAACGTAACAAAAGCGTCGTCCTGCTTGATCATGCCAGCAATATCGGGCTTCTGAACCATCACGCCCACTACCTGCGAAGGCTGGCCCTGTTTGAATGGCGCAAAAACCACATTGTGGATCTTTCCTAGCTTGGAAAAACGTTCTTCTCCCGCGTGTTTACCCTTTGTAGCAGGCTTTTTGGGGAGAAGAACTTTTGCGCCAAGGAGCTCGGTTGTTTTCACGTGAAACCTCTCTATAAAAAACGGGACGTCCTGAGGCGTCCCGTCACATTGCTTGTAAGCGAGGCTTATGCCTCCTGGTAGACCTCGCCAGCGTTCTCCTGGTCGTGAGACTCAACGTTCTCAATGCGAACTGCCTGGGCCTCAGCGGTTGTGGCGGTTGGCTCTGGAACAACAAAGGAATCTGCAACAACATCAGCAGCGTCAGCAACGGTGTTAGAAGCAGAGGTCACAGCGTCAGAAAGCGACTCACGAAGCTGATCCATGCGCTCACGAGCAAGATCAACCTTTGCGCGGAGCTCGTCAGTCTTTGCGTCAACAGTAGGCTTGAGCTCGTCAATCTTAGTGCTCACAACCTTAGATGTGCGCTCGTAAGAATCAAGTGCGGAATCCCATGCGTCATTGACAGCATCTGCAGCCAAAGCGCGAGTCTCCTCGCCGGAACGTGGAGCCAGGAAAAGACCAGCTACAGCACCAGCAGCAGCACCAAATACAGCGCCTAGAAAGAAACCAGCAGACTTCTTGCTCATAAGTACCTCCTGTTAAACAGCAAAACGCTGTACGTAATCATACCGCAATAAGGGCGTTTATCGAACGGGCTTTGAACGAGGAACGTTAATCATGTTCCAATCGTCTGGAACGTCGATGACCTCGGAGTCATCGGTGGCATCCTCGACAGCTGTTGCCTCGGCGAGCTCGTCGGCGATGGCCTCGTCGTCGGCGTCGACCGCGGAATCGGTGGCTGCGTCGGTGGGCTCAGCGTCGGCGTCGGCTGCGTCAGCTGCGTCGATACCTGCGACCTCGGCGTTGTTCTCCTCAGCGTCTGCAACCTCAGCCTCAACTGCATCAGCAGCAGCTGCATCAGCGACGTCCTCGGAGGAGTTGTCGGCAACGTAATCCTCTGCTTCTACGCTCTCTGCCTGGAGTACAGCGTCCGCCTCAGGTTCTGCGGAGTCTGCGAACTCATCGGTCTTCTCGCCGTCAAGGCTCTGGATGAGTGCAACAAGGCCAGAAACGATTGCGTTGATGTCTGGATCAGCATCGTCCTGGTTGCCATATGCCCAGTTGAGGAGCCACACGGCACTGGAAAGCGAGGCTGCTACCAGAACGTCGTCTGGGCATGCGAGGATAATCTCGTAGAGGCCGCGGCGGGAATCCACCAGAGAAGTCTTGCCGGACGAAACATCTCCTGCAAGGTTGGTCAAGGCCAGGAGTTCCACGGTTACGTGCTCAAGCAGGTGCGCTACCTCGGTGTCGTTGGCAACAAGTCCAAAGCGAGCATCGGCGTCGCCCAAGCACAGGTGCTCCGAGAGGCCAGGCAAAAGCTCAAGCACGCGCTCAGTTGCCTCAGCGTTTTCTGAGGTCAAACGTGGCGCTTTTGCCGAAAACTCAACGGTAGCGGTCAAGTTTTTGGGTCCTACCACAACTTTTTTGATAGAAATCAACTGCGCCATTTCAACCTCTTTCTATTGGTTCACTCTATTGTAATCATTCTTTTAGTTATTCATTTTCTGATGTCTCAGAGTTTTCGCCGGCTGGCTCAGATTCACCGTCTACCTGTGGTTCTGGTGCAATTACGCGCAGCAAAGAAAGGCGGCGGCGGCGCATCGACTGCACGCGGAACACGTAACCATCCTTCTCAAACACCTCGCCCGGACGAGGCAAATGACCAGCCAAATCCAGCACAAAGCCCGCGATAGTCTCATACTCCTCGGACTCCCCTACTGGCCATCCAAGTTCATCCGCATCATTGAGCGAGAAACGGCCATCTACCAGCCACTCTTTATCAGAGAGCTGTGTCAGGTACTTGTTGTCCGGATCAAACTCATCCTCAATCTCGCCGACAATCTCCTCGACGATGTCCTCGATGGTGATGACGCCGGCAGTTCCACCGTACTCGTCAACTGCAATAACCATCTGATCACGGCTTGTCTGCATCTCAGTGAGCAGCGGAATGATGTCTTTGGTATCAGGCACATAGTCCGCGGAACGCACGAAGCGCGCGATCTTCTCGTCACTTGCGTGCTGATCAAGCACTGGCTCCAGCAAATCTTTGATGTGCGCGATGCCCACGATGCGATCGATATTCTCGTGGTAGATGGGGATGCGCGAGAAGCCCGTCTGGCGCATGACGCGAAGGACCTCGCTGATAGTTGCAGTGTCCTCCATAGCGGTCATGTCAACGCGCGGGACCATTACCTCGCGGACAACGGTGTCGCCCATCTCGATGACCTCGTGGATCATGGATTTTTCTTCTTCGGAGAGGTCCTCGGAATCCTTGACGATGTAGCGGAGCTCCTCTTCGGTGACCTCTTGGTGGTCATTTGTTGTGTCGACGCCCATGAGCGTGGTGACCGCATCTGCCGAGGCAGACGTGATGAACACCAGCGGACGTGCAATCTTCATGAACGCCTTCATGGGGCCGACGACTGCTTTGGCAACTGCCTCGGAGTTTGCTAGGCCAATACTCTTTGGAACCAGCTCACCGATGACCACGGAAAAAAAGGAAACAATCAGCGTAATAGCCACGACAGCCAAAGGAAGCGCCAGGTCAGCGTGAACGCCAATGTTGACCAGCCAAGCACCAAATGGCTCGGAAAGGCTTGTTGCCGCAAATGCCGAGGACGCAAAGCCTACCAGTGTAATTGCAACTTGGATCGTCGCAAGAAAATAACCGCGATCAGTGGCAATGTCAATGACGGCAAGGGCTCTTGGATCGCCTTCGTCCACGTCTGCCTCAAGTGCGGCGCGACGAGCACTGACAATGGCCATCTCAGCCGCAGAAAAGAAGCCGTTTACCAAGGTAAGCAGCAGAGTTATTCCAATACTTAACGCAATGTCCATCGAGTGTATGGGCACCTACCTCTTCGAAGTTACTTTTCGTGTAGTCTATTGTACTCTAACGCACTCTACCTTGTAGTCTGCAGGAATTTGACACAGTCTCGCCATGAAATGTCAGTCGCGAGACGCGATGGCGAGGACGACTCCGCTACGTGATAGCGTCAACAAAACATGCGTCGTACTATTCCCGTAACGTAAATCGCTTTTCCCGCGATTTTGACAGCAATTTTAATGACGCAGGTCGCTGTTTTCCGTGGATTCGACTAACAAACGGCCGTCGATCCTGATTAACAAGCAGTTCCCAATATTTGATGCAAGATTTTGAATAACTTACTTAAAAAATTCATCTACATGAATACGTAACATTTACGCCTAGAATTATGTGCCCAAAACGGTAAAAAATGCGTTTAGTTGGGGTTGAAAGTTAAAAATTTGCCAGAATAACCCCAACTAAGACGATTTTTTACCGCACTGAAAATTTTTATCAGGGCAAATGCTATATGCAAAAATGTGTATTCCCCAACTAAACGGCTTTTTTACCGCTTCGGGGTTATTCGGGGTCACTTCGGGACCATTAACGTCATTTTTGCCCACTTAGTCCGCTTAACAGCAAAAGACCCTCACATTCAGCCGAATGTGAGGGTCTCGCTCAATTTCCTGCTAGATTAGAGCTGCTTGCCAGCCTCGACAAGGTCCTTGACCTGCGCACGAACGGCGTCCAGATCCTCATCGGAAGGGAGCCAGCCGATAGCGTGAACAGGCAGTGGTATGGTGAACTCCGCTGCCTCAAGCTCGGACTGGACCATCTTTGGTCCAAGTGGAGCCCAGCCGTAAGAACCAAACGCAAAGCCAATACGGTGGTCGTTCTTTGGAGACAGACCGCTCATATAGGTCAAGAACGCGGAAACGGTAGGCAAGAACTTAGAGTTCAGCGTAGGCGAACCAACGCAGACATACTTGGAATCCAGGAAGTGATACATGACGTTGGAGATGTGAGTCTCTTTGAGGTCGATGAGCTGGGCAGGAATGCCTTCGGCCAGGAAACCGTCCAGAAGAGCGTGGGCCATCTTGTCGGTTGAACCCCACATGGAGTCGTACACAACCAGGGCCTTCTCCTCAAGCTTGCCGGTAGTCCACTCCTCGTACTTGGAGATGATGTCGGCAATGTGGGAGCGCCATGCAACGCCATGAGCTGGGGCAATAATATCGATGTTCTCCAGACCAATACCCTTAACTGCGGTGACAGCAGAGTCAGCCTGACGACCGTAAGGGAGAACGATGTTTGCATAGTACTTGCGAGCCTGCTTCATAACCTCGCAGTAGTCGGACTCGTCCTCAAAGCGGGTGCTTGAAGCGTAGTGCTGGCCAAATGCGTCGTTGGAGAAGAGGATCTTATCATAGTCAGAATACGTGACCATGTTGTCTGGCCAGTGAACCATTGGGGTCTGCACAAAGGTCAGGGTGCGCTTGCCAATGTTGAGCGTATCGCCCGTCTTTACGCCGTTTACGTTGATATTCTCGCCATAGAAAGCCTTGAGCTCCTTGACGCCCTGAGGTGCGCTTGCATAGACCTCAGCGTTTGGCGCGAGCTCCAGAATGCGAGGAACGCTGCCGGAGTGGTCCATCTCAATGTGGTTGCAGATCAGAACGTCAATCTTTGCTGGATCGATGATACTCTTGATGCGCTCGACCAGCTCCTCGGAGAATGGGCGCTTGACGGTGTCAATGAGCGTGACCTTCTCGTCCAAGATAAGGTATGCATTGTAGGTAATGCCCCGCTCAGTGGTGTAGCCGTGGAACTCGCGAGCGTTCCAGTCAAGGGCGCCTACAAAGTAGACATCGGGTTTGATTTCGACAGAACTAAGCATGTGTCCTCCAAAGACCACAGTGCGAAAATTTGACACTACAAGGATATCATTTGCCGGCTAGTGAATGTATGTTCACGTAAACTTTTCAGAAGTTGTCCGAATCTAAATATTTTCCTTGCTGTTATGTTCTTTTGACAGTGTCACCATAAATTACATAGGTCTAAAACGTATCCGGAGAGGGGAACCTATGAAAATGCTACGCGCAATGCGTGAGCCACTGAAGTATGTTCAGGGCAAAAATGCTTGTCTCGAGTTTGAAAAAGAGATGGGCTACATGGGAAAGCGCTTCCTGTTTGTTTGCTCTAACAGCGGCTACAAAGCAACCCACGACATGATCGAGCAGAGCTTCGAGGGCAAGGGCGACTACTACCGTCGCTATGAGGTCTTCGGCGGCATTTCTTCCAACGGCGAGATTAATCGCATGAAGGCTATCGTCGAGGAGGACAACATCGACGTAGTCGTCGCTATCGGCGGCGGCAGCGCTGTTGACACTGCAAAGGCAACCGCATACTACGCTGGCAAGCGCATCGTTATTCTCCCTACCGTCGCAGCTACCGACGCTCCATGCACCGGCCTCTCCGTTATTTACAACGATGACGGTTCCTTTGACAAGTACCTCTTCTACCCACAGAACCCAGATGCAGTTATGGTCGACACCCAGATTATCGCTAACGCACCTGTATCTTTCCTGGTAGCAGGTATGGGCGACGCGCTGGGCACCTACTTTGAGGGCCGTGCATCCATCCGCACCGAGTCTCCTTCCCTTGAGGGAACCGGCATTACCCGCGTTGGTATGGCAATTGCTAAGGAGTGCTACCTCACTCTTCGCGATTATGGTTCACAGGCAATTAAGGCTTGCGAGAATAACGTTGTAACCCCAGCTCTTGAGGCTATCTGCGAGGCAACCGTCTACATGAGTGGTGTCGGCGCTGACAACGTTAACTGCGCAGCAGCTCACTCCTTCTACAACGGCCTCACCTCCCTTGGTGGCCACAGCGCACCTCACGGCAACTGCGTTGCTTTTGGTACCCTGGTCCAGCTTGTTCTTGAGGGCGTTCCTCAGGAGGAGTTCGACGAGATTCAGGACTTCTGCCTTGAGGTTGGTCTTCCAACTACCCTCGAGGAGGTTGGCATCACCACTGACGAGCAGATCAAGAAGATCGCTGAGGCTGCTTGCGTTCCTGGCGAGACCATCCACAACCTCGCTGGCGATGTCACCCCTGACGAGCTCTATGCAGCTATCGTTCAGGCTGACGCTATGGGCCGCTCTCTTAAGGCTTAAGTTTTTAGCTGCACATTGCGCTGCGACGTGACAATGTGCCGCAAGGCACGCCCGAGCGGCAGGTCACAACAGCGCACCGCAACGGCGCACCGCAACAGCGTACCGCAACAGCGCACCGCAACGGCGCATTTGCTTGATACAAAAGAGGGACCGCATTTGCGGGTCCTCTTTTTTGTTGCAGTTTTGATGTGTTACGAGAAGTGTAACGGTGCAGCACAAGCGCGGACGTACGCGAAACTGCGGCAACGCAGGCGCACACGGCAGACACACGGCGCAGACGCAGATCGTACGGGTGAAGCTGCAGCAACAGCTGCGTTTCAGCACCGTTTACAGACCCAACGCCTGCTTGACGTCTGCGGCAATAAGCTCGGGCTCCAAATGACTTTCTCGCATAAGACCCGCAATGTTGACGCGGTCGTAGAAGGCCTTCTTGACGCCGTAATTCAGCACGCGCGCGGAAGAAGTTCCCAGGTAGCTAGCGATATTCTGTCCCCAACCACCCTCGATGATGCCGTCTTCAATGGTTACGATAACGTCGTGGTCTTTTACCAGGTTGTCGAGCAGATTCTGATCAATGCCAGAGGCAAAGCATGGCTTAACCAGCGTGGCTTCAATTCCCAAGGTGGAACTAAGAGCCTCGACGGTTTTCTCGCCAAGGTCAAAGAAATCGCCCAGGGGAAGAACGGCCACCTTGGAGCCCTGGCGCGTAACCTCGAAGGTATTGAGATCGTCGAAGTTTGTGCGAATGGGACCCTCAGAGTGAACCACGGGACCGGAAGGAATTGCGATGTAGACAGGGTGTTTGTCCTGGTCAAGTGCCCAGTCGAGCATGGCGATGTACTCCTCAGCATTGGACGGCGCGAGGTACACCATGTTAGGGATGTTTGCGATCATGGAAATACTGCTGAGGCCCTGGTGGGTGGCGGCCATCAAGCCCCTAATGGAGCCAGAGCCCACGATAACCGCAGAATTCTGGTTGAGCGCCAGGTCCTGGGTTAGCTGATCGTAAGTGCGCTGGATGAAGGTTGCGCTTGAGCCCCAAACCACGTGCGCACCGGCGTGAGCTGCGCCGGAAGCCATTGCAACTGCGGTTTCTTCGGCAATGCCCACATCAAGGTAGTGCTTTCCCAGCTCTTCTCGACGTTCCTGCGTAAGGCCGAGAAGACCAGGAACAGCCGACATGAGCACGAGGAACTTCGGGTCAGTCTTTGCGCGCTTGAGCGCATACTCTGCGAAGATGCTGGCATACGACTCGGACGAACCGGATGTAGGGCTTTGACCAGTCTGGATGTCAAACGGCATGTGCCAGTGCCACTTCTCCTTGTTTGCCTCTGCGGGAGCGTAGCCTTTACCCTTGAGCGTATTGATGTGGACCACGACCGGATGAGTCGAGTCTTTCACCTGCTCAAATGCAGCGATAAGAGCCTCGATGTCGTTGCCGTCGTTGACATACAGGTAGTCCAGACCCATCGATTTAAAGAGGTTGTTCTCGGCAGCTCCGTTAGTGCGGCGCAGCTCAGCGAACTGGTCGTACATGCCGCCGTGGTTCTCGGCAATGGACATCTGGTTGTCGTTAAAGACGATGATAAAGTTGCTGTTCAGCTCATCGGCAACGTTCAGGCCCTCGAGAGCTTCGCCGCCTGACATAGATCCGTCACCGATAACTGCGATGATGTTCTCCTTGCCGCCCATAATGTCGCGAGCCTTTGCCAGGCCAAGCGCCAAGCTGATGGACGTGGAAGTGTGGCCGATTTTGAAGAGGTCATGCGGGGTCTCAGCGGGATCAGTGTAAGGAGACACCGAGTCGTAAAGCGCAGGATCCATGTATGCCTGCTTGCGGCCGGTGAGCATCTTGTGGGGATACGTCTGGTGCGAGACGTCGTAAACGATATGGTCAACGGGCGAATTGAACACGGTATGAAGCGCGATAGTTGCCTCGACGATGCCAAAGTTCGGACCAAAGTGGCCGCCATGCTTTGACTCCATGACCAGCAAGTTGTCGCGAATCTCCTGCGCAAGCACCTTGCGAGCCTCCGCATTCAGCTTCTTTACGTCTTCCGGTCCATTGATATGCTCTAGGTACATGTGCAGCCTTTCTTTAAACGAGCTGAAATGAGCAGATTGTTTGTTTGCCGTATGACGCACGGGGCACGGCGCGGGGTGCGTGGGGCACGGCTCGGGACGCATGGGGCGCGCACGAGGCGCGCGGCCTCGGTCAACCACACCGTACGAGCGACGCATTAGATGTGCAGGTCAAACGTGCAGGTCAAGCACGTGGCAATCTAGACATAGCATTGATGCGCGAAGTTACGTTTTTAATTTACCCAGAATAAGTTCATGAATTTCTAGAAACCTGATTTTCTGCTGCATCTTTAGCCGCTTGTACTGTTTTGATGACGGCCGAACACACCTATGTCGGATAATCTGTCAAAAAGACGTATACATGACGCTAAAAATAGCTAAGACATGCAGATTATCATCATTAGGTGTGTAATATACCCTCAATTGAGCAGATTATCCGACATAGGTGTGTTGCTTAGAAGTGGAATTTACCTATAGTTAGATTTTTTATATATGCCTATTCGTTTTCCAGCATATTAAGCAAAATTTATGCATAGAGATGCATATCAAGTAGTATGACCATCTAGCTGCCTGGCAATCTTGATCAGGAACATGCCGATTTCCCAGCGAGGCCCGCCAAAACTGCACTATTTTGCGCGCCAAGTCTAAATCCCGACGCTAACACGCTGCAGAAACGCAAAAGAGCCCTCGCATCTGGAAGATGCGAGGGCTCGTGCTTGCAACTCGTTATCTACTTGCAGCTTAGCGCTCGCCGGCGGCGCGACGCTCAGTGTACTCAGCAGCAAGACGAGCCTGGATATCGTGTGGCACCTGCTCGTATCCTGCCAGCTCAACGGTGTACTCACCCGTTCCGCGCGAGAGGGACCTCAGCCTTGTAGCATAATCGGTAACCTCAGCGTATGGGATTGTTGCCTTAATGGTAGTCTCACCAGCGGAAACACCGGTGCCGGAAGACATCCCCTCTACGCGACCGCGGGAAGCGGAGACGTCGCCCATGACGGAGCCTGCGTAGCTGTCTGGAACGGTAATCTCCAGGTGAGCCATAGGCTCCAGGAGAACAGGTTCTGCCTGGTCAACGGCCTTCTGGAAACCAATGCGAGCGGCCGTCTTGAATGCCATCTCGTTGGAGTCAACTGGGTGGTAAGAGCCCTCGTAGACAGCAACCTTAACGTCAATCATAGGATAACCAGCCAAAACGCCTTCGCGCATGGTCTCCTGGACGCCCTTATCAATAGCGGGGATGAAGCCGCGCGGAATGTGGCCGCCTACGATTTCATCGACAAACTCGTAGCCTGCGTCTGGGTTTGGCTCAATGCGCAGCCAGCAGTCACCGTACTGACCGGAACCGCCGGTCTGCTTCTTGTGCCTACCCTGAGCGCTTGCAACTCGACGGATCGTCTCGCGATATGGGATTCGGAGCGCAACTTTATGTGCGGAAACGCCGGCTCGCTGCTCAAGACGCTCGAGAAGAACGGCTACTTGTGCCTCGCCGATTGCAGAAACAATGGTCTGGCCGGTGTCCTCGTCGCGCTCAACCTTGAGGGTTGGATCGGCGTCGGCGGCCTTCTCCAGGAACGCAAACAGCTTGCCTTCGGTGCCGCGCTCATCAGGCTCAATGGCCGTACGGTACAGGGAGTTGGGGAACCTGAATGCGGCGGCCTCAACCTTGCCGGTAACGGAAAGCGTGTCGCCCGTCATGGCCTCGAGCTTTGGAACTACCACGATGTCGCCGGCTGCGGCGGTGCTGACGTCGGCCGTCTCTTTGCCGCACATGCGATACAGGTGAGAAAGGCGCTCGGGCTTGCGTGTGCGAGCGTTGATAAGCTCGGCACCTGCAGAAACAGTACCTGCCAGAATCTTCACAAACGTAAGCTTGCCATTCTGTGGATCTTGCAGCGACTTAAAGGCAAACGCCACAGGACGCTCGTCGTCAGGTGAAATATCAAGCTGCTCGCCGTTTACCAGCGGAATGCGGCCAAAGTCGGACATAGTTGGGAACCAGCCATCAATGGCATCGAGCAGCGAAATAACGCCTTCTTCGCGGACGCAAGAACCCGAGAAAACAGGAACAAAAATGCGCTCCATAAGTGCCTTGCCCAGCAGGCCCTCGAGCTCTTCCTGCGTAATCTCTCCGCCCTCAAGGTAGCGCATCATCAGCTCATCGTCTGCCTCAACAACCAGCTCGGTCAGAGCAGCGCGAGCAGCCTGGGCCTCTGCTTGGAACTCGGCAGGAATGTCTGTAATCTCAGGCTTGCCATCTACCAGCTTACGAGCCTTCTGATGAACAACGTCAATGATGCCAGAGAAAGCCTCGCCGGAACCCATTGGAATAGTTACCGCACCAAGTGAGGAGCCAAAACGGTCCTGGAGCATGGCCATTGCGGTCTCGTAGTCTGCATCAGGGCGGTCCAAGCGGTTGATAAATAGCGCGCGGCAGAGAGATAGATCCTCAGCAGCAAACCAAAGCCTGGTAGTAATAGTGCCAGGTCCACTAGCTGCATCAACGACAAACAGCGCAGTCTCGACAGCGCTCATTGCCGAATAGGCGTCACCCACAAAGTCAGGATAGCACGGTGCGTCGAGCACGTTAATACGTGTATTTTCCCAGGTAATTGGTGCGATAGTAGTAGAGATGGAGAATCCGCGCTCTGACTCCTGTGAATCGTAATCAAGCGTGGGCTTTGTACCTGCGTGGCCGCCTAAACGAGTAGTTGCACCCGTCAGATGCAGCATTGCCTCGGCAAGCATGGTTTTGCCCACGCCACCTTGGCCCACCAAGACCACATTCTTTACCTTAGAAACATTTTTTTCGGCCATGATGCCTCCTCTGACTGCGGTAAGCAGCCGAGAAGGTCAGCCGATAGTACGCGCCCGAGTCTAGCGCGATATGCTTCGGCCCTTCCTGCTACTTACCGAACAAGAAAACCTCTAGCCACCCTACCGTACCGCAAAGCACAAAAAGAGACACCCACCATTCGATAAACGACAT
>CALIAZ010000014.1 GCA_938045565.1 uncultured Atopobium sp.
GCAGTGATCGGTAGCAATGGTATCAATCTCGCCGTCACATACGGCCCGACGCAATACCTCAATATCATGCGGCTTGCGCAAAGGTGGACTCATAACGTACTTGGCGCCCTCAAAGTCACTCTCAAGATAGTGGGAATCATCCAGCAACAGATACTGAGGACAGGTCTCAACGTCCATCTTCACCTTGCCGCGTGCCTTGGCCGCACGAACCGCCTCAAGACCAAGAGCGCTGGACAGGTGAACAATGTTGATACGAGCATCGGCAAGCTCCGCAAGATAACACAGACGAGAAATAGCCTCTGCTTCACAAGCTGCAGGACGACTCATAGGATGACCTTCAGGACCAGTAATACCAGCTGCGAGCATACGTCTTTGCAGCTCATTCACAAGAGTGCCATTCTCGCAGTGAACGCACAGGACACCGTCAATATCACGGATATATTCAAGTACCTCAAGCGTCTGAGCGTCATCTAAACGCAGATGATCGTAGGCAAAGTAAGTCTTAAATGACATAACGCCTGCATCACGCATAACCCGCATATCTGCTTTAGTTTGTTCATTCCAATCAGCAATGGCCATATGAAATGCATAGTTAGCAGTACAGGTACCATCTGCACGTTTATGCCACTCATCAAGTGCCTCAGGTAGCGTCATGCCTTTGTCTTGTGTGGCATAATCCACAATAGTGGTGGTACCGCCGCAAGCAGCAGCACGGGTTCCTGTCTCAAAACTATCTGCTGTCCAGTCCATACCTGTCCAGCATTGCATGTGCGTATGAGCGTCAATAAAACCAGGGAATACGTATTTACCCGTAACATCGATAACGTTGTCATCTGTACGTGCCTCGTACGTACCTCCCACCTGGATGATTTTTGTACCATCGAGCACTAAGTCTCCATAGAAAACGCCCTCAGGCAACACAAGGAAACCATTCTTTAATACGTTCATCAGTCAACTCCCAATCTCTCGGTCGTCAAACCGTTTATAGATACCGAATGTAAATAATTCAAATCAGACGGAGTATCTACATCTAAAAGTTCTTGTTCGCATTGTGCCTCTACAAGTACAGCAGAAGCTTGGTACTCAGGACATAATAAAAATACTCCAGAACCGCCCTTATCGCCTTGTACTCTGCACAGCATATCAAACAATGCGCTTGGAAAAACTATAGGACTACCTGGTACTCCATGCCAAGATAGGCGAGAAACCACTTCTGGATGTTCTTCAAAACTAGCTATAAGAGCGCATAAACTATCTGCACGTATACACGGTTGATCTCCCTGTAAAAACATGGCGCCATCCCATGAGTTCTCACCAAGACCATCTTTTTGTACCTCAAGCATTGCTCGACGTACTGTGTCACTTTGAAGAGTACCTGAGTGCGTTACAGCACGAACCTTGAGCTTGTTACACAGTACAAGAATAGGTTCATGAAACGGATCGTCAATTGTTACCACTATAGGCTCTAGTCCTGCTGTTTGAGCCGTTTCTATAACATGTTGAATCAGTGGCTTGCCCATAAACGATGCCATAAGCTTATTGGATCCAAAGCGAGTAGAAGCACCGGAGGCCATGACTATACACCCAATGTGTGACATAGCATGGCCTCCTTCCTTAGCTCTTAAATTACAGTAAGTAATACCCATAGAGTATTACAGACAGCTACTATCCGCGTATCACAGTACCGGTTTTTCCAGCAATTCCATCAGCAGCCTTATCCAGCAAAGTAATAAGTGATGTACGTCCTTCGCCGGATTGTGCAAACTGCAAAGCAGCCTGTACCTTAGGTAACATAGAACCAGGAGCAAATTCGCCGGCTTCAATATAAGCCTGTGCACTCTCAGGTGTAAGCTCAGCGAGGTCTTCCTGTTCAGGGGTACCAAAATGAATAGCAACCTTCTCGACAGCCGTTAAAATAATGAGCGCATCTGCATTAACCTGCTCTGCAAGACGAGCTGCTGCAAAATCCTTATCAATAACAGCTGCAGCACCCTTAAGATGATTGCCTTCAGTAATAAATACTGGAATACCGCCGCCACCACAAGCAATAACGACATTGCCCGTCTCAATAAGTGAACGAATGGTATCAAGCTCAACAATAGCAACAGGCTGAGGAGATGCAACTACACGACGGTATCCTCGACCAGCGTCCTCAACAACGTTATATCCACGCTCAGCTACCATCTTTTTGGCTTCTTCTTCTGTCATAAAAGAACCAATGGGCTTGGTAGGATTCTTAAATGCTGGATCATTCTTATCAACTTCAACTTGCGTTAGAACAGTAGCTGCATTTTTCTTAATGCCGCGGTTAAGCATCTCTTCACGAAGCGCATTCTGAAGATCGTAGCCAATATATCCCTGGCTCATGGCAACACATACAGAAAGTGGGCAAGGAATATACTTCTCTGGATCAGAACGATTAAGCTGCGTCATAGCCTCTTGGATCATGCCAACTTGTGGGCCATTACCGTGGGCGATAATAACTTCATTACCTTGCTCAATTAAATCAACAATTGCCTTAGCAGTGTGCTTTACTGCAATCATCTGCTCAGGTAAATTTTTGCCAAGGGCATTACCACCCAAAGCAATTACAATACGCTTTCCCATAGTCCCCTCCCAGGGCTTACATTACGATCTTGAACATTTTTAACAGGTTCTCTTATTCTTTATTGAACTTGTTAAAAACAAAAAAGGGTCTGCATGAGAGCTTGTCTCCACGCAGACCCAATGTATATAAATACTACTTATGCCTGGAACCAGCGAGAAGTATTTCCCTGCTCAAGAGCTTTAAGCGTAGCAATTGGATCTTTTGCCTTCTGCAAGAAAATCATTGCTGCAATAGCATATGGCTTATAAGAAGCCTCTTTATAGAGACCATCACGGTGATAATCAAAGACCTCATTTTCAACTTCGCCGTGCTCACAAGATACACCATTAATGTCTGCAGGCAGTGGATGCATATAGATGGTATCCATACCATGAGCAGTCTTTGCCATAAGATCAGTTGTGCAGCACCAATCCTTATGAGTAGCATTCTGAGCAAGAAGCTCTTTCTCCAGAGCGTCGATTCCAGCGTCATCGCCTGCAGCATAAAGATTAGTACGCTTCTCCATAGCAGCATAAGGCGCCCAGCTCTTAGGAATAACAATGTCAGCGCCCTCAAAAGCCTCTGCCATGTTGTGAGTCTTCTTAAAGGTTGCTCCAGACTCAGCTGCAAACTTACCAGCAACATCAACAAGCTCAGGCATGAGATCGTATCCCTCAGGATGAGCTAATGTGACATCCATGCCAAAACGAGGAAGCAGAGTAATAAGAGACTGTGGGCAAGATAAAGGCTTACCATATGAAGGAGAATAAGCCCAAGTAACAGCAACTTTCTTACCACGGAGATTCTCAAGGCCACCAAACTCATTGATAAGGTAGAGGATGTCAGCAGTAGACTGAGTTGGGTGATCCATATCAGACTGAAGAGATACAAGTGTTGGACGATGATCTAAAACGCCATCCTCGTAAGCCTGCTTAACAGAAGCAGAAACCTCACGCATATAAGCATCGCCCTTACCAATGAACTTATCGTCACGAATACCAATGACATCGGCCATGAATGAAATCATAGTTGCAGTCTCACGGACAGTCTCGCCGTGAGCAATCTGAGACTTACCCTCATCAAGATCCATCAACTGAAGACCGAGAAGGTTAGAGCCAGATGCAAAGGAAAAACGAGTACGAGTTGAGTTATCACGGAAAAGTGAGACAGCAAGACCAGACTCAAAAAGACGTGTAGAAATGTTACGCTCACGTAAGTTGCGTAGAGCATCTGCTACTGCATAGAGAGCCTGAAGCTCATCGGTTGACTTCTCCCATGTCAAAAGGAAATCCTCGTTATACATCTTGGAGAAATCAAGTTTTGCAAGCTTGTCAAGATATGGCTGAATGGTAGTTGCCATGGTACATCCTCTCGTTTAAATAACTGCTTATATACTAATTACCAAAAACCATTTACTTAATATTGTTATCGGTGAGACTTGCACGGAATTCAGTTGCATCTTCAGTTACTGCAGAAGCGTCATACAGGTTGAGAGCTGCAACATACAGTGCTGCACAGGTAGGAAGATCCTGCTTGAATGTAATCTCATTTGGAGCGTGTGCCTGAGACTCAGCGCCTGGTCCAAAGCCAACGCAAGGAATACCATAACGACCCTGGATAGAAACGCAATTTGTGGAGAAGGTCCACTTATCGCATAGAGGACGACCTTCACGAGTTGCCATGGACTTCTCGCAACCAATGCGCTTATCACCAAAGAGTGCCTTGTGAGCATCAACAAGTGCTTTGACGTGTGGAGCAGACTCTTTGTTGATCCATGTTGGGAAGTAAGACTCAGTCTCATAGACCTCGCCAGTCCAAGAAGGACGGTCATACATGTACATGGAGACCTTGACGTCGTCACCATACTTCTTGACGGAAGGAAGCTCCTCAATCTCTTTGAGGCAGCTCTTATAGGTCTCACCAGCAGTCATACGACGGTCAATGGAGATTGCACAAGAGTCTGCAACAGCGCAGCGAGAAGGGCTTGTGAAGTAAATCTGAGAAACGGTGCAGGTACCACGGCCGAGGAAGCGAGCATCCTCATAGTGATCAGGGTTGTACTTAGGATCAAGCATCTTAACAAGGCCGCGAATAGCAGTGGATTCATCAGCGCCATTGTTGTTAAGTGCACGAACGTCATTAATGATGTCAGCCATCTTATAAATTGCGTTGTCACCACGCTCAGGAGCTGAACCGTGGCAGGAAACACCCTTGACGTCAACACGGATCTCCATACGGCCACGGTGACCACGATAAATACCACCATCAGTAGGCTCGGTTGAGATTACAAACTCTGGCTTAATCTTGTCAACATTGTAGATGTACTGCCAGCACATACCGTCGCAGTCCTCTTCCTGGACAGTACCAACAACCATAACCTTATAACCCTCAGGAATAAGGTTCATGTCCTTCATAATCTTTGCAGCATATACGCCTGAGCAGACGCCGCCTTCCTGGTCAGAGCCACCACGACCACCAATGAGCTGATCGTCCTCAAAGCCCTCATAAGGATCAAAATCCCAGTTGTCACGATTACCAATACCAACGGTATCAATGTGACCATCAATTGCGATGATTTTATCGCCAGTACCCATAAAGCCCATAACATTGCCAAGGCCATCAACTTTTACCTCATCAAAGCCAAGCTTCTCCATCTCAGCTTTAATGCATGCGACAACCTCACCCTCTTCTGAAGACTCACTAGGGTATGAAATCATTGCGCGCAGAAACGCGGTCATATCTTTTGAATACTTATTTGCTGCATCCTTGATTGCGCCGTAATCCAAGTCTTTCATACATCCTCCTTTATTAGGATAAAACTGGACGTCTTTATCCTTTTGTAACCTTACAAACAGTTGAGAATAAAATCCTAAACTGTACCAGTACCCTCGTAATACAAACCATTTTTTTGCTTACCAAACTTTTTGTTTGGTACTATCTATTAAATCACTTGTAGAAGACATTGCAAGCAGTAAACGCTTACTTTTTTATTTTCTCGGCAAGCGGTTTATTGTTACTAATTCTCTTTTTTACTTGACGTCATCTGTTGACTGCCATGCACCGTCCCATACAATTTCTTCATAACGCACAGGATCAGTATCTCCTTCTGTAGAGAACAAAAGAACCTTTGAATCTGTTGTAAGATCAAGCGCGTCACGAAGCTCTTTATATGCAGGGTCTGTCATAAGAGTAGAAATAACACCCATGCCAACAGCACCAGACTCGCCAGAAACAACAGAAGGGTCTCCCTTAACAGGAGCAGCGAGCATGCGCATGCCCTTTGCCGAAACCCAATCAGGACAAGAAATAAAGGCCGTCGCATGATTGCGTAAAATATCCCAACCAATGGTATTTGGCTCACCACAGGCAAGACCAGCCATAATAGTAATTAAATCTCCACCAACAATACGAGGCTCGCCATCTGCTGCAAGTGCTCCCTTATACAGACAGTCTGCAGCTCCTGCTTCCATAATGACAAACTTAGGAGGATTTGAAGGGAATAAATTAGTAAAGTAGCCCACCATGGCAGATGCCAAAGATCCAACACCTGCTTGTATAAATACATGTGTTGGACGGTTTACCTCAAGTTCGCGTAGCTGTTCTGCTGCCTCATAGGCCATAGTACCGTAACCCTGCATAATCCAGGATGGAATCTTCTCATAACCATCCCAAGCAGTGTCCTGTACGATTACTGCATGCTCAGTCTCTTCTGCTTCTTTTGCTGCGAGGCGAACACAGTCATCGTAATTAAGCTCTTCAATAGTTACTTGTGCGCCCTCTTTTGCAATATTGTCAAAACGAGTTTTTGTGGAGCCTTTAGGCATATGAACAACAGCTTTTTGACCAAGACGATTTGCTGCCCATGCCACACCGCGGCCATGGTTGCCATCAGTTGCAGTAAAGAAAGTTGCCTGTCCAAAGTCTTTCTGCAATTGCTCTGAAGTCAGATACTCAAAGTCACAATCAGAAACATCTTTTCCTGTTTCATCAGCAATATAGCGAGCCATAGCAAATGAACCACCCAGGACTTTAAATGCATTAAGTCCAAAGCGATACGACTCATCTTTTACGTATAATCCACCAAGACCTAAATTAGAGGCCATACCCTCAAGATTTGCCAAAGGTGTCACAGCATATTGAGGAAAGCTTTTATGAAATGCGCGAGCCTTCTTAACATTTTCAAGTGACATGACCTGAAGATTTCTGTCTTCACTCTGAGGCATCTTATTAAGTACCCACTTCATTTCCGGCTGCATGTTGTTGACCCCTTTTCAACGTATTTTTGTTTATTAACGTATCTTTAATAGTAGACTACTTTTCTACTAAATCAGACTAAAAGTTAGTAAACCTAACAAAAAGTTTTCCACCATTAGTACCTACCTATAAAAGCAAAACAACTGCCAGCAGCTTATTGCTACCGACAGTTGTTTTTTTAATATAAGGAATACATACTATCCTTACTTCTTGGTCTTAGATTTAGTGTAATACGTATCTTCCATAGGAAGCTTAGTACGCATCACATGATCATAGGCATAGTATGCATTTGCTACTGCAGGAGCAGTTGGGATTGTTGAAATCTCACCAATGCCTTTTCCTCCGTAAGCAACAGGGAGTAAATGTTCCTTCTCGACATAAATTGCCTCAATATGAGGAATATCGGGAGCATGGAAGAGGCCTAGAGTAGCAAACTTTGACTTTGGCACACAATCCTGAAGCTTGTAGTTTTCTGTTGTGGCATAGCCGAGCGACATCAACACGCCACCCTCAATTTGACCTTGGATTGCAATAGGGTTAATGACCTTGCCGGAATCATGCGCGGCATATACATCAGTAACCTTGCCCTCATCGTCTAAAACCACGCACGTTGTTGCAAAGGCATAACAAATGTGGCTCTTTGGATTAGGCTTGTCAGCACCAAGTTTATCGGTTGGCTCAAAGTAAACATAACGGAACTCATGACCTTCAAGCTTCTTCAAGCCTGCAACTGGATCCTTTGGATGAATACCCGCACCAGCAACCAATGCTTTACCATCTGCGTATCCAACACCCTCATAAGGACGACCATCAGAGTACACAATAGTCTTTCCGTCACCGTGCGCCTCAACGGGCTCAGACGATACTTCCTTGCCAGCCTCAATATCCAAAAGCGCGTCACGCAGCAAGAACGCCACGCCACGAACAGCTTCTCCGGTAACAACTGTTTGACGAGAGCCAGAAGTAGTACCTGAATCAGGTGCATTTTCTGTAGAGCACTCACCGTTAACAATAACTGACTTTGGAAGGCCAATTGCTTCAGCAACATCCTGCAAAAAGACTGTATTGCAACCCTGACCAATATCTGAAGTAGCAGAGTAGACAACAACCTTGCCGTCTTCAATACGAATGTTTGCACGACCTGCGTCAGGCAGACCAACGCCAACACCAGAGTTTTTCATAGCGCAGGCAAGACCAGCACGTCCCTTATGGGCTTTATATACATCTTTAACTGCAAGAAGCGTTTCTTTAAGTGCTGTTGACTGATCACAGATCTGACCATTAGGAAGTACATCTCCAGGGGCAACTGCATTTCTCCAGCGCATCTCCCATGGGCTTATACCGACCTTCTCGGCGAGAAGATCCATGAGCTCCTCAAGAGCAAACTCAGTTTGGCAAACTCCAAAGCCACGGAATGCACCAGCAGGTGGATTATCAGTATAGTATCCATAACCACGAATATCAGTATTTTGATACTTATACGGACCAACAGCGTGTGTACAAGCACGTTCAAGAACTGGTCCACAAAGTGACGCATATGCTCCTGTATCAAAATAAATATCGCAATCAAGAGCAGTAAGGTGACCTTCAGCATCGCAGCCGAGTGTAAAATCTGCCTCCATAGCATGACGTTTTGGATGGAAGATAAGCGACTCGTTACGAGTAAACTTACACTTAACCGTACGCTTAAAAATGTAAGCAGCCAATGCAGAAATATGCTGGACGGTTACATCTTCTTTTCCACCAAATCCGCCGCCTACCAGCATGGTTTCTACAACTACCTTATCAGGAGTTTCATCCCATCCAAACATGTGGGCAACTTCTTTACGAGTGTCGTAGGCACCTTGATCGGTAGAAAGAATCTTTACACCATCTTTATAGGGAAACGCAACAGCGCATTCAGGCTCAAGGAATGCATGCTCAGTAAAAGGTGTCGAGAAATGCTTAGTAATAATGTGGGCAGAATTTTTAAGTGCATCCTGAACATTACCGCGTGTAATATGACGGCTCTGGCAAAGATTACTTTCTGCTTCTGTATGTACAAGAGGAGCGCCTTCGGCAGCAGCCTCTTCAATATTACGCACAATAGGAAGCTCTTCATACTCAACTTTTACAAGTTTTTTGGCCGCTTCAAGAATCTCTTCATCCTCTGCGACTACCATACAAAGTGCATCGCCCAAATAACGTGTATTTGAACCTTCAGGGATAAATACATCCCAATCCTGCTGAATGTGGCCAACTTTATTTACAGGTACGTCTTCGGCTTTTAAGACTCCAACAACACCTGGTAGAGCCTCTGCTTCTGTTGTATCAATTTTTACCACACGTGCACGAGGATACTTAGAGCGCACGCATGAGCCATACGCCATATCTGAGAAATCAACATTGGTTACGTCATCAGGATATTTACCATATCCAAGTACCTTTGCACGAACATCAACACGGAATGCTTTTGAACCAACACCGTAATTATCGCCACGCTCTAGGTCTGGATCAATTTGCTCTTCTCCACGAAGAATACGTGCGGCTTTTAAGATACCTTCAATAATTTTCTTATATCCAGTGCATCGACAAATATTATTTTTAATTGCTTCTTTAACTTCTGCTTCAGTCGGATTAGGATTTCGACGAATTAAAGCTGCGCCACTCATCACCATACCGGGAATACAAAAACCGCACTGTACAGCTCCAACTGCACCAAAAGCGTACACAAATGCTTCTTGCTCATCATGAGAAAGGCCTTCTACGGTTTCAATTACTTTTCCCTGTGCGCGTTTAGTATTCATGATGCAACCACGAGTAGCTACGCCATCAATAACAACCGTACAGGTACCACAAGCACCTTGAGAACAACCATCTTTTACCGATAAAAGATGTAAATCATCTCGAAGAAAACGAAGCAACGATTTATTTTTTGTAGTAGTAATTGTTTCTCCGTTTACCGTAAAGGTATACTCTTCTACTTCTTCGGCCATTTTCACTCCTTACGTGTCTGGGAGAATGTTGTGTATCGTACCCCAAACCCGCTAACTGAACATTTTTGTCATGCATTACAAATCTATAATTTTTATCGCTTTAATCTATAGCTTTAGATTACTCCCCTCTCTCTTTTTAGCGTAGGCGGTTGGTAAAAGTTTTACCAACCGTCATACGACTATATATAAACTACGCACCTATAAGATAGCTGTACGAATCACGTACCGTGACAATCATCTTGCGGATATTTTCTGGAAGACCACAAGCTTCATCATCAACGTTATAAATTGCTGTACTGCCATCAAGACGTACTAAGAAACCGTCTTCAGTTGGAAGGAAGCCTTCATTCTCAGAGTTGTCAAAGTCTTCACGACTCCAAAATGCGGTGAACTTATCTTTATAAGGACGACCTTCAGAGTATGGGCAGAACACGGCACAGTTACCACACTCATTACACATACCATCAACGTGAATAATCTGCTGCTGAAGAATACCTGGAACCTTAATAGCAACATTTGCACGATTCGGGCATACCTCAACGCATGCTTCACATACCGAAGGACAAGAAAGACAACGTGACTGCTCGCACGCATCAGTATCACCGCAAAGCTGTCCACGCTTACCAAAAATCTTAGCAACGTCTTCCTCAAGATTAGAAAGTTCTTTGCCTGAGAAATTAAAGTCTGCAATGGCAACAGCTACAGTCATTGCATCTGCAATACCTTTAACAACGGTTGCTGGACCACGGCGTCCATCACCAACCGCATAGACATGCTCAAGAGAAGTCTGAAGATTATTGTCCACAACTGGACGACCCTTCTCGTCAAGGGCAATTCCAGAGGTGGTATAAAGATTAGACTCAATCTGCTCACCAACTGCTGTAATAACAGCGGTTGCAGGAATTGTAACGAACTCGCCTGTTCCCTCAGGACGACGACGACCAGACTCATCAGGAGCGCCAAGTTTCATTACCTCGCAGGTAAGCTGATTATTGGCCAAATCTCCTGGGGCGAGAAGCTCCATGAACTCCACGCCGTCATCGATTGCCATCTGGAGCTCTTCCTCATCAGCAGGCATATAGCGCTTGGTACGACGATATACCAGACGTACATTTTGTACACCAGCAACACGCTTTGCCGCACGAGCAACATCCATAGCAGTATTACCAGCACCGATAACAACTACGTCAGTGCCAAGGTTAACGGACTCAGGTGCACGCTTAAACTCTTCAAGGAACTCAAGAGCATCCAGAGCCTCACCGGACTTCAAGGTCTTACGACCAGGAGCCCATGCACCGATGGCTACTACAACGTCGGTATAACCCTCAGAAAGCAGAGTATTTACATCTGCAACCTCAACGCCTGTCTTAAAGGTTGCACCATATGCCTGGCACAGCTTGACATCATTATCGATAGCTTCCTCAGAAATACGGAAACCAGGAATAACGTGACGAACAATACCACCAAGCTTATTGGTACGTTCAAAAACAACTACTTCAATACCTGCGCGTGATAAGAAAGATGCCGCCGAAAGACCAGCGGGGCCACCGCCGATAATAGCAACCTTCTTATCCTTAACCACACCACGAGAGGTAAGCGTTGGAAGGACCTCCATAAGGCCGTTCTCTGCGGCGGTAAGTTTGCAGCTACGAATATGAACATGCTCATCAACGTAATTGCGCATACAAGAATTGGTGCAGGTGTGAGGACAAATAGTACCGGTAATAAAAGGAAGGGCGTTGCGCTCAAGAATGATGTGTAAAGCGTCAGCATAACGACCTTCATCTACTGCCTTAAGATATCCTGGAATGTCCTGATGAATTGGACAAGAATCACGACATGGTGCAATAAAGCAGTCAGTCAGCGGAAGCGCCCCGCGTACGTGACGATCAGGTTGTGGCTTAATCTCTTTGTGATAACGTGCATTTTTGAGCGAGCTTTCAAGCAAGGCAGATACCTTTGCCACATCAACGCCAGAAAATGCTTCCGTATTTTCATCTGCAAAGAGTCCAGCAATCTGCGTCATGCGCTCATAGCCACCAGGCTTCAAAATGGTAGTTGCCATAGTAACAGGCCAAATACCTGTATCAACAAGATCTTTAATATTGTTGTAGTCTGCACCACCAGAGTACGAAATACGAAGCTTACCATCAAACTGCTCAGAAAGACGCTTAGCAAGTGAAAGTGACAAGGTCCAAAGAGAACGACCAGACATATACATTTCTTCGCTTGGTAACTCACCACGAGTAACATCTACTGGGAAGGTATTGGTAAGTTTGACACCAAACTCAACACCCTTTTCTGCACACAGTTTCATAAGACGCTCAAGCATAGGAACTGCGTCAGCCCACTGCAAATCTTCCAGGAAGTGATGGTCATCAAAGGCAATGTAGTCAAATCCTAAAGAATCCAGCGTTTTACGTGCGTACTCATATCCCAAAAGCGTTGGATTGCACTTAATAAAGGTATTAAGATGCTTCTCGGTAATGAGATAAGAAGCAATTCGCTCAATCTCATCTGGAGGACAACCATGCAGAGTTGACTCCGTAATAGAATCTGAAATACGAGAAGGAATGGAATCAATAAATGCCTCGTCAACATTGTGGAAGCGATTAATGTTAGCTTTTGCCCATGCAATTGCCTCCTTAAATACAGGAGTCTCAGAGGCATCCTTCATGTCATTTATATATTTATCTACCTTAGGAGTTTTAATTCCTTCAAGGTCATAACCAACAGACATGTTAAAGACAAAGCCATCAGCATCTCCCAAACCAAGCTCTTGGGAAAGAATATGGCAGATAACCCATGCCTTGACATACTCATCGAATGCCTGAGGTACGGTTAACTCCGTAGACCACTCGCAGTTGTATCCCTCATCGGATGCCAAAATACAAGGCTTATTAACGCAAGCTGAAAGCTCTTCTCCATCCATTTTCTGAACTGTTTTAAGCTCAAAGAAACGAGCACCGGTAACATATGATGCTACGATATTCTGTGCAAGCTGTGTATTGGGGCCCGCTGCAGGACCAAATGGGGTCTCAATTTTCTCGTTAAAAATAGGACGAGCAGCTCCAGCTGTCTTGGCAAATGCATGAATTCCAAAGATAGTCTTCTGATTTTCGTACTCATCTAAAATCCAATTCATCAGATGGTCGAATTTCATGGGACGCATAATGTCGCTCATTTTGGTTCCTCTCCTTTTAACCAATGTGAGTTATAGTCCCCGCACTTATGGCGTCCGCGGGCGACGCCTTATTTACGCATATGCGCAAGACGAGAAGAACTTTCAAAGTTCTTCTCGTCATACCGACTTAATACTGGCGGCCGTTGAGCTCTCCCCAAAGCTTCTTGGCCTCAACCATAGTCCAAGCGTTAATCTTGTCCTCATCAAACGCAACAAATTCGCGGTCCTTATAGAGAACCTTACCGTTGACAATAGTAGTGCGGCAGTTCTTACCCTCAAAGCCAAAGAGCATGTGACCGTCGATGTTCTCGTCAGAAAACGGCGTGAACGGTTTGTAATCAAAGATTGCAATGTCAGCAGCAGCACCAGATGCAAGCTTACCTAAAGGCTTGCCATTAGACTTTGTTGAGAAGTACTTCTCGGCCATCTTGACATTGTTCTTGAAGAGCATGGTCATAGCTTCAACCCAACCAACATTTGGCATACAAGCATTATGACGCTGCATAGGTAAGAAGACCTTCAGCGATTCAAGCATATCGTGCGTATACGCATCGGTGCCCATGCATACATCAATACCACGCTTGAAGAACTCAAGTACCGGCGCACACCCAACAGCATTACCCATATTGGACTCAGGATTGTTAACAATGCTGGTATGAGTATGAGCAAGGATGTCCATATCAGCAGGAGTTACGTGGATGCAGTGGCCAAGCATGGTCTTCTCGCCCAAAAGACCATGATCAAGCAGGCGATGTACCGCAGTGGTTCCGTGATTAAGAGCAGAATCATATACATCATCCATGCCCTCGCAAACGTGAATATGGAAGCCGGTAAGACCGTTGTTGGCCTCAACCATCTTATCCAGCGTCTCATCAGAAAGCGTAAAGAGGGCGTGTCCACCAAACATAGCGGCAATCATATCGTCATCTTCATCTGCAGCCCATTTAGCAAAGGCAGCATTTTCAGCGATAGACTCATCACGCTTGACCTCTCCATCACGATCAGATGTCTCATAGCAAAGGCAAGCACGAATACCAAGCTCTTTTGCGACGTCTTTGATAGCAAAGAGTGAATCAGGAATCTCACAGAAACTTGCATGGTGATCAAAGATAGTAGTAACACCATCTCGCAGTGAATCAAGGATAGTTGCGTAAGCACAAGCGCGAGTTCCATCAAGCGTCAGATGACGATCAATGTTCCACCACTGCTGCTCAAGATTTTCAAGGAAGTTGTGAGGGTTACAGTCTTTGATAGCAAGACCACGTGCCAAG
The DNA here is from genome assembly GCA_938045565.1 of uncultured Atopobium sp. Taxonomy (GTDB): domain Bacteria; phylum Actinomycetota; class Coriobacteriia; order Coriobacteriales; family Atopobiaceae; genus Lancefieldella. The sequence goes on from CALIAZ010000014.1 coordinate 14,272, forward strand.
CCAGAATAGATATGAGTATGGCAGTTAATAAGACCTGGCATAATGACGCCACCATGAGCGTCAAGCTTTTCTGCATCGGGATAGGCGGCTTCAAGTTTCGCACGCGTATCAACGGCAACAATCTTCTGACCTTCAATTGCAACAGCCCCATCCTCAACATATGGATGAGCTTCGTCACGCGTAATAACACGGCCATTTACAATAAGCAGCATAGGAACTCCTTGCCACGTGCCGCAGATCAGCTACGGCGTATAAAATGACGGATGTGCCCTCTCCGACACCCCGTTCGGACATATATTAAAGAGAGCCCGACTTCCCTTTTGTGCAAAAACCAAAACAAACAATTTGTTTTATATTCTAATTTTTTATTTGGTTTATATTCTCATAAATTTTGCCAAAATAACTAATTTATCGGTATACGGTCAAATCTTGGCGTAAACGGTTTCTTGCCACATTAATCAATACCTATACATAGTGTCCTATTTCTGCATAAACAAAACCTGTTAGGATAGAACTGTTTAAAATATTTTTGAAACTAATCTACGTAGTTGGAGTACATCACTATGGACATGCAGCAAATTGACTTTTTAAAACGTCTTGCACAGGGTATTGCTCTACAATTTGGCTCAAACTGTGAAGTTGTTGTTCATGATCTTCAGAGTAAAGATCCCGCTCATACCATAGTTGCTATCGAGAATGGTCATATAACAGGAAGAAGTATCGGAGATGGCCCTTCAAACGTAGTACTCAAAGCACTCCATTCAAATCCAGAAAAGCTTCATGACTCTCCCTCTTATCTCACCAAAACAGAAGACGGCAAGATACTCAAATCAACAACCATTTACCTACGTGACGAGAAACACAAGCCAATCGCAATTTTTGCTATTAACTACGACATTGCACTTTTCTCTGCAATGGAAGAATCCTTACGTGGTCTCATTACTCCCAGCAACTCATCTGAAGAAACTCCGCAGACCATTCCACATAACGTAACCGATCTTCTCGATGAGCTTATTGATCAAAGCGTACACATAGTTGGGCGTCCCGTTGCTCTTATGACAAAAGATGACAAAATCAAGGCAATCCGTTTTCTCAATGATTCTGGAGCATTTCTTATTACCAAATCAGGCCAAAAAGTCTGTTCCTATTTTGGCATTTCAAAGTACACTCTTTACAGCTATCTTGACGAGGCAAAAAATCAAAATTCATAGTTGTAGGTAACATATCGCCAACAATAAAACCTCCCATTTCCTAGTATCTAAGAAATGGGAGGTAATCTTTAAAACGAAGGCGAGAAACTAAGGTAAATCCTCACTACTCAGACTTATAGTCCGTTTTATATGCCTTAACAGAACCTGGCTTATGCTCAACTGCAGGTACACCTGTCGCAGCTGACTTATACAATGCTCCAACTGCTTCTTCCTGTACCTCTGCGGCTCCCTCAACTGCTTCAACAACTTCCTTATCAGGTCCACCCTTAGGAAGAACAAGATTAAGAATAATGGCAGAAAGCGCTGCAACAACAATAGCAGAATGTCCAAATACCTCATTAATAAACGCAGGCATTCCAGGGCCTGCAAGAGAGTTAGACGTCATGGTAATACCCATACCTAACGCAAGAGACAAACCTGCAATAGTTGCTCTACGAGGAGTAAGGCCATCTTTAGAAAGAATGCGAATACCAGTCATTGAAATAGTACCGAATACGTTAATAGTAGCTCCGCCAATAACAGGCTGAGGAATACCTGAAAGAATTGCCGCTAACTTTGGCGCCAAACCAGCTACCAAAAGGATTGCACCTGCAACCGCAAAAACACGACGATTAATAACACGAGTTTGTGTCACGATACCAACATTTTGACCATATGTTGAAGTTGGGAATGCTCCAAAGAAAGCGCCAACCATAGTCATAACACCCTGAGAAACAAGACCACCAGTAAGCTCTGTATCGGTGGGTTCACGATCCATACCACCTACCGTTGCACCAGTCATGTTACCAACAGCCTCAAGTGCAGCAACAATAAAGACAATAGTTACCGAAGCAATTGTTGCTGGAACAAATTCAAGTGCAAAAGGCATAAAGTGAGGAAGCTCAACCCAAGAAGCATTGACTACAGAGTCGTAGTTAATCATGCCAAAAGGAATGGAAACAACATAACCTACGAGCATGCCAAAAAGTAAAGATCCGAGCTTGAAAACACCTTTAGCAAAATTACTGAAGTAAATACATGCAGCAAGAGTAATAAGAGCAACAATCCAGTTTTGAGGAGCACCAAAGTTTGCTGAGCTCTTACCACCGGCCATATATCCAATAGCAACGCTATATAGAGAAAGACCAATGCAAAGTACTACGGTACCTGTTACAACATTAGGGAATAACACACGAATCTTCTTAAAGAAGAAACCAAACAAAACAGCAACGATACCACCGATAAGTTCAGCTCCAAGAATGGCCCCAATTCCATTAGCAGCGCCAATAGCTTGCAGGGTAGGTACGTAGGCAAAACTTGTGCCCATAATTATCGGTAACCCTGCACCAAACTTGCCGAAGAGTGGATATGCCTGCAAAATAGTAACTAATCCAGACATTACTAACGAAACTTGAATAAGCAGTGTTTTATCCGCTGGCGCAAGGTTGCAAACACCCGCAATAATAATTGCAGGTGTAATGATGCCCACTACAGCTGCAACTACATGCTGTAATGAAAGTGGAATAAGCTCGCCAACAGACGGTACCCCATCCCATTGAAACAAAATGGATTTCTTTGAATCCGCCATAGTGCCCTCTCTCACTTGTGGTTCTTTATATTCTGTGGCTAACCTACACACCACAACCTACTTAAACAAACATCGCTACTACAAAATCTAATGAAAAGTTTTGTAACCTAACTATTATTTAGACATAGATAGAGTAATCTTTTTTATACAAGTAGCAACCCTTTTTCGGTAATCGGTTAATTTGAGAGATGAACAGTATGTCAAGCAGAACTAATTTTGACGCATCCAAACTTCCTAACAACCTACCAGAAGTTGCAAAAATGACAGCACAACTTGTTGCTCTTAAAAGTACTGATCCTGGTTCTTATGAAGAAGAAATTGAAACATTTATTAAAGCGTGGATTGTTGATTCATGTTCTTTTTCACTACCAAACAAAAAAGAACTATTCCCCTTTATTCAAGAAATTGAGGTTTTTCCTCATAGACGTTGTCTTAGGGCAACAATCCCCAGTGCTACCACATCATTTGATTCCTCTACACTCCCCCCATCAGACCTGACATTTATCTGCCATATGGATACCGTAACTGATGGCGATGGCTGGGACTCTGAAACACCTGCATTCAATCCCGTATATAAAGATGGACTGCTGTATGGACGAGGCTCATGTGATATGAAAGGGGGACTTGCCTGTGCACTTCTCGCCTTTAGAGACGCTTGCCAGGCATGCAAGACACAAAAAACGCTTCCCCAAAAATCTCTTTCTGTCATCTTCACGGTTGACGAAGAAGCTAATATGCGTGGCGTTGAACGTGTTATTGATGCTGGTTGGGTTGGCGAGAAAGGCTGGGTGCTTGACGCTGAGCCTACAAACAATGCCATCCGTGGATCTCACAAAGGTCGAACCTGGTTCAAAATTACTGTTACCGGAATCACAGCTCACGCAAGCACCCCTTGGAAAGGTGCTGATGCTATCGCTGCAATGGCAATTGTTATAAATGAGATACGAACTGCAGTGCAGAGCCTACCCACTCATCCAGAACTTGGATCATCAACGGTAACCTTTGGGCAGATTGTGGGTGGATATCAACCGTACGTTGTTCCTGATAAAGCCGAACTCTGGGTTGACATGCGCTTAGTACCCCCTACAACAACGCAAGCTGCAGAGTATATAGTGCAACAAGCAATCAAGCAAGCCCAAACAGAAATTTGCGGTACTCACACCAGCTATGACATTACGGGAAATAGGCCTTCCGTTGTCCTTCCCAAGAATTCAGAACTTCTCGCACAGCTTCTCTCGTGTGCAGAATCTTGCAATACGCCTGCAAAGCTCGATATTTTTACTGGATATACCGATACCGCTGTAATTGCATCCACCTGTAAAAATACAGAATGTATGTCATATGGGCCTGGAGAACTTGAACGTGCTCATAAACCAAATGAGTACGTTCCTGTAGAAGATTTAACACGCGTGTATCGAGTATTTAAATCACTGATAAACACTGTATGCGACTTTTAAACTGACCTAAAAGAGACACTATCTTATGCAATACAACTTACCTACTGGTCTGCATTATTTCTTCTTCTCACAAAAAAACCACGGCTGCTACGCAGAGAATTAACCCCAATACTGCAGGCTTCACAATTGATAGAGCATCTTTCAACCACTGCTCATCGCTTAACTTACCGGACACCGTAGGCATTACCCAACAACACCCAACAACTACTACCTCTTAAACTTGTTGATCTTTCGGTCGTAGGTTAGCAGGCCGTTTACCTCTTCCTCAACGTCAGATACCTGGGTGTAAATGTATCCCGCAAGGCCTTCAACCTGCAGCGATTCCGCCTCTGCAAGCAACTTTTGAACAGCCACTCGCCAATCCTTAACTGTGGCAAAATCCCCGTATCCATATGAGTAGTCAAGTGACGTATGACCTGGCGTCATCTGTGCGAGGCCTCCAAATTCGGATATTACTGCAGCTCGATTCTCGTGCTGCTTCCCACGCCAACCAGTACGTAGCGGTCTAAAGTAACTGTGGATACTCAAGAAATCACCGCAGTCCTGATCGTACCAGCCACTTGTTGCATCAATTGGCCGCGTTGCATCCAACGCACAAACAGCCTCGGTAGCAGCGCGCGCATCAAACTGTCCCCAACCCTCGTTAAAGAGCGTCCAAAACCCAATCGAAGGATGCCCGTCCAAGAACTTGACCATTTTCTGACAAGTTTCTGTCCACTCCTTGCGATACACCTCATCACCTGCGGATAAAGCCTGATGATGATTTGCAGTTGTGTCATCAAATCGACCCCAGGTAAAGCTGAACAGCGTCGGTTTTTGACTTGTATGCCAGGGACTATATGCGCTACCTCCCGAAACGCAATCCTGCCAAACCAGCATGCCGAGTCGGTCACAGTGATAATACCAGCGCTCGCTCTCAACCTTGATATGCTTTCGCAGCGTATTAAATCCAGCCGATTTCATAGCCTCTATGTCATATACCAGCGCATCATCGGACGGCGCGGTCATCAATCCGTCAGGCCAGTAACCCTGATCCAACACGCCGCGCACAAAACATGGCGCTCCGTTCAAATGCACCCTTGGCACACCAGCCTCATCGCGCTTCACTTCAACAGTACGAAACGCGCAATAACTGTGGATTGTATCGACAGCTACGTCATCCTGTCGAAGCGTAGCCTCCACGGTATAGAGGTGCGGGCTCTCCGGCGACCAAAGCTGCGGCTCATCCACATGCAGCTCAGCAGACACCTCCCCTGCCTCGCTCACCGGAAGCCTGGCGAAAAGAACGTCTTGCCCAAGCTCATCTTTGAGCGCCAACTCCAGCTCCACCGCGCTCGACTGTGCGCTTGACTGCACACTTGCTGGTCCGCTTACCTGCACGTTCACCTTAACTTCAAGCGTGCCAAACATGTCGCCCTTCAACGTCAGCGACTCAAGGTGAGCTGCAGAAACAACCTCATACCACACGCTCTGCCAAATTCCACTCTGAGCGGTGTACCAAATGTCGCCACGCAAAAGTCGCTGCTTGCCACGCAGTTGAGAGCCAGCATCACTTGGATCCCAAACGCAAAGCACGAGATCAGCCGCATCCGCCGTGGTAGGATCCGCAACCTTTCCCGTCGCAGTACTTTCCCCCACCTCGACCGATCCAAGCAAATCCGTAATATCAAACGAAAACGGCAGGTAACCGCCAACATGCGTGCCGACAAGCTTGCCATTAACAAAGCACGCACACATCCAGTCGACCGCTTCAAAATGCAGAATAAGTCGCTGGTCATCGACCAGTTTTGATAGTTCAATTTTGCGCTTATACCAAAGTAGCTCGCTCGGCAGCACCGTACGACCAACTCCAGAAAGCGGAGCTTCTGGCGAAAACGGCACCACAATCTGTCCGTCCCAACGGAAAGGAATCACCTGTTGTGTGAGAGTTTCTACGGTAAGAGTCTCTACGTCAACCACGCCGTCTACCGGCACAATCGCATACTCCCACGAGCCGTTTAGCATCACGTAATTGTCACGTCGCAAACGAGGACGCGGATGCTCAGGCAACACATTCGACGCATCAAGCGTCTCTCCCCAAACAGTCGTCAGAGGGTTCAGCGTCTCCTCCGTATGCTTTTTGGGCGCGCTTGCCAAAACGCGACGAATATCCAGCATGGTATCTCTCGTTTCTCCTGAAACAGCAGGTACAAATACATGACAAGCCAGCGTGACGTATGTATATCATAACCGCTTCGTAAAATAATTTATATAGCGAGAAAACCGAACAAGCCCCAGTTCACCTATGGGGCTGAGGCTCAGCTAAAAGCAAATATTCACGTGAATATTCACGTTGAACGTTAGCGCTTGGGGAACCATGGAATGCAGCGATTAACTCGCTTGCAGTACTCTTTGTACTCGTCGCCAAACTGCGCGAGAAGCCACTTCTCCTCCGTGGCTTGCATCATCACAGTTAAAAGCACCCAAAACACAAACGGCAGCGGCAGTAGGTAAAGGTTACTGGAAAGCAGCGCCGCACCCGACATGACAAACGCAAATGCGGAATAGATAGGATTCCTGACCAGTGCGTAAACACCAGTGGTTACCAGCTGATTTGCAATGATTTTCTCGCGAAGTTTTTCTTTGATAGCAGCGGAAACCCAAAGCCAAATGCCCACAATCAGAAAAGACGTACCCACAATATGCATCACGCCGACCGTGGATCGAATGCGCAGATACGGAAGAAATCCCAGCTTAGATAGGGTAATGGACGCAATTGTCAGCACCGTGATGGTAATCACGTAAGCGGGGCCAACACCAAGCACCGGAAGGTGATCATTCTTCTCGTTCTGAGCAGGCATTCGTAAACTCCGTTCGGTTAGCACTTTGTTAGCTAATTCTAACTTATCTAAAAAGTTTACACCTATACCTACGTCCTAACATGCGGGTTTTATCTAAGACTGCTCATTTGCCAACAACTACATGAGTGTCCACTGTACTGGACACTCAGATGTTTTACTGAACCTATGATTATCAAACTAATAGAGATAAATTACCTGGAAAACAGGCAATTTCCTGTAAGTATCGCTGAAAGGAACGCACCATGGAACGAACAATTGACGTATCTACAAACATGAGCATACAAGTTCCACCTGACACCATTGACGTTGATATCACAATTCAAGGAACTTTTAAGACCCGAGAGGACTGCACAGCAAAATATAACGTGCTACTTCAAACAATCAAGGATGCGCTAGAGAAAAACGGGTTGCCTGCTTCAATTCTAAAAAACAACAAGTATTCAGTTTCTAGTCACCAGGTAAATCGATATAAAAAAGATGGCGAGGGAGACTATTACGTCGCCGAGAAAAAAATTAAAGGATTTATTTTTCGCGCAAACTTATCAATCAAAGAACATCTTGAAGAAGATCTTGTCGAGAAAATCTAGAAAGCATTCAGTTCATGTGGCAATGAAGTGACTTTTTCGATTGAATTCTCAATAGAGCATGATGACGCCATTAAAGATAACCTATCTGTAGATGCTATTATTGCCTGCCGTCAAAAAGCAAATCTTCTTGCTAAGGCTGCAGGAGCAAAGGTAGTTGGACTTAAGTATGCAGAGTATGACTTCAAAAGAAGAGATCTAACGTATACAGCCTGCGCATGTAGCGCGTATGACGATTTCGAAAGTAAAAATCAAGCACCCGCATTTGATCCATCGGATATTGACGTTAACTGCTATGTAAAAACTACATGGGAAATCGAACTACTCCCACCGGATGACCTGTTGTAGCTGCGCAAACCACCACACCCCAAAGGGTTTCTCGCCTGGCGAGAAACCCTACTAGTGGCGGGCTGTTTTCAGTAGCAGGTCGTTACGGGCGCAAGCTGCTACTAGTAGCAGCCGCCCGCTGCACCCACCCCGTTTACTGATATCGGAGCGATTCCACAGGATTGAGCTTTGAGGCTCGACGAGCAGGCCAGTAGCCAAAGATCAGTCCGATGCCAATGCAGATTCCCGAGGTAATCATCACGATGTTCGGCGTGATAATAGGCGTGATGCCCGTACCAAGCGTAATCATGCTGCTAAACGAGCCTGCCAGTCCCCACGCTCCGGCGTAACCCAGGGCAATGCCAATCACGCCGCCCATGATGCAAATTAAAATGGACTCGCACAGGAACTGTTTAGTAATGTCGGATGCACGAGCTCCCAAGGCTTTACGCAGGCCAATCTCCCTAATGCGCTCTGTCACGTTGGTAAGCATCATGTTCATGATGCCAATACCACCAACCAAAAGCGAAATACTTGCCGTAGCGGTAACCAGAATCTGGAATGACATCAACGTTGCGTTCATCTGTTCAATGATGGACGAAAGCGTCATAACCGTCACGCGATCTTCAGCTTGCGCAGAAGGAATGTTAAACCAATCCAGTAACCAGGACTTTGTTTTATTCGCAAGCGCCTTCATGTCAACATTTTCGCGAGCGTACCCAAAGATCTGACTAATAGTTTTGGTACCCGTAAGACGCACGGAATACGTGGAGTACGGCATATAAGCTAGCAGCGTTTCTCCTTGACCACCAGCATTTGGACCACCGTTTGTCACGCCAACGATGGTGTAACTGTCGTTATCAATACGAACAACCTGTCCAATAGATGCATCTGCACTACCAAAGAGTTTCTCGGCAGACTTTTTGTCGAGAAGAACGTTTCTTGACTTGTCATCTACATCGGACTTTGTGAAAAGTGAACCAACGGATGCCTTGAGACCCATGGCAGTAAAGTAATCAGGCGTGCAACCGATGATTCGCGCGTCAAACTGCTTCTCAGCTGAGCTGATGTGGGCCATTGTAGAGTCAATGCCGGTGACAAGCTCGTAACCAGGTACGCTGAGCTGCAACATTTCGAGATCTTGTTGTGTAACCTCGCGATCTGGCCACGCGTAAATCATGACCATACGTGACTGATTGAGACCCAATGAGCTAACCAGCGAATACTTGATGCCATCAATTAATGCCGTCATAGTAATAACCGCGCTGATGCCAATAACAATACCCAGCACCGTCAGGAGGCTGCGGCCGCGGTTAGCGTTGAGAGCAGACAGAGTTTCTCGCAACAGATCCATCAATCTCATAACGTGGCACCTCCTGTCGCGGTCTGTACGTCTACTGCAGTCTGCACACCCGTTGCAGCTTGCACGTCCGTTGAAGTCTGTGCAGTGTGATGCTTCACAAACTCTTTTTCCTGCTCGTCAGTAAGCAAGCGACCGTCACGAATATGCACCACTCGATCAGCCCACAGAGCAGTCTCAGGGTCGTGGGTAATTAGCACGATTGTCTTGCCGCGCTCCTGCATAGATTTAAACGTGTTAAGAACCATCTCGCTTGTCGCGGAATCAAGATTACCCGTTGGTTCATCGGCAAAAATAACCGCCGGGTCGTTAACAAGCGCACGAGCAATTGCAACACGCTGCACCTGACCACCGGAAAGCTCATTAGACTTATGCTCGTAGTATTCCTCGGGCAGACCAACGGAGCGCAGCGCCTTCCAAGCACGCAGCTCTCGCTCTTTTGCGGGAATGTCTGAGTAGATAAGTGGCAGCGTAACGTTTCGCAGCACCGTAGTACGCGGCAGTAGGTTAAACGACTGGAAAACAAAACCCAGACGTGTGGCACGAATCTCTGCTAGATCATCATCAGAAAGATCCGCAACTTCAAGTCCTTCTAACTTGTACGAACCAGCAGTAGGTATATCTAGGCAGCCTAAGATGTTCATCAGGGTTGATTTGCCCGAGCCGGACGGACCCATAATGCAGAGAAACTCACCCTTCTCCACAGTTAGCGAAACACCTCGTAGAGCGTGCGTCAAACCCGCAGCTGTCTCATAAATGCGATGCAGCTTATGTACCTCAATTACTTTGGACATATGCGTCGCCTACTTGGAGTCTTTAGAGCCTGTCGAACCAGCTGTTGCGCCTTCTGGAGCATCCATATCCGCACCCTGAGACGGACCACTGCCGCCGCCAATCATTACCTCAGTACCGTCCTCAATGCCAGCGCCCTCAATAACGGCCGTCGTGGAGCTTTGTGCTTTAACGGTTACTGGTACGCGCTTAACCTGTAGATGGCCTTTCTCGTCACGAGAAGCAACAACGTTAACGTAACTGCCATCACCGTCGTCCATGACGGCAACAAGAGGAACAGTCAAAACGTTGTCCATGTGCTGAATCATGATGTCCACGTTGGCAGTCATGCCTGGCTTGATGGACGCATCGGGACTACTAATGAGAAGATCAACGGTATAGGAAACAATAGAGCGACCAGGGCTATCATAGCTTGTACTAGCGTCAGCCCCGCTAGATGAAACAGCAGAAACATGAGTAACAACCGCGTCGCAATATAGGTCTCTCAAGGCAGTGAAAGTAACTTGCGCCTTCTGATCAGCAGCGATACGAGAAATATCTACCTCGTTAATCTGAACGTTTACTTTCATCTGAGAAAGATCTGCGATAGTAATCAGAGGACTGTTGTTACCAGAGCCTGGTGCAGACGAACCAACAGAAGCACCGTTTACCGCGTTCATCACAATAACCGTGCCATCACAGGGCGCGGTGACTACACGCTTATCTGCCTGTTCAACTGCGTCGTTATAGGCAGAACGAGCCTCCTCAAGTGCAATTTGAGCACTCTCAAGATTTGCTTCAGCCGCTTCAACAGCCGCCGCACCGGACGCAGCATTTGCCTCCTGACCATTCTCTCCCACCTCGGAGACACCGTTGCGCGCGGAAACTAAAGCAGAGCGAGCTTTACTGACCTCGTTCTCGGCTGCTTTTACTTGCTGAGCGGCTTTGCGCACCGCTTTATCAAGCTCATCATTTTTAATGGTAAAAAGTTTATCGCCCTTTTTAACCGTTGAACCTTCTGTAACCTGCACGTCCTGTATGATTCCATTGACCTCAGGAGTTACCACCGTCGAGGAAATTGGCTTAATGGAACCTGAAGCTGATACGGAGTCAATAAATTCTCCACGCGTAATGAATGTGGTGCTTGTAACAGGAGCCTCAGCTTGATTATTATTTTGCGATAAACGCAGTATTACCAGTATTGCAACTAACACAACAATACCCAGTACAATGCCCACCTTTATAAATTTTTTTCTACGACGAATCTTGCGATGGCGCATAAGACTTTCATACGCCTCACGAGCTTCGGCATCTTCTTCATCTTCAGTTGGAGCTATCACTCCTATACGAGAAATAACATCCGTTGTGCTATCAGAAGCAGATGATGTGTCAGACTCTTGTTGTTGGAACTTGCGATCAAGATGAAACATAACTCCTCCGAACCTGCGTTTATTCGGAATCTATTCAGCTTGTACACATCTTATATGAGAATATCTGACCAAAGTTTTACCTTATATAAATTTGCGGTAAACGGTAGTTAAACGACAAAAGTACAGATGTACATTCCTACGTATACGCATCCTTACTTGTTTACAATCCCCGTATAGAACTCTACGGCTCTGTTCATTTCCTCTACCGTTGGATGGCCTTTTCTTATTCCACCTAGTAATTTAAGAGGACCAAAGGTATCAAAGCCAAAGCATTTATACTCTCCTAAAATTTCTGCATGCTTTGCTTTTACAATACTCTTAATAGCATTCATATATATTTTATTTATATTTCCGCAGGTATAGATAAAAAATACTTTCTTGTTTAAAGGAAGATTTTTCTTAGCACACTGAAGAACCAATTTATGCATATTTCCGTAATAAATACCTGATGCAAAACCTATTACCTCATACTCAGATAAATCAAACACCTTAGTATTTGACACATCAATAAGCTCTACATCATATTCTTGTGCTATTGCATCAAGTAGCTTCTTTGTATTGCCATGATGCTTGGAATAATACACTATTGCTGCTTTCAAATTTTTTCCTTAATCTTTGATAAACGCCCATGTCAACAGTTAAATTACAAAATCTACTCAGAAATTACAGCAACTCCTGCATCACGCAATTGTTGTTTTGTGTTTTCAAACTCTCGTTTATTCATTGACGCAACTGCACGCTCATTAACTGTTGCCTTAAAACCATTCTCTAAAGCACCAAGCGCAGTTTCCTTAACACAATGATTGCCATCAATGCCAATAATCTCAACTTCATCAACCTGCTCATCTTTAAGAGTCTGTAATAGTTGAGAATTTGAAAAAGCATTACCTACTCGTTTATCAAATACACGATCCGAAACAACTAAGAGTCCAGAACCAAACTTTTTCTTTTTTGAAGCACGTTCCCATGGCATCTTATGCACAACATACATAACCTTCTCTGGTGCATAATGACTAATCCTGTCATTACATGCCTCAATAAGTCCTTTGGTATCGCGAAATCTCATAACATCAGTTTGTACATCAACAACAAAGAGAGCTTTCATGGCGCCGCCTTTCCAAACCAACTGTCATAGTCAATTTTGATGATACTATCTAATTGACTACTTTTTATCGAAGAATCTTACTCATGTAATATGCGGCAAAGGACTGCAATGAAACTCTTTCTTACATCCTACTTAGCAGGTACAAAAGAACTTGTTCAGAACTTCCTCACCCAAAATAATGTACAGAAAATCTTATTTATTCCTACGGCTGCAAATGTAGAAGAATACCGAGGCTATGTTGATGAGGGAATAGCAGCACTAAAAGAAAATGGCTATGACGTAACCGTCCTTGACGTCGCAACAGCTCCACATAGTAAGAGTGTGCAAGTCATCAAAAACTCTGGATGCCTATGCATATCCGGTGGAAATACCTTCTATCTTTTACAAGAACTAAAAAGAAACGGTCTTCTCGACCTTATTAAACAAAGGGTTCAAGACGGCATGCTCTATATTGGTGAATCTGCAGGAGCAATAATTGCTTGTCCAGATATCTCGTATAATCAAATCATGGACGACAAAGCGGTTGCTACGGAGCTCACAAACTACTCAGGTATGGGACTTGTAGACTATTATGTCCTCCCCCATAATGGCGAGTTTCCTTTTGTTGAAACAACTGCTCAAACAATCAAAGTTTATGGCGAGAAGATCAATTTAGTTCCATTAAATAACTCACAAGCTGTCGTTGTTGAAAATGAAGTCTCATCCACACTAACAGAGCCCTTATAAATATCCCTTATATTCTTACCCCGCCAAATAAGAAACAAGTACAACAAAGACTATAGGGAAAATAATAAGCCCCACAATAATTACCCAAACAGCTGGTCGTGCAAAGTTCATAGTCCATCCAACACCAAATCGTTTTGGCAAAAAGATGCTTGCATCTTCACGGTTAAAATAAAAGACGCCAAGTTTCCAATGTCTATCCTCATCTGATAGGTAGTTCTCGTTGTGATCTAACTTCCTAAATACTCGTGAACCTGATTGACCATAGACAGCAGAAAGTATCAAAATACCAACGATGGTAAGCACAGCAAAAATTTCAGCGATAAATCCCACTTGTCCAAAACTAATACACCCTGCTAATGCAAGAATAAACAAAACACCAAGACTGCCACTTATAAGTAAGCCTATTATGAAGAGAAATATGCTCTGAGCACGAGCAAAAACTCCATATGAAAATGCAGAAGTAGCTGGCTCACTAGGATCAACCGCATGTTTTGAATGCACAATCATCCAATGAGAAAAGATAAAGCACGCCGCCATGAAGACTTCAAATGCAACAGGGAACCCAAGGGCACTACCAAACGTTTTTGGCGTATAGCTATCAACTGTTCCTGTGAAATCAGCGTGCATAGGCAACATATCAGGCATGCTCGGATAAAGAACAAATCCCAAGCAAACTGTTCCCAAAATAATAGGAATATACATAAGGTTCCATCTTAAAGAAATCGGATTCGGGAAGTCTTTTTCGACAACACTAGCAGTCATCTTATGTTGCTCGAAATCCCAACCTTCAGATTTCTTAAGGGCTACTACCTTAGAACGGGCGCGCAGCATTAACACAAAAGAGACAATTGCAGGAATCACTAGAGCACTATATAGAAGAGTTAAGCCAACTATAGTTTGATTATTTGTTAATAACTTCCCTGCTATCACAGAAGAAATGGTTGCTAGTATTGTTATAAGAAGCATTTCTACAACATAGCGTTTTTTTAAAGAAATCATACGTGAATCTTTTTGAGCAGAAACTGGTACCGTCACAGCAAAACACTCGTTATGTCGTGTTATATACGGAATGAAAGCAAGAAATAATCCAACTACAAACGTTATTATTGTCTGTGCACTAATTGAAATGATGTTCATTACCAGTGCGCCCCCTTAGACAAACGCATACTTAGCTTGTGTATGTGCAATCTCTAGAAATGACTCCTTAGTTCCCCCTTGAGCACGATGTTCTAAAGCGAGCTGTTGGAGCTTTTCTGCAAGTTCTTCTGAATTTATTGCAATACGCTCAGGCGGAGCAGTTTGCTTAAAATCTGCCACAATTGCGCCTGAACGTCCCCGCATAAAAAGATATCCCTCATCTCTTAATACGGCATATGCCTTATTTACCGTATGAATATTTATGCCAAGGTCACTTGCAAGTGAGCGTACACTCGGGAGTCTATCTGCGGGACACAATTCACCCTGCCCAATGGCTGCAACAATTTGATTGCGAATCTGCTGGTAAACAGGCATTCGATCCATCTGATCAATGCGTATAATCATGCACGCCTCTTCCCCTTTATATTAATCGAGTAGAAATCTGCATGTCTTATCAAGTTAGCTTATTTTATCATATTTGTTATAGAACAGATAGAACAAATATGAAATAGCACTAAACAACAAGTAAGAGTTCTTTAATGAGACTTCACTAAAGAACATCTATTTCATTATTTCCAAAAATGCTAAGCTCAGGATTGCAATCAATGCATCTAGTTATCTAATAGAGACTATTGATTCGGAATCATAAGCAATTAAAATAACCTAAAAAGGAGGAAAATAATGAAGAAGAACGAAGTCATTTTAAAAAGACAGTCTACTCGGATATATTTTAAAAATGGTGATACGGATTTCTTCTTTAATTGGTTGTTAGGAATTGGTGAAGTTTTTGGCTTTTCTCACGGAGAACTTTACTTTCTTACTCAAAAGCTAGGAAAATCACCAAAACCTGATGACTGGAAAAATATCTTCTTATCACATGGAAACTATCTTAAACAAAAAGCAAGCAATTCAGATTTAAGTGAACAAACAAAAGCTCAGTATTATCTAGCACAAACCTATTCCCTTCGTTCGGCAATCCAGTTTATAAATCCATTTTCTGATGAATACTTGTCTACCGTTCACCAAATGGAGCAAGCGTTTTCTAACGCAATTCATTCGCTAGGTGCACCAATTGAAAAACTAACCATTACTTATCAAGATTCCTATTTGCCTGGTTACTATCTTCACACCGGCGATGATTATCCAACACTGATTATGATTGGCGGCGGTGATACTTATCGTGAAGACTTATTTTACTTTGCAGGATATCCTGGATGGATACGAAAATATAATGTTCTAATGGTTGACCTTCCTGGTCAAGGGAGCAACCCTAGTAGAGAGCTAGTCTTTGATGTGGATGCCTCTACTCCAATTTCGCTATGCATAGACTGGTTGGAAAATAGAAATTCTAAGCTGAATTACCTAGCTATTTATGGTGTCAGTGGAGGAGGGTATTTTACTGCGCAAGCCGTTGAAAAAGATCCAAGAATTCATGCTTGGATTGCTAGTACACCCATTTACGACGTTGCAGAAGTGTTCAGAAAAGAATTTGGATCAAGCTTAAAAGCTCCCAGTTGGTTAATGAATACCATTTTAAAGTTAGCTGGAAATTTAAACGAATCTGCAAATTTAAACCTTAAAAAATATTCTTGGCAGTTTGGCACCTCTGATTTTAAAAGCGCTATCGATGAGGTGTTCGACCGTGCAAAGATTGTAGATTATCAAAAGATTCAATGTCCTTGCCTGTTTATTATGGGAGAAGGCGAAAGTGCTGAATTACAACACCAAACTAAGGTAATCTATGAAGCGCTTAGATTCAAAAACCCGCAAACGAAAATTCAAGTATTTGAAGCGGAAAGTGGTGCAGACGCTCATTGTCAAGTTAACAATTTGAGACTTGCCCATAATGTCGTTTTTGATTGGTTGGACACTTTATTTAAATGAAACCATCTTATTGGATACGCTCCACAAGACCTTGGAATCTACCCTGACCTTACCGTCATGGAAAACCTTACGTACTACG
>CALIAZ010000015.1 GCA_938045565.1 uncultured Atopobium sp.
CAACGGCATCCGCAATGCCCATTTCACGTGCGGCGACGCGGCATACAAACTGCCGGAACTCCTGCAAAGCGGCATAAAACCGGACGTCATCGTCATCGATCCGCCCAGGGCCGGCTGTGAAGAAAAAGTCCTGAACGCCATTACAAGCGTCAAACCGAAGCGAATTGTCTACGTATCGTGCAACCCGGCCACCCTGGCCAGAGACCTGGCGTACATGAAAACAAGAGGCTACAAAACACAAAAAATCCGGCCTGTTGACATGTTCTCACAAACGTATCATGTGGAGTGCGTGGCGTTAATGTCAAGGACGAAGGGTTGACGGCACTAAAGCCTTGAAGTTAAGGTGCTTTTCGGGTTTCGACTACACAAAGTATGTTGAGTAGGTAATCATTCTCGGTAACTTATCCAAGAGCAGTAGTTGTGGCTGTGAGATAGATGTCAGAGGAAAAATTGGATGGAATTTATTACAGATATATTCTCATTAGATAAATCGTCATCGGTAACATTCAACTTAGTTGGAACAAGGCTACCAAACAATCCCAATTTGTTTTTTTCGTTCAAAGCAAAATATGAAGCAAACGATACAAAGAAATTCTTAAATTCGGGTAAATCAGCCTCTTTAACCAAGACCGGCTATTGTTGATACAAGCTAAAATACGCTCTTTTCCTCACGTCCTGAATACCTTTCTAAATTCAAGCTTAAGTTGATATACATTTCGTAAATCATCGGATACTCGCAGTATTTCTTCCAACTTAATCAGCTCTTGCGCTGTTAACCGGTTGGGGTGTTTCATGAGTACCCGTTTATTACTCTTTACCATGGCTGAATAGGTCAAGAGTTTCTTCTGTTCGCGTTTTCTGATCCGCTCTACCGCCCAATCCACAAAGAGACCAATCTTAGAAAGCTCTATGAAGTTGAAGGCTACCATAAGAAGTTGGCAGCAATACTGTATGGACAATTAGCAGCAGAACGTGATAGCGTACAGTGAGAAATTGATGATCTACAGAGTTAAGTGGAAGCGGTAAATGTTTAGAACCGGGAGATTGGCATGGTCGGCAATCTGTTAAAGGAGTTCTTCGACAGGCATTCTGGAATCAAAGGTGAGATTGATACCTTGAAAACTCAGAATAAGCATATTTGACCTTAACCGATCTTCAGGATGCAAAAAAGGCCGACGATATGCTGAAGAGCGCCATAGAAACAATTCTCTCAGATATTGAGCAGACTATTAACGAGAAGATGAAGGAATATAATGATTCCCTCTTCCCGGAGCCTCACAAGCCGCCGCATCTGCACTATAATGAATACAACAGCTATCGATTCGAAACACCTTATGATACAGGAACTGGATCTAACTATAAAAGAATGGTGATATTTGACCTTGCAGTACTGAACTTAACAGCCCTTCCAGCCATTGCGCATGATTCGCTGATTCTTAAAAATATAAACGACGGCTCCATAGAGGGTATTATGAGAATATACGCCAGCGGTAAGAAGCAGATTTTTATTGCATTTGATAAGCAAGATGCATATGCAGCAGAAACGAGAAAGATAGCTAAAGGTAATAGGATGCTTAAACTTTCAGATGACCATTGTGAACTTTATGGTGAATCGTGGAATGTAGAGGAGTCTCAAAGTGAAAACAAGTTATAAAACTGAACTGCTACCCGTCAAGTAGACACTCAAAAAAACATAAATAGTGCTTGTTTCT
>CALIAZ010000016.1 GCA_938045565.1 uncultured Atopobium sp.
GAGAGTATTTAAATACTTCCGATTCTTCAATTTCACTAATAGTCTTATCCGCCAGCTCCATCCTACGGAGCTCTTCCCAAAGGTCATCAAACATTGATTCATACTTTTCTTTAGAAAAGTAATTCAAATTGCTGTGACCTTCATTTTTATTAGTGAGCTTGTAAACTCCATCAGCGGCCATAAGACCAATCAGACGGTTTTCATAATCTTTAATAACTGACTGGTTGAACTCCTGATTAAAGATGATATTTACGCTGGTAAACAAATCTTTTTCAGAATTTTTACTGTGCTGAGACATACGCTCACTAACACTTGTGGTCTCGCCCACATAAGCACTTCTTTGACGAGGATTATCGTTAGCCAAAATATAAACCATTGGCCAGTTTTGAACTTTGTCATCATCCAATTGAAGAGAAGAGATTTCAATTCCTTGAGTCGGAGTAAATCGACACCGATCAACAAAAAACGGAGCTCCTTGAGGAGACTCTGCATCTGACTTTGTATCGATTACTTTCATTCTCCATCCCCACCGATAAGTTAATAAATTGATTGTACTGCTAACAGGGATGATGTAGCTGCCTTAACTCTCTCTTGTGCCCGTAAACACAAAGTCTCGGTTAGCGATGTGGGCGATGCCCTGAATGGTGTCGCCCTCAACGGAGCCACCAACAGCAAAGATAACAGGACCTACAAAAGACTCAAGCTTGCCGCCAAAGGTAAACGAGTTGTCGGTAACCTTGCCGTTTTCGATATCAATCTGGACACCCATGGCAGTCAGAGAACCAGTGAGTTTCTCGCCAGATGTGATGAGGACAGCGGTACCCTCTTTGGCTCCAACGGGAGAATCCATTTGAATCTTGTATGTTCCGTCGATCATGATACCTCTATTCTGTCCAAGCGCTATACCTGGTATTTTTTGAGTTGCAGCCAATAGACTGCGCTAAAACTAACTGCTGGTGGTACGCCTCTATTCTACCCAATAAGTGTGAGGGGTAGATGTGGTTTCTCGCCAAGGGGTAATTTGTAGGTTTTGAATAAAAGTTGGAAATTTTCCGAACGAATGTTTGACGGAGAGTTTCTGGGGTATAGGGACGATAGATAAATCGCGCGGCACTTTTCGCCACGCTTGTAGAAAGGAACGTCCTATGGACATTTCGCAGGTTAAGAAAGTTGTAGTTGCTGGCGGCGGCGTTTTAGGCAGCCAGATTGCATTCCAGACCGCGTATCGCGGCTACGAGACCACTATTTGGCTGAGGTCCGAGGCTTCAATTGAGCGCGCTCGTCCAAAGATTGAGCACCTCAGAGAGGTGTATCTGAACACCCTGGAGGCTATGAAGAGCAATCCTAAGGCGTACGCATACGGTCTCATTGCTCAGGACGAGATTACTCCAGAGAAGCTCGATCAGCTGAAAGAGCAGGTAGAGCGCGCATACAGCAACCTCAAGCTTACTTCCGATTGGGACGAGGCTTTTGGTGACGCTGACTTTGTTATCGAGTCCGTCGCGGAGAATCCAGAGCAAAAGATTGAGTTCTACACAGAGCTGGCCAAGCACCTGCCCGAGAAGACTATTGTTGCAACTAACAGCTCAACCATGATTCCAAGCATGTTCGCTGCAGCTACTGGTCGCCCCGAGAAGTACCTGGCTCTCCACTTTGCTAACGAGATTTGGCGCAATCCAATCGGCGAGGTCATGGGTCACGCTGGTACCGCTCAGGAGAACTTTGACATGGTTGTCGCTTTTGCGGCAAGCATCCGTATGATTCCGGTCAAGGTTCTGAAGGAGCAGCCTGGCTACCTGCTGAACTCCATGCTGGTACCTCTTCTGGTCTCCGCCGAGCAGCTCTGGGCTAACGGCGTTGGCAACGTCAAGGATATCGACAGAGCATGGCGCATTGGCACCGGCTCACCAAAGGGTCCGTTCCAGATTCTGGACATCATTGGCCTGGTCACCGCATACAACGTTGCTCTGATGAATCCTGCAGCGAAGGATCCCGAGTCCGTACAGGGTCGCATTGTTGCCCAGCTCAAAGAGAAGATTGACAAGGGCGAGACCGGCGTTGCCGCTGGTAAGGGCTTCTACGAGTACAAGTAAGCTCAGGACTCGCACGCGGATATAGCGTTGTGACACACTAATACACCCACTCCGCAGGCAAACGTCTGCAACAAAAAGCCCTTCTCGCCAAATGACGAGAAGGGCTTTGTTTTTATTTACTGATAATTTTTATAAACAAGTTCTATCACTTAAAGGTCATCTTTTGATTTTTTTATTCTGCTCACTCTTTCTTTTCTCAAGAGCTTTTAAAAGTTCGTCTCGAGTTCTTACTAAGTATTTATGACATTTCTTTTGTATTTTTAACATCTGACGAGGGCTAATCTCATCTTTTTTAGTTTCTGAATCTTGCCCCTTTTCATCAGTCGACTCATTGCCCAAAGATTCTATATCTGATTCTAGACGTACAATCTGATAATTAAGCGAATCAATGATGTCACTTACTGCAGAAGTGTCGTTATATCTTTTAAGAAGCACCTCTTCGCTAAAAGTGATTAGTTTTGTGCATTCATTTAGAACGTACCCACCGTTCGTTGCAAAAGCCATTGTTACAGCTGTTGCCGCTCCGACACTTCCAACAGCTCCAAGTAAAACTCCGCCGCCAGCAATGACCATAACTCCACCGGCCATGCCAGCGCCACCAACAGCAAGTGCGCCACCTCCTAGGAAAGCCAAACTAGCACTTGTAAGCGCGGCTCCCGACAACGCAGCGATTTCTGCACCTAATACGCCAGCAATTATTGGTGCGATGGCTGGAGCTGCATAAAATGCTATACCACCACTTAGTGCTACAATCGCTAAAGCGCCAGCCGCAATAGCCATTTGTTTACTGAAAGTTCTATTTAATACTTTCTGTGCGTAATCTATATAGGTCTTTAGTTGATCTAAATCATCACTGGTAACAACATTCTGTCTTTTGCAAAACACCTCTGTTAGATAATCAGACTGGATAGTTAAACCCTTATAATCTTTGTCATTTTTATCATACAAAGCAAAATATGGCTTAAACATCATTGCTTCTAAAGCTATTAGGAAAATCCAAGATGAGTCACTAGAATTGTCCGTTGAATTCTTAAGAGAATCATAAAGGGTTGTTTCGTCCATTAAGTAATCTGTATCAACTTGATAGGAAAATTGCATCGTCTCCGTGAACTTATTGGTCCACTCATTTAACCATTTAAGTTTTTTAGCAGCCCTTTTATCATGCTGTTCTTTTTCAATGTCATAGAGAACAATTTGTCTGATAAGCGAATAAAGAATTTGAGCTTTCTCATAATCTAATTTTAAACAACTCAACTTTGATACATCATATTCATACCTATCTTTAGCGTGTTCTCCTCGCTCTAATTTCCTAGTATTTTGTATAGCTATAAAATCATTTGTGCATGCTATTACAAAAACTGCTATACCCACGTAATTTATACGCAAAAAGAACTCTGTTGCTTTATTCTCCCTGGGAGCAGCCATTACTCCAGCAGCTACTATATCGATTCCTGTAAATACTGCGCTCGATACAGTAATCATGCGTAAAACTGCAGGAGTATTCCATGGAAGAATATCTTCTGGAGCTATACGGCTCAAATCGCGGACACTTTGGATATTAAGATCTTTAATTTCCATTGTCAGTCTTCGACAAAAATAAAATCCTCTTACAACACATTGATTAATAATCACTGGGATTGCTTGCCTTGCAATTTCGCCAAGGATACCAATCTCCATTCTTAAATCAAATGGAGCTTCTGTACCCTTAATAATTTTGCCAAGTGCATCTCTCTTAGCCAAATATGTTCCATTAAACAACTTGGATATAAATTGTCTAAAACTACCCTCATCATTTGCTGAATCTTTAAAAATTGGTAGTGCTGATAGCTCTTTTATAAAAGAAACAATAGGACCAGGAATTCCCACTCCTCTACCAAATGTTCCACTAGAACCAGCCATGTCACTAACCATATGGAAAAACCATTCAATAACACCAAATACAATTTTCTCCTGAATATTTTTTCCAATATATTTCTTATGAGATTCTGGAATGGGGACAACTAATAAGTTTCCTTTAGTGTCAGTTCCGATTGATAACTCAGTAAATTGAGTAAAAACAGAAGCAGCACATCCACCAATGCTAAAATGGTGAGAAAAATCACGAAAGTGATGTTGACGTCCGCCTCCAAAATCATTTATATTTCCATCGGCAGCCAGAGGATGATCATTTTCTAAATAAGCTATTGCTTCTTTTAAGTTATCTCCTTTATAGCCATCGGCTTGAGCAATCTTCACTACAAAATTATTAACCTGCTTTGTTCCCCATTCACTTGCACGTTCAAGAGAAAACTTGCCTGTAAATACAACGTCAATTACTCCAGCAATTACTCCACTTGAAACAGCAACAATATAGTCAAGTTTATCTGCCTCATTTACATGTGACTCCCATTCAATTTGTTCACAAAGTCGTTCTGGAACAGTAGGTGTATCTTCCTTAGAAACTAAATTCGTTCTTAAGCTTGATGGAGCAGGTAATAATCGCTGATTTGGAGTTACGATATTATAAAAAACAATTGGATTATCAATATTAGCGTCCATTAGTACCATCCTTAATTGATAAAGAATTAAACCAAATCAACACTGCAAAGCAAAATAAACTAAATCGATTTCTTTTAATATTAATACTCAGAGATACTAATCTACGGTTGATTTACTAACAGATTAAAACTTGCACGCGAAAAGCCCTTCTCGCCAGATGACGAGAAGGGCTTTGTTTATGCAGCATTAACGTACACGTACGTGCAATGGGTTACGTCGAAACGCAATGGTCCGCTGGAGTTCGAAGAGCTTACTTCAAGAAATCCTTAACGGATGCGAGGACGCTTGGAGTATCCAGGCCGTACTTAGCAAGAACCTGAAGTGCGGGTCCGGACTCGCCATAGGTGTCCTGAACGCCAATGACCTTAACGGGAACAGGAGTGTTCTCGGAAAGAGCCTGGCAAACGGCACTACCCAAACCACCAATGACGGAGTGCTCCTCAATAGTCACAACCTTGCCGGTCTTTGCTGCAGAAGCGGTAATCAGCTCAGTATCCAGAGGCTTGATAGTGTGAATGTTGATAACCTCGGCGTTAACACCCTCTGCTGCTAGCTGCTCTGCAACCTCAAGAGCCACAGGAACCATAAGGCCACAAGCTACCAGCGTAACGTCAGTACCCTCCTTAAGGACAATGCCCTTGCCAAGTTCGAAGTGGTAGTCAGGGTTGGTGTTGAAAACAGGAACAGGGAGGCGGCCAAAGCGCATGTAAACAGGACCGTCATGGTCGTAAGCGACCTTAACAGCAGCCTCAGCCTCAACAGCGTCGGATGGAATAATGACCGTCATACCAGGAATGGTACGCATAACAGCAATATCCTCATTGCACTGGTGAGTAGCGCCGTCCTCTCCTACCGAGAGACCTCCGTGGGTAGCGCCAATCTTGACGTTTAGGTGAGGATAACCCACCGAGTTTCTGATCTGCTCAAACGCGCGACCGGACGTAAACATTGCAAACGAGGTTGCAAAGACCTTGTGACCAGTAGCTGCAACGCCAGCTGCCATGCCAATCATGTTGGCCTCAGCAATGCCGCAGTCCACGAAGCGCTCGGGATACTCCTCGCCATACTTGCCGGAGCGAGTAGCCTCTGCCAAGTCAGCATCAAAAACCAGAAGGTCATCGTGCTCTTTGCCAAGCTCTACCAGGGCTTTTCCGTAAGCCTCTCTGGTGGCAATTTTCTGTACATCTGCCATGTTATGCCACCTCTCCCTCAAGCTCTCTCATAGCCTGCTCGTATTGCTCCTGGTTAGGAGCCTTGCCGTGCCAGCCTACCTGGTTCTCCATGAAGGAGACACCCTTGCCCTTTACGGTGTGGGCAATGATAACGGTTGGCTGACCCGTAACAGTCCGAGCCTCAGCAAATGCAGCAGCAAGCTGTTCAAAGTCGTGTCCATCTGCCACATCAATGACGTGGAATTTGAACGCCTTGAACTTCTCGTCAATTGGTTTTGGTGTGTTGATCTGATCAAGCGAACCGTCAAGCTGTAGGTTGTTGTTGTCAACAATAAGCGTGAGGTTATCAAGCTGGTGGTTACCCGCAAACATGGCAGCCTCCCAGACCTGGCCCTCTTCAATCTCGCCGTCACCCAGGAGTGCGTAGACGCGGTAGTCCTTGTTGAACTTCTTGCCGGCCAGCGCCATGCCAACAGCGGTGGAAACGCCCTGGCCAAGGGAGCCGGTGCTCATATCAACGCCAGGAGTATCGTTCATGTTTGGGTGACCCTGAAGGCGTGAGTTGAGCGCGCGGAAAGTCTTGAGCTCCTCCTTGGGGAAGAAGCCGCGCTCAGCCAAAACGCCGTAGAGCGCAGGAGTAACGTGTCCCTTTGAGAGCACAAAGCGATCCCTGCAGGGGCAGTTAGGCTTGGTGGGGTCTACGTGCATCTCCTTGAAGTAGAGATATGTCAGGATTTCTGTTGCAGAAAGCGAGCCACCGGGATGGCCGGATTTGGCCGTAAAGACCTGCGTGAGAATGCTTTTACGCACCTCACAAGCAACCTGTTTAAGGTCGACGTCCATGTAATTTCCTTTCACGTATTGCGTGCAAGAAACGCAGCAGGTCGGCACCACGCGCGAGCCGGAGCTGCGTGCGAGTCAGCGCTTACAGACCGAACTTCTCGGTAAGCTTTTCCTTCATTTCATCCTTATCAAGGATGTTGGAGAGAACGATCTTCTCGTCTTCTGGAATGCCGGCGATAAAATCCTCAAGGTCGCGAGCAACAATAAAGAGGTCAGCTGCGCCAGGAGTAACGTCGGAAACAGTTGAGTGCTCAACCTCGACGCCGCTCACGCCCAGCTCATTCAGGACGTCCTGGATCTGCATCTCAACCATAAGGCTGGAGCCAAGTCCACTTCCGCAACAACAAAGAATCTTCTGGATAGCCATAAAAGCCCCTTTCAATTCACCACGTGTGATATGTGAGTTACGTGGGTTAAAAAGTCGGGCCCATCCAAGGACGAAGCCCGACCTAGATACCTAGATTCTACTCGCATTTTCTGCAGCAACTGCGATGTTTAGCTGCAATTCTGTGAGCGGATGCTATTCGACCTTCTTCTCCTCTGCCTTCTTAGGAGCAACAAGGTTGAAGAGAATTGGGAGGCAGAAGCAGACAACGCAGATGCCCGTGAGAACTGCACCCTGGACGTTCAGAGCAACGTTACCAAAGATTAGCGCCATGATGGAGAAGTCAGCGTCGGAGAAGGTAGCGGAGGTGAAGCCCATGAGAGTAAAGACTGGCATACACAGTGCAGGCAAGAAGGTAATGAGCAGGCCGTGGACAAAAGAGCCAGCAATGCAGCCCTTGATGCCACCTTCTGCATTACCAAAGACGCCTGCGGTTGCGCCGCAGAAGAAGTGAGGAACAACGCCTGGGAGGATCAGGGCAATAGCTGCAACCTGTGCGTTAATGACACCCAGAATAAGCAGGCCCAGGATGCCGCCAACGAAGGAACTCAGGAAGCCGATGATAACGGCGTTTGGAGCATAGGTGAATGCGATTGGGCAGTCAATTGCAGGCTTTGCACCAGGGACAAGCTTCTGAGCGATACCCTTAAATGCAGGAACAATCTCGCCAATGATCAAACGAACACCGGACAGAATGATGTAAACACCACCAGCGAAGGAAAGGCCGCGGGTAAATGCCCAGACAATCCAGTTAGTGGTGGTCTCGGTGCCAATGTTGAGGAGGTCGCCGAGGTGCTGAAGGCCTGCATACTGTGGGTTGGAGGCAAACTCTGCAGCGGTAGTTCCTGCAGGTACTAGGGTTAGAAGGCCACGGCTGACAGCGACGCCGGTGATGACCAAAAACATGATGATCATGGTCAGACCAATGGAAACGGTGTTGTCGCGCAGGAAGATGAGGCGCTTGGAGAACTTGATATTCTCGGTGCTATTCTCGCGATCGGAAGCAAAGAGCCTACCGACCATACCGGCAAGCCAGTAACCAGCGCCACCGAAGTGGCCAAGTGCAACGGAATCGCTGCCGGTAACCTTTCGCATGGTTGGCTGGCAGTATGCAGGAGACAGAACCATAATCAAAGCAAGTAGGCATGCGCCGGAGATGTAGAGCATCCAACCGGAAAGGCCGCCGACGTGCAGGATGATGGCGAGCATAGCTGCCATGTAGAGAGTGTGGTGGCCGGTGAGGAAGATGTAGTTAAAGCGAGAAAAACGTGCGAGGACAATGTTCAGGACCATGCCGATGCACATGATGATTGCGGTTGCTTGACCAAACTCGCCAAGTGCCAGCGAGACGACAGCCTCGTTGTTTGGGACGACCCCCTGCATGTCAAAGGCAAAGTTGAAAATCTCGCCAAAGGCAAGGAGGGAACCAGTCTGCAAGAAACCTGCGCCTGCAGAAAGAACGAGGAAGCCAACGATAGTCTTGAGGGTGCCTCTGATGAGATCCTCAATTGGCTTTCCCTGAAGTGCCAAACCCAGCAAGGCAACAAAACCAACTAGGATGGCTGGTGTTGATAACACGTTTACAAAAAACTCAACAACAGGCATACAAACCCCTTTCAACAAAACGCGATACAACAAACTGACACAACAAACCGCGGCGCTCATGCGATCTTGCGACACGACAGTACGAGCTCGAACGCACGCGGTCCTGCGACGCGACGAAACGAGCTCAGTGCTTTTAACTGATTGTAATCCATTTGTGTTTATTTTATGCAAAATTATTTATGTTTTGCTGAGGTTAAACGTTCATAACAATCATATTGTTCATATGATAGAGTCGAAGGGTTCAAAAACGATTCAACTGCACAATTACTGGCTGTCTTCGCATATTTTTCAGAATCGATTGATCCAAAACCCGGGTATTTATGTGTCCACCTGATCCAAAAGCGTGGTAATTATGTGCCGAAAGGCACATAATTAGGTGGGTTTTGGATCAAAATTGTTCTTCTCGACACATAATTAGTTCACTTTTGGATTAATCGAGCTCCAAAAATCTTAAAAACCCGCATGAACGCAACAACGTGCCAGCGCAACGCACATAATTGCATCGGTTTTGGATCAGACGTCTGCATGTAAAAAGCCCTTCTCGTTAGATGACGAGAAGGGCTTTGCTTATGCGACGTTGACGTGCGCGAATGTCGCATCGAAGCTTGCAAAGCTTACTCTTACAAACTCAGCTCGTAACGGCCTCCAACAAAGAAGTCTTTGCCAATGTAAACAGGCTTATTTTGCTTATCCACAAAATAGGACTCACTTGCAATAAGCGGAGCTCCAACGGAGATATCAAGACGGCTTGACTGCTCTGTTGTTGCTCTTACTGCATTAATTGTCCAAGAAGAGCTCTTAATTGGCTTTCTTCCCAGAATTTCAGCAACAGCCTTAAACATTGAGACGTTTTCAAGAGGATGCGTGTAAAGATTTGAAGCCCACTCGTAGGGTAAAATAACACGCTCGTCAACAATAGGAAGATCATCTGCATAGCGAATCCTGCGGATATAAAGAATTAAAGCACCTTCAGAAAGACCGAAGAACTTTATCTCATTTGGACGTGCAGGAATTATTTGCCTGTCTACTACCTCGGCTCTTGGAACAGCGCCACAAGCAGCACACATCTCGGTAAAACTACGAGACTCTAAAGATTGTTCAAGCCTACGCTTAAGCTGCTTTGAACCTACAAACGTGCCCCTTCCCTGCTTTTTTGTAAGCAGGCTGTCAGCACAAAGATCTTCAATGGCACGACGAACCGTAATGCGACTTACGTTGTATTTCTCACTTAATTCAGTTTCAGAAGGAATCTTATCGTCAACCTGATATACACCAGACTCAATATCACTCTTAATGTCATCATATATCTGCTGATATAAAGGTTGTACATTTGTTGTACTCAAAACTACTCCTAAGACATTATAGACATCTCAATAATTTGAAACCTTTATAACAATAATACATCCTGCATATAAATATCTTGCCCATATATATCTTGTCTAAGGTTTACTTCACAGTAAGAGGACAACTCTCCCGAATATGAAGAAAGGACAGGCAGAACCTGTCCTTTCCTTAGCGTGATTTATAAATCAGCTTAGTACTCAATCTTCCACATATAGCGACGCATAGTCAGAGGATGCTTACGAGCCTCAGCAATCTTCTCAGCATAAACACGCATGACTGCGGTATGAATGAATGGGTTGAAATAACCAAGTACCTTGGAGGAAACAGCTCCAGCAAGACCGTAATCCTTTGAATCAATGACGGTTACCTTGGAGTTGAAGCGCTGCATAAAGGTTAGCGCGCGAGCGTCCATTGGCCTTGTTGCGCCCTCAGACATAAAGAGAAGATAAGGCTTTCCATCCTCAGTGAGCTCAAATGGTCCGTGGAAATACTCACCTGTGTTATAAGCTGCGGAGTCAATCCACTGCATCTCAGAGAAGAGGAACATAGAGGTTGAGTACGCAACCTTTGCAGATGCGCCAGAGCCCATCAGATAGATAAGCTGATCATCCTTGTAAGCGTCTGCGAACTTCTGAGCCTCTGCTCCAGCACTCTGAGCAGACTTCTCTGCTAGCTCATAAATTGCGTTGAGACCATCAATAACATCCTGATAAAGTTCAGTGCCCTCTGTCTGTTGAAGAATCTCTGCTGCAAGTGCTAGGACATAGCCCATCTTCTCGATCTTTGCTGCATAGTTCTTCTCAAAACCGTGAACAATTACGTAGTCAGCTTCCTTGGTAAGTGCAGAATCTGCAACGTGTGTAACAGCAACTACAGGAGCACCGGCCTTCTTGGCAGTAGTATTGGCTGCAATAGTCTCTGGAGTACCTCCACCAAGGGAGCAGGTAATAACTAGAGTGTGCTCACCAAGCCATGCAGGAGTATCGTAATTAAACTCGTTAGCGGTAAAAAGCTGAACGTTAAGTTTGTTAGTGTTGTTTGCTAGAAAATACTTAGCTGGATACAGCTCAGACATAGATGCACCACAGCCGACAAAAGCAACATGAGTAATAGTGTGGTTCTCAACAATCTTAGAGATAATGCTCTTAGGTTGATTCAGATCGATCTCGTACATTTTTTCTCCTCTTCAAATGGATTACGCCGTTTATAAATGTCGTTTATTAATGCCGTTATGATTTATTAAGCGAGAATACCCAGTGCGGAAAGTGCAATTCCACCAAAGATTGCAATAGCAAGCAACCAACCTGTGTTGACGCCCTTCTTAACCATGTAGAACATTCCTGCAGTTAGAAGTAGCGGAATTGTCTGTGGAAGAATGCTATCCAAAACGTTCTGAAGGACAAGAGTTCCATCCGCAAAGACCAGAGGTGTTGTCAGTCCAATAAGAGATGCAACCATGCTACCAACAGCCATAAGACCAACAATTCCGCAAACGTACATCAGTCGCTCCATGGTGACGCCATCCTGCAGCTTATGCAGGAACTGCTGGCCACCCTGATAACCAAGCTTTGCAGCAAACCAGGTAACCAGAACAGAAGGAACAATGGAAATGAGCATTGCCAGAATTGGGCCCATGATTGAGCCTTGCTGAGCAAGAGCAACGCCAAGTCCAAAGGCAATAACACGAATGGTTCCCTGGAAGAACGAGTCACCAATACCAGAAAGAGGACCCATAAGAGAAGTCTTCATTGCATTAATGGAGTCTGGATTAACGCTATCAGGATCTTCTGCGTATGCCTCTTCCATTGATGCAGCAAGTCCCAAGACAAAAGCGCTTGTCTGTGGCGTGCAGTTGTAGAATGCCATGTGACGCTTATAAGCCTCTTTTTTGCGCTCTATCTGCTTTGGATCATTTGGATCTGGATAGCATCGATCAATAGTTGGAGCAATGCCATACATAAATCCCATGTTCATTTGACGCTCGTAATTCCAAGAATCCTGAATTGCCCAAGAACGCCAGAAGAACTGTGAAAGCTTTTTATTTAAAGAAACCTTATTTTCAGCCATGATAACTTCCTCCCTACTCGTCATCCTCGAGCGGATCATGCGTGGCGCTTACATGAGCTGATTGCAAAGTTCCAGCTCCTGCTCCACCACGACCAAATTTAATGCCAGAAAGAATAACTGCGAGCACCACTGCAAAGAGTGAAACTGCTGTTACAGAGAGGTGCAAATATGCAGAAAGCAAGAAACCAAGGAACAAGAAGCCCTCCATGCCCTTAGAAAGCATCATTGAAATCAGCAGTGCCAAACCAAATGCAGTCAAAATCTGAGCAGAAACATTTAAACCAGTGCTCAGCCATGCAGGAATTAGCTCAACAACAGCTTTAACTGCATCTGTACCGAGGAAAACAGCTGAGAAGATAGGAATGAAATACATAAGAGAGTACAAGGTAGTTCCAACCACAATGTGCATATTGGTTGCTTTCTTGAATTTACCCTCTTCAATTGCCTGGTCAGATACATGAGTAAGTGCAGCAATAATCGAACGGAAAACAATACCAAAAAGCTGTCCGAGTACTGCAATTGGAATTGCAATGGTCATTGCAGTCTCAACACCTGCTCCTGTAAGGCAAGCAAATGCAGAAGCAACAATACTGCCAAGAACCATATCAGGCGGTACGGCTGCGCCTACTGATACCAGGCCCATGCTTACGAGCTCGGTTGCAGCTCCAACAGCAAGACCTGTAGGAATATCTCCCAGAACAAGACCAACGAGTGTTGCGCCAATAAGTGGTTGCTCAAAGTTGAGTCGTCCGAGCAAACGAGAGTCAAGCATGCAGAAAATGCCAACGAGACCGACAAGAAGCGCACTAACAAATGTACTCATTTCTTCTCCCCTCTTTTATAGTGAATTTAAATTGACACGCTGATGGGTAGGTGTCTGTTGAACGTATACTTTGGTTCCAAGCTCCAAAAGTTTCTGAGTATCTTTCTTACCTTCTTCGGTAAGGAATACGGAACTTCCAGATCCACCAATTTGCTCCGCACCATCTACATTGGCAGTTGCACCATAGTTGACCTCATCAAATTGATGCTGCTTTGAGAACTCCAAGAGCTCTTTTGTGTTGCCAAATACAAACATTACTGAATCACCAAGTGTGTCCAGCTTTGCCATCTTTGAAAGAGCTTTTTCAACAGTGAAGATATTGAGATAAACGCCGGTGGGCTTAGCCAGCTTAAGAGCATTCTTTTTAATATCATTTGTTGCTGCATCGTTATCCACAATGATGATGCGGTTTGCGCCTACAGTATTAATCCAAGAGAATACAACCTGTCCATGAAGAAGCCTGTAATCCAAGCGGGCAAGAACAACTTTGCTCTTTCCACCCTTACCCTGAACAGGCTGCTGTTGAGTAGCTGCAATGACAGCTTCCTCAAGCTCAGGGTGACCACAATCAACAATTCCCTTACGGCTTTCCAAAATTAGCTGGTGAACTTGCTCTATCGTAAGATCTTCTCCCTCAAGCGCAAGAGACAAAATAAGAGGCATGTTCATTCCAGCAATAACAACAATATTTTCCTGCTGCTGCAACAATTCAACAGCTGAATTGTTGACACTGCTGCCTAACATGTCGGTAAGAACATAGACATGGTCTTTCTTATCAAAAGTTTTGATAAGCTCGACAATTTTGCCGGAAATTGATTCCTTATCCTCCCTTTGCAATGTAAGTGCGTGCACATTAGGAATTTCTCCCACAATCATGTGGACAGTGTCTAAAGCACCAACTGATAGATTTCCATGCGACGCAAGGATAACTTGATTCATAGACACTCCTTTCTTCCAAAACAATTGTGTCAAACAGTAAATTGCAAAACTGAGTATACAATACATATAAGACATTATATACGTCTTATATAAATTCAGGTGAACGGTACTTACTGAACGGTAAACGGTACTCAACACAGTCTGCACGTAGGTCTGAGCGTGCAGACCTACACACGCGCAAATCCGCGTGCGCAGATCCGCGTGCAACCGCCTAGTAAGGGACCTTCCACATATACGTGCGAGTCATATAATCTTTACCAGTTGCTTTTGAAAGTTTTCTCATAAAGACATTGTTTAATATTGGCGAGAAAAGAACATGATTAAAGTACTCTGCTACTTCTTCAGGCAGCTCAGTAATGCCCAAATCTACGGCATCTAGCACAAAGGTTTTCTCGGCAGCATACGTTGAAAGAAAATTAACTGCACGCATATCAGCTGGCTTACAACGTCCATAAGAAACAAGCTGGAAAATAGGATCTTCATTTACAAGTACTTCAAAAGGACCATGGAAGAACTCACATGAATTAATTGTTGGCGAACTTTTTTGAAGCATCTCTTCAATATTGCAGATGGAAAATATATAGGCCGATCCATAGGCAGGTCCGGAACCCATAACATAAATAGTTGGAGCATCTTTCACTGATTGAGCCCAAGTCTGTGCAATTGGAGTCGTGCGAACAACTGCCTCTCTATAAAGAGAATCAACCTGGTCAAAAGCCATTTCCATCTCATTCATACGAGCATAGCCTTCGGTTTGATTTACTAAGTTTGCAGCAATCAAGAGGCCGACGCTTGAATTTACTCTCTCAGTTTTACTTTCATCGAGAGCGATAGACTCGTATTTAATTTTCTGATCACATACCTCGGTTAATAGCGATTCCTCAACATAAACTGCAATTACATAAGCACCGTGATCTTTTGCAACGCGTGCGGCTTCACAAGTTTCTTTGGTTCCTCTCATCGAGCAGACAATGCAAATTGTTGACTCTCCAAGTGTAGCTGGTGGAGCAAATACAAACTCATTGCTGGTATGCATACGAGAAGATAGCACCGTTGCCTCGTGCGTCATAAAGTAGTCTGCTGGATAAAATCCACCATAAGAACCACCAGCGGCAATCCATTCAACGTGCTTAAAATCATACTCTGAAATTGCCTTAGCGACTGCTTGCTTTACCTCGTCTTGAATCTTCATTTAACACTCCCTTTACCAAAATCGAGCTTGATTGCCTTTTCCAAGCGTTCTGCGCATAATTAGTACGTAACGTTATAGATGTTTATAATCTTTATAAAACAAAAATGCAAGGAAGCTTTCAAGTGTGTCGGTAAAAAGTTATATGGCGTGTTTTGTTCATGAAGGAAAATTAACTTCGAATAAATGTAAAAAACATGCCTAAAGAGTGCTTAAGTCTGAATAATTTGCCTGTTTTTTACCATGTCGGAATTGTTTTACTCAGACATGACGAACTTTTCAGACTCAAGCATTGAAACGCATTAAATATTAAAAGCTATACAGTTTGATGAAGAAAGAAAAAATGGTCGGGTTGACTGGATTTGAACCAGCGACCTCTCGGTCCCGAACCGAGCGCTCTACCAAGCTGAGCCACAACCCGAATCGTTTACCTGTTGCACTTAAAACAACAGCAATATACGCGCCACGATGCACGCAAAATATGCGCTTCAAACATGCTTGCCACACGATAACGCAAACGTCACTTTAGCAGAAATCGCACGACAATGCGAGAAATAGGTAGTCAATGTGTTGCGTAAATACTATGCAACTACAACTGACACTGAGTGGAATAGTTACGCCATCCCATTGCTTTAGCAGCGTCAGCAATAGCGTCCGCTGCATCCTGAGACTCGCAAAGTGCAAACGAACTACTGCCAGAACCCGAGACTTGAGCCCCAAGAACACCTGACTGCTGTTTAAGCCAAGCTTCAACCTCAGCAACATGCGGTTCAAGTACTTTTGCTGCTGGCGCCAGATTATTAAATAGTAAATCAGCTACCTGCTGGACGGTTTTTTCGCCAGAAGTAAACAATGAAGCGAGTGCCTCATATGATGCTGGTGGTTCTGGAGCAACATCAAACTGATCATAGGCGGCCTGTGTCAAAATACCCTTTTCTGCAGGTAATACAATGACAAGCGGTGCATTGCATGTAGGTGTATAAGCCTCTTCCAGCGTATCGCCAGCACCAAGCATAAGAGAAGGACGCGGATCCAAGAAAAATGGTACATCGGCTCCAATAGACTTTGCCACATCAACTACCAGCGGATCTAACGGGTCAACTCCCCAACGCTCAGCAAGTAAGCACAACGTTGCAGCCGCATCGGCAGACGATCCACCTAAACCGGCTTTCTCGGGAATGTGTACATGCACGTCAATAGAGACATCAGGAGAAATTCCCAGCTTGTACGATAAAAGTACCGCGGCTTTCCACGTGGTTGTACGTTCAGGTATAACGCAAAGTGTAGGATCATGCGTTACCGTAAGCTCCGGTGCATCGTTAACCGTAACGGTGTCGTAGATGGCCACAGGAACCATAAGTGAATCAACTTTATGATAGCCTCGCTGATTTTTCTGAGTATGAATACCCAGATGAAGATTAATCTTGCAAGGAACTTGTGCGGATTGACGTCCACTATAAGACGTAGAAGCAGTCATAAGAGTACTATTCACTAGATAGTGCTACTAATTACTCTTCAAACTCAAAATCAAACAGACGCTCGCCAGTTTCAACGTCAAAAAGTTCAACCGTACCGGTCAAAACATCAACGTACTGATAAGACTGACGTGCAGTACGACCGCGACGCTCGCCAACTTCTACAATAAATAAAGATGGATGAGCATTCACCAGAACGCCGGTCCGTTCAATAATGCGAGAACGTCCCATATTAGCTTTAACCTTAATTTTTTGACCCTGAAGCTCAAGAAGCTTCTGATGAATCTCATCGACACGATTAACTGGCGGAATCTCGTTTTCCATCTATCCTCCAAGTCAATTGGAACTTCCTGGACTCAACACACGGGGAGCCTTATAGGAATTTTGTCCCAATCAACAAACAATAGTCACAATAACCAAGTTTCCACTATACGTGCTAGCGAACAAAATCTCAAGCTGTACGAAAAATGACACGAGAAGAACACGGGCATGTTGCCATTACCGTGGGTTTCTCGCCACAAAATTTATTCGCGATTTCCTTTTGGAAAAGCACACCTACTCAGCAGGACAGAGTGAAAGTGCTGCCTCGTCAGCAATAACAGTACAGTTGGTATGGAGCTGCAAGATGGATGCAGGACACTGAGGTGTAATAGAGCCGTAACACATATCATAGACGGCCTGAGCCTTATCCTTACCGTTTGCAACAACCAAAATACTACGAGCAGACATAATGGTCTGTACTCCCATGGTATACGCCTGTCGAGGGACGTCCTCCATACGGTCAAACAAGCGACTATTTGCCTGAATAGTGCTCTCAGTAAGATCAACACAATGCGTGCCCTTAGAGAAATGATCGTCTGGTTCATTGAAGCCAATATGACCATTGTGACCAATACCAAGAAGCTGAAGATCAGGATATCCTGCCGCAGCAACAAGAGCGTCATACTCAGAGCAAGCTTCTGCAACATTAGGATTTGATCCATCAGGCACATGAGTATTCTTAATATCAATATTTACCAGGTCAAAAAGATTTTTACGCATAAAATAATGATAGCTTTGAGGATCTTCATGAGAAAGTCCACGATACTCGTCGAGGTTGTACGTAGAAACTTGCGAGAAATCCAAATCGCCTTTCTTATTCCACTCGGCAAGCTGCGTATAAGTTCCAATTGGTGTGGAACCAGTTGCCAAACCAAGAATGCAATTTGGTTTTAAAATAATCTGAGCGGAAATAACATTTGCTGCCTTTCTGCTCATGTCCTCGTAATCACGTGTACGAACAATCCTCATGCTTACCTCCATAAATGAAGTGTTTTGCATTGCCGCAAACATTGCAAAACAGCACTCAATGCTTTTATTTTCAATACCTTAATTTTTGGTATCGCAATTCTCAATGACACTCAGTTTATCATGTGAAACAGCTGATTGAACTACCGCTCATCGACTTAATGAAGAATTTGCTCTGAGAGATTTTGCAGCGCATGAAAACGGTGAGAAATAGCATTTTTCTGATTGGGAGAAAGTTCTGCCATAGCTTTACCTGGTGCATCATGCGGCCAAAACAGTGGGTCATAGCCGAAACCATTGCAGCCCTTTGGCTCATGACCAATAACGCCTTCACAGTCTCCCTCACCTACAAGCACGCGACCGTCACGATATACGAGAGCAACAGTTGAGTGAAAGCGTGCAGTACGATCAGCGTCTGCCACATCTGCAAGCTCGGCCAGCAGTTTCTTATTGTTAGCGGCGTCGTTACCATGCTCTCCTGCATAACGTGCAGAATAAATTCCAGGAGCGCCATCAAGGGCATCTACGCAAAGACCAGAGTCATCAGCAATTGCCGCTACACAATCTACCTCATCAAGTGCAGCCATTGCTTTAATTAACGCGTTATCACGAAAAGTCTTTCCGTTTTCTTCTGGATCAGGAAAATCACCCAGTTGACCAAGGGCAACAAAACTTATACCAGGCATAACTTTAGAAAGGATTGCCTCAATCTCAACTAACTTATGAGTGTTTCCCGTTGCCACAACTATGATCTTATTAGGATCAAATACAGCCTTAGTATTCTGATTAGTAGCGTTATCCTGGCTCATGCTTACTCCCTAAATCCAGTAACTTGGTTTTGCAGTTCAACAAGATGAGCAATTCCTGCCTGACCAACATCTAAAAGTTGATTGAGTTTCTCGCAATCAAACGGTCCACCTTCGCCCGTACCTTGAACCTCAATAATCTGGCCAGACTCGGTGCCTACAAGATTCATATCAACATCTGCATGTGAGTCTTCAGGATAGTCCAGATCAAGCAACACCTGTCCGTCAACAACGCCCATCGAAATTGCCGCTACTTGACCTGTAAGGGGAAGTCTGGGCAAGACGTCCTTCTCGACAAGCGAGAAAAGCGCATCATGAAGCGCCACCCACGCACCGGTTATACTGGCAGTTCGAGTACCGCCGTCCGCTTGAAGAACATCACAGTCAAGCGTAATGGTGTACTCGCCAAGACTATTCAGGTCCACAACAGAACGCAGGGAACGCCCGATAAGACGTTCAATCTCCATAGAGCGACCTTTACGGTTGGCACGCTCTCGCTTAGTGCGCTGATTTGTTGATGCTGGCAGCATTGCGTATTCCGCAGTCACCCAACCAGCACGAGAAGAACGACGCCAGGCGGGAACTCCTTCTTCAATGGTGGCCGCACAGAGTACACGCGTATCACCAAAGCTAACCAAACAAGATCCATCAGCGTTCTTCATAAGATTTCGCTCTAACGTAACCGGTCGTATCTGGTCCCACGCACGATTATACGAACGTAAAAGTTGCGAAGTAGTGCTAGATTGCAACGTAGAGTCAGACTTCATAGCGTTCCTTTTCACATCTGCATAGAAAAGCAGTTAATTCTTTTTGAAACGACTCTAGTATACCTGTCTGTACACCGCCCTCTGAAACACTTTATTGTTGCTCTTGTTGGTATTACTTTGTTGCTATTTATTGCTATTTGTTGCCACTGCCTTTAACGTAATGACTAAATATGCATTGATAATGCGTTCTTTTTTGCTCCGATATACGTAATAAAGAAATACACTACAAAACCAAAAAGTGTGAGTAATGCAACAGGCCAAATGCTTGGCTCGATGGCAGTTTGGAACATTTCTACGCTCATAAAACGAATAACATTAAGTCCAAAAATTGCATGAATCACGGTAAAAATACCCGGGAGCAAAAAATTACACAGTACGCCAGTAAGTAAACTTTTTGAAAGTATTTCTCGAGAAGCTCCTAGTTCATACAGCTTGTAATATCTTTCTTTATTATCTGCAGCAAGTGAAAGCTGTTGAACTGCCAAGATAACAGAAGAAAATACAAGCAACACAACCGCATAAAAAGAGCAGGTAAATACAATAACGCCAAAAGGTCCAGAAACATCCGAAGCACTCATATCCTGTGAAGAAATTACCTCAAAAATTTGAGTGCGAAGAACAACGGCAAAGACAAACATACACATACCTACAGAAGATAGGGCTGCTGAACACGTCATAGCTTTGGAAGCGTTGCGTGCTACACCTTCAGCTTGACGCACAGAAAATGCGGTTAAACCTCGATACCATATATCTGGAATTTTCTTAAGAATGCGTGGAAGTAACACAAGTGTTGAGCGGAATACAAAAAATGATCCAAAAATGGCACAGGCACCAAAGGGAATCATGAAACCAATAAAGGCGAACGGAGCCTGAGCACACACAACATAAACAATTGCCAGCAACAAAACGCCTATACATGCATCAAAAATTGCTCGTGAAATTGAAAGTGGTTTTGATGAATCATTTTCTTTTTTTGCAGACATCATCTGCAATAACGTAGACTTCTTTAGGATGCGCTTACTACCCCGAGAGAGCACGAACATCGTTATAAAAAATATTATTGTTGTCACAATGGCACCCAATGGAGAAGCAACAACAACAAATTTCATTGGTAGTGCGTACGACCAACTTACAATCATTTCTACAAACGGAGAAATAGCAATACCTATTACAATTCCACCAATGAGTGCACTTCCTGAAACCAGAATAGTTTCATATCGCAATATGCTAATGACATCTTTCTTTTCGAGACCTGCCAACTCATATTGAGCAAATTCAGGAAGACGTCGACGAATCAAAAATTTATTTGCGTATGACGTAACATTCAAAAACACCAAAAAAGGTAAAATACCAAACGCCAGGCTATAATTTGCCTCCGCAACAAAAAGTGAACGGACCGATTCGTCATTCACCAAGGCAAACAAATAATCCCCAGATGCTGCATATGAATACATAAGGCAAGCACCCGTTGCCAATGCAGCAAAATAAACCCCAAAGTCGCTAAGATTACGGCGTACATTTCCAACTGCAATTTTAGTTAACAAATTCATAGTATGTTGCCCTTACTCTGTTGGTTTTTTAACAACATCGTCTTTATATTTATCTGCATTTTTATAATGCGCCATATACATAATTGGTACCATCGAACTAACTTACAAAAAGGTGACGATTTTATAAGAAAAATAGCAGTCGATAAGAAAAAAGCGGCACCCGAAGGCGCCGCATGAAATTCTATGGTGGGCGATGAGAGATTTGAACTCCCGGCCTTGTGCGTGTAAAGCACCTGCGCTAGCCACTGCGCCAATCGCCCATGACTGTAGAAGTTTATCACAGGTTTTATAGTTCTCAGACGGCAATCATAAATTCAACGCTTTCATTTGTTCTACTTTTGCACGAACCGCCACGCCATCCAATTTGGCCAATGGTGTTGACGTACGTTTTGCTAGAGCACACGCTGTACCCATTGCATCTCCCATATCGGTCACCGTTGGAATAATGCGAACACTTGCCTGCATCAAAAAAGTCGTAGAGATACAGCGACCAATAACACCCAAATTGCTGATATGTTTGGTGACCATCGAACGGAACGGAATCTCGTAATAGTCACCTTGTTTGTACGTATTTTTATGGAAGAGTCCACCCTTATTGGAGTGAACATCAATGTACCAATCGCCACGAACAAGACCATCATCAAATCGAGCTTGGTTAACGTAATCCTCTTCAGTCAGCATTACCTGGCCTTCAACACGCCAGCTCTCACGGACACCCAAAAGCGAAGCCTGCTCCATAAGGTAGCTTTGTTCAAATCCAGGCATCATACGCTGCAGGAAGGTAACAAGCCGACGAATGCGGGCGTGAGCTTCAATCGTTGCATTGGAACGTGCAGCTCCCGTAGTGTTTGTGCGCATACTTGCAATATGCGGGCAGTTTAATGCCATGCAACCTGGTTTTCCGGGAAGCGAGAAAATCTGATAGTAGCGCAAGTCCTCTTCTTCAAGAATGCCTGCTTCAATTCCCTCGCGGAACTTTGGCTCCAGCTTAAAATTTTTACCCGCAACCATTGCGGACTCAAAGAAATATCCATCAACTAATGGTGAAAAGTGATCATCAAGCGAAAGCACGTAATCTCTATAGCGCTCAACATCAATACCACCCATGGTAAAACGCAGGCTGCAAACCTGATTAATACCATCCTTATCACCAGCTGCAACTGGTACGCCAGCAGCTCTGGACAAAACCGCATCGCCAGATGCATCAATCCACGTTTGAGCGGCTACTGCAATCAGGCCCTCGGTTGAGGCAAGAATTGCATGCGTGATGGTTTTCTCGCCGTCAGAATCAGATAAAACTACAGCTACAAGAGACGTATCATAGAGAATCTGACCGTCCTTAGTAGTGTAGAGCTGCTCATATACCTCTCCCAAGCGCTCAGGAGCAAACCAGATCATGGTAGTGTAATCGTCGCGCGTAGCGTCACCTGAAGCCAAGAGCTGCTGCTCGATGGCAGAAAGAACTGGCAGATGGCGCACATATGACGGCATCATCGGGCATACAAGCGCTCGTGTAGCAGATCCTCCTAGCAAGTTTGACTTATCCACAATGAGCGTTGAGAGACCTTCATTAACACAGCGAATTCCACAGGCAGAACCAGAAACACCGCCGCCAATAATAACTACATCAAAACTTCCAACAACAGGAATCCGTAGGTTATTCCAGGTAATTTCTTTATAAATCATTGCTTCCTCCTGTGTCAGAAACGCTATTTAAGCCAGAAGAGCTATTTAATAAACCATAGTAAGTGTTAGTAAATGCGTGCGCTGCAATTTCAGATAATGCGTGAATACCCGTTTTTCCCAACTTGAAAGGACCAATGGTAAACAGTGGAACGGTATATTCTTTACTCGTTAATCCAAGTCGAGTTGTCTCCAAAACATGAAAAAACTCATGCATAAGAATGAGATTTTGGGCATCATGCAGCTCAAGTTGGTTTTGCTTTGCCCATAGCACACAAGACTGCTCATAGAGTGTGATTTCTTTTGTGCCAGAAACATAATCACTGAAATAACGCTGGTTACCATACACGCAATCAATATCTTTTTTGATAATAGTCAAACCTGCGTCTTTGCAGATCTGAAAGAAGTCACTTTGACCGTTTGATTCTTCAAACACCATATGTGCAGCACGCTCACCCTTTGACCAAGCTAAATCAACTATGTGCTCTTTATCCTCCTCGGGAATCCGCATAACATAGCGATCCCATGAGAGCTCTTTAAGAGCAAGCTCACGAGTTGGAAAGGGAAACCGTGAAGCAG
Organism: uncultured Atopobium sp.; assembly: GCA_938045565.1. GTDB lineage: Bacteria > Actinomycetota > Coriobacteriia > Coriobacteriales > Atopobiaceae > Lancefieldella. The sequence continues at coordinate 23,146 of CALIAZ010000016.1, forward strand.
AATCAAAAATAGACTCCGCTTCAAGGTTTACCGATTTTCTCGCCAGAGTGTGTTTTGCGTTCTGCATGTCAGTTTAATCGCCCAAACGAAGTGTGGCAGCAATAATAACAGGCTCGTCAGATGGATAACCGCCCAGCTCTACCGCCGCAAGGCTCAAGATCTGCTCAAGCGAAGTCATTCCAGACAAGTCAATAATACGCTTACCCACCACAACATAGACGTTTGGCAGATTGGCGCCGCCATCGTTGAATACAGTTAAGTCCTCTACCAGTGCTGTTACACCCTTACGCCATGAGCTAATAGTTTCTTGAAGCACCTCAGCGTTTGGACGTTGAAGTCTAATAACGCCTTCGGCATCAATAAGACGAAGAGCAGTGCGCTTCTTGGTGAGAAGACCAAAGAGCTTCTTTTCTGTAGTGGTTGCGGTATATGCAAAGAGCTCGGATGAGTGAGCAACCTCAGAAACGTTTTCTACACCCTCGCCATAATTCTCTACCACAAGTTTCTTAAGCTCATCTACACTCAGACGTGCAGCATTAACGTCTTTACTGCGCAGCTCAGTAGCACCAACAGCAATTGCGCGAACAACGTGGCGCTGAGTATCCACCTCAACAGTAACCTCAACGGTTCCAGGAGCTGCACCCATCTTGATAGCACGAGCTTCTGCCTCACGCCTAACGCTGACAATATCATCGTCGGTTGGGTTGGTAACACTGCGCTCAACCATGTCACGAACCATAGCAAGAGCAACGCCAATAGTTGAGATAACAGGAGCGTTTTTAGCAATGTGGAACGTGTGACCCATGGTCTTTGCCAAGTGTGGCACAACAGTTGAAGCACCACCGCCACCGCCAACATAAACAGTTGTGCGAGGATCCATGCCGTAGTCTTTCATAAGCTGTTCTGCTACAGCACCGTTCTTCTTTGCGGCAAAAGCAAGAACCTGGGCTGCTGCCTCTTCAACACTCATGCCCATATTTGCTGCAAGAGGAGCCCATGCCGCACGAGCAGCCTCGACGGAACCACGTGCGTAATCACCCTCAGGAACAAAGCCTGCAAGGTTTGCAGCGCCAGCCATAGTCAAACAAACGCGAAGACCGCCATCACACTTAATAGCTGCGTACTCAGGATCTCCATCCATAGGACGAACAGCAACTAGACGTGGGTTCACAATCTTTTCTGCGTCCGTGTAAACCTCGTAATCCAGGTTAGCAATGTGAGCAGAACGAGGTCCCACATCAACAGCCTTGCCATCAGAAATCTGCACCATAGAACCGCCACCAATACCAACAGTTCTAACATCCAGTGACGAGAGGTACGTCTTGTGACCACCAACTTCTGCGTACTTAACCATAACCTTACCGTCTTTAACGCAAGAGATATCGGTAGAAGTACCACCAACCTCAAAGAATAGGCCATCGGTAAGTTTTTCGTACATCAAAGCGCCAGCTACACCAGCTGCAGGACCAGAAAGAATAGTCAAAATTGGACGGTGGCGTACCTCATCAACAGTCATAACACCGCCGTCGCAGCGCATAACCATAAGTGGAGACTCAATACCAGCCTCGCGAATACTCTTATCGGTCATGTTTGCGGCTTCAAGCATCTTTGGCATGATGGAAGCGTTAACAACTGCTGTACGAGTACGAATAGCCAGGCCGTAAAGCTTAGAAATGTCATTTGTGGCTGTAGCAGGAAGTTCTCTATCAGAGCACTCTGCAATAACAGCATTCTCGTTAGTTGGATCGTCTACGCTAAATGCCTCAGCAGCAACATAAGAAGTTGAACCATCCGAGAAAAGCTGCTCAATTGCGCTCTTAATGCCAGCTTCAACATCAGAAGAGGTATCTACAAAAGCATTTTTGGTACGCAGGAATTTACCGGCAGCAAGTTCAATATCGCCAACGTTGGTATCACTCTTGCTCTTAGCTCCTTGAAGGCCGCTACCAAGCGTTACGATACCAACCTGTGCAACATCACCCTCAAGCAAGGCATTTGTTGCCTGGGTAGTACCGTGAGCAATAAAGACAACATCTTCAGGCTTAATGTTGTGCTGCTCCATAACACCATGAAGCACCTGCACAATACCTGCAGCAACACCTGCTTCAGCAGTATGCGTGGTAGGTGTTTTAACCGTGCCGATAATTTCGTACGTATCATTGTCGATGGCAACAGCATCAGTAAATGTTCCGCCAACGTCGATTCCAATACGAACTTTCACGTTTCCTCCTCGATTTACAGCACTCAATCAGCTGCAAAGATAAAACGAGGCGAGAAGCCCACAACAAGAGGGTCTTCTCGCCCCAAGGTCAGAACTTAGAAGTACAGAACACCAGACAGAATTACACCAAAGATGGAAACTGCCCAGAGGTAAGGAAGCATCTTACGAGTAACGGTGTTGACGTCAACCTCGCAGAAGTTTGCAGTCCAAACGTTCTGAGTGTTGGTTGGGTCGCCACCTGCCTGGATGCGCTCTGCAGCCAGGAATGCGCCCATGACAGCAAGAGGATTCAGGGTGTTCAGGCCAATGATAAGAGCTGCGATACCAGAGCCAAGTCCAAACATATTCATAGGTCCACGATACAGAGCCAGTGGCGAGAGGACCGCAAAGAAGATGATGTATGCAATAAGGTTCTGTGGCATGATGCCAAGCAGGAATGGGTTAAGAACTGCCTTAACCGTTGGGTTGGTAACTGCAAGGTAAAGGATACCAATGCCAACCATCAGGATAATTGCAGGACCAGCGTCGGTTACACCGTCATAGCAGGTCTTTGCAAGAAGGTTCATTGCCTTGCTAAAGCTCTTAGAGGTAAACAGTAGGCACCACAGAATACCAACGGTAAATGCTGGGGTAACAGGAACCTTCAAGAAAGCAACAAGCACAATAGGAATCAGTGGAGTCAGCATTGCAAGACCACCGGTAACACCGGTGAGCTGCTTGGAGTTGCTCTGCTCAGCAACTGGAGCGCTGAAGGCAAACTTAATGCCGTTGCGCTTGAACTCAACAACAATCATGATCAAAGTTGCAATACCAGTTGCAACAGCCAGATACACCTCAAAGCCCTGAACCTGAGCAATATCGAGGTTGAAGAGCTTCGCGAATGTTGTCCAGTTAGCAATATTGAGTGCCAGACCAGTGGTAAAGGACATCAAGAAGATACATGCTGCGCTAGCTGCAGGAACACCAACAGAAATCAAAATTGGCAGGACGATTGAGCCAACCATGATGATGGATCCCAAGCCAGAAAGTGTAGTAAAGAGGACAGCCACTGCAATAGACATAATCAAGGTGATTACCAGGGGCTTATCGCCACCAAGCTCTGCGCTCTTCTTGATAATTGTCTCGGTAACACCAGTCTTGTTCATAAGCTGACCCAACCATGCACCAAAAATAACGGCCATGATTGCGGCGCCCATACGAACGGTACCAGCCTCAAATACTGATGTCAGCCAGCCAATTTCTTTTCCGTCGCCGTCTTTTCCAAACATTGGAACGCCCGCGATGACACAAATCAAAATGGCCATCAGTGGCAGGGCAAGCAGAGTTGGGATCTTCTTAGTCATCATCAATGCAGCTACAGCCACAAAGACCAAGAGAATCAAAATACCCTGAACCATGTTTCCTCCTTAGGAACACATTGTTTGATAGCAAGTGCAGCTATCTCTCCTTCAAACAACCTACACGTACTTCTATAGATGCATGAGCACCATGTTGACGACTTTGATGAGCAGACAAAGTCGAGAAACACCTTTGTTCCAGCGCAGCACATAGCGTACTACTTCCCCGCAAGTACCTTGCTGGTTTCTTACGCAAGCCTTACCGATTTCTGGCACATGACCTGCGTAAGTCTTACCAAATACCTACACCGAACTTACTGGATGCCAGCCAGAAACAAGTACTTGTTTCCAAAGCTGGACAGTTTCTGGACAAAGACAGGCAAATCTTAGGGCAGAAACAGCATCTCTAAGTAAGTTTCTTGAAGTCATTCTTGTTACGATCAGTTTTGGAAATTCCTCAAACTGAGCAAATTTTTGTACCAAAAGCGCAGGAGTAGACAGCGCCTTATTTAGCGCGTCTGTCTTAAGCAAAGAGATAGAACCATCTTCTTCAGGTACAGATGCAACTACAGCATCAACAGAAAAAAGACTCTGAACGGCGCTTATAAGATTCATTAATGCATCAAGCTGCAGACCATCTGAGGTAACTAACTGCTGAGTAATATCTGCATTTAGTCCCTCTTTCATTGGAAGAGGAGCGTTATCACAAACAACTTGAGCTACAACTCGCGGTCCAAATGAAAGATGCAAGTACGAAGAAACGTCCTCAATGTTGTCCGTGCTCTCAGCATGAGAAAGGGCAAAGTCACTCTGCTCAAACTGCTTCACCACTACCCTGAAGGTACTCTTTAATGCTTGTACCAGAGAAATTGTTGCCGAATCATGGCCCGTTGAATACATGACGGAAAGCTCTGATTCCAGCACATCACCTTCAAGCAAAACTCCAATTCCCTTAAGAATTGCGCCATCAACAATCAGGTCAGTAAGAGCAGCTTCAATCCCCTCAAGAAGAGTTTCTCCTGAAGGAGCTTCTTCTGATAGTGTGATGCGAGCATGCTCGTTAAGAGTCATGTCTACGAGTATAAGTTCCTGACTCTGGCGAGAAACCCTAATGAGCCCCAAGAGACCAAATTCTGGAGCAAGTTGCAGAAGTGTCTTTGATCTACCTGCAGTTACTACGCGTTCTGAACTTTCTTCAACCATTTTTGACTGAAGCAAGTCTTGGACAATAGTAGTAACGGTACTAGGAGAAAGAGATAATTCACGCGCCAATTCAACACGAGACAGAGCGTTTTTCTCGCACAGTGCTTGAATAACAGCGCGTTTATTGGAATATGCAATATCTTTAGTGTTGACAATTGACATACGTGTCCCCCTCCTCTCCATTTCTGCCTGTACTACCTTATTTCGACTCTCGAAATAAGTCCATCAAACTAAGAAAGGAACGGGACTAACGGTATGAAATTATCGCCAAATGGTCATGTTGAACAATTTTGAAAACGGCGCCGATTCTTTACGACAACTCTTCCAGAATTCGACGCATTTCTTTCTGAACGCCCTGCTCGGTGTTAGGTGCAATGACCTTGGAGGCAATCGTCTTGAGCGCGTAGCGAGCATTGTCCATAACGTACGCAGTACCCGCATAACGCAGCATAGCGTAGTCGTTCATGGAATCGCCAAAGACGGCAATCTCGTCGCGAGAAATGCCATAGTACCTGCGGATCTGCTCAAGTCCTGTGGCCTTGTTCACGCCACGAGGCACCACGTCAATCCACGTCTCGCCGGAAGGCATGAACGAAAGCCTGTCGCCCATTTCGCGCTCAAGAATCATGGCCATGTCCATCGAGCGAGCTCTTGAATCGCAACAAATAGCAGCCTTGATGATGCTGACGTCAGGTGAAGGTGGATCAAATACGCGCTCAGCGTTAGGCAGGTCTTTGTCCAGCTCGCGCACAAACGAGCTCTGGTCATCCAGCAAATACGTGTGCGTGCGGTCATAAACTACCAGGTGAATGCAGTCAAACTCAGACGTCAACTCAAACAGCTTACGAATAGAAGCTGACGAGAAAACCTCGCGGTCGATAACCTCGTTCTCTACATAGACCTGCGTGCCCAGGGAGGCCACGTAGTCAATCTTGTCTGCAACCGGCTCAAACAACCAGCGCAGCGTATCGTAGCGACGACCGGAGCTTGCTACAAAATGAACGCCACGTTTGTACAGCTCTTCAATCAGCTCAAATGTCTCTGGCGGAACCTCGGAATTCTGGTCCAGCAGCGTACCATCCATGTCCGATGCAATGAGTTTAATCATGCTAGTTCTCCATCATAAAACGGGGAGTCTCCCTTGCTTTTGTTGCGCGCACAAGCTCAAGCAGGGCATGTGCAACTCCATCGTCTGCAGACGCGCCTACGTGATGCTTTGCTACCTGCTTGACCTCTGGAATTGCATTTGCCACCGCCACCGAGTGCGGAACTTTACTTAAAATCTCAACGTCATTCTCGCCGTCTCCAAAAACAAGCACCTCTTCTGGAGAAATACCAGTTCTTTCCAAGAGCGTTTCAAAGCCAGTCAACTTGGACACACCCTTGGGCAGCACGTCAAACCACTGAGGAACTACCGACATGGTATATACGTCAGGGCAGGCTGCGGCCACTTTCTGGCGACAGCGCTCCATGTCTTCCTCCGTGCCTGGGCACGCAATTGTTGCGGCGACAAAATCAACGTCGTCTGGAACCTGATCAACAATGCCCGAGACAAACACCAGCTTACGCTCGTAATCGGCGAGAATATCTTTGTCCAGTGGGCCGACAACATATGCCGGGTTAAAAAGGTTAGTCTTCTCTGGATAGCAGACCAAGAACATGTTCTTCTCGTCAGCAAGAGCATCTGCGACACCTTGCAACGTTTTGTGGTCAAAAACGAAGAGCGAGATAGTCTTGCCTTTATACAGCACGCGCTTACCCGTGGACATGACGCCCGTTTGCATGCACGCCTCATCAAGGCTGAAGAGGCGCATCAGCTCAACGTAATCTCGGCCGGTACAGGGGCCAAACGCGATATCCGTTTCTTCCAGGAGCGTGTGAATAGCCTTGCGTGTGAAGTCCGACACGCGTCTGTTGCCAAAAGGCACCAGTGTGTTATCCATATCAGATAAAACAAGCTTAATCACAAACGTCCCCCGTTACTGCATGCTGCGTAGCTGGGCAAACGCGACGGGCGTCACAGCCCAAGCGGACGCAGCTCTACCTAGTTGAACTATGTGCCAAGACGTCAAAGCGATCAATCTTGAGCAACACTTGGTCTAGTCCAATCATACCCGAGAGACGCACCTTTGACGTGTCCGAAGTCCAAATTAGAAGATCTCTAAATCCCGAACCTCGGCGGCCGCCAACCCACTCCATACGCTTAATGTCCTGGTAATTGATGGTAATCTCGTGTCCAAGGAACGGAACCATGACCATCTCATCGTCAAACAGCGAGACTTTGTAGCGGCTCAAGATATACCACGCCATAAACATAACAACCGAGAAGGACGCAAAAAACGCCATAACAATGTCTGGGTTTGGCGTAAACACGTTAACGTAGCAGAGCCAGCCGAGAATAACAGCGATGGCGCTGACAAACGCCATGTCGATAATAAGCGAACGCGTGAGCGAAGCGGGAGTCACATAAGTATCGTGGTGGCTGTGGCGGCGCTCGGAGATTCCGACGTTGCCCGAATGCTCCAAAATCGCAGCGGTAACGGGTGCCGCAACGACAATTATTCCAAACAACACCGCGAGCATTGCGACCTCTCTTCCCCCACGAAAAAAAGAACGATGACCCCCCATAATTATGCTACGCTCCCACCCGCCATTAGTTGACAAGGGTGAACGGGAGCGTAGACGGTAGCAATCAAGCTATGAATGGCAAAGTCGCACGTCAAGCGGTCATGGACGGCACGGGTGCGACGGGGACGGTCGGCGCGGGTGCAGGCGCGGCGCGGCGTGCGTACGTGCGCAGCGTGCGGGTGCAAGCGCTAGCCGCGAGCGGCGAACTTGGCGACGAGCTTCTCCAGAAGGTCAACGGTGACCTCAAGGCTTGGCACGGGAACAAACTCGCGCACGGAGTGAGCGTTGTATCCGCCGGTAGCAATGTTAGGGCAAGGTAGGCCGCGGAACGTGAGCTGAGCGCCGTCGGTACCACCACGAGCAGCAACAGGCTTAGGCTCAATGCCAACCTCACGATTTGCCTCAAGTGCATAATCAATCAGGAACTCGTAGCCGTCGAACTTCTCGGCCATGTTGCGATACTCCTGGTGAATCTCAACACGGACGGTATTCTCGCCATAGCGCTTATTCAGGAACGCGGCGATATCCTGCAGGACCTGCTGGCGATTTGCAAAAATCTGAGCGTCGTGGTCGCGGACGATGTAGCTGAGCTTGACCTCGGACGCGGAGCCCTCGATGGCGATTGGGTGGTAGAAGCCCTCGTAGCCTTCGGTGTGCTCAGGGCGCTCGAAGGCGGGGACCATCTGCTGGAACTCGGAAGCCACGGTGATTGCGTTGATCATGACGTCCTTGGCGCTGCCAGGGTGAACCATGACGCCCTTGAAGTAGACGTCGGCGTGAGCTGCGTTAAAGCACTCATAGTTGAACTCGCCGAGGGCCTCTCCGTCAACGGTGTATCCATATGCTGCGCCGAGTTTGTCCAGGTCAAGCAGGCTTGCGCCGTGACCGATCTCCTCGTCAGGGACAAACGCAATCTTGAGCGTAGGATGAGCGAGCTCAGGGTTGTCGCCCAGGCGCTTGAGCAGGGCGCAGATCTCAGCCACACCGGCCTTATCGTCAGCGGAAAGCAGCGTGGAGCCGTCGGAGCAAATAATGTCCATGCCCACAAAATCCTTGAGGTCAGGGACCTGCTCCTGAGTGGTAGCGATAGTCTTGCCGTTGACGACGCCGGCAACCAGGTCACCGCCCTCGTAGTGGACGACGTGTGGCTTGATGCCCGAGGCAGGCGCGTCGATGACGGAGTCCAGGTGCGAGCAAAGCATCAGTGCGGGAGCCGACTCGGCTCCCTTGGATGCGGCGAAGGTGCCGGTGACGTAGGCGTGCTCGTCGACGGTGACGTCGGTGCAGCCCAGCGCCTTGAGCTCTTTGCCCAGGTAGCGAGCCATCTCGTGCTGAGCAGGTGTGGAAGGCGTGACGGTGTCGTTATCAGGGTTGGACTGGGAGTCAACCTGCACGTAGCGCATGAAGCGCTCGGCGACATCGGGGAGCTGGTTAGGCGTAGTTTCAGGCATAGGTATCCTTTCTGGTTCGAGCAAGGCGACGTGGGTCGAGCGCTGGGGCAGTAGCAGGCGTTAACCAGCCTTGCTGTGTGCGTTGAATGTTGTATGCATTTACTGTACCGCAACTCAAAAAGAATTAAACCTACCTGCACGAACTTTGCATGCACATGCCATAATAATTGCAAGAAATGCGAAAGACGGAGCGCTGTGACAAACGACTTTTGGACACCACGATTTCATCTCTTCCCACCTCAGGGCTGGATGAATGATCCCAACGGACTTTGTCAGTTTAAGTCCGTCTACCATGCGTTTTACCAGTACACTCCCGAGTGGCCTGCCAACGAGCTGCGTTACTGGGGACATGCTGTGAGCAAGGATTTGCTCTCTTGGGAGACACTTCCTATTGCGATTTCTCCAGACGCAGCTTGCGATAAGGACGGGGCGTTTTCGGGTTCGACCTGGATTGAGACACGCAACGCGGCGGCCGGCAACGGTACGGACGGCAACGGTGCGACGGCCGGCAACGGTACGGACGACGACTGCGGACACGGCGTCGACGGCAACGACGGCGCCCACGGCAGTGCAGCGGCCAGCAACGGTACGGACGGCAACGGTGCGACGGCCGGCAAGGTCATGCGGCTCTTCTACACCGGCAACGTTATGGACGAAACGCGCCCAGAAGTCGACGGCATTGACGTCGGTCGAGAGGCCTATGAGGTCATGGTGACCTCTGAAGATGGACTGAATTTCTCGCCAAAGCGCGTTGTTTTGAAGCCAGCCGACTACCCCGATACCTGCACAAACCACGTGCGCGACCCGAAGGTTTGGGAGCAAGACGGAGCTCTCCGCATGCTGTTAGGCGCTCGCGAGAGGGACGCTGCGGCTGGTAACGAGAAATCCGTAGATGAACGGCATGATTCAGGGGCAGTTTTGATTTACAACTCAAATGATTGTGGCGAGTCGTGGACGCTCCACTCGGTTATACGCGGGACTAATGCCTTGGGTCAGCGCGAGGCGTTTGGCTACATGTGGGAATGTCCTTTTTTGGTACAGCTTGATGGCCAGGAGTTTCTTTCTGTATGTCCGCAAGGGCTGAGAGAAGGCGCTGGTACGGGGCCAAGCGCCGATACGGAGCCAAGCGCTGGTACAGGGCTAAGCGCCGGTGCGTCCAAAGGGTTGCGCTTGAACGATTCCGCAAACTTACAAGAGAACGCTTCAAGCGAGCCTCTCGACAAGTGGCAAAACATCTGGCAGTCGGGCTATTTTCCGCTTTCAGAGGGCCAAAAGCTCATCAATGTTGAAACTGTTTCCACCGAAAACTTTGTGCTCTGGGATCACGGTTTTGACTTCTACGCACCTCAAACGTTCGTCGACGATTCTCGCCGAACCATTTTAATCGGATGGATGGGCATCATCGATCCGACTTACCATAGTTATCCTGAGGGCATTGATTTTTGCCACAACTTAACACTACCTCGAGAGCTTTCGCTGTCTGATGGCGGTGCCATTCTGCAGCGTCCTGTTAAAGAGCTTGATGCTAAGCGACGCGAATGTGCAGAATTTGACGCCGATGGACTCGTTGAAATCAATCGACTATCTGCGGATATTGAGATTTCGGACATCTGCGGAGACGGAACTCTTGTCCTCAACGACGTACTTGTGCTTTCTTACTGCAAGGGCATTTTTACCTTACAATTCATTGACGAGGACACCGCTGCAGGTAGAACTCAACGCTCTATAGAGCTAAAGCAGCTCTCTGACCTGCGTGTTATTGTTGACAGCTCTACCGTGGAGATTTACCTGAACGATGGTCGTGTAGTTTTCTCGACGCGATGGTTCCCTGCGTCCGAGCGTCTAACGTTGAACAGCACTTTTGTTGCTTCTGGCTCGCGAGCATACAGCCTAATCGCATAATTCAGTGGATTTGCTTGTCGTAGTCTGGCTTCGACACCAAAGGAATACTACTTGTAGCCACGGATTGACGACGTTATGCATGAAATTGCATATTTCATGCGTTTTATAAGCAAAATATTCACAGAACTTGGAAAATTACGGTTTTTGAGAGTCAAAGCGGTAAAAAATGCGTTTAGTTGGGGATTGAGGAATTTGATTTAACTTTTTATATTTATGTTTGCCCAGGAAAGGAGAAAAAGTTTTAACTATTTCTTTTACTAATTGAGTCAAAACATCTCATTTTTAAAATGAATACTCCAACTAAACGAATTTTTTACCTTTTTGGGGTCCAAAATCGCTAAAAATGAGCCCCAAACCAAAGTTTGGGGCTCATTAACGTGCAAATCTCAGTGTTCACGTCTAATCGCAGGCCGTTCACGGCCGTTCGCGCTGGTCGCAGCCATTCGCGCTGACCGCGGCCGTTCGCGCTGATCGCGGCCGTTCGCACTGACCGCGGCCGTTTGCGCTGGTCGTGCTCGTTCGCCGCACCGTTCGCGGCTGGTTGCGCGCCTGTTCGCGCTACTCGGAAAGGTACTTGGAGAACGCAGCGACCATACCTTCTGCGGTGGTCTGACCAAAGACGTCGGCGGACTTTGCATCGTCCATGAAGATGCCCATCAGGCTCTGAAGCATCTCCACCTGGCCGCCGTCACGCATAATGCCCAGGTTAACGACGAGTTTTGCTGGAACGGTATCGCCGTCGCCACCCATTGGCTCAAAGTTGATTGGGCTAGATGGCTTCACGATTGCGATGTAAGGCTTCTCAAGGTTGACCGGATCAGTGTGTGGAATTGCAATCTCACCTGCAGGAAAAGCGAGTCCAGTTGGATAGTTTTTTTCGCGAGTTGAAATTGCCTCTTTCCAGGTGTCCTTGATGTAGCCGAGGTTGCTCAGGCGGGTCTCGAGCTGGTCAAACAGCTCAAAGGCGTCCTTGGCCTCAATGTCAAAGAAAACGAGCTCGGGCTTTAGGAGCTCAGCGTCGGTTGTAGCCATTGCTACTCCCCTTTCTGTTGCTGGCGGCGCGCTCGCACGCGCAAACCGTTGGGATCTAGTTTTGCCTCGAGGTCGAGCAGCAGCTTGTAGACCTCTCGGGCGTCGTTGCCCTGCGCGTCGGTCATATCGCCGCAGGTCAGATAGAAGCGGCCCTGCAGCGGCGTGGCCTTGTTGATACGCACGTACGAGCGCAGTCCTTGCAGAGCCTCTCGCACGCGAATCTGCGTAATCTGGGACAACTTGTAGGTTGATTTGTGCTTACCCGTCACAAACGTAATTGAGTCTGGGGCGAGAATAACCTGTTCAGGATAGGCATGCGCGAGAAACGCGTTGAGAATCGAGTACAGGCATACCACAACCAGAAAGAGCATCAACCAGCGGATAAATCCGAGTGCAAACAACACAACTGCCGCGATGAGCACGACTATCGAGACGTAGTTGGGTAGCAGCACGTCGATGAGATAGCGTCGGCGGTCGTACGTATACGTGACCGGCTTGGTCGCAGCTGCAGCGTCGGCGCGGGTCGCGGCTGCGGCATCGGTGCGGGTCGCGGCGGCGGCGCGGTCGTCGGCCGACGGGCGCCTGCTGGTTGTATGAGACTTTGAAGTGGACATGGTTTCTCGCCTTTGGGGTCAAGCGGTAAACAGGGAGGCTCGCCAAGTGGAACCTGGACGAGCCTCCTTGCGATGTTTTGTAGGCAACGAGGCCTGCTCGGGATGGGACTAAGCCTCCTGAGCCTCGTGCATTGCTGCAGCCTCCTTGAGGATGCGGTTGCGGTTCCACAAAGCAAGAACGACTGCGATTGCGCCGGTTACTACAACGCCAACGATTGGGTTGATGCTGGAGAACAGGACAAACAGGCCGGACAGTGGGCTGCCGCCGTCGGAAAGGACGGTAATCAGGGAAGAACCAGCAACGCCGGTGCTACCAACTGCAGCTGCGATGTCGAAGCCAGCCTGAGTTGCAGACTGTGTGATGAGTGGAGCAAGAGCGGTGGAGATCAGCAGGCCGATGATGACGGAAACAATGCCGATGATCAGGCCGCGGAAGCCGTTACCCTTGCAGACAGGTACTGCGACTGCGAGCATGTAGGTGCCAGCAGCAAGGTCGACGAATGGCAGAGTCTGGTTGCCAACTGGCTGAAGCAGAAGTGCAAACAAAACCATCAGAGGAATGCAGATCAGAGCCAGGGACAGGGTGACTGGGTGGCCAACTGCAACTGCAGAGTCGAGGCCGATCCAGATGTTGCCGCGGTTCTTAACGCGCTGCTGGATGAAGTTAGAAGCTGCCTCGGAGATTGGCAGGAGGCCTTCCATCAGAAGAGCTGCCATACGAGGGATGAGGATCAGAACGGAGCCAAGGGTGACGCCGATGGTCAGGATCTTGGTGATGGAGCCTGCAATGTCAGCAGCGTCGAAGTATGCAACGCAGCCGATGATGAGGCCGATGACGGTGCCGATGAACAGTGGCTCGCCAAAGACGCCAAAGCGCTTCTGCATGGACTCGACGTCGATGTCGATGTCGCGAACACCAGGGATCTTATCAATCAGCCAGTTCAGACCCATAGCAACTGGTGCGTAAGCAAGAGAGAAGCCCTGGGAGATAGAAACGCCTGGCATGTTGAGTGCCTTCTGGACGTCCTTTGCGGTTGCGTCAGCAAGAACAAGCAGAATGACCTCGTCGATGATTGCTGCAGCAAAGCCAAGCATGATGTTGTTGGTTACGTTTGCAACAAGAGAGCCGACGAATGCGTAGTGCCAGTAGTTCCAGATGTCGACGTTGACAGTCTGGGTGAAGTTAACCAGGACAAGAAGCAGGTTAACAATGAGTGCCAAAGGAATGATTACCAGACCAATGGTGGTGCCGAGTGCAATTGCTGCACCTGCTGGCCAACCGACGTCGATGACGTTGAGGGTCAGACCAAAACGGTGAATCATCTCCTGAACTGCAGGTCCAATTGCGGTACCAAACAGCTGGTTGATGACGAGGTTAAGGCCGATAAAGCCAACGCCTACCATAAGGCCGGCTTTGAGGCTCTTACCAAAGCCTGCTCCCAGAGCGCAACCGATGATGGTCAGGATGATTGGCATCATGACTGCAACACCGAGGCCCTGAAGGAACGAGAAGAATGAAATTACTGCTTCCACACTTACCTTCTTTCGAACAAAACACAAACACCCGTCGCCGTTGGCGGTTGGCCGTTGGCAAGCGGGTGTAAATTACCGAACTACTTACTTGAGGATGTCAAGAATCTGCTGCTCAGCAGCTGCCTTACCAATGGTGGTAAGGAAAGGAACGCCGCTGACATATGGGCAAGTAATGCTTGCAGGTGCCTCAGTAGTTGCAATGAGGATATCTGCGTCTGCGCACTGGCTGACTGCCTCGCCAATGGAGCACTTAACAATGTTGTAAGTTCCAGCAAGGCCGTTGGAATCGAGAAGATCCTTGACCTTAGCCTCAACAGCAGTAGAGGTTGCGATACCAGAACCACAAGCTACGACTACCTTTTTCATGTCTTCTCCTTCGAGACAGAACGAGATTTTCTCGCCCTGGTATGTGGCTGATGTGCTGGCAGTTGCGCCGGCAACTGCGTGCGGGGCGCGCAGCTGCCGTGTGATGGCTACCAAGCTGGTGGCATCAACCGTTGTGCCGATGTTACCTGTTTATTGCCCGGGTTTCTCGGCGTCTAAACACTTAACGTTGGTATTATAAACAAATTAAACAAGATTGTCTATGTTGTTTTATCTATACAATTTTTATATAGTTGATGTATTAGTTTTATGGAGTACTTGCAGGTAAAACATTTTTAACGTATTAGTTGAATTGTTTATTTTGACGTTTGAGGGGGACGCCATGACAAGGGTAAGCATCCGAGATGTAGCTGCAGAAACAGGCTACTCTCCTGCAACCGTCTCAAATGTTCTCAACGAAAAAGGCAACGTCGGCGCTAAGGCAACCCACATCATCCTGGAAGCCATTGCACGCCTTGGGTACAGCCGCTCGGCTCAGATTTCCCGCATCATTTTTGCGATTGCGCGCGTCAACGGCCGCATTGTCGACGAAAGCACCTTCCAAACAGGTGTTTATACCGGCATCGAACGAGCTGCTCACAGACTTGGGTTGCCGTCGGCGATGGTAACGCTGGACCTCCCCGACCCCGCTACCAGCAGAAAAAACATTGCAGAGCTGGAACAAAACGAGGGAGCTGGCGTCGTTCTTCTCGCCACCGAGATTGTCTTGGACGATCAATTTTCCTTGCTGGAAGAATTTAGCCTGCCGCTGGTGATTCTGGACAGCTGGAGCGACAAGCTGCCGTTTGACTGCGTGGTTACCGCTAATGAAACCGCAGCATATCGCGCGTGCACGCTGCTGGTTGAGCACGGCCACGAGGTCATCGGGTACGTCGGCCACGTCGAGCGCTGCAAGAACTACCCCCTGCGTGAGCACGGGATGCGTCGTGTGCTGGACGACATGCGATTCCCGTTTGACGAGAACAACCGTGTGCTTGTTGACTCGGCGCCCGAGGAGGCCTATCACCAGCTGGTTGATTGGCTGAAACAAAAGCGCGACTCGCTGCCCACCGCGTTTTTCTGCGAGAGCGATAGCCTAGCAGCCACCGTTGTCCGCGCCCTGCGTGAGCTGGACATTGATGTTCCAGGCGATGTCTCGGTTGTGGGTTTTGACGACGATCGCATCTGTAAGCTGATCCAACCGTCGCTAACCTCGGTGCATGTTCCCAAACACGAAATGGGAGAAATCGCAGTTAAACGCCTTATTGACCAGACGACTGACGCCCATTACGCACCTTGTATTTCGCAACTCCACACCACCGTGGTTTCACGCAAGAGCGTCAAGCAGCTATAGCGGGCGGACGGCGTGAGGCGGGCGGGCGAACCGAGTGCTGCGGCGAGCAAAACGCAGGTAGACGGCGCGGTGTGGGCGCGAACAGGTGCGAAGTGCGTGCTAGCATGCGCGGCACACAGGGTTTTGCGGTGCTGTCACCGTAACGATACGTACTTTTCGCGGTTAGAAGTGTCAATATGCACGAAATTGCATATTTCGTACGTTTTATAAGCAAAATTTTCACAGGATTCGGAAAATTGCCGTTTTTGAGAGTCAAAGCGGTAAAAAATGCGTTTAGTTGGGGATCGAGGAATTTGATTTAACTTTTTATATTTATATTTGCCCAGGAAAGGCGAAAAAGTTTTAACTATTTCTTTTACTAATTAAGTCAAAATAGCTTATTTTTAAAATGAATACTCCAACTAAACGCATTTTTTACCTTTTTGGGCCCAAATTCGTCAAAAATGAGCCCCAAACCAAAGTTTGGGGCTCATTAACGTGCAAATCTCAATTTCCACGGCCAGCCGATGCAGCTGCACGGCCGTTCGCCGCAGCGTTTGCGCTGGTCGCAGCCGTTCGCGCTGTTCGCGCTGGTCGCTCGCGTTCGCCGAAGCATTCGCGCACGCGTTCGCAGCTTCGCGTCCGCCGGCGCGCCGGCGGGCCGCCGTGCTACTTGACGCCGGCTTTCTTCTTGGCACGCTCGATAGCAGCCATTTGCTCCTCGGAAAGCCTAATGGAACCGTAATCTTTTCCGTGGTCAGGCGCGGTACGGCCGTGATCGCCCAGGTTAGCGCCAGTTGCTTCCAGCACAGACACGTGGTGCGACGAGCAAGAGTGGCCGCCCTCGCGGACAACGGAATCCAGGCCAAACTTGTCGCGACCGGTATATGGCATGGTTGCGTCGTTGGTAACGGGGTCGTCAGCGTTTTCCAGCTTGAACTCGCCGTTTACACCGTTCTTGTAATTCTCCTTAGCAACCGAAATCATCAGCTTGATGCGGTTAAGTTGGTTAACCTCGGACGCACCTGGATCGTAGTCGACAGCAACAATGTTGGACTCGGGGTGCATCTGACGCAGGCGTTTGATGACCGCCTTGCCGACAACGTGATTAGGCAGGCAGGCAAACGGCTGAGCGCAGACGATGTTTGGCGTGCCCGTCTCAATGAGATCGCACATCTCGGCGGTCAGCAGCCAGCCCTCACCCATCGTGTTGCAGAGCGAAAGGATCTGCTCGGCCTTCTCGGCCAGCTCATTAATGTTGGGGTATGGCTCAAAGCGCTCGGACTTCTCCAGCATCTTGTTGATTGGCGCACGCAGGCCCTGAACCATCTTGATGCCCGCGATGTGCGTCATGCGGCTCTTGAGCGTGGTGCCAAGCTCCTTGTACGTGTTGATCGCATTGGAGAGGCCAAACAGGAAGAAGTCGACCAGGCCCGGAACGTTGGCCTCGCATCCCTCGGACTCGATGACCTTGACCAGCTCGTTGTTGGCTGTTGGGTGGAACTTAACTAGAATCTCGCCGACGATGCCGACGCGTGGCTTCTTGCGGTCGTTGACCACGGGCAGGCTGTCAAACAGCTCAATGGTACGCTGGCACTGCTTGTAGAATTCCTTGCGAGAAATTCTGTTGATCTTGGAGCGTGTATCGGCCATGAGCTGGTCATACAGCTCGTTCGCGGAGCCCTTGACCGCCTCATAAGGGCGGACGCGATACAAGAGCTGCATGATTAGGTCGCCGTACAGCAGCGCGTAAACTGCCTTGATCAGCAAATCAGGCTTGAACAGCTTGAATCCTGGGTTGTCCTCGTCAAGGCCGGAAGCAGCGGAGACGGAAATAACCGGAATCTCTGGATGACCTGCGTCTTTAAGCGCCTTACGAATCAGTGCAATATAGTTTGTTGCACGGCAGCCACCGCCGGTCTGCGAAATCAGAACCGCGGTCTTGGTCAGGTCGTACTTGCCCGAAAGCACCGCCTCCATAATCTGGCCCGTGACCAGGATGGATGGGTAGCAGATGTCGTTGTTGACGTAGCGAAGGCCCATGTCAACGGCGCCCTGGTCAACTGAAGGCAGCAACACAACGTTGTAGCCCGCACCCTTCAGCAGCTCCTCTACCAGCTCAAAGTGGATTGGCGCCATCTGTGGAGCCAGGATAGTATAGCCCGCTTCCTGCATCTCCTTGGTGTAGCGAACCTTCTCGTAAGCTGCGGATTCTGCCTCGCGGTACACCGGTGCACGGCGAGAAGAACTTGCGCTCCTGGCCTTTTCCAAAGAGCCATCGGCCATGCGAACACCCTGTGGTACGGCCTCGGTAACCAGACCGGCAGCTGAAAGTCGCTCGAGCTCTGCCTGCTGCTCATTCAGGGCAGCCATCAGGGAGCGGATACGAATTCGCGCGGCGCCCAAGTTGGAGACCTGGTCAACCTTGAGCATGGTGTAAATCTTGCCCGAAGCCTCAAGAATCTCCTGGACCTGGTCGGTGGTCAGTGCGTCAAGGCCACAACCAAACGAGAAGAGCTGGATGAGGTCCAGGTCGTTTCGGGACGCAACAAAGCGGGCTGCACGATACAGACGCGAGTGGTACATCCACTGGTCAACAATGCGAATTGGGCGCTCAGGCATCATCTTGTGAGCAACGGAATCCTCGGTGAGAACGGCAAAGCCAAAGGAAGAGACCAGCTCAGGGATGGCGTGGTTGATCTCTGGGTCGTTGTGATATGGGCGACCTGCAAGAACAATACCGTGGGCGTCGTGCTCCTCAATCCAAGCAAGAGCCTCGTCACCTGCGCGGTGCATCTGGTCCTTGACGTTGATGTCTTCCTGCCATGCAGCCTCAACAGCAGCGTCAATTTCGGCGCGCGTGATGTGCTCGCCGCGGAAGCGACCCTTACCAGCCTGGGCGTCCTTCTCGCGCTGTTCACTAATGAGCTCGTACAAACGGCGCTTGAGCTCGTTCTTCTTGTCGTACGGAATGAACGGCGCCATGTACTGGATGGACGGATCGGAGAGCTCGTCCACGTTGAGGCCCAGCGCCTGAGGGTAGCTCATGACAATTGGGCAGTTATAGTGGTTGGTTGCGGAGTCGTCCTCCTTGCGCTCCCAACGAATACACGGCATCCAAATAAAGTCTGGGTCCTTGGCCAGCAGGTTCATGATGTGGCCGTGGGAAAGCTTCGCAGGATAACAGGCGGACTCGGAAGGCATGGACTCGATACCCGCGTCGTACGTCTTTGCGGTGGTCTGGTCGGACAAAATGACCGAGAAGCCCAGCTTGGTAAAAAACGTGTGCCAGAACGGATAGTTCTCGTACATATTCAGCGAGCGAGGAATGCCAACGGTGCCGCGTGGAGCCTCGTCAGCGGGAAGCGACTCGCGGTCAAACAGCAGCTTGTTCTTGAACGCAAAGAGGTTTGGCGCCTCGTTCTTCTTAGCACCACGCTTCTTACCTGCGCCTTTCTCGCAACGGTTACCGGTGATAAACCTGTGGCCGCTACCAAAGTCGTTGATGGTAAGCATGCAGCTGTTAGGGCAGATGCGGCAGTGCGTGTTGGTAAGCTTGACCTGCAGGTTGTCGATGGACTCGCGGTCTAGCAGGGTGGATACGCCGTCAATGCCTGCGCGGTCGCGGGCGAGAAGAGCGGCGCCGTAGGCACCCATAACGCCTGCAATGTCTGGGCGGATGACGTCCCTGCCGGTAAGCAGCTCGAATGCGCGGAGTGTTGCGTCGGACATGAAGGTGCCGCCCTGGACGATGCAGTGCTCGCCAATCTCGCTGAAGTCGCGGAGCTTAATGACCTTGAACAGGGCGTTCTTGATGACGGAGTACGAAAGACCAGCAGCAACGTCGCCGATGGTTGCGCCCTCCTTCTGCGCCTGCTTGACGCGGGAGTTCATGAAGACGGTACAACGAGAGCCCAGGTCAACAGGGAGTTTTGCCTTAGTTGCAGCAGTTGCAAACTCGCGGACGTCCATCTTCATGGAGTCGGCGAAGGACGCAATAAAGGAGCCGCAGCCTGCAGAGCATGCCTCGTTGAGCATGATGTGCTCGATGACACCGTCTTTGACCTGCAGACACTTCATGTCCTGGCCGCCAATATCAAGAATGAAATCAACGTCTGGGACAAAGGCTTTGGCGCCGCGCAGGTGAGCGACGGTCTCAATCTCGCCCGAGTCTGCGCGCAGAGCCTCAATCAGGATGCCCTCGCCATAACCGGTGGTTGTGACGTGGCCGATGATGCAGCCGGAAGGCATCTCGTCGTAGATGGAGTCCATAATCTTGCGAGCAGTGCCCAGGATATCGCCGTTGTTATTGTCGTACCAGGTGTAAAGCAGCTCGCCCTTCTCGCCAACAACAGCAGCCTTCATGGTGGTAGAACCTGCGTCGATGCCGATGAACACGCGGCCGTGGTAGTTGGCCAGCTGGCCCTTGGGGACTACCTCCTGGTCGTGACGAGCCTTGAAGTCGTCAAAGTCCTGCTGGGTAGCAAAGAGTGGGTCCAGACGAGCAACCTCGGAGCCTTGGATGTCCTTGAGGTTGTCCAGTGCCTCCATGACCTGTGTAAAGGTGATTGGGCGGTCGGACTCGCCCGCCAGAGCAGCGCCCGTTGCAACAAAGAGGTGGGCGTTCTTTGGCAAGACGATGTGCTCGTCGTCCAAGTTAAGCGTGATGTAGAAGCGACGGCGCAGCTCAGAGAGGTACTGCAGAGGACCGCCGAGAAACGCGACATAGCCGCGGATCGGGTGACCACAAGCCAGGCCCGAGACGGTCTGGTTTGCAACAGCCTGGAAGATTGAGGCTGCAATGTCGGCAGGAGCGGCACCCTCATTGAGCAGCGGCTGAACGTCGGACTTAGCAAAAACACCGCAGCGAGATGCAATTGGGTAGATCTGCTTGACGTCTTTTGCCAGCTCGTTGAGGCCGGTTGCGTCGGTCTTCAAGAGAGACGCCATCTGGTCGATGAACGCACCGGTACCACCAGCGCAGGTACCATTCATGCGCTGCTCAATGCCGTTGTCAAAGTAGATGATCTTTGCGTCCTCGCCGCCCAGCTCAATGGCTACGTCGGTCTGAGGAATCAGCGCCTCAACAGCGCGCTTGGAAGCGATGACCTCCTGGACAAATTCCAGGTCAAGCCATTGTGCCAACAGCATTCCGCCGGAACCGGTGATTGCGGCGTACATGGGTGTCTCGCCAATGTGCTTCTGAGCTTTGACAAACAGAGAGCGCGCGGTTGCACGGACGTCAGTGTGGTGACGCTCGTAGTTTGCGTAAACCAGCGTGCCGTCCTCGTCGATGACGGACAGCTTTACGGTTGTGGAACCAACGTCGATGCCCAGCATAAGGTGGGCCTGAGACAGGTCAAGCGGAACGTTTGGTGCCAGCTCGGCACCATTCTCTACCAGCTCAAACTTTGGACTAATCATTGTTTTCCTCTCCGAGAACAAGAGTTGCAAGCGCAAATCGTGGAACGTCTAGCTTGATTGGCTTGCCGTACAGATCGCCAGGTGCAACAAACATCAAGCCGGTCATAAGGCCCGCCATCTGCTCGTCGCTCTCGCGCATGCCGCCGATTAACCAGCGGATAAGGACGCCGACCTCGGCAGAAATTGCGAAGGTCAGATAGTAGTCAAAGAAGGGACCAAGTGCGCGCGGATCAAGATCGTGCAGGGCGCGCTGGGCGATAACCTCGTGTACCAGGTGCTTTAGCTTGTCCTGGAACGCAGGGTCTCCGCCGTTACCCAACAAAGGGCGCAGGTAGAAGCCGTGCTTGCGAATGCTTCGGAGCATCTCCGTAGCACCAGGGCATGGCTTGTAGAAGTCAATGGCCTCCTTGAGTTCGGCAAGGTTCACGCGAGCGAGCTGCTCAACAGCAGGTCGGAGCTCCGCCAGCGCTTTCTTTTCAATGTGGAGCACCAGGTCAGGAATATCTTTGTAGTGGGAATAAAAGGTTCGACGCGTGAGGCCAGCGCGCTCCGTTACACCCGTGACGGTCACGGAAGTAAGGTCGCCGGTAGCGTCTATCTCTTCTGCCAGGGCTTTTCTGAGCGCCGCGCGAGTTCTTGCGGTGCGTCGATCAAGCTTGCAGGCTGAAAAAACAGCAGGTACAGACAATGTTTGTGTCATACGTTTCTGAAGCCTCTCCTGGTTACAGGTACGTACTGGGTGCGTGCGAGCGGCGCGGGCTGCGCGGGCGCAGCAGGCGCGACGGGTGCGGGCACGACAGCACCCAACTTATTGCACATACTGAGTATTATTGCACACCCTGTGCAATAACTGCAACCTCGAGAAGACCGATTTTCTCGCCAGAAATGTTCTATCGACTAGGATTCTAGTTTGGTCTGCTATCGCGCCTGATTTCTGCAAAGAATCTGTACCTTTTGCCTGAAAATGTAAAAGAATCGGTGGATTTTGCCTGATTTCATCAAAGAATCTGTGTCCTAAACACAGATTCTTTGCACTTTTCAGGCTCGCTTTTCAGGCTCGATGAGTGCAAACCTCTGCACTCCCTCCCGCCTGGCGAGAAACCCCGTGTGCTCGCAGCGGTGCTTCGCGCGTCCGACCTGCAAGTTTGTCTGCACACGACGCTGTCGCCGTACAAAAAGCCGGTGTCCACCTGCGTGAACACCGGCTTGACCCGCATGTTATGTGGAGCTTCCAGCGCGCCCCGCACCCGCACGCTCGCGTCCGCTCCCCGCGACTGCACACTTGCCGTGCCAGCTACCAGCGCGCACTCGCGGCCCGCGCCCGCTAGCTGCGCTTACGCGAAGCGCTCGACGCCGTCCTTGGAGACGCGTGCAAAGAACAGCGGCTCCAGCTCAGGAGCGGTCTCGCCAAAGACCAGAGCCTCACGGAAGATGCGCTCGCCCTCATCAAGACGGCTTTCGTCGCCGGTCAGAAGCGTTGCAATGACATCGCCCTTCTCGACATAATCGCCGGTCTTGCGCTCCAGGATAATACCAGCTGCTGGGTCGATTGGATCGCCCTTCTTCTCGCGGCCAGCACCCAGAGCAACGGAGGAAATGCCCACCAGCTCAGCGTTCATGGATGTGATATATCCGCTGGTCTTGGACACAATATCGCGACGGAATGGTGCGGTCTCAAACTTGGTGGTGTCAAAGATAACCTCGTCGGTACCGCCCTGAGCCTTGATCATCTGAGCCAGCTTAGCCAAGCCCTCGCCGTTTGCAATCTGCTGACGAGCCAGCTTGCGGCAGTCCTCGACACTCCCCTTACCTGCGAGGTTAAGCATATTTGCAGCAAGTTCAACGCAGACGTCGGTCAGATCCTCAGGACCCTCGCCCTTAAGCGTGGCCACTGCCTCAATGACCTCGAGGGAGTTGCCCACGTTTTTGCCCAGAGGACGGTCCATGCCGGTAATCAGAGCCGCAGTAGTGCGGCCGACATGCTCGCCGATAGAAACCATGGCGTCTGCCAGCTCAATTGCAGAGTCGACGTCCTTCATGAAGGCGCCTGAGCCGCACTTAACGTCCAGCAAGATGCAGTCGGAGCCGGAAGCAATCTTCTTGCTCATGATGCTCGATGCAATCAGAGGCACCGAGTCAACGGTAGCGGTAACGTCGCGCAGAGCGTAGAGCTTCTTGTCTGCGGGAACAAGATTGCCCGTCTGACCTGCAACGGCAACACCAATCTCGGAGACCTGCTTGAAGAAATCAGGCTCGGAAATCTCAATGGAAAGACCTGGGATTGCCTCAAGTTTGTCCAGCGTACCGCCCGTGTGACCCAGGCCACGGCCACTCATCTTAGCAACCTTCACGCCCAAAGACGCAACAAGCGGTGCCACTACCAGCGTGGTTTTATCGCCAACGCCGCCGGTAGAGTGCTTGTCCACCTTGATACCAGGGATTGCCGAAAGGTCCATCATGTCGCCGGACTCGGCCATCGCCATGGTCAGATGAGCCGTCTCGTGTGCGGTCATGCCCTTGTAGAAAATGGCCATCGCAAGTGCGGAAGCCTGATAATCGGGAATATCCCCAGCTACATAGCCCGAGACAAAGTAATCAATCTCGGCGTCGGTAAGCTCGCCGCCGTCGCGCTTCTTCTCAATCACATCGTACATGCGCATAGTTAAACCTCTTTCCGCTTTCGCGTCCGTTGCCGGCGCGTTAACTCTCTAGTAAAAGAGCCGGTAGCGAGAAACTCTACCGGCTCGCAATTTCATGTGACCTGTCAGGTTATCTGCACCCGAAAGCGCAGGCCGCTTGATGCCGCAGCTTACTGGTTACCTCCGTCGTGCTCGCCGCACCCGCAACCACAACCGTGCTTGTGGCCGCCCGCGCCGTGCTCGCAGCCGTTGCCGGCGCCCTTCACGGCATCGTCGCCCGATGTACCTGCAGGGCTGGACTCGCCCAGGTCCTCGGGACCAAATCCCATAGGCAAGATGTCCTGGAGCAGATACTCGCGAGGAGCCGCATCTGCCTTGCCCAACACAATACGAAACGTTGCAGGATCGCACCACTCGCGAATAACCTGCCTGCATACGCCACAAGGAGTGCACCAAGCTGTTGGAGCTTCTCCCTCAGGACCGCCGACAACCGCAATGGCCACAAAATCCCTGCGGCCCTCAAACACTGCGCGGAAAAACGCCGTGCGCTCTGCGCAGTTAGAAGGCGTGTACGCAGCGTTTTCTAGGTTGGCGCCCCCGTATACGGTGCCGTCGGAGCACAAAAGCGCAGCTCCAACAGCATAGTGAGAGTACGGCACATAGGCGTGATTGCGCGCCTCAATAGCAAGCTGAACAAGCGCCTCGTTGGAGACGTGACAAGAACCCTCTACCTCGGCCATTATGCACGACTTCCCTTGATGTATGGCACGCCGTCTGCCTTAGGCGCAACGGATTTACCAACAAAGAGGACCAGCGTAATGATGGTGATGAAGTAAGGAAGCATTGCAATAATCTGGCTTGGAATTGGTGTTGCGCCGCCGCCAAGAAGAATTGCAAGCGCCTGAGTAAAGCCAAAGAGTAGGCATGCTGCGTAGGTGTTCAGAGGCTTCCACTTACCAAAGATGACTGCAGCCAGTGCGATAAAGCCCTGACCAGAAATGGCCGTCTGAGTAAACTGGGAAATAATTGCCAGCGTTACGGATGCGCCACCAAATCCTGCAAGCACACCAGAAACAATAACGCAGAGGTAGCGAGTCTTACGAACGCTAATGCCCAGCGTCTCGGATGCGTGTGGATGCTCGCCAACGGAGCGAATACGCAGGCCCCACTTGGTACGATAAAGCACAAACCAGACGAGAAGGGCGGTCAAAAGTGCAAGGACCACGGTGATGTCTACGTTCAAGCTGGAATAAGGAGTGTCGTTAAAGGCGCCCTCGCCAAAGAGCTTTGGCAACTTGTTGACAGCTGGAGACATTGCAGCGCCATCAAACAAAAGACGGCAGGCAAACAGTGCAATACCAGGAGCCAGCAAGTTAATAGCAACACCAGAGACGGTCTGATCAGCGTTAAACGTAATGGATGCCATAGCGTGCAGAAGAGCAATAAGGCCGCCTGCAATACCTGCACAAAGGAAGCCAATCCAAGGGTTTCCGGTGAGGTAGCTGCCTGCAACACCTGCAAAAGCGCCAACGCCCATCATGCCCTCAATACCAATGTTGACAACACCGGAGCGCTCGGAGACAACGCCGCCCAGAGCACCAAAAATAAGAGGTGTTGAGTACATGAGGGTAACGGAAACAAGAAGAATCAGGTTAGTGAGCATTGTTTGCCTCCTCCTGAGATGGGTCGGACACATCACTCACTTGAGCAGCAAGCTTTGCCTCTTCCTTAGCCTTCTGGGCACGCTTGTGATCAAGACGGTCGGCAAGCATTGGAATAACGCCACCCAGAGCCATGAAGAACACGATGGTGCCAATAACAATGTTGATAATCTCGGAAGGTGCACCAACAACCTGCTGAACAGTCTGGCCACCATAAAGAAGACCAGCAAACAGGAAGGATGCAGGAATACATGCCACAGGATTGCAGTTGGCGATAAACGCAACGGACAGGCCATTAAAACCGTTGTTCTCAAATGCTGCCAGCGTTGCAATACTGTGAGGAGCAATGCCGGTGATAGTCAGAGCGCCCGCAAGTCCGCAGAGTGCTCCAGAAATAGCCATGCAAAGCGTAAGGTTCTTCTTAACGTTGATGCCGGTAAACTGGGCAGCGTCGCGGTTAAAACCAACAGCGCGCATCTCATAACCAACCTTGGTGCGCATAAGCAGCCAGCCAATAAAGATAGCTGCGATAATAGCAACAAAAATACCAATATTTACGTCGGTACGCATAATAGCGTCACCAATAATTGGAATATTGCGAATTGCCTCAGCACCATCCTCGGAATTCTTCATGCCGTAGAACAGCGTGGTGTAGCCGGACTCGTTAATAGAGTATGAAGATGTTGAGTTTGGCTGGTGGAACTGTGGAAGAGAAACCACAAAGTTGCAGAGGTAGAGGCTGATCCAGTTAAACATAATGCTGGTAATAACCTCGTTGATACCAAACTGAGCTTTGAGCCATCCAATGATGGCACCAATACCTGCTCCGCCTGCAGTACCCACCAAAACAACTACAGGAATCTGCAGTACAGGAGGAAGGTCAAGGCTGTAGCCAACAATAACGGCCAGGATAGTACCAACAATGTACTGACCCTCAGCGCCAATGTTAAAGAGGCCAACGCGGAATGCAAAGGCAACGGCAATACCCGTAAAGAGCAGAGGTGTTGCCTTAATAATGACGTTAGAAATGTATTTTGGCTTACCTACCATGCCGCCAATAAGTGCCTCAAACGAGCTGATAGGGTCATAACCTGCAACAACCAAAATAATAGAAGCAACCAACAGGCCAACAAAAATAGCAACAATTGCTGACGTAATGGGCTTTCTCATTATCTTTGTAAGCGTACTCACTCGGCGTCACCTCCTGCCATCAGCAGGCCAGCCTGCTCTTCAGTGA
The DNA here is from genome assembly GCA_938045565.1 of uncultured Atopobium sp. Classification (GTDB taxonomy): domain Bacteria; phylum Actinomycetota; class Coriobacteriia; order Coriobacteriales; family Atopobiaceae; genus Lancefieldella. Next base: position 49,724 of record CALIAZ010000016.1, read on the forward strand.
TAGTACCTTGGTCAAACTCGCCAACATTCTTGCCGGCGTAAATAATTGCCATCTTATCGGCAACGTCCATAATCTCGTCCAACTCAAAGGAAATCAGCAAAATTGCTGCTCCACGGTCCCTCTCGCGAATCAGCGCTTTGTGAACAAACTCAATAGCACCAACGTCAAGGCCGCGGGTTGGCTGGATAGCGATAAGAACGTCTGGGTTGGAAGAGACCTCGCGGGCGATAATAACTTTCTGCTGGTTACCGCCGGAAAGTCCCACTGCCTGATGATCTGCGCACTCTGCAGGACGAATATCAAACTCGTCAATCAGCTTCTGAGAGAATTCCTTGATCTTTGCCAGGTCAAGCGCAATGCCCTTACCAAAGGTTTCTTCGTTGTGGCGCTCAAGCACCATGTTCTCGGCAACCGTAAAGGGCAGAACCAAACCCCAACGATGGCGGTCTGAAGGGATAGTTGCAACTGCGTGATCAATGACCGTCTTGGGGGTTGTGCCCTGAATCTCTTCACCCTTGACAGAAATGGTGCCCGACTCAGGTTTGACCAGTGCGTTTATGGCGTCGGCAAGTTCTTTCTGGCCGTTGCCGTCAATGCCTGCAAGACCAACAATCTCGCCGGCGCGAATGTCCAAATTAAAGCCGTTTACCTGCTCAATACCGCGCTCGTCCTTGACGTGAAGGTCCTTGATTGAAAGAACAACCTCACCAGGAGTTGCTGGCTTCTTTTCTACATGCAGGTTAACGTTTCTACCCACCATAAGTGTTGCAAGCTCAGTCTCGGATGTCTTGGAGACATCAACGGTGCTCATGTACTTACCGCGACGAATAATGGTGCACTCGTCAGCGGAAGACATAATCTCTTTAAGCTTGTGGGTAATAACAATGATGGTTTTACCCTTGCTTACCAGGTCATGCATAATCTGGATAAGCTTCTCAATCTCCTGCGGCGTAAGAACTGCCGTAGGCTCATCAAGAATAAGAATCTCTGCGCCGCGATACAGGGCCTTCAAGATCTCAACACGCTGCTGCATACCAACAGAAATGTCTTCAATCTTGGCGTCAGGGTCTACGTCAAAGCCGTATTCCTCAACAATCTCCAGAACCTTCTCGCGAGCTCGCTTTGGATCAAGAACGCCACCAGCCTTGGTGACCTCGTTGCCCAAAACAATATTTTCTGTAACAGTAAAGTTCTCAACCAACATAAAGTGCTGGTGAACCATACCAATGCCGTGAGCGATAGCATCGTTTGGGCCAGAAATGGATACGCGCTCTCCGTTGAGGTAAACATCTCCCTCATCCGCAGAATACAGGCCGTACAGTACGTTCATAAGCGTACTTTTACCTGCGCCGTTCTCTCCTAAAATGGCGTGGACAGTTTGCTTGCGCACGTTAAGGTCTACGGCGTCAAGAGCTTTAAACGATCCAAAAACTTTGGTAATGCCATGCATCTGAACAGCGTAATCCGAACTGACTTCCACGAGCCACCTCCTTTACACACTTGCTAGAGGTGAGGAGTGCCAAAAAGCACCCCTCACCAGCAAATCCAAACTCATCAGCCTTTGGGCACGTCAGAGGGCAAAAACCATCTGGCGAGAAACCCTAAGGCATAGAAACTAAGTTAGAACTTAGCTCAAAGACTTGACGTACTTGTCCAGGTCATCCTTGCTTGTAGGAGGAACAACGGAGCCAGCCTTGATCTTGTCGAGAAGGTCAGTAGCTGCCTTGTAGGTGTCCTCACCCATAAGGTGGTGATCCTCAGCAATTCCGACAGCGTCCTCGGAAGCGCCCAGGGAAATGGTAGTGCCACCCTTCTGGCCGTCCTTCAGGATCTTCTCGGAAATCTCAACGATAGCAACGTTGACGCGCTTAAGAGCGGAGGTCAGAACGTTCTCTGGAGCAAGATATGCCTGGTCACGGTCAACGCCGATAGCAAGCTTGTTTGCGTCCTTAGCTGCCTCAATAACGCCGGTTCCTACGCCGCCTGCTGCGTGGAAGACAACGTCACAACCATCGGAGTACATGGAGTTGGCAATTGCCTTGCCCTTTGCTGCGTCAGAGAAGGACTCTGCGTACTGTGCAGAAATCTCGACGTTGGTGCCCTTCTCCTTGTTTGCATAAGCAACGCCGCCGCGGTAACCATACTCAAACTGGTCGATAAGTGCGGAAGAAATGCCGCCAACAAAGCCAACCTTGCCGGTCTTTGTAGTACGAGCGGCAATGTAGCCAACAACAAAGGAAGGCTCCTGAGCGCGGAACATAACGCCAGTGAAGTTAGCAACTTGAGACTCGTTACCGTTGTCGATAATGGCAAACTGGGTGTTTGGATTGTCCTTAGCAGCCTTAAGGGTTGCGTCTGCCATAGCAAAGCCAACACCCCAAACAAGATCGGACTCTGCGTCAACAGCCTTATCAAGGTTGGTTGCGTAGTCGGAATCCTGCTTGGACTCAAGGTAGCTGACATCCCAGCCGTTCTTGTCCTTGAGCTCGGTCATACCCTCCCAAGCGGACTGGTTAAAGGACTGGTCGTTTACACCGCCAGTATCGGTAACCATGGTGAGCTTCTTTTTCTTCTCACCTGATGCCTTCTGGCCGCCGTCGTCCTTCTTCTGGTTGCAGCCTGCAAGACCTGCGAGTGCTGCAAGTGCGCCAGCGCCGGTTGCGCCAGTCATAAAACTACGACGAGAAACGTTCTTGTTCATTCCGTGCTCTCCTTACCTCATGTGGCGGGAACGTCCAGCTTTTGTGCTGGATCTTTATGAGAAGTTGACCAAACTTCCCTAACTTAAGCGGAAAATCCGCATGGTTCCAAAACAAACAGTAATGGCAAGCTGCTGATCTGCAATGCTTTGCGCAACAAGCGCTTTAAGCAACAACAGAAAGAGCAACCTCCATCATCTGCGTGAAACTAGTCTGACGCTCTTCAGCAGTAAGTGCTTCTCCTGTAAGAGGTAGATCAGAGATAGTTAACAGCGTAAGCGCATGCTTATGAGCGTACATGGCGTTGAGATACAGGGCTGCCGACTCCATCTCAACGGCAAGAACATCCATGCTTGCCCATTTTGGAAGCGAGTTGTCTACGGTATAGAACACGTCGCTTGCCAGGATATTACCAACGCGAACGGGATAACCCAGCTTCTCTGCACCAGCAACAGCCTTGCTCAACAGACCAAAGTCTGCAGTAGGTGCAATGGTTCCAGGCATTCCGTACTGTGATGGATAATTTGAATCAGTGCTGGAAGACATGCCAATAACAATGTCTCTAAGCTTTACCTCTGGAGAGAGGCCGCCTGCACTACCAATGCGGAGAATGTTATCAACTCCGTAGAAATTAAAGAGCTCGTAAGAATAAATGCCAATGGAAGGCATACCCATACCAGAACCCATAACGGAGACAGGCTGTCCCTTGTAGGTGCCGGTGTAGCCAAACATGTTGCGAACGGTGTTGAACTGCTCAACGTTCTCCAGGTAGGTATCTGCAAGAAGCTTTGCGCGCAGAGGATCTCCTGGCATCAGGACAGTCTTAGCAATCTGGCCCTCAACAGCAGCGTTATGAGGAGTTGGGGTAGTAGCCATTAGTTCTCCTTAAGAATCTCTGACAGGTGAGAAATTCCAACACCAAGTTGCTCAACGCCAAAATAATCAAGGATTGTCTCGGCCATGTCAGCAAATGTGGTGGTTGTGCCAAGGTTGGTGTTTGGCTTGACCTTTGGACCTGTGATAAGCAGTGGCACGTACTCACGAGAGTGATCAGTAGATGGTGTTACCGGATCGCAACCATGATCTGCGGTAATAATGAACAGGTCATCCTCACGAAGACCCTCAATAATCTGAGGAATACGCTCGTCAAAGTAAGAAAGAGCGTTGGAATATCCCACAGGATCGTTGCGGTGACCGTAAATCATGTCTGTATCAACAAGGTTGGTGAAGCACAGACCGTTAAAGTCTTTGCTGGTAGCCTCAATGGTCTTCTGAATTCCGTCTGCGTTGCAGGTAGTGAACTCAAACTCGGTCATGCCACGATGAGCAAAGATGTCATAAATCTTGCCAATAGAAAGAACATCAAAGCCGTTCTCTTTAAGGCGATCAAGCATAGTTAGGCCCGTTGGCTCAAGCGAGAAGTCATGACGGCGAGAAGTGCGCTGGTATGGCCACTCCCCCTCAAAAGGACGAGCAATAACGCGAGCAACACCGTGCTCACCCTGCAGAATCTCGCGCGCAATGCGGCAATACTCATAGAGTTTCTCGGGACTTACCACGTCCTCGTGTGCAGCAATCTGGAAAACAGAATCTGCTGAAGTGTAGACAATCAGAGCACCAGTCTCTACGTGCTCTTTACCAAAGTCTCTAATAACATCGGTTCCGGAGTAAGGTTTGTTGCAGAGAACCTTGCGGCCCGTCTTCTGCTCAAACTCCTCAATGACCTCCTGTGGAAAACCATCAGGATAGGTTGGGAACTTCTTTGGAGAAATGACGCCTGCCATCTCCCAGTGGCCAACAGTGGTGTCTTTACCAGCGGATTTCTCCTGCATACGAGCGTATGCACCCACAGGAGACTCAATTGGCTTCAGATCAACGTCATACACAGTATCAAGCGCGCCATCAATATTAAGAAGGCCTAGCTTTGTCATATTTGGGATATTAAGAACGCCACTTGTTGCACAGGCACAAAGGGTATTGCTACCCTCGTCTCCGTATACCGCTGCATCAGGCTCTTCGCCAATGCCAAAACTATCAAGAACAACTACAAAAACACGTTTAGGCATACTACCTCCTAAAACGCCCGAAACAAGCATTTACGCACGATACGTACGCAAACTAACTTATGTGGACGAGTCATTACTATTCATTAAATATATTATTACAGTTACATAACACCGACGCCCAATTTAGAGAGATTTTCACGATACAACCGTTTGCAGATACTAAAATTCTGTAAACGGTACACAGCAAATGCTTAGAAAAATCAAGCAGGTAAAACCAATATGACGAGAAAATCTTTGAGCTCACCAGGGAAAAATTTAATGAATTCATTCTTTACAGACTCTAGCTGCTGTCTTATCGTTGTCCAAAGCAAGATTTAAGCACTAGCTTAAATAAGATAAGCACCTGTTTAGAAATTTTATATAAGCACCTGTTTAGTCGGATTCTATTTTTGCTGCTAGGAGGCCTGATGCTCACCAATCGAGAACAGATGATTTTCAACTGGATTAAAGAGCAGCCTTCCATTACTCAGAAGGAAATTGCAGAGCGTGCAGGTATCTCGCGTTCTTCTGTTTCGGTTCACATCTCCAACCTTACCGCAAAGGGCGCAATTTTGGGCCGCCGCTACATTTTGAGCGAGCGTCCCTACTTTATTGTGATTGGCGCTGCCAACATGGATATTGCTGGCCGCCCAGACACTTCCCTTGTGGCGGGAGATTCAAACCCTGGCAAGGTCACCATGTCTTTCGGTGGCGTTGGCAGAAATGTTGCCCACAACCTGGCCCTTCTCGACAGCGACGTTCGTCTACTCACCGCTTTTGGCGAGGACTATCGTGCGCGCGAGCTCAAAGAGGGCTGCCTGGACTGCGGCATTGACATCGATGCTTCTATTACCGTGCCGGGCGCTTCCACTTCTACCTACCTCTTCATTATGGACGAACACGGTGAGATGCAGGAAGCCATCAATGACATGCAGATTTACGAGTATGTCACTCCCGAGCGCATCGAGGAGCGCCTGGATGTTATCCAGCACGCCGCAGCTTGCGTGATTGATACCAACCTGCCTCAGCAGACCATCGAGTTCATTACCAAGAACGTGACCTGCCCAATCTTCTGCGATCCCGTTTCTTCCATCAAGGCACAGAAGCTTAAGAAGGTGCTGGGTAAGATTCACACGCTCAAGCCAAATCGCCTTGAGGCCGAGATGCTCTCGGGCATCAAGATCACCGACGATGCTTCCCTTGAAGCAGCAGCTCACGAGCTGCTTGCAACAGGACTTAAGCGCGTGTTTATCTCCCTTGGCGAGAAGGGCGTTCTTTGTGCTGATCACGAGAAGACCGTCCGCTTGCCACTGCTTCCTGCAAAGCTGGTCAACATGACAGGCGCAGGAGATGCCATGATGGCAGGAGTTACCTGGGCGTATACTCAGGGTATGACGCTTGAGCAGACCGGCCTTGTGGGCATGGCTGCTTCAAGCATGGCCATTGAGGGTGAGGACACCATCAACGGTGAGCTCAACGTTGAAGAGGTTATCAAGCGCGCAGGTATTTAGCACGTCTGCACGGCACAGCACGTCTGCACGGCACAGCGCGTCTGCACGGCACTGCTTTCGGTTCCATTAGTCGTTTACGATTGGAGTATATATGTCTAACCTGAAGGATTTTCTCGTTGTATCTGACGAGGTCAAAGAGGCTCTTGAGCAGAACAAGCCTGTTGTAGCTCTGGAGTCCACCATCATTTCTCACGGTATGCCTTACCCACAGAACGTTGAGACCGCTCTGAAGGTTGAGCAGATCATCCGCGACAACGGTGCAATTCCTGCAACTATCGCAATTATTAACGGTCAGATGCGTGCTGGTCTTTCCGCTGACGAGATTGACTACCTGGGCAAGAAGGGCCGCGAGGTTGCTAAGGTAAGCCGCCGTGACCTCCCTGTTATCATCGCTGGGAAGAAGGACGGTGCAACTACCGTCACTACTACTATGATGATTGCTCACATGGCAGGCATCGACGTCTTTGCAACAGGCGGTATCGGCGGCGTTCACCGTGGCGCTGAGACCACCATGGACATCTCCGCTGACCTCGAGGAGCTTGCACAGACTCCTGTTATGGTCATTTGCGCTGGTGCAAAGTCCATTCTTGACCTTGGTCTTACCCTTGAGTACCTGGAGACTAAGGGCGTTCCTGTACTTGGTTACCAGACCGAGGAGCTTCCTGCGTTCTACACCCGCAAGAGCGGCTTTAGCGTTGACTACCGTGTTGACTCCCCTGCTGAGCTGGCAGAGATCTTTACTACCCAGCAGCAGATTGGTATGAACAGCGGTCTTCTGGTCACCAATCCAATTCCTGAGCAGTATGCAATGGATAAAGACACCATTGATGCAGCTATCGAGAAGGCCCTTGCAGAAGCAGAGGCTAACGGCATCCACGGTAAGGATTCCACACCATTTTTGCTGGCAAAGGTTGCTGAAATCACCGGTAACAACTCCCTTGAGTCAAACATCCAGCTGGTTTTCAACAACGTTGCTCTTGGTGCAAAGGTTGCTGCTGAGGTTTGCAACCGCAAGTAAATGCACGTACGCGCTGCGTAAGCACCACGTAAGTACACGTGCAAGCACCGCGTAAGTATCGCATTTCTTTTGGCCCCTACGTCGTTTTGAACTGCCTCCCATTTCTTGGACATAAGAAATGGGAGGCAGTTCGTATGCGGGTGATTATGATTCTGCAGCGTGTTAGCGTCGGCTTTTAGGCCTCGCGCACAAAATAGCGCAGCTTTGGTAGGTTTTGCCGAAG
>CALIAZ010000017.1 GCA_938045565.1 uncultured Atopobium sp.
CATACGCATAAAAAGCCTCCCATTTCTTATGTCCAAGAAATGGGAGGCAGTTCAATTATCAAGGGCATCCGCTACAACCTCAACTGTTTTGTCATTGAGTACAAGAGCAAGCTGGAACTTACAAGGTCTGAGATAAAGGGTGAGAAGACACTTTTTATCACCACGCATATCTACTACAGTATCCATCTCACGGGCACTTTTCTGTACCTCTTCATCAAGGTCTAGAAATGCAATGTAGAGCGCGCTTGTGTCCATGTAAGGTACTTATTGGACTACATATGTATCTGCGTTGCTTATAGGTAACCTGACGCCTTAAGTGAAAGCTGCATATGTCATCTTCTCTATAGGTTTCTATTCACCTATAGAGAATAGAGGGTACAACACTCAGTGCGTACGCACTAGTTATCTGCTCAGGAGAAAGTCCTCTTGATATACCGTCTTTCGTACAGCTCCAGATATATTCAAAGTCCTCACGTGCTGCTATAAGGAGGATATGAGCATGTTTGTCTGCAATAGATGCTTTGACTCAAGCTGTAGGTGTTTTGGCCAAGGTAGTGAAAATACCTACAGCCATTACAAGCAAAGGGCCATCTGTTGAGCTTTCCACACATCCTCTGGGAGTTCTTCTACTACCTGACCTTTACGTGAGCCTTTAGCGTAAGAGTGGTTTCTCTTTACTTCATCATGTATGCCAGAGCGGAAGTGCTGAAGCGCATCTGCAAGAGAGTGAAGCGAACAGGTAGTCCTCTTGTTCAAACTTTCCTATATTTCTTTTCTCTCAACAAGGCTCAATCTTACATAGTGCTTCTTTTCTTTTCTCTCAACAAGGCTCAATCTTACATAGTGCTTCTTTTCTTTTCTCTCAACAAGGCTCAATCTTACATAGTGCTTCTGTTTTGTGCGTCTGTTCTTGTATATCTTTCTAACTCCTTACAAGTTCTAAAAGGCGCCTATTTACCTCTTAGAGTTCATTCTCAGAGCTAGTCGAACATTTTCTGCTGAGCTTGGAATTTCCCATTATGTGTTCGGATGAAGGTGAAAATTGAGTAATAATACCGTTTAAAGGGACATTTCGATCATTTACGGAGAAGATAAGAAGTTTTACAAAAAAAGAGATATTATTGATATGTCTTTCCTTTTGTAATTTTTATGGTTATGGGAGGTTGGGATGTTTAAGAAATTTGCCAAGTTTTTGGTGTTATTTGCTTCAATTCTTTTAACTTTGATTATCACACAAAATGTAAGTAACATTTACGCGAGCGAATTGCATCCCAAAGCAAATGGAGAAACAATAGAGCATCTATCACAGGCTTTTTCTATGATTGATGAAGAGGGAAAGAGATTTTTATTTCCCGATGAGGACGCGAATACCATTAATTCAAGTAACGTTCAAGTTGGTAGAGGTATTAAAACATATTACCTTCAGAATGAACATCTTGAAGATTCAGGAATAATGCAATATCCGCTTTATAACAGTAGGCATGTTTTCGCTCTTTATACCGAACGATATGATGAAAACGGAGTTAACCGTCCTGTTTCTTTAGGATCAATTAAGAATGAAATATATTACGGCGAAGACATTGATTATTCCGATGTAACCATTGTTGCCGAGGGTAATAATGTGTACGTTGTTTCTTCATCCTTTATATGGCATTACGAAGATTCAACTTTTGTATCAAAGACATCTAGAGACGAACTTAAAGATAACAAAGAACAACAGATTGATGCCTTAATCAAACAGATAGATGAGTCCGATACCGATCAAGTGCTTTTAGCTCCTGTTCAAAACAATCAGCTTCAGGAAGTTCGAGAGGATTTTGTTACAAAACAACTAGGTGTTTTAGTTGTTCCACAACATCAATCGCCAACATGCTGGGCTGCAGCTGTTTGTGCAGTTGGAAATTATATGACCGGTCTATCAAATTGGACACCAGATGCAATTTCTATGCAGGTTAAAGGAAAAATTACAGGAGGAGAACCAGAGGATTATATTAAAGGGCTTTTGTTATTTGAATATTCTGAATCTAAACGAAAAGTTGCTTCATCTTTGCTTGAATATCCTCTTAATGACACAGAAATCATGAACTGGATCGACCATGACACTCCCTTTATTTTAAGCTTAAAGACTTATCTAAAACCAAATAGCTATCTTGATCAATCAGGACATGCTTTAGCAGCTTGTGGATATACTTCAAGTGTATTTGTAAGTACTCTGTACGTACAAGATTCAGCTACTGCGACTCGTCAAGCCTTGTTTAAAGGTAGTAGTGGCACTTTTGAGTATACCCTGAATGGAAAAGTTTTTGTGTGGTATAAGACAATTGTGTTAACAGGATGGCAAAAGCCTAACAATGGTAATGAATGGGTTTACTTTAATGCGAACGGTACTTATAAAACTGGTTGGCTTGATGAACTTCATAACTATTATCTTGATTTTGATGGTCATCCTAAACGTGGCTGGTTTAAAGAGAATGGAAAATGGTATCTAACTGATTCGGAAGGTGCAGTACAAAAAGGCTGGGCAAAGCAAGACGGCTCATGGTACTACTTCTCTGGATCAGGGGAGATGCAAACAGGCTGGGTTTATGTTGATGGGTATTGGTATTATCTTGATGACTCCGGTAGACTTCTCTATTCTCAATGGCTCTTAGAGAGTGGTCGTTATTACTATTTAGATAGCGATGGAAAGATGCTCACCGGATGGTTTAAGTATCAAGGTTATTACTATTACCTTGATTCAAATGGAGTTATGCAAACAGGTTGGTTGAACGATGGAGGAAATTGGTACTACTTAAACTCTAATGGATCAATGAGAACGGGATGGCTTGTAAAAGACGGCAGTTATTATTACCTTGACAGTAACGGAAGAATGATAACAGGATGGTATCGCATTTCAGGAGACTGGTATTTCTTTAACTCCGATGGATCAATGGCTACCGGTTGGCTGGAGCGGGGAGGCTCTTGGTATTACTTAAGCTCAAGCGGAATAATGCAAACAGGATGGCTCAATAGTTCCGGTCATACCTTCTACCTTAACCAAGATGGTTCAATGCGTACTGGCTGGCTCTCTTACGGAGGCAGCAGCTACTATCTACGCTATGACAATAATCAGCCTGTTTCAGGAGGTCCTACCGGCTCTATGATTTACTCGCAAAAAGCTCGCATTGGTGGTGTTACCTACGAATTTAATGCAAGGGGTGAAGCGCATAAAGCACTACCAGGAAACATTGTTCCTAAAGCATATAAGCCACTAGTTGAGGCTGCGTGATGACTATGAACAAGAAACATAAATGGCTGCCTCTAAAGATTATCTCTATAGTTCTGTTTCTTATGGCCACTGTTTTCCTCTTGTGGAATGCATTTGCTACGCCCTACCCATGGGCAATTGACTCACTTCAGCAAAAAGCGGTAGAGCGGGCCACACAAGAAGCTATCAATACCGCCAGGCAAGAAGGAGACGGCGGAAAGCCTTACCTCAAAGACATCGACTATATGAAGCTCACGCTTGGCAGTTGCTATATAGGAGTAAAACCAGAAACCCGGAACAACCTTATTTGGGAGATTCGATATAGAGATAAACCTGTGGGATATGTCATGCAAGAGCTCGGAACTTTAAGGTTCTCCGCTCTTGCCGGCAATTACGAGTCCTTCAAACTCGTGGATTTGGAGGAAATTTCTCTTGACGACTACAAGGAAGTAAGAGACGGCTCTGTAGAACTTGGACCTTTTGAATGGAAACTTCCCTTCGGTTGGGTAACGGTTGATGGACACAAAGCGTACCGACAAATCAACGGCTACCTTTTTTCACATGGGCTAGCAATAGTTGATGACTACTATTATGAGTTCGATGAGAATGGATATCTCATAAAATCGATAGGTCCGGCACTGGATTCAGAAACCGAAAATTAAGTGATCCCGCAACAGTTCTATATGTTGTTTACGATCATTCCGGAAATGTAACTGAACTCGCCGAAAAAAGAAGGAGGCCATCAATACTGCCCGTCAGGAAGGAGATGCGGGAAAGCCATACCTGAAAGACATCGACTATACAGAACTTACCCTTGGTGGTTGTTATGTAGGGACGAATTTTAATACATAAATTCCGTATGGAAAAATAATGCCAATTGCCAGTCAAGCTTGCGTGTTTGATGACAGCGGATATCTTGTAAGAGAAGGGCCGTTGGAGGATTCTCCATCAGTTTCGGATACGTAACGTAGGATCCGGATACCTGCGGGTATCTGTGTGGGTTGCGTCAATTGAGTTACATAAACGCAATAGTATGCGGACTCATATAAAGCGAGCAAGAAGAAATTTGTAGTGCAGGAAGCTCAGGTAAACCTGCAAGGTTGCATCCTGACCCCACATACGCAACAAGAATCAATACAAGGCCAATTGCGATAAAAATACCACCGAACAGCGAGAGCAGTCTTTTCGAATGTCCTTCTGACCATGACGTTGTATTTGTTCGCTCCGTGGAGGCTGTGGTCTTCTCGGCAGGAACTTGTGCAAAGAAATGAGCAATCCACTTTGCATAGTCTCGTGCGCCTTGCACGAGAGAATGCATTATGCGAGCTACTATCGGTATTACTAGTATGGAAACACCTCCTATGAGTAGAAACACACCGGCAGAAAGCGCGCCGGAAAGGAACATGTCGTGCAGAAATCCCACTACAAGTGCCGGGATGCTCATTACTCCGCAGAAAAGACCACAGGCAACTGCAAAGCATAATGAAATAACAAGTGCCCAAATTACAAAATAAATGCTCAATGCCGTAAGTGCGAGGGCAAACGTAAGGGGTATCCAGACAATAGCGCCTATGACGAGAAGTACGATAGTTATGGACATAAGTACCGAATCAGAGCGGATACGCTGAGTTGCGCGTAGAAACGCAGGCATACTCTCCAGTGCTGATTGAACCGCATCATCAATGCTTCCCATGGCTGCTACGGCTTTTTCCTCGGACATACCGTCTTCCATACGGTCGTGTATTGCCTCGTCGTAATAGGCAAGAGCATCATCAATGCTGTTTTTGGGAACATGCTTTTTCTTAAGGTTTGCGCGAAGTTCGGCAAGAAACTCATCCTTTTTCATGACGATGCTCCTTCTTTAATGTAGGAGAGAATGTCTGTAATGGAGGCCTCATCAGCGATAAATCGTGAGAGCTCTAAGTGTCCCGCGTCAGTAATCAAATAATATTTGCGGAGACGACCGTTGTGCTCACGTGTGTATTCGGAAAGGAAATGTTGCTTAGCAAGACGTTTCAAAATGGGATAGAGCGTTGACTCGGAGAGCTCAAGCGATGCAGGGGCATCCCGGATGATTTGATACCCGTAGGAATCTTTGCGGGCTATGGCTGCGAGGACGCAGATATCAAGAAATCCACGCTTCAGCTGTGCATCCACAATACGTCTCCTTCAATATACTATGTGATACATAGTATATATTACTCAGGCATACTATGCAATACACAGTATGAAAAAATACAGTATGAACTTGCCATCTTTGTAGGTGTTGTAATATTTCTATAGCGCTATGTGTGTGAAAATAGTATGTATGAAAGACGGTCCGGTGGCGGACAAAGGAGACATGAGTTGAACTTCCGTGAAGACGATGCCGATACACAGAACAACACCGACGTGCAAAAAAGCAATGGACTCGCTTGATCACGATTTGCTGACAGGCGAGACGCTGGACGTTGGAGATAAAGTTACGCGTCGGCTCTCACAGGAGCAAGCCACCCTGCCTCATCCCGCTGCAAAATCGTCAGGCCCCATACAGAGCAAGCAAGAAATCGCAGCAGAAGCGGTTAAGAAAATGAACTGCGTCCCAAAACTTGGACGAATTTAATAAAGAGCTAGGCCTCTAAGGAC
>CALIAZ010000018.1 GCA_938045565.1 uncultured Atopobium sp.
TATCAAGCTCACCGGTTGAGCTGTTAGAAGGCTGACGGTTGAAGAAGACAACAGGCTTATCCTTGTTCTCTACCTTTGCATCTTTAGCGCCTTCCTCTTTTTTCTCGCTAGGAGCGCAAGCTGCAAGAACGCTAGATCCACCAACGCTAAGAACGCCTAGACCACAGAACTTTAGAAAACTGCGACGAGACACATCCATAGTAGTGACCTTTCTCATTTGTTATGCCTTTTGCATAACACTGACCTTAATGAGTACGTTAACAAATCTCATCACAGCTCTCTGTGAGATGTCGCTCAACGGTTGTAGAAATACCGTAAGCGTTATGTTTTGTACCTTTTACGGTATCAATTTTGAAATTTTTGAGGATAAATAAAGAAAAAGCGGTCAAAAGACCAAATTGTCGAGAAATTCAGCATCTTCAAATCTGTGAATATAAATCTGCTGATAATACGAGAAAAGCAGGCCAGTTCTCTAAACAAAAAAGACCAGGCAATGCCTGGTCTTGAAAATTCTGGCTCCCCGAGCAGGATTTGAACCTGCGACACGCTGATTAACAGTCAGCTGCGCTACCGCTGCGCCATCGGGGAATATGTGTGCTTCTCAGCGGTGTTTAAGTATAGAGAGACATTCCAAACCATGCAAGCATTTTTTAGAAAAAATTTAGGCAAATTCCTCTTGCACAATCTCTTGCATACCTAAACCTAGAAGCTACTCCTCCATATAGTCCTTAAGACGGCCGGACCTAGAAGGATGACGAAGCTTTGCCAAGGTCTTGGACTCAATCTGGCGAATACGCTCACGCGTAACGCCAAACTCCTTGCCTACCTCTTCAAGCGTGCGAGGGTGGCCATCCTCAAGACCAAAGCGGAACTTAATAACCTTACGCTCACGATCAGCAAGGCCGTCAAGAACCTGCTCCAACTGCTCACGAAGCATTGAATCAGAAGCTGCATCTGGTGGAGCAACAGCGGTAGAGTCCTCAATAAAGTCTCCAAGCTGCGAATCTTCTTCTTCACCAATAGGTGTCTCAAGAGAGACAGGCTCCTGGCTAATCTTCTGAATCTCGCGAACGCGATCAGGAGACATACCCATTTCTGCGCCAATCTCTTCTGGAGAAGGATCTCTACCAAGATCTTGCAGAAGCTGACGCTGAACACGGATGAGCTTGTTGATAGTCTCAACCATGTGAACAGGAATACGAATGGTGCGTGCCTGGTCTGCAATAGCGCGGGTAATTGCCTGACGAATCCACCAGGTAGCATACGTTGAGAACTTAAAGCCCTTAGTGTAATCGAACTTCTCGACAGCACGAATAAGGCCCAGGTTACCTTCCTGGATAAGATCAAGGAACAGCATGCCGCGGCCAACATAGCGCTTAGCAATTGAGACAACAAGACGAAGGTTTGCAGAAATAAGCTGCTGCTTGGCGTCAAGTCCTACAGACTCAATACGCATGAGGCGGCGCTGCTCTGCACGGTTAAGCTCGATGAGGCCATCTTCAAAGTCCTCCAGCTTCTGAGAAGCTGCAGTGCCTGCCTCAATCTTCATAGCAAGGTGAACCTCTTCTGATGCAGTAAGCAGGTCAACCTTACCAATCTCTTTAAGATACATGCGGACAGGATCGCCGGTAAGCATAACCGTAGTGGTGTCTGAGCGGCGAGCACGAGCGCGAGAAGAACGTTTTGGCTTGGAGACTTTTGCCTTAGAAACAGAGCGGAGAGCCTCTTTGACCTCACGTGCCTCATTTACGGCATCAAAATCTTCATCATCTTCATCTTCAAAATCAGATGAGTCATCCAAGTCATCATCGGATGAAAAATCGTCCTCTGCGGCGTCATCTTCAATGGCAAAAGAAACGGTTGCTTCTGATGTGGCAGTAATCTCAACACCTTTAACGCGCAGCGAATCATACAGGTCAGAAAGCTCATCATCGTTAACGTCAACCTCACGAATGGCAACCTGAATATCGTCTTCGCTGATACTACCGTTAGACTTTGAAGAACTTACCAGATCATCAACAATTTTAGTAAGCTCATCTGAGAGTTTGACCTCTTCATTTGCCTTTTTTGCAGCCACAAATATCCTTTCGATAGATTAGCGCAAATCTTTATACCCAAAAGTTTCTCTACCTAATCAAACTACTCATTTTAATTTATAAAAAAATCAGATGAGTAGCATCCCCATAAAATGAGTATTTTCTACTGTCCCGAAGTAAGCCTCTTGCCTAACTCAAGCGCTCGTGTCTGAAGCTCCTGTGCAGCAGCAAGTTGCTCTTCTGCTAGAGCTCCGTCAGAAGACTCCCCCGCATAAGAACTGGAGCGTAAATTAGAACGAATTTCTCGCAATTTACGCTGTACCGAGTAGTAGTCAACAGTATCCACAATAAACTCAAGCGAACGACGTGTATCGGAGTTGCCCTCAGATATCACGCGACCAGAAGAAAGAATGGCCGCTGCGTTTGGCTCAACAGCCGCAGCTGCAGCAACAACTTGCGCTGGCGTAGCACCCTCTGGAGTTGCAAGCATGGCCCACGCCATGGTTTGATGGCGAGCGTCGGCCCAGACAAAGTCTGCAATACGGTCTTGATACTCTCGTACCAAGGACAGATTTGTTGCCATGGCGCTTAAGAGCTCAAGTTCTGAGTTGACCTGTCTGCGGTCTTCAGCGGAAAGTCCCAGCGAACCGTGTGGTACATAAGCATCAGCAGGAACACCATACGACGATGGATCGTCATATGACGGAACCTCGTCGTACGGTGGGACATCATCGTATGAGGGACCCTCGGCATAAGCTGGAGCTTTAGGGGCAGAGTTGAATGAGGAGTTATGCGAAGAGGTGTGGGCATTCTTATAAGGCTGTTTGCGCGCCATCTTTGAAGTGCGTGAATCTGCAGCGTCGTCTTGAATAGGTGCGGCTTTAATTGCGCGCTTTACTTCCTCGACATCAATGTGAAGCAGGTCTGACACACGAAGTGCATACTCGCTCAGAAGTACCGATGTCTTGAGCGGGGCCAATAAGGATGCTAAAGCCTCAAGCGCTTTGACTCGACCACCGGGTACAGATAAGTCAAACTGAGTTGTTGTGGCATCAAAGACAAAGTCCATAAGCGGACGAGCTGCATCTAAGATAGGACGTAGCTTTTCTGCACCCGATTCGGCGAGAAACTCCATGGGGTCCTGATTATTTGGCAAAACAACACAGAGAAAAGCAGCGGTTGTTTTATCGATAAATTTAATAGCACGTGCGGCAGCGTGTTGACCTGCAGCGTCGCCGTCAAACATGCAAATAATTTTGCGCGCACGCTGGCGATCAATAAGCTTGACGTGCTCAGACGTAAATGCGGTACCAAGAGCTGCCACAGTATTAGTAAAGCCAGCCTCGTGCATGGCAATAACATCTGTGTAGCCCTCACAAATTATGGCCTCAGACTGAGCTGCAATAGTCTCTTTTGCCACGTCGTAGGCAAAGAGGTGTTTACCTTTATTAAAGACGGAAGTGTCCCTGGTATTTAGATACTTAGGAGCGTTTTCTACCTTTTTAGTAATTCGACCACCAAAAGCAATGGTTCTTCCTTGTTCGTCATGAATTGGGAACATCACACGATCATAGAACCAATCGCTAATTCGACCATTGCGCTCAACGGCAAGGTTGGCAGCAATCATCTCTTGCGTGGTATATCCGCATTTGCGCAAGTGTGCCACAAGTGTGCCTCTACCAGGCGCATATCCCAGCTTCCAGTGCTTGCAGACAGCTGCTCCAAATCCACGACCAGAGAGATAGCTACGAGCTGCCTCAGGACCTTCTCCCCTTCCACGCATAAGCATGGAGTGGAAGTAATTCTCGGCTTCTGTAAGGCACTCAATCAAACGATTCTTACGAGGGCCTTTAGAAACATGAGCCTCTTCTGAAAGCGTAATGCCTGCTTTATCAGCAAGGTATCTAATGGCGTCAGGAAAATCCAGGTTTTCTCGCTTCATGACATAACTGAAGACATCTCCGCCCTCAGAGCAAGCGCCAAAGCAGTGCCAGAGACCCGTGGAGGGGTTTATCTTAAATGAAGGACTTTTTTCTTGGTGGAAGGGACAGCATCCCCAATAGTCCTGACCTCGGAGTTTAAGCTCAACTGTCTCTGAAACAAGCGTGACAAAATCCGTTGCCTGTCTTACACGCTCTTTATCTTCATCAGTTATCATCTTCCACCTCCCCGCTTTCTAAGTTATATGAAGTCGTACCCAGATTCTGGGCTACCCAATCTATATTTCCACGAACGGCTTGCTTGAGGTCTTCCGGCGAATCAAATTTTTTAGATTCCCTCAGTCTCTTTACAAATACCGTCTGAACCTCTGAGTCATATAAGTTACCGCTAAAACCTAGAAGATTAGCCTCAAGCAAAGGTCCTGTTTGAGACTCAAATGAAGGAGCTTTTCCCACATTAACCGCAGCAGGCCAAGTTGTTGCGCCATGGACCACATAGCACGCATACACGCCGTCTTGAGGAATGCAATCTCGCAGGTCAAGCGCAACGTTTGCCGTAGGAAAACCAAAGCCGGTGCCCTGGCCACGACCGTGTTTGACCACACCGCTTAAAAAGTGCCAGCGGCCCAACAGGCTTGCTGCCTCCTCAACTTTGCCCTGCTCAAGCAAGCCCCTAATACGAGTAGCAGAGATTTTCTGTCCACCCGAACAAAAGAGCTCATGAGCATGAACTTCAAAACCATGTTTGTGTCCAAGCGAGATGAGCAATGCGCTTCCTTCAGCGCCTTGTGCGCCCAAACCAAAGTCAGAACCCACATGAACGGACACAGCTGAGACACTTGGAAGCAGCTTGCCCTCGACGTATTGTGTGGCGCTCAACGCTGCAAACTCGCGGGTAAAGTGATGCACCAGAATGCCGTCCACACCCCACGCGGCAAGCGCACGAAGCCTATCTTCTCCCGAGAGCAAACGTCGAGGAGACCCATCGAACAGCACCTCAACAGGATCGGGCAGAAACGTCACAGCAACAAGTGGCACATTACGAGCTTCAGCGTCCTTTTTAGCGCTGGCGAGAAGCCCCTGGTGGCCCTCATGAAGACCGTCAAAGACACCAAGTACGCACACGCAAGGTTGTTTATAGCAGTCAGAACGCAGTGTATAGAAGTCAGCGTCACCAAGCTCAAGCGGAGCTGGCAGATGACTTCCATACAAAACAGATTCTCTTATACGTTCTACCTTGTTCACGTACGTCCTTACTTACACAAAATACCTTGAGAGAAGTTAGTCTGGCAGACTAGACAGGAACCTTGCCTTGTCCAAATTCCCACAAGAGCATCATCCCACACAAGGCTGACCAGCGAGTTATTAGTAACCTCAGAAAGATCTTCTGGAATACCAAAACGCTTTCCAACCTCAACACATTTGTATTCTGCTCCAGTCAACCCGTGCACAGGATAACCAAGAACCTCAGTTGGATTAAGGCGTTTGGCTTCAAGCACTTGAGCTGGGCTTTGTTCAAGCTCTTCTAATGAAGCGCAGCTACCAAGCGTAATGGGGCCAGAGAACGTCCTTCTTAGTCCACTAATGTGAGCCTCTGTTCCAAGAGACTGACCAAGGTCTCGAGCAATACTTCTAATGTAGGTGCCTTTTGAAACATCAAACGCAACCGTCCATACCAGTGATTCATCCGTAGTAGAAGGTTTGCGCACTGCCAAAAGAGTAGCGTCGTAAATAGAGACTCTGCGAGCTGCAAGCTCTGGCGTCTTACCTTCACGAACAAGCTGATAGGCACGCTTGCCATCAACAGAGATTGCAGAAACTGCAGGTGGAAGCTGGTCTACAGTACCCACCAACTTTGCGCAGGCCACACGGGCAAACTCTTCCTCACGCAACTCGGCAGGTACAGGTGCCGTGGCCACCACCTCACCGTCTGCATCATCCGTTGAGGTGCGTACTCCAAACGAAATGTCGGCTACATATCCCTTGCGGTCAAGCGTCAGAAGTCCCAACAGTTTTGTTGCAAGGCCAATGCCCACTACCAGCACGCCGCTTGCATTAGGATCCAAGGTGCCTGCATGTCCCACGCGTTTCTCGCCAAATGCACGGCGAACACGAGAAACCACGTCATGGCTGGTTAAACCAAGAGGCTTGTCAACTGCAATAAGTGCGTTAATTCCACTTGCTCCTCGCTTCACCTATGACTCCTTGTCAAGCGCGAGAAGATCAATGAGCAGAGGGACTATCTGAGTAAATACGTCGTCAATGGTGCCTTCAGCAGTAAAGCCTGCAGCAGCAGTGTGACCACCACCGCCCATTTGACGTGCAACACCAGAGATATCAAGCTGAGACTTGGAGCGCAAGTTGCCACGAACCTTTCCACCATCTACCTCTTTGAGGAAAAGGGCAATTTCTGTTCCCTCAACACAGCGCACAACATCTACCAGGCCATCCATTTCGGCAAGAGGAACACCTGATGCAGAAAGATCTGCGGTAGTGACATAGCTGTAGGCAACACGGCCCTCACCAAAGGTGCGAATACGACCCATAACCTTTGCGGCAAGGTGAAGGTAGGCCAAGCGATCACTCTGATAGACATGAAGTGCAATCTGAGATGGAGAAGCACCTGCTTCTACCAGCAAACTTGCAACCTCAAAAGCCTCGCCGTCAGCGTTTTGGTACTGGAAACGACCAGTATCAGTTACCAGAGCACACATAAGGCATTGCGCCTCTGATGGAACAAGCTCTGTTCCCAAATGACAGGCAAACTCGGTGATAATGACACCGGTTGCCGCCGCATCAGGACGCACGAGCCCTGCATTCCAATACACGTTGTTGTATGGGTGATGGTCAAGCACTGCTACCGTCTTGGAGCGCTCCATCAGCGCTTCTGCATCAGCCAAACGTCCTGCAGTAGAAAGGTCTACGCAGATAAAAAGGTCTGGAGTACCCTCGTACTTATTTGCAGGCACAAAGCTGTCAGTACCATCAAGAAACTTGTAAATACGTGGTACTTCCCCATCAGCATCTGCCAAAAGATTAGTGACAGTTTTGCTAGGCCATCTTCTCTGAATAATGGAAGAAAGTGCTAATCCAGAGCCAATAGCATCTCCGTCAGGAGAAGTATGTGCGCAAACGACGATTGACGAGGCCTGCTCAATAAGAGCAATAACCTCGTCAAATTCTGGACGACTGACTTTTGTATTCAGTGACGTCACTTACTTACGCCTCCTCGTCAGAATTCTCTTCATGAGAAGCTAGAGGGTATCCAAACTCGTCTTTCTCGACACCAAGAGTTGGTGGAACTACCTCAAGCGCCTGAGCAATACGCTCAGCCTCATCGGTAGTGGTATCAATCTTAAAATCAAGCTCAGGAGTTACGCGCCAGTTCAACGCATGACCCAAAAGCGAGCGAATCCTGCCCTTTGCACGCTTGAGAGCTGCGAGGACCTTCTCGTAACGATCAGGCTCACAGCTTACATACGCGCGCATAAAGGACTTATCAACCGAGACCTCACAGCTTGTGATAGTCACAAGCTGGAGATCAGGGTCAGAAATTTCAAACAAAAGGATCCAGCTGAGCTTTTCTCGAGCAATCTCATTTGTACGACGAGAAAACTGATTCTGTTTCATGCTGTCCCTTCTTACTCGGTACGAGCCACCTGCTCAATGCGATAGCCCTCGAGCTGGTCGCCAGGCTTGATGTCCTGGAAGTTCTCAAGGCCAATACCGCATTCATAGCCGGATTTAACGCTCTTAACGTCGTCTTTGAAGCGCCTGAGCGATGCAATCTTTCCGTCGTAGACAACAAAACCGTCACGAATAAGTCGGATGTTATCGTCGCGAGAAATCTCGCCCTCAGAAATCATGCAGCCTGCAGCAATACCAACCTTAGGAACCTTAAAGGTATCGCGAACCTCAGCAACGCCAGTCTGAACTTCCTGCTCAGTTGGCTTAAGCATACCAATACGAGCAGCATCAATCTCTTCGATTGCCTTGTAGATTACGCTATAGGTTCTAATCTCAACGCCTACGCGCTCTGCAGCAAGCTTGGCTTTTGCATCTGGACGGACACCAAAGCCAATGATGATTGCATTGGATGCATCAGCAAGAACAACGTCGGTCTCGGTGATTCCACCAACAGCAGAGTGAATGGTGCTGATACGAACTTCGGACTGGTCCATCTTATCCAGGGAGTCCTGGAGAGCCTCGATGGAGCCCTGAACATCAGCCTTGATGATGAGGTTGAGTTCCTTGACGTCACGGTCAGCCATGGTATCAAAGAGGTTCTCAAGGGTAACGTGCTTAACACGGTTCTGCTCTTCAATACGAGCCTTAAGAGCGCGCTGGTCAGCAAGCTCTCGAGCGTCGCGCTCCTCCTGGAAGACACGGAACTCATCACCTGCGCCAGGAACGGTCTGCAGACCAAGAATCTCAACTGCGTCAGAAGGACCTGCAGTAGTAACTGCGTTGCCCTTAGGATCAAGCATTGCACGGACGCGACCAAAGGCCATACCAGCAACAAGAGCATCGCCGATGTGGAGCGTACCGCGTGTAACCAAAACAGTAGCAACAGAACCGCGACCGCGGTCAAGCTTAGCCTCAAGAACGTTACCAGAAGCAAAGGTGTCTGGGTTTGCCTTCAGCTCAAGGACATCTGCCTGCAAAAGAATGGTCTCGAGAAGATCGTCGATGCCCAAATTCTGCTTAGCGGAGATGTCAACAAACATGTTCTGTCCGCCCCACTCCTCAGGAATAACACCATACTCGGTGAGCTCCTGACGAACGCGGGTAGAATCTGCGCCTGGCTTATCAATCTTGTTGACAGCAACAACAATTGGAACGCCAGCAGCCTTTGCATGGTTAATGGACTCAATGGTCTGAGGCATAACGCCGTCGTCTGCAGCAACAATCAGAATGACAATATCGGTAACCTTTGCACCACGAGCACGCATAGCGGTAAAGGTCTCGTGACCTGGGGTATCGATGAAGGTAATCTCACGGCCGTTAATGGTGACCTGAGAAGCACCGATTGCCTGTGTAATACCGCCGGCCTCGCCAGCTGCAACGCCAGTGTGACGGATTGCGTCCAGAAGCGATGTCTTACCGTGGTCAACGTGACCCATGACGGTAACTACTGGAGGACGTGGCTTCAAGTCCTTAGGATCATCGTAGAAGGTGAAGGAATTCTCCTCTTCCTTGGACATGATCTTAATCTGGCGACCAAGGTCATCAGCAACAATCTCAATAAGCTCATCGGACATGGTCTCGGTAAGCGTCAGAGGGTTGCCAAGCAGGAACAGACGCTTAATGATGTCATTTGCAGGAACGCCAAGAAGCTCAGCAAGTTCAGAGACAGTAGAGCCCTGAGGAACCTTTACAGTATCAAGCTGGGAAATATCCTGGTCATTTGCAAGTGCTTCCTCAATGCGCTGCTCCATAGCAGCCTCTGCAGCCTGCTTCTGACGACGCTCTTTACGCTTTTTACGGCGACCAGTGGACTCACGGCTTGCCTCTTCAATAGCAACGCGAGCCTCATTCAAAACGCGACTTCTGTTGTAAGCCTCAGCCTCACGCGCCATACGGCTATAACGGTCTTCTCCATCATCTCCGCCACGACGGTTCTTCTTGCGCTTACCATTTGGACGCTCATCAGACATGGAGGCGTCATCGCGCTCATTCTTGAAGTTGTGACGAGAAGGAGCACCACTTGCTTCACTTGCATTAGCGCGAGCGTGATTTCTTGGTCCTTTCTCGGCCTTCTTCTGAGCAGCAGACTCTGCAGCCTGCTGTTTCAAAACCTCTTCCTGCTGAGCAATCTGATCAAGCAGGTTATTGAAGGAAGGAGCAGCCTTAGGAGCAGTGTCCTTTACACGATTACGCTCAGCCTCTTCGGCCTCAAGACGCTTCTTCTCTTCTTCAGCGCGGCGGCGCTCCTCTTCTTTCTTACGAGCAGCCTCTTCTTTTGCGCGCTTCTTCTCTTCCTCAGCACGC
Source organism: uncultured Atopobium sp. (assembly GCA_938045565.1). Lineage (GTDB taxonomy): Bacteria > Actinomycetota > Coriobacteriia > Coriobacteriales > Atopobiaceae > Lancefieldella. The sequence continues at coordinate 9,968 of CALIAZ010000018.1, forward strand.
TCAGCCTCACGCCTTGCCTCTGCAGCAAGACGCTCAGCCTCTGCTGCCTCTGCAGCAGCCTTTGCCTCTTTGGCAGCAGCCTCTTCCTCAGCAGCCTTCTGAGCTGCGATTTCAGCGGCACGAGCCTCCATAATAGGCTGGAGTTTCTTACGAACAATAGAAATATATGCATCTTCAAGCGTAGAAGAAGCAGACTTTGCAGGAATCTTCATGTCCGCAAGGTGCTCGAGCAATTCCTTGCTCTGCATACCATATTCTTTGGCAAGATCATGTACACGCATTTTTGCCATATATGAAAACCTTCCGGTTGACGGGATAGTTACAGGTAGTTGCCTAGATCAGTGAGTCTGGATCGGAAGAAATCTCTGCATTCTCCATGTCATCATGAATGCCGCAGAAATCAGAGCCAGGTCTTGCCATATTGCGGCAAGGAGTTCCATTTGGGCTCACATACTTGCAACGATGAGCAATCTCTTCATCGTCAACAGTCTCTTCAACAACCTCAGGAAGGTTGTTCAAAATGCTTGCAGCAAGGGACTCATTCTTGATGTCAATGTGAAGACCAGTCAGACGAGCAGCAAGACGAGCGTTCTGGCCCTCTTTACCAATAGCCAAAGACAGCTGGTCATCAGGAACAATAACAGTTGCATGTCCCGTAGCGCCATCAACAATAACGCGAGAAACACGTGCAGGTGAAAGCGCAGATGCAACGCAACGAGCAGCATCGTCAAACCAAGGCACAACGTCAACGCGCTCTCCACGAAGCTCAGAGACTACGGTGCGAACACGGCTGCCCTTAGGACCAACGCAAGCACCAACTGGATCAAGGCGCTCGTCAACGGAAGAAACAGCAATCTTAGAACGGACGCCAGCCTCACGAGCAATGGAGCGAATGCTTACGACACCGTCATAAACCTCTGGAACCTCAAGCTCAAAGAGACGACGGATAAGATCTGGATGAGTACGAGAAACAACAATTGGTGGACGCTGGCGCTCACCGCGAACTGCTGGCTGAGTTGCATTAGGATCGCGAACGTCTACGATAATTGCCTTAATGCGCTGGTTGTGAAGGTAGCGCTCGCCTGCTGGACGCTCATCGCGCTCATCAGGGAAACGACGCTGGTCAAAGTGTGGAAGCTCTGCCTCAACACCCTCACGAATCTTAATGATGGTGAAATCAGGAGTGGACTGAAGAACAGTACCAGTGATGATGTCACCAATACGACCGCGGAACTCATCATAAATCTGTGCACGAGCAGCGTTGCGTACAAGCGTCTTAATCTCTGCCTTAGCGTGCTGAGCGGCAATACGGCTTGTGTCTGGAGGAGTTACGTCTACCTCATCAAACTCTGTGTACTCACCAGTCTCCTCGTCTGGCTCACCCTTAGGAACAAGCTCATAGACGTAGACACGGCCAGTTGCCCTATCAATGGTGACACGAGCGCCAAAATCAAGATGAAGGACGTCAGCATAGCTTTTTGCCAAAGACTGCTCCAAACGGTCCAGCAGATACAACTCATCGATGTGCTTCTCCTGGCAAAGCAACATCAAAGCTTCCATCATTTCAGATGCCATGAATAATCCTCTCTATTTACTTCTTGGCTGAGGCCGAGAAATCAAAAACTGGTTTAATAACGCACTTCTTTAACTCAGACAAATCAACAGTACAGACCTCATCTTCTATCTGGATTGAGATAGTTGTACCCTCAATGCCCAAGAGTTTGCCAGTAAATTTACGGCGTCCCTCTGTGGCAGTAGTCTGAAGCTGAATCTCTTCTCCCGCAAAGCGCTCAAAGTCTTTTGCACGACGAAGTGGACGTGCCATTCCTGGAGAAGAAACCTCCAAGGTAAATGATGCTGGGAAAGGATCAAGCTCATCGATGGTATCTGAGATCCACGATGTTTCCTGAGCAACCTCATCAAGAGAAATGGTCTCTGCCTTCTCATCATCATGGTCAATTCTTACTCTGACCACAGGATTCTTAAAAGAACCAACAATCTCAACATCAACAATATCAATGTGGTGATTGAGTGCAGCCTGCTCTAGTGCGGACAAGATTTTCTTTGTTGCATCTTCGTTTTGCATTTGACCTCCTCATCTACATACAGAAAGGAAGCGGGGTCAAAACTCAACCCCACTTCCAACTAATAACAACTACGTTTAGAAATATCTTACGAGATAAAGGGCTTCTCGTCAAGTGTTTTTGCTGTTAGGCAACGATATTCACAAGTCGTCCCTTAACAACAATAACTTTTCTAATCTCTTTGCCCTCAAGCTGATCGGCAATAGCCTCAGTTGCGGCCGCAGTGAGTTCTTCCTCAGAAGCATCGGCAGAAACCTCAATGCGAGCGCGGACCTTACCTTTGAGCTGAACAGCAATCTCTACGGTATTGCTCTTTGCCTGCTCAGAATCAAACTCTGGCCAAGGCTGATGATAGACAGGAGTGTCTTTACCCAGAGCCTCGTGGCTGAGTTCCTCTGCCCAGTGAGGAATGATTGGCGCCAGCATAGCTACAACGTCATTAGCAACCTTGTAGCAAAGTGCTGCATCTCTGGACTCTGCAGGAACCTCGTTAATATAGGCACTTGCTGCATTAACCAGTTCCATGACTGCAGAAATTGCAGTGTTGAACTGACCCTTATCAAACTCAGTGGTGCAGCGGATTCCCATGGCATTAAGAACACGGTTGAGCTCAAGTGACTTAGGGTCCAAGGTGGTGTGGTCGAGTACGGCAGAAGCATCAGCGGTGCGAGAAAGCTCCCATACCACACGCCATGCGCGCTTGATAAAGCGGTTTGCACCTGCAACGACCTTCTCGTCCCAGTCAAAATCCTTCTCTGGTGGAGCAACAAAGAGAATAGCAAGGCGCATAGTATCTGCACCATAAGGCTCAATGACTGAGCTTGGAGGTACCACGTTGCCCTTTGACTTTGACATGGTGTCGCCATGCTCATCCTTGACCATACCCTGAGTCATCAGGTTCTTAAATGGCTCGTCGATGTCAATCATGCCCAGGTCACGGAGGACCTTAGTAAAGAAGCGAGAATACAAAAGGTGCAGAATTGCGTGCTCGATGCCACCAATATAATTATCTACCGGCATCCAACGGTCCACAGACTCTTTGGAGAAAGGAAGCTCAGTGTTATGTGGATCGCAGTAACGCAGATAGTACCAGCTGGAACAGGTAAAGGTATCCATAGTGTCAGTGATGCGCTTTGCAGGCTTTCCACACTTAGGGCAGGTAGTCTCTACAAACTCCTTGCACTCAGCAAGAGTGTCTCCTGCTGCCAGATCAAGATTATCTGGAAGCATGACAGGAAGCTGATCATAAGGAACAGGAACGTCACCGCAGCAATCGCAGTGAATCATAGGAATTGGATTGCCCCAATAGCGCTGCCTGGAAATGAGCCAGTCACGAAGACGGAACTGGACAGTTCTGCGACCAACGTTGTGCTCAGTCAGATAAGCAACAACAGCCTCTTCTGCCTCGGAATGTTTACCGCCACGGAGACCGGTAAAAGGACCAGATTGGACGAGAATACCCACGGTATCCATTGGTCCATCCCAATCAACAGAGGTTACCTTGTAATCAGTAACTCCCTTGAGCTCCTCATAGATATCAGTTCCCTCTTCACAGATGATAGGAACAATAGGCAGGTCATACTTCTTAGCAAAGTCAAAGTCGCGTTTATCGCCTGATGGAACGCCCATAACAGCGCCAGTACCATAGTCGAGAAGGACGTAGTCAGCAACCCAAATTGGTACGGTCTGTCCGGTAACAGGATTAATAGCGTAACGGCCGGTGAATACACCGTGTTTCTCGCGATCGGTACCCTGGCGATCAATGGAAGAAACCTTTACAGCTTCCTCATGAAGAGCGTCAAAAGCAGCCTTGTACTCTGAATCCCCTACCAGCTCAGCCGCAAGTTTAGACTCTGGTGGAAGTAGCATGAAGGTGCAGCCGTAAATGGTATCTGCACGAGTGGTAAAGACAGTCATCTTGGTATCAGTTGGTGTGACACCATCAGTATCTGCCAAGGTAAAGTCAATCTCTGCGCCCTCAGAGCGACCAATCCAGTTTGCCTGCATGGCGCGAACACGCTCTGGCCAACCCTCAAGCTGATCAAGATCATCGAGGAGCTCCTGAGCGTAATCAGTGATGCGCAGGTACCACTGGGAGAGCTCACGCTTTTCTGGAACTGCACCACAACGCCAGCATTTGCCGTTAACTACCTGCTCGTTTGCAAGAACAGTCTTATCGTTAGGGCACCAGTTAACAGGGCTTGTTGCACGATATACCAGGCCCTTCTCAAGCATCTTAAGGAAAATCCACTGACCCCACTTGTAGTACTCAGGGTCGCAGGTGTTAAACATGCGGTCTTTGTCGTAGGCAAAGCCCATGCGGAACATAGTTTTTACAGCCTGGTCAATATTCTTATGAGTCCACACAGAAGGCTGAGTATTGTGCTTAATAGCAGCGTTTTCTGCAGGAAGACCAAAAGCATCAAAACCCATTGGATGCAAGACATCAAAACCACGCATACGGGCCTGACGAGCCATAGCATCGCCAATGGTGTAGTTACGAGCATGACCCATGTGAAGATCGCCCGAAGGATAAGGGAACATCTCTAGAACGTATTTTTTAGGCCTTGAGCTGTCTTCTTCTGTCTTGTAAAGATTCTGCTCTTCCCAGACACGCTGCCACTTGGTTTCAATGGCTTCAGCGTCATAGGCAGGAAAATCACCTGTATCGGATACGTTCTGTACTTCCTCGTTTTCCACGAGTTCCCCTTTCTTATAGCGATGCGTCACCAAGCAAAATACTTGGTGACGCTAGTAGTCCATAAATCCTGTGAGTTATGAACGGAAATTGTAGCTGACCTGCTGGTTTGAATCTTTCAGCAAGACATCGTGTGCGCCACCCTCAACAATTGAAGTTGAAGAGACAAGTGTAATCTTTGCCTTATCGCGAAGCTCAGGGATATCAAGAGCACCGCAGTTGCACATGGTGGATTTGACTTTCAGAAGTGATGCCTCAACGCCATCCTTCAGAGGGCCTGCATATGGAACGTAGGAATCAACACCCTCAACAAAGGAAAGACCGCGCTTATTGCCGCCAAGGTCGTAGCGCTGCCAGTTACGAGCACGTGCAGAACCCTCGCCCCAGTACTCCTTCATGTAAGAGCCGTTAACAATAACGCGGTCAGAAGGACTCTCGTCAAAGCGAGCAAAATAACGGCCAAGCATCATAAAGTCGGAGCCCATAGCAAGAGCAAGAGTCATGTGATAATCGTATACAATTCCACCGTCAGAGCAGATTGGAATATAGACGCCGGTCTCCTCAAAGTACTCATCACGAGCACGAGCAACATCAATTACAGAAGTTGCTTGACCACGGCCAATACCCTTTTGCTCACGAGTAATACAAATAGAACCGCCGCCAATACCAATCTTGATAAAATCAGCGCCAGCCTCGGCCAAGAAACGGAATCCCTCAGCATCTACAACGTTACCTGCACCAATCTTGACGGAATCACCATAAGTTGCACGAACCCATTCAAGCGTGCGCTTCTGCCACTCGGAATAACCCTCAGAAGAGTCAATGCACAAAACATCAGCGCCTGCTTCAACAAGCAAAGGAACACGAGTCTCATAGTCACGAGTATTGATACCAGCGCCAACCATATAACGCTTAGAATCATCAAGAAGCTCGTCTGGAGCAGACTTGTGGGAATCATAATCCTTACGGAATACAAGGCTAACCAGATGACCATTCTTATCAACAATAGGAAGGGCGTTAAGCTTGTTGTCCCAGATAATGTCATTTGCCTCTTTGAGAGACGTATCCTCTGGTGCAGTAATAAGCTTATCAGCTGGGGTCATAAACTCAGAAACAAGCTTAGAGCGATCATCGCGAGAAGGGCGATAATCACGTGAGGTAACAATACCTACGAGCTTACCGCGAGAAGTGCCGTCATCGGTGACAGGCATGGTGGAGTGGCCAGTCTTCTCTTTAAGGTCAAGCACCTCACCAAGGGTCATTTCTGGCGTGAGGGTGGAGTCAGAAACAACAAAGCCTGCCTTGTAGCTCTTAACCTCTCGAACCATCTGAGCCTCATCCTCAGCGGACTGAGAACCATAAATAAAGGCAATGCCGCCCTGCTGGGCCAAGGCAATTGCCAGACGAGGACCAGAAACTGACTGCATTACTGCAGATACCATAGGAACGTTGAGCTCAATTGCGCTTTTCTCGCCACGCTTAAACTTTACAAGAGGAGTCTTCAAAGAAACATTTGCAGGGATGTTCTCAGCTGATGAATAGCCAGGAACCAAAAGATACTCAGAAAATGTGTGTGATTCGCCTTCGAAGAACTTTGCCATTGTTTTTGGCTCCCTCCTGACCTACCGGTCATGCTCAACGTGTTTTGGCATTGTACCACCAGTGGAGCTAATTATTTAATTTGAACTCCCACTTGAAGCAATAACATCCTCAAAGTTAACAGCAATGTCATGTTTAGTAGGAACCCACTCAACTTTTTTGAACAAAGCTGCAACGGTAATAGGGATATACGTCATCATAAAAATAGGAAACGTAAAGAGATTGGTAAAAATACGCCACTTCTTTTTTACATGGAAATGCTTGTACTCTGAAATAGTAGTGATGAGCGCCAGAATAAAGAAAACAACGTACATCGAGAAAACCGTCATAACCAAAGAACCCACACTCATGGCAATCTCGGCATCAGTTGCAACAAAGCCATGACTCAAGTAACCAACCAAAAGGTAGGTTCCATTAATAAAAGCTGAAAGTAGCGTCAAAATCATACCTGGAGCAATAGTCATCAACATATCGTACGAAGCAAACTGACCCTTAAAAATACCTTTAAGTAGGTCAAAGCCATACGAGAAAAACACCTGGTAGAATCCCTTAGTCCAGCGCATACGTTGTGTCCACGATGCCTTGAAAGTCAAAGGCTGCTCATCAAAGAACTCCGCTGGTGCATAACCAATTTGAATATTGTGTGCACTGCAAAAGGTAGAAAACTGAATATCCTCGGTAAGCGTATGGAAATCCCATCCATGCATACCTTTAATAATGCGAGAAGAAACCATCCAGCCGGAACCAGAAACAGCACAGCTGGTGCCCATCATCATACGGGCATTATTCAAAAACTTTGCCTCACGCATAAACCATGTGGCATAAGCAGAGCTTACCCAACTAGAATCAAAATTCTTTGAGTTTCTATAGCTAGTGCACACAAGATATCCTGCATCAAAAGCCTGATTCATAATCTTTAAGTAGCTTGGAGAAACCAGGTTATCGGCGTCCATAATAATGAATGCCTCGTATTTGTCGCCGTACTCATTAAGGATGCGGTCAAATCCGTAATCCATAACCCAGCTCTTGCCTTTACGAGCAAGGTCATTACGCTCCCAAGTAATTGCTCCGGCTTTTCTTGCTTCTTCAGCTGTTTTATCAGTACAGGCGTCTGCAACAACAAAGACATCCATCAGCTCTCGAGGATAATCCTGAGAAAGAATGGACCTGACAAGGTTGCCAATAACTGGCTCTTCATTGTGAGCCGCAATAAAGAAGGCATAGCGGTGCTGCTTTTTTGCCTCTGGAAGCTTTACCTCACCCTTAACTAAGACGCGAAGAATGTACACAATCTGATAAAAGTATGCGAGCGTAAAGAAAAGCCAGATAATAAAGTTAAAAACAACAATTGGTGTGATACCGAGTCTGTTAAATTGCAATGGCATATAACCCTACGCTCCAAACTCAAGGCAAATATGTTTTATCAGCCAAAATCTCTCAATAAACAATTACCTTACAATTTTAGCGCAATGGAAGGGTCAAAGCGTCCATGCCTTTGAATCCATTTTTTCTCCCCCATCAACGCACATGCAATTGGCCGTCTTGGATATCGAGAAGAACGTCTGCTTCTTGATCTAGTTCATCAGAGTGCATAATCACCACGATAGTCCGTCTACCTTTGAGGTTGGTGAGATATCTACAAAGCCTCTGTGATGTTGACGCATCTAAATTCTGTAGAGGTTCATCCAAAACAAGTGCCCCTTGTTTTCTGGATAGAGCTCTCAAAAGGCCAATTTTTTGTCGCTCACCCAAAGAAACGGACTCCTCTTTTCCCTCAAAAGCATGAGTCTCAAGAGAAGAGAAATCGAGCAAGTTGTAGACCGTTCGATCAATCTTTTCTCCAAACATATTGTCAGCAAGGCTTCCTTCTACAAGAGGTACCGGACGAGCAAAACGAGAACAGTCTTTAAGATCATCCGAAAGCTCTATATAACCACTGAACAGTGATGGATCAGAGCAGCCTGCCAAAAGATCCACGAAAGAAGACTTTCCTGAGCCATTGGAACCCTTTACCACCACGAGAGATCCTTGTGGAATGCTGAGAGCTTGTGTATGGAAAAGTTCTGGTCCTTCAAGAGTAGCTAAAAGAGTCCCCTCTCCTATCTTTACAGCTGGTTTAAGTGAAGAATTCCAAAGCTTCTCATAACCTGAAGGCTCTTGGGATTCTTTGAAAGTATTTTGTAGTCGCTCAAGATGAACTTTATTTGCCTTTACAAACATGATTGACTGAAAAAGTTCCGCTAGAGGATTCTGAATCAATGCGCAAAGTTGATATGAGATAAAAATATCTCCTACAGACGCAGCATGAATCTGATACATTTCAATGGTTAGGGCAAGCATAATAATCTGCAGTAGAGAGCACATGCTGCTTGGAATCTTCTCATTCAATCCCTCATTAAACCGATATCTTTTTATGGAATCTAAGTACCTTGAACCGATGTCATGATATCTCTCTTTATATAAGACGTCAGCTCGAGCAATATTGATAGCTCTTTTATTTTCTACGATGCGTTTTGATTCGTTCAAATATCTATCTTGAGCTGGAATAATATTTCGCTGTAAATCAGCAATACGCTTGGCTGGAACCCTTGTCACAAGAAATAAGATAGGAATATAGGTAAGCACTACGATGAAATATACATAATTGGTAATAAGAAGCGCTAATAAAATCACTACGATACATCCGACAGAACTCAAAATGGTAATATTCACAGCACTATATACAGATCCATACATAGTCGCAGAACTGCTTAAAAGGTTCATGTAGTAGCCTTTTTCATGTTTTTTATAGACACGGGCCGGCATCGCAATAACCCTTTGTATAACCTGCGTAGTACAACTCATTCTTTGGATAATCGCCGCACGCACAGGAAACCATCCTTTAAATGTAAGAACAAGGACTGCTGATACGAGAGAAAGAAACAGTACCCCCACAAAAGTAATCGTTTTACTAGTCATCCAAGAGCCTTGAGAAACGGCGCTTACTATTGAGCCTAAGGCCAAGCTCGTAGCTACAGAAAGAGCAGTTGATAATACTGATCCTACTATTAAAAAGACATTTTTCTTTGTAATGACAAAAGATGAAGGTGCTTGAAACTTATATTTGGTTCGTGTATTCATTATTGCCTCCTCTCCCCCATCAACGCACATGCAATTGGCCGTCTTGGATATCGAGAAGAACGTCTGCTTCTTGATCTAGTTCATCAGAGTGCATAATCACCACGATAGTCCGTCTACCTTTGAGGTTGGTGAGATATCTACAAAGCCTCTGTGATGTTGACGCATCTAAATTCTGTAGAGGTTCATCCAAAACAAGTGCCCCTTGTTTTCTGGATAGAGCTCTCAAAAGGCCAATTTTTTGTCGCTCACCCAAAGAAACGGACTCCTCTTTTCCCTCAAAAGCATGAGTCTCAAGAGAAGAGAAATCGAGCAAGTTGTAGACCGTTCGATCAATCTTTTCTCCAAACATATTGTCAGCAAGGCTTCCTTCTACAAGAGGTACCGGACGAGCAAAACGAGAACAGTCTTTAAGATCATCCGAAAGCTCTATATAACCACTGAACAGTGATGGATCAGAGCAGCCTGCCAAAAGATCCACGAAAGAAGACTTTCCTGAGCCATTGGAACCCTTTACCACCACGAGAGATCCTTGTGGAATGCTGAGAGCTTGTGTATGGAAAAGTTCTGGTCCTTCAAGAGTAGCTAAAAGAGTCCCCTCTCCTATCTTTACAGCTGGTTTAAGTGAAGAATTCCAAAGCTTCTCATAACCTGAAGGCTCTTGGGATTCTTTCTCGTGCTCAAGATAAACATCAATATCCGCTTTTGCGGCAAGATATGAGCTTTTAACAGAACAAACCGTATCAAGCGGTTCGCTCAATACTGACAAAATCAGATAGGCGGCTAAAATCTCTCCAACACTCATCTGACCTATAGAAAGCAGCATAACACCTGTAATTATAGCTACGACTTGCGTGAAATTTGAAAGCGCTGATGGAAGGTTCTTTGATAAAGCACTAAAAAAACAACTTCTTTTTACATAGAGAAAATACTCATCATTAGCTGCCTCATAAGCATTTTCAAAATAGCTCTCTGCTCGTAGCACATTAATCGAGAACTTTTCCTCAATTATGCGCCTACCGATATCCAGCCAGCCTTCTCGTTTTTTCATTGACTCGGTCAAAATCTCATTTGTTTTCTTGCTTGGATAATCAATAATCACCAAGTAAAAAGGGATATAAAGCAAGACAAGCAAACCAATCCATGGATTTACCGTAAACGCCACAATTGCTAAAACAATAACTGCTAAAAGACCACCTAAAAATTCAACACTTACTGCAATTTGAACACCACTGAAGACAAAGGCCGCCATAGTGACTACATTAAGATAGTGTCCGGTTTTCTTTTTTGAAAAAACACGAAGCGACATCTTTAAGAATTCCGATATCGCTACCTCAGAACTAGCAATCGCAGCTTCTAAATTGAGCTTTTGTGGAATCCAAACAGTGAGAAAAAAGCTTAAGCAAAGCGTTACAAGCGAAAGTAGCAACAACAGCCCTAGCTTTTGCCAAATACCGTCAGCAGCTTGCACATTAAGCATACTATCAATTAAATCGCCTGTATAAATACCCAGCATTGCAATAGTAATATATCCAATTGCCAAACCAAGGGCAGATAGAAGCATATGTTTTCGTATAACAAATAAGTGAGAGAGACGATTATTCATACTCATCATCCCTTCCAAAACATTAATTACCTGCACTTGTAAAATAAGCACTTAATGGACTCTTTAAGCTTAAATGCGGGTTTCTCGTATAAAATTGCGTTATCACCCTATAATTTGACGCAGGAAGATATCGTTGAAAGGCTGATTATGAGCGAAAAGCGACTAACTCAAGCACTTCAAAATATACTTGCCAATGGGAATTCTCTTGCTCAAGGTGGCGCTTCAAATGTCATTTTGAGTGCACACTACGAAACAGAAGAGTCTGTTAACCCTCATATCAGAGGATTTTTTACACTCACTTCTGCTTTTGATTTAGCAAATTTAGGCCAATTTTCTACAAAACCTTATGGAGACGACATTGTGAGTCTCTCAATACTTGCTCGTAAAAACTATTTTGGAAGTTTTCTTTTCTTTCTAATGCCTTCATCAGAAGATTTCTTTACTTTTACTACAAACCTTATATCAAATAAAAATACACTGCCACAACATGTTCATCCAGCTGATATTGAACAAATTTATACACTTTATACTCAAATTATCATTACCTATTCCGAAAGAAAACCAAATTGGGAAGCTATTGTTACCTCCTTACTTGTAACTCTTATTACCTGCCTCTCTCCTGATGCTCACTATACGTTCACTCCAGGGAACACTAATGAGACGATCGCTCTTATCCTTAATGAAATTACTGCTCATTCAGAAAGTATTACACTTGCTAAGCTTTCAGAAAAATACTCATATACACCAACTTATCTTTCTGAACTTCTCAGACAAAAATGTGGCAAAACTTTTTCTGAACTTGTTTTAGAACAAAGAATGGAACGAGCAAAAACGCTGTTAATTCATACCAAATTACCTGTCTCTACTATTTCTTCAATGATTGGCTATGGAGGAACAACAGAGTTTTATAGGAAATTTAAGGACTACTTTTCTCTTACACCACGTGAAATGAGAAGCGAAACTTTTTAGTCATAGTACAACTGTGGACAAATCTCATCTCCTACAGAAGTCCTTCCCATAGACATATCACTTTGAGAAATAAGGGCTTCTTGCAGGTCTTCTGGCAGTGTATCTGCTACCACGATATTCTCGCCCGTAAAGGGGTGCTCAAACTGAACGTGCCAGGAGTGTAAAAACTGCCTGTTAAGGCCAAGGTTAAGGCTCATGTCTTTTTTACCGTAGAGTTGATCACCAACAACTGGATGACCAATATGGCGCATGTGAACTCTAATCTGGTGCGTGCGACCCGTATAGAGGTGGCATTCAAGAAGCGAGTAACCCTCGCCTTTTCTTCCTGCTTCAAAGCGCTCAAGCGTTCTAAAGGTGGTAATGGCTTCTCGTGCGCCAGGAGCATCTGATACGGTCATTTTGAGGCGGTCTCGTGTTGAGCGTGCAATACCCGTTTCAATAGTGCCAGAATCGTGAGCAACATAGCCTTGTACCAGCACAATGTAGCGGCGGTCAAGCACGCGCAGCCTAATGAGGTCCTGAAGAGCTTTTTGCGCCTCGTCTGACTTTGCTGCCAGCATAAGACCAGACGTATCCATATCAAGACGATGCACAATACCAGGACGTTCTTCTCCCTGAAGCATTCCTAGGTGCTCGTAGCCACAGTGAGCTACCAGAGCGTTTGCCAGGGTATCATCAACATGGCCAGGAGATGGATGACAAACCAGGCCAATCTGCTTTGAAAGCACTATGAGGCACTGATCCTCAAAGCGAATATCAAGCGGAATATCTGGATTTGGACGCAAAAGCCCTGTTTGAGGCTCTGCGTCTGGAAGCGATACCAAAAGCCTATCGCCCAACATAAGTTTTTCTGACTTAGAGGTAGCAAGCGTAGCGTTGATAGTTACTCTTCCCTCTTCTACCAGCTTTGCGCAGGCACTTCTTGAAGGAAGCGTATCTTGGGCAGAAAGAAACGCATCTAATCTGACGCCGTCTCCTTCTGGTCCAACTAGTATGTCAACAATACGCTCATTCATTGCCACTACCCTGCTGCTTTTTGTCCCAGATTATCCAGTACACAAAAGCAATGAGGATGCCGCACGTTACAAAAATATCCGCCACATTAAAGACAGCAAAATTAACAAACGTTGTAGCAAAGAAATCAGTAACCTGACCATACAAAACACGGTCAATAGCGTTACCAATTCCGCCACCTGCAACGCCTCCCAAAAGCGCAATAAGTGGCAACGGGAGGTTCTTCTCGCGAACTACAAAGCCTACAAGAGCGGCAATAACCACGGCAGTAAGAGCTACAAAAAAGAGAGCGTTT
>CALIAZ010000019.1 GCA_938045565.1 uncultured Atopobium sp.
CATTGATGGCTCCGGTACTGAGCAGCGATTTACTGCAGACACGCCAGTCAACTCTAATATGGTTGTCTATCCACACTGGAGAGCTAACACCTCATCGCTTTACGTTAGGTACCATAATGGCAATGGCGTCTCTGTCATTGACCGCGTTGCTACTAACGCTAGCCGTACCGTAACGGTTCGCTCTGGCGCTGAAGTCAACAACCTCGATAATAACTTCAATATCGCTGGTAAGACCTTTAAGCGCTGGACCACTCAGGCAAACGGAGCAGGTAATGAGGTAGCGGCTAATTCCAGCCTTGCTGTTCCTGCAGGTACTGATACCGTTGATTTGTACGCAGACTGGGAGGAGCAGCACCTTACCGTGTCCTTCTCGGCAAATGGTGGAACCTTCTCTGCAAATAGCGTGTTTAAGCAGAATCCAAACGTCTTTGACATCACTACCGATGCAAACGGTGGAGAGGTTGCTACTATCAAAACTCATCCAACCGTTGCTGAACAGACTAACATCAACGCACTGCTTCAGAACCTCAGTGGCAATACTCTAAACGCTACAACTGCTGGAATTGCAAGTCCAACCAGCTCTAACACCAATACTGCATACACAAATATTGCAACTCTTGAGAACCACATTCTGGACAGCGCAGATAAGCCAGAAACCTTCTTTGGCGTTGTTATTGGTCATAACTATCACTACTGGTTCACTGACGCTGCAGGCAACTCCCCTGCAGCCATTAACGGTGGCGCAACGCTTACCAACGACGTCACCTACTACCTCAAGTGGAAAGATGATCCTTCTATTCAGAAAGTTGAGCTTACCAGCGATCTTCCTGCTGATATGTGGAGTGATTCCCAGAACAACACCACTCAGATTAAGGAAGTTTCTAACGATAAAAGCTTCAGTCTCACAGGCACCATTGATGCTACTTCCGTTATTAACCAGATGACCAACTTTGAGAATAACATCGCTGGCGGCCTCGACGATCTGACCAAGATTACGCTTTCAGGCACAACTTCTACCTTTACCGCAAAACTTACTCTTCCTGCTGGCGTTGTTATCCCAGCTAACCCAACAGTAACCACTTCTGGTCTTGGTGACCTCTTTGATGTTTCAAACGTCTCCGTTAATGGCCAAGAAGTCACCGTTACCCTGAAACTTAAGAATACTTACAGCAACTATAAGCAGCTCAAAGATGCTGTTGAAACAGTCGGAAAAGACGACGCAGCCACTGCAGAGATTGCAAGACCCCTTACCGTAACTGTTAACGGCCTCACCCTTGACTCAACTCAGGTTACCAATGGTCAGGAGCTTACTGCTACAGGTACTCTTACTGGTACTTTTGAGTCTTATGCAAAGAATACCGTCACTAACGTTACCAAGAAGTACAACCTTTCTTGGAACGGTGTTCAGATTGCTGCAAGCAGAGACCCTCGTGGTACCGGCATTCAGCAGACTCTGATTGTTAACAACCCTATTGATATGAACATTCCTGCAGATATGCTCGCAGACGAGAATACCGAGCATGATCAGGTCATCACCATGAAGGCGGGCTCTACCTTTAATCTCACTGGTTCAATTCTTGCTTCCTCTATCCAAGAGCAGATGAACAACATCGAGCGTGCCTACCCTAATACCAACCACGACACCATTACACTGAGTAACCTAAAGTTCAAGTTCACAGCAACTCTGACCGTTCCTGAGGGAATGACACTCCCGAGCAACCTTGATGCCAACACTGTCCAGGCTTCTAACTTTGGTAGTGGCTTTAAAGTCAGCGACGTCCAGGTTAACGGCCGCACCGTTACCGTCACGTTTGAGCTTAGCGATCCATCTTCCATTAGGACGTACTCTGACCTTGAACGTATTGTCGATGAAGCCAGTGCAAACGGTGGTTGGATGAAGCTCACTATTCCTGGCGTCACCATTGACTCCAATGTTGCCGCCGGTACTCAGCTCACCGCTGTTGGTACAGTTACAGGCTCCTTTAGCGCTATTGCTGATTCCGCAGCTGGCAACCGTAAAGCCTTCTCGTTCACTTGGAATGGCGTTCAATGGCCAGATGGTAAGGACGCTGTTGCAACTGATAACGACACCATCCAGCTAACTATTACTGTTGCAGAGGATAAGACCCCAGAGACCCCTTCTCCTTCCACTCCAACTAAGAAGAAGCCATCTAAGAAAAAGAAGACTCCATACACAGGAGACGCTTCTGCTGCAACACCTCTTGCTGCACTTCTCGCTGGTATGACTGCTGTAATCACTTCACTTGGCATTACTAAGCGTCGTAAGAATAAGTAAAACAACACTGCCAGAGCGATTATTTGCACCTAAATGAAACAGCCGCCTTCTTATTTGAAGACGGCTGTTTTTCTTGAACAAGACGTTTTTCTCGCCAGAGGTTACTCCCCTAGCATGTTTTGCAGATCATAACCAAAGGACTTAACGAACTCATAGGCATCCTTCTGCCAGTCCTCCTTGAAAACGCCAGGAGCAGTCTCAAAGAAGCTAGAGTCCAAATAACGAATAATAATATAGTTACTGTTTGGCTGATCAAATCCATTGCCCCTACTAAAATCAATACCGTGACCAGTATTTCTTCTCATCGTAGCTTCAAGAATAGGAACTGTAAGCTCGTTGACGGGAACAACAATGTCTGCCCTATCAAAGAAGCCACCCTTCTCTTTAGTGAAGACAAAGAGGTTATTGAGTGCGCCACCAGCAACACACTGAACTCGACGAATGTCGGAAAGCTTGACCTGATGTTTTGCGCCGGAAATCACGCCATTTGAGATAGTAATCTTTTTCTCTTTAAGGCTAAATCCAAGTGTGGTGTTCAATGCTTCAAGATTATTAGGAAACTCATTAGTAAGCTTATGAGCCGCGAAAGCGAGGATAATAGTCTTGGTATCCAGGATATTATGTCCAAATTCGCGGAGCTTAAGATCTGTATCGATGCTAGCGATGTCATGACCATCATTACTCTTAAAGGTAATCTCGTAAGGACCGTTAGAACTGCAATAGTTCAGCAAAAAGGTTGAACCGACCTCAGAAAACAAGATTCTAACCTCTGGCTTACCATTACCTGGAACATAAGCCAAGCCGTCTTTTGTGACAGTATAAGAATACTTATTGTCACACTTAATTGACACCTGTCGATCCTCAAAGATGCTTTTCATATACCTTTTACCTCCACTTTTGCAATACAGCAAATAACTAGGAACTTTATAAAAATTATATCGTGTTACTGGACAATTATTTTACGGACACCAAAATAAAAATTCTGCATCAATGGATATACAGCTGTCTTTACAATGGCGCTTGTACCTAAAAAGTCATAGATTTTCTCACCAAAAATGTTGTCAATACAACAAACAAATGCAATAAACAAACGTAAAATTGTGTTACTTACCAAGCAATCTGCAGGTAAAATTTAACAAACTGATGTTAGACATTATGGAAGAGTCGTGTCAGAACTAGTCTACGTTTCCAGATCAATTCACCTGATGGGTGCAACTATCACCATCTCTTTATTACCACCTCAAAATGATACGCAGATGGAATGCTCCGCAGAGCAGTTGCTTAATGGCGTCTTTGAACTCCTCAATATCTATAACCAGCGATTTAGCGCAAACGATACCAATTCCGAGCTCATGCAGGTCAACCATGCAGCGGGCAAACATCCTATTCCAGTTCACCCCGAGTTGTTTGAGCTTATTCAAATCGGCAAAGAACAAAGTCTCCTACCTGCAAGTCATTTAAATATCGCCATTGGCCCTTTGGTTCAAACCTGGCGAATCGGCTTTACTGACGCTCGCATTCCAAATAAAACCGAGATTGCGTATGCGTTAGCGTTAACTGACCCACAACTCATTGAATTAGATCCTTTAAACTGCACCGTATTTCTTGCCGAAGAGAATATGAAACTGGACTTGGGATGTCTGGCAAAAGGTTACATCGCCGACAAAATTGCAGATTATCTGAAAAGTCAGTACGTTACTTCCGCGCTTATTAACCTTGGCGGTAACATTAAGTCAATTGGTACCAATTTACTTGCGGGCAGACCGTGGCAGATTGGCATTCAGGATCCGCAACAACCAAGAGGCACTAACCTTGCTGTGCTGCCTATTCGCAACCAGTCCGTAGTAACCTCCGGTACCTACGAAAGGAAACTGCAGGTAAACGGACAGTCTTACCACCACATTCTTGACCGAGATACCGGTTATCCAGTTGACACGCAACTTGCAAGCATCACGATTATCTCGGACAACTCGCTTGACGGAGAAATTTGGACGACGCGCCTTTATGGCGAGAAACCCAATCAACTTCTTGCCCGCGTAGAACAAAAAAAGGACATCGATACACTTATCGTAACTAATGATAATCGCGTATATTATTCGTCGGGGATCTCACCTGAGCTCCTTGCGTAACTCAGAAAGGAATTTTGATGCTTAACTTTGTTGGCCTTATTGGCACCAATTCAAAAGAGTCAAATAACCGAAGGCTCTTACAATTTATGCAAAAGCATTTTGCCGACAAGGCCACCATCGAGCTGGTGGAAATCGACAACATTCCCCTGTTCAACAAGCCCGCAAAGATGAAGGTTCCCAAGGTTGTCTCTGAGCTTGCAAAGAAAATTGAAACTGCTGACGGCGTCATCATCGCAACCCCAGAGTACGACCACTCCATTCCAGCCGTACTGCAAAACGCGCTTGCGTGGCTATCCTACGGCATTTTCCCTATGGTTAACAAGCCGGTCATGATTGTTGGCGCGTCTCTAGGCACACTCGGATCTTCTCGCGCACAGCTGCAGCTCCGCCAAATCCTGGACGCTCCAGAGCTCAAAGCAGCAATCATGCCAGGTTCTGAATTTCTTCTTGGCCGCGCTCAACAAGCATTTGACGAAAAGGGCAACTTGAAGGACAAGGCTACCATCAAAAAGCTTAACCTGCTCTTTGACGACTTCCGTCTGTTTGTAAAACTCAACGAAAAAATGGCCGCATCGCGCGAACTTCTCCGCAAAGAGGCTGAAAACTTTGACTGGGAAAACCTGTAGGCCTGGAAGGAACTACCACTATGAAATTTGTTGGAATCGTCGGTTCAAATGCGGAGATTTCCTATAACCGAAAACTTCTACACTTCATTAAAAAACACTTTGCCAAGCAGTTTGAGCTTGAAATTCTTGAGATTGATAACATTCCCCTGTTTAACCAGGACCTTAAGTGGGATGAAAACTTCCAGCTCCGTCTACTGTACAACAAGATTATCAGAGCTGACGGTGTCATTATTTCTACGCCGGAGCACAACCATACCATTTCACCTGCACTGAAAAGCATTATTGAATGGCTTTCTTACGATGTACATCCATTTGAGGACAAGCCTGTCATGATTGTTGGAGCTTCTTACTACGACCAGGGAACTTCTCGCGCACAAGTTCATTTGCGCAAGATTTTGGATGCTCCAGGCGTAAACGCATACGTCTTACCTGGTAACGAGTTCCTTCTTGGAAAGGCTAAACAGGCCTTTGATGAAGATGGCAACATTATCGATGAACGCACCGTTAACTTCCTGGGCTTTTGCTTGGATAACTTTGTCAAATACGTAGAGGTGGTCTCCAAATTGAAGAAACCAAAACCAATTGCACCAGAGGATCTGGACGTGACCAGCTCAATTTCCACCACTATCCAAGGTATTGACCCCGACGATCCTGATTGGGTCGAGAAGGCCGCTGAGCTTGTGGGTGCAGTTTCAGGCGACACATACGTAAAACTTGACCACGGCATTTTGACAGTCAACCAAATTGATATGTTCTTGAAAGCAATGCCATTTGAGCTGACCTACGCAGACGACAATAACCAATTCCTTTACTACAACAACGTTCACGACAATCCAGATACCATGCTAGCAAAACGCGTACCTGAGCAGTCAGGTAACCGTCTTTCCACAGTTCACAGCTCTCTTCCTGAAGGTCGTATGAAAAACGTTGAATTTGTCATTGGCGTGCTTCGCAACGGCGACAAAGAATATGTTCGCACTATTGTCCCAGGTACACCGGCTGACATCATCAACACTCATAACTACCAGGCTATGTACTACCCTGATGGATCTTATGCAGGCATCAACGAGATTGTCTTCAACTTTAAGCCATGGTTGGATTGGTATCTCCAAACTACTGGCCAGCGTCTTGTCGGCGGTGCTGGAATGCCCATGCCTCCTACAGGAGCACCAAGTGATAATGTAGATGGATCAAACTCAAGCGTTGATGCAATCTCTGGAGCAAGCGCCTAACTTATTGAAAACTTTACATAAGAGTACTTATTCAAACTCCCCAACAAAACCAGTTTGTTGGGGAGTTTGTTAACCGTCAAGTATGGTTCCTCTTAAAATTCCAAGCCCATGAGGTAAAACGTCCAAAACAGCTGCAATATTTTCAACTGCAGCTTTAGGACTTCCTGGCAAATTTACAATTAAAGTACGCTGGGCAATGCCTGCTGCTTCTCTTGAGAGACATGCCTTAGGTGTAATAAGTAGTGATGTCGCACGCATAGCCTCAGGAATACCCGGCACCATACGCTCGCATACTTCGGATGTAACCTCAGGAGTAATATCTCGTGGCGAGAAACCCGTCCCACCTGTG
The DNA here is from genome assembly GCA_938045565.1 of uncultured Atopobium sp. Taxonomy (GTDB): domain Bacteria; phylum Actinomycetota; class Coriobacteriia; order Coriobacteriales; family Atopobiaceae; genus Lancefieldella. The sequence continues at coordinate 6,633 of CALIAZ010000019.1, forward strand.
GTCACCACAAGCGCAATGTCATCTGAAATTGCCTTATGTAGCGCACGGGCAATTTGTTGACGCTCATCAGGTACAACCTCTACATGAGCGTCAACTATAAAGCCTTTCTCGCCTAAAAAAGCAACAAGTGCAGGACCGCTTGCATCTGGTCGCTCCCCACGCGAAGAGCGATCACTTACAGTAATGACACGCGCCGAGAAGGACGTGGCATCGCAAGAACTCTCTAACATATTTATTCCTTTACTATGAGACCACCCTCGCCAAGGGCTACAAAATCATGCTTTGTCAGCTCAATCCCAGCAGCAATACGAGGAAGCACTAAGTCGAATACTGTTGTTGCACTATACATAACACATCCCGGAAGTCCTAAGATAGGAATTTGAGAAGTAGAACTATTGGCTGCGTCCAAATATCCCAGACACATCATTGCACCAGGTAAAACCGGAGCACCATAGGTAACAATATGAGCACCGGAGCGCTTGATAGCACCTGGGGTATTATCATCTGGGTCTACACTCATTCCACCTGTACAGACAATCATGTCTACGCCCAAATGTTGTGCTTCATGAATAGCAGCAATAAGCGCATTCATATTATCGCCAGGCTTTGCACAATGCACTGTTTCAATGCCAAAAGCTGCAAGTTTTTTCTCAACTACTGGTGTGAACTTATCCTCAATAAGTCCTTTCTGCACTTCAGACCCTGTTGCGATAAGTGCCGCAGTCTTAACGCAAAACGGTGCTACTCGCATAAGGGCTCCCTTATGCTCAACATCAGCAGCAACCTCGGCAGCCTCAACAACAGACGTATCCACTACCAAAGGAATAACACGAGTTCCCGCAAGAGGGGTTCCCTTCTTAACTGCAATATTGCCGCGACGAGTAGCAATCATTACCTCATCTACTGCATTCACTGCATTAAGACGCTGGACATCAAGCTCAAAGACCCCATCAACCGCTGCGGTAATAGTCAACTTTCCCTCATGAGGCTCTTTAGATACAAGGCAATTCTCGCCATGGCAAAGTGCTGCCATGCGATATGCCGCATCGTTTTCGTGAAGTTGGTTGTCTCCCAACTCCCACACATAAAGATGCTCTTTGCCCATGCTGAGCAATACAGGGATATCAGCCTCTTCTACTACGTGACCCTTCTTAAAACGCACGCCCTTAAAGCGCGTCTTGTCGTCAGCGCTCTCGCCAGGAATAATCTGAGTCATATCGTGACACAGTACATGTCCTACTGCATCTTCTGTTCTAATCTGTTTCATGCAAGAGCTCCTTTGCATCTACCACACAAATGGTATCTCCAGGCTTGATAGTACCTCCACGTAAAACCACAGTAAAAATACCATCAGTGGGCATTACGCAGGTACCAATGAGTTTGCGAATTTCACAATCGTGATGACATACTTTTCCAATCTGAGTTACCCCAAGAAGAGTATCTCCTATTGCAAGTACCGTACCAACAGGGAGCTCACGCAGTGCAAGACCTGAGGTCAGTATATTTTCTGCAAAATCTCCTGGATGTAACTGTGCGCCCTTCTCGCGCATAGTATCAACAGACTCGTTACCAAGAAGGCTCACCTGACGATGCCAATTTCCAGCATGGGCATCACCTTTGATACCTTCTCCTACGCACACTTCAATAGAATCAACAGGTACTTTTCGTGTGCCTTTTTTCACACTAATACAACAAGATAGTACCGTGCCTCTTTTAGCAGATTCAGTCACTCCAACACTCATTTATTCTGTTCCTCTCGCACAAAATGACCTGATGCTCCTCCATCTTTCTCAAGCAAGCAAATCTGGTCAATAACCATATCCCTCTGATGTGCTTTACACATGTCATAGACAGTCAAACACGCCGTAGATGCTGCTGTCAGCGCTTCCATCTCTACCCCAGTTTCTCCGGTGCATCGACAACATGCCTCTACCGTAATACCATCGTCCTCAAATGCAAATGAAATATCTACTCCGGTAAGCTGAATAGGATGACACATGGGAATGATTTCCCAAGTTCGCTTTGCCGCCATAATGCCTGCAACTTGTGCCACAGAAAGGACATCACCTTTTTGAATACCACCTGTGTGAACTAGCTCAAGCGTATCGCGGCGCATAAAAATCTTACCTTTTGCGCGAGCGGTACGCGCTGTTTTATCCTTTGCAGATACATCAACCATATGCGCATGACCTTGCGAATTAAAATGTGTAAACGCCATGCTAACCCCCTATTTTGTTCATCGCTCGAAGCGACTCGCTTGCATGAGAAAGACTCATGATATGACCTTCAGGCTTTTGAGAAATACCTTGACGCAAAACTTGCACAAGTTCATCTCCCACAAGTCCCCTAAGCGGAATTTCTCGTGCAGAATGCAGACACGGTTTTAACATACCATCTGCAGTTACACGGATTCTGTCGCAAGAGCAACAAAATGTATGCGTCATTGGGCGGATAAGCCCTACACGTCCCCGCCATCCCGGTGCCTGAAAGAGCTCTGTTACGCCATTAGAGCCAACAGCTTCAAGTTCAGGCAATACTTTTAATACGCAATCAGCACTTATAAAACGTTCAGCCGGCCATTTTGAGCATTCACCCATACGCATCAGCTCAATAAAACGCACATCAACCGGTTCACTTTTAGCTCGCTCTGCAAGAGGACGAATCTCAGATTCATTCAGTCCTCCTAAAAGTACGGTATTGAACTTTGTATGGATAAACCCTGCTTCTCTTGCTGCCTCAATACCGGCCAGCGCATCATCAAGTGTCCCCGTACGACTGAGCTTTGTATACAGTTCAGAATCAAGTGTATCAAGAGAAATATTGAGACGAGAAAGCCCTGCTTCTTTAAGATCTTTTGCGAGAGGTACAAGTAAAGTAGCGTTGGTAGTCATAACTACCTCTTCAATGCCCTCAACAGCAGAAACCATACGTACAAGATCTACAATACCGCGACGTGCCAATGGCTCTCCGCCGGTAAGACGAACCTTTCTTACTCCCAACTGCGCAGATGCTTCAACAATAGTGCGCATCTCTTCAAACGAAAGTATATCTTCATGTCGAAGCATAGAGATACCGTGTGCCGGCATGCAATACAAACAACGACAATTACAGCGGTCGGTTACTGAAAGTCTCAAATAACGAATGTTTCGACCCAACTCATCATACATACAGTGACTTCTTTTCTCCCACTACGCTGCACTTTTCTTCACCATCACAAAGTGGCATGACATATTCTGGAGCAACGTAAAGCAAAACCTGGCGAGGCTCACCTAAACGTGCCCACGACTCTTTGGAGCATTCATAACGAAGCAGTGACCCTCCCGGTGTTTGAGCCATCACAATAGTTGAAAACGTATTATCAATCACGCGATTCACCTGACAAGGAATAATATTTTTGTATTCACTTGCACAGTCCACTACCTGAAAATAATGTGCACGAATTCCTACGTATTTCACCTGTTCATCTACTGGCAAAGCGGTTGTAAGACTTAAGCCCCATTCATCACAAAACAAGCTCTTCTCGCCTACCTTATGTGCACGAGAAATATTCTTACATCCTGAAATTAGTGCCGCGGCAAGCGTAGTCGGTGTTGAGAAAAGCTCCTGCACCGAAACTTTATCATCAGAGTCTCCGTGATCGATAACACACACGGAATCACACAGACGATACACCTCATCGCGATTATGGGAAACGTAAATTGCTCCTCCCGGAAACGCACGGAGAGTATCACTTAACTCCAGTTCAAGTTGCCATCGGAGATAACTATCAAGTGCCGAGAAAGGCTCATCAAGCAAAATAAGATCCGGCTTGCTTGCAAGAATACGAGCCATGGCGCAGCGCTGTTGCTGGCCACCAGAAAGCTCATGAGGTCGACGATCAAGAAGACCATCAAGTTGTACCTTCTTAAGCTGTTCAAGTGCACATTCCTCACGCTCTGCTTGTGTTTCTCCTTTAGCTCCTACCAGTACGTTTTGCATAACACTCATATGCGGAAAGAGCGCATAATTTTGAAACAGATACCCTACGTGTCGCTCTTGCGGTGGCAAATTAATATAAGCTTCAGAATCAAACAGAACTCGATCATTGAGCACAATGCGCCCGCTATCCGGCTTTACAATGCCAGCAATACACTTGAGCGTCATTGATTTGCCGCAACCAGAAGGTCCGAGAAGCGCTAAAACTTCATTGCACTTCTCGACAACAAACGAAACATGTAAATCAAAACCATCTAAATGCTTGGTAATATCAACAGAAAGCGCCATAACTACGCCTCCTGAACTGGTGTTTTCACACGTGCTCGGCGGCTACCTTTTTCAAAGATGTTAAGAGCGAGAAGCACCACGGCAGAAATGGCAAGGTTAATAAGCACCCACTGCATGGCCGCTGCATCGTCGCCAGTTCTCCACAGTTGATAGACTGTTGTTGATACGGTTGCTGTAGTGTTCGGAGTGTATCCGCATATCATTGAAGTTGCTCCGTACTCACCCAGCGCTCGAGCAAACGCCAAAACAGTTCCTGCTACCACGCCCTTCATACAGCAAGGCATCTTAACATGCCAAAACACCCATGCATTTGATTTGCCTAGTGTGCGAGCTGCATCTGCAAGCGTTTCATCAAAGCTCTCAAATGCACCTCGGGCCGTGCGGTACATCAACGGCAAACTCACCACTACCGTTGCAAAGATTGCCGCATACCATACCATCGTAAGTTTTATACCAAATACATCCATGACCCAAAGGCCAATGGGACGGCGTGGGCCCAAAAGCAATAACAACAGATAACCCACAACCGTCGGTGGCAACACCAATGGCAACGTCAATATGACATCCAAAAGACCCTTAATAACTCGTGGAGTCTTGGAAACGAAGTTTGCTAAGGCAATACCCAATAAAAAGACAAGAGCAGTTGATGCCGCAGCAATCCTCAATGAGTTATACAGCGGATACCAGTCCATAGAAATACCAATCCAAATTTATCAGCGAGAAATTATGCCTTTGAAAGTGGAGTAAAGCCGACCTTTTCAAAGCAAGCGCTCGCATCGGAGGTTTTCAAAAACTCAAGGAATTTCTTTGCAAGGTCTGCCTGCTTTGTATTCTTTGTTGCAGCAGCAGGATATACTACACGACCACACATTTCCTCAGTTGCTTCATCAACCATCTGAAGTTTTGCAGAAGTTGCATCGGTCTTATAAATAACACCGCAATCAACGGAAGCCTCTTTAACCTGAGTTGTTACTTCTTTAACATTAGCTCCGTATGAGATATGACCTTCCTTAGCAAGCTTTTCTTCATCAAGCTTGTAGTATTTCAAAATCTTCTGTGTGTACTGACCTACCGGAACATCTGAATTTCCCATACCAAGCAAAACTTCACCCGAAGTAAGTTTTGTTGCCATATCATCAAAGCTCTTAACAACCTTAGGATTATCCTGCGGTACACAAAGCGTTACCTTGTTCTCAAGGATGTCAAAACGCGTATCAGATGCGATAAAGTCAAGGTCCTTATCGTGATCTTTTTTAGCATTTGCATCAAGCTGATTCATCTGTTTCTGACCAGCAGAAATAAAAACGTCACAATCGGATCCTTCTTCAATCTGTGTCTTAAGCGTACCTGAAGAATCAAAATTAAAACTAATATCAACGCCCTGATTAGCGTTTTTGAAAAGCTCTCCTGCTTCAGTCAAACTCTCGGTCAAAGATGCTGCCGCAAACACAATAAGTTTTTGAGCATCAGCTTTTTTCTGACTTCCAGACGTATCTTCCTTTTTTGTTTCATTACCAGTGCAAGCAGAAAGGCCAAACACGGCAGCCCCTGTTACACCTGCAACAAACGAACGACGAGTCACACTGCTTTCGGACTTCATAAACTTCCCTTTCAAACGAACCTAACCTTATACTGCAGCGCATATATACACGCTCAACTAACGGCATACGTATACGTGAGCAACAATGTATGCCGATATACCCCTAGTGAAGTTTTTCCGGACGGAAATTTGCACGACAACGGATTATCTCCGCCGCAATAGAAATAGCAATTTCAGACGGTGTAATTGCTTTAATGTCATCACCAATTGGCGAATGGATTGTTTGAGTCCACTCTTTAGAAACACCGCGTTCCACCAACGTATGCTTGGCAAACGCCGCTTTTCTCTTGCTACCAATACAACCTACATACGCAGGTTTATAGTTATACAGTTGTTGCAACACCTTAATATCAAAGGCATGACCATGAGTAGTAACTATCGCATAATCGCGACGCGTAACAGTGACATCTGTGGATATATCAGAAAAATCATTATGATAAACCGCTTCTGCTGAAGGAAAATCTTTCTTCTGCGCAACTCCCTCGCGGTCATCAAGCACAATCACTCTAAAACCTACACTCGCGAGTACAGGAGTCAGAGCACGGCCTACATGGCCACCGCCAAAGATGTAGGCAACAGGCTCCGGCCCTAAAGGTTCAGAATAGGTTGCCGCCTCTTCATCCCATATGGGAACATCGGAATAAACGCGAACATCATCTTGAGGAAACATATCAACTGCTTTTGCCTCAACAAGAACATGACTAGGATCTGACCAATTTTCTATGACCACAAAAGGCTTTTTTGCATCAATAAGATTCATTAAATCATTTGCAAAGAAATCCTTTTGGTCAGGAGTAACCTTACGAATACTAACAAGTGCGTCGCCGCCACAGGCCATACCTGTTTTTTCTCGCGTCATCCACTCGATTTGATTGTTTTCTTCTCCTGTAAAAAATCTTTTTGAGCGTTCCTGTGCAATAAGTTCTACAGAACCGCCTCCGATTGTTCCTAAGAAACTGCCATCTTCAAAATGCACCATACGTGCCCCTGCATGACGCGGCATGGACCCCTTAGTAGCAAAAATTGTTGAAAGCACTAAGCTGCGACCGGCTTCAAGTTCACTTAACAGGCGACGCACAAAATGCTTATCGCACAAGGTTCCTTGTAAATCTGCCATTAAAAACACCTATCCTTATCTGCACATATACCAATACGCATGATATATATACTTACTGAAGCACAATATAAGTTGCATCCTTATTTCTTGTGTTCCGCTTTTCCATATATCCCACAACACAAGAATTAGCAGTATGTTCATTTGCTTGAAGAGCCGCAAGTAAATGCTGTGCATCATTACGGGCTACGCTTATCAATAATCCACCAGAGGTTTCAGGACAGAAGAGTACGTCACTCATCTCACGAGAAACTCCATCTGCCTGCACGTACTTCTCTGCATAACGACGATTACGATACATACCAGCTGGTAAGATGCCTAAACGTGCTAATTCAAATACTTTCGTAGATAAAATTTTTATATCATTTACGATAATCTTTGCCAAAAGCCCCGAACCTTGACACATTTCAAGCAAATGTCCCATAAGTGAAAAACCCGTTACATCCGTAACGGCATGCACGTCATAATTCACCATAATGTCTCGAGCATACCGATTAAGAGTCATCATAGATGCCTCAGCAACGCTTATCTCTTCTGCAGAAAGCATATCTGCTTTAGCAGCTGTTGTCAGAACACCTACACCAAGAGCCTTTGTAAGAATTAAAACATCATCTGCACGTGCACCAGAATTGGTATACATCTTTTTTGGATTAACAAACCCTGAAACAGCAAGACCATATTTTGGCTCATTGTCATAGATGCTATGACCACCAACAATATTGGCGCCAGCCTCATATACTTTATCGTAACCACCACGTAAAATTTCATGCACTACATGCGAGGGCATATCTTCAGGTACAGCCATAACATTGAGAGCAACCTTTGGCTCTCCACCCATAGCATATACATCCGATAAAGCATTGGTAGCCGCAATGGCGCCATACGTATACGGATCATCAGCAATTGGAGGAAAGAAATCAATTGTTTCGACAAGCGCTATTTCATCAGTCACTTTGTAAACAGCTGCATCATCCGCCTTATCAAAACCAACTAATAAATTAGGATCCTCATGAACTTTAATATCTGAAAGAAGCTTTGCCAACTCACCGGCACCAACCTTAGCACCACAACCAGCACAATCAGCAAGTTTTGTGAGTTTTACATCATTACTCATGTTTATCCAACCAGTCTTTCAGTAAAGTGACAAAGCGCTTCAAGAACACCACCGCCAACAGCTCGAGCTTTATCAGATGCAGAAAAACAATGTCCCGGAGTACAACGAGGATCAATATCCCCTGATTTCATGCCTTTAAAAACAGGGACTCCCTCTTGCAAAAGACCACGAAGTACTCCATTAATAGTTGCTTTAACAGGTATTCCAGAAACAGTAGCTACAATGTCTCCCTTAGAAACCAAATCACCAATCTTGGCAACAGGCTCAAAAATTCCATCTTGAGGAGCTCTCAATACACGCTCCTTTGTAAAGCCACCAATATTTCCTGGTACACCCGTATTTGGAATAGCCGATCCGTCGTAAATAACGCGACCTAAATAATGACCACGTTTTGTCTCTATGACCGCATGACAATCTGCAGTGGCGGTTTCACCTGAAGTAAAACCTGGTCCAACACCAATCACTAAGGGTGCCATATCTTTTGTGGTGCCTATATTTTTCTTAGCGAGAATAGCGTCTACAAGTACCTCAGGATGCAATTTTGCAATATTTGTTCCTTGAGGATCAACGAGAACAGCGATGTTTTTCTCGTTAACAATACGCAATGCATCTTCTGCGTCTTTAGCTTGTACTGCCGTCACATTTTCCACTTTTTTCTTTCCAAGACGAATAGCTTCTGAAAATGCCACTGTACGACGAACTGCTGTAGGGACCTCTACATCCAGCATCACAATACTCAAGCCAGCTCGATATAATCTCAGAGCAATGCCTGAAGCAAGATCACCTGCTCCTCGTATGACTACCAGCATTTTTTCTCCCCACTCAACATACGCTGCCATATTTTTGTATTACAAATCAAGCTCATATATTCCCGATACCTTAAGACTTCCTGCAATTTTTATTTCAAACACTTCTTTTTCTGCGGGTAGCATTGCCCACGCAAGGCCACAGTCTGCTTTAATTTCTACCGGAGTCGGAATAAGCCGACCAGGGATATCTTGCTCTTTGCACATTTGCTCACAGGTAAGCGCCTCATGCGTTGAATCAAACGCAACAACTATCTGTGAAAAACGTTTATGGAAAGAGTGACTTTGTTCTGCCACACTACATCACCGATCTCGCTAGCTCATTAAGGGCCAAGGTTGCCTTATGTATCTCATTCTCTGTCGTATAAAATCCAAATGAGAAACGGACCGACCCCATATCTTGCGTTCCCAATGCTCTGTGCATACGAGGAGCACAATGAGCTCCTGCACGAACTGAAATGTCATACTCAACACTTAAAACTCTTGCAAGTTCTGAAGAAGTCCACCCATCTAAATTAAGTGTCACAATGGGTGCATGATCTTTTTGCGAACTCTCCCCATTCAGTTCAGAAATGTTATCAGGGAAACTTCCATATAACTCTATCCCAGGCATCTGACGAGCTTCAGCTACAAACTGTTTGACCAATTCCAAGTCATGACGGTGAACAGCACATACTCCTTGTGTTGATACAAAATCTACCGCAGCAGAAAGACCGGCAATACCGTGACTATTAAGCGTTCCCGCCTCAAGATGTTCTGGATATACTTGAGGCATTTCCTCCTCAAAAGAAAGTACGCCCGTTCCTCCTTGAATAACCGCTTCTATCGCAACATGTGGAGCAACCAAAAGGCCACCTGTCCCCTGAGGACCCATAAGCGCCTTATGGCCAGTAAACGCAAGTATATCAACACCTAAATCATCAAAATTAATGGGTACTGATCCTGCGGTTTGTGAAGCATCAACAAGCACAAGTGCACCTACAGCGTGAGCAACAGTAACCACACGTTCAAGATCGCATACATTACCTGTAAGATTAGATGCATGTGTTACTATCACTAACTTTGTACCAGGAGAAACTAATCGTTCAAGAACATCCCAATCAAGGCAGCCCTGCAAATTAGCAGGAACATAATCAACCTTTACATTGCGTTTCTTTTGAAGACGATTCAGAGGGCGCAAAACAGAATTGTGGTCCCAATCTGTTGCAACTACATGATCTCCGGGCTCAACAATGCCGAGAATTGCCTTGTTTAGGGCATCTGTTGCGTTTGCGCTAAACACGACACGCTCTGGATGCGAAAAACCTAATAACAAAGCGATACGTTCTCGTGCAACCATAACAGCTCGAGCAGCATCAAGCTCGGCAGATGCTGCGCCCCTACCCGTACTTCCAAATGAGCAAAGGGCGCGTGAAACAGCATCTACAACACATTGAGGACGCTTATATGACGTTGCAGCACAGTTGAGATATATCATGCAAGACGCCTTAGAGTACCATCACGCCCGGCTGTTGTGAAATAATCTCTGCAATTGCATATAGATTGGTGACATCACCTACCGCAAGTTTGTCTTTAATGCCATAGAAATCAAGACAGGTACCACACGTTAAAATCCTGGTACCACGAGACTCAAGCTCCTTTATATCTTCAAGTGACTCTGAACCTTCACAGGTCAGATGGGCACCACCGTTGTAAAACAACATAGTTTCAGGAACAGTATCCTGATGTGCAAGAGCGTAGATAAGACCTTTCATTAAAATATGACCGAGTTCATCATTACCGCGACCCATATACTCAGCATCAACCGCAACAACGGTTGCAGAACGATCTGGGATATTACAAAACTGAGAAGCCTCAACAACTGCTGAATCACTAGCTTCAACTTTATTACGAGGGCTAAAAGTCATTGTTGTATCTGAACCATTCTTTACAGAAGTCAAATCACAGTTTTTCTCATCAGCAAGACGGGTAAGATTTCCAAAAGCAACATTATCATTAATAACGACATCAAGTTTTTCTCCAGAAGAAAGCTTAGGAAGAGCCTCAAGCGTTAAAATAACTGGCTTTGGACACGTTAAATTTCGTGCATCAATCTTCATTTTATCCCCCTATTAACTTCACACTATCTAGGTGTAAAGCAAATTTCTTTACACTAAAATAAGTATATCGCTTAAAAAAATAATTTAGTTAGGCAAACAAATGAATTGTTATGAGTTACTCGGAATATTACCTGGTATTACTTCAGTAATTGGAAGCGGCGGCAAAACTTCCCTGCTCACAAAACTTTCTCAGGAAGTTCGGGGAACGGTTATTTTAACTACGTCAACGCATATTCTGCCGTTTCCAAACATACCTCTTTTAGAAAATCCCACGCTTACTGAGGTGTCAGATGCTCTAATAACACATCGTGTCATCTGCGTTGGTAGCTTTTCTGGCGAGAAGCACAAATTAGGTTCCTCTGCACTTTCTGCTCAAGAGCTGGCATCCGTTGCTGACTACGTATTTGTGGAAGCCGACGGATCTAAGCGGTTACCTCTAAAAGCTCATGCATCACATGAGCCAGTCATTCCGGAAGGTACCCAGCGCACTGTCCAAGTTATAGGACTTTCTGGTTTTGGGCTACCTATCCATCAAGCCGCCCATCGCAGTAAAATTTTTTGCAACTGGACAAGTTGTTTGCCCGATGATTTTGCCACATTAACTCGTATTGCCACTGTTATTGCAGCAGAACACGCTTCAGGGGCTGTAAGGGCAAACGTTATTCTTGTCAATCAAGCTGACAACGAAAAAGATCTTGCTCTGGCAAAAGACTTTACCAAAGAGCTTCGTCTGCAGGGTGACAACACACCTGTTATCGCAGGTTCACTTTTTAATTCGACTTTTGTGGAAATGCGTGATAAGTAATGACTACCGGAACGTTTTCATCGTACTTCTCACCCACTGAAAACTTTTTATCACCGTCGATAGTAATTTCTTTAACCTGATTTTCATGATTGATAAGGCCAATTTTAAGGTCTTCGTCCTTTTGAACCGTAACGTTCTTGAAGCCGGCATGCTCAAACTTCTTTTGAGCTTCCTCATAGTCATACTCGGAGACGTCTTTACTGGCAAGAGGAACTTCTACTTTCACGGGTTCTTTTTTGACTGTCTCGGTCTGAGAAGGTTGCACAGATTGTGCTGGTTGGTTTAATGTCCATGGATGAAAGACTAAAAGTGCTACGCATACCACAAGTGAAAAAATTGCTACTATCGCGACAATAAATAGCTGATTATTGGCAGTCTTGTTAGATACGTCTATTGTAACCCCTTGCGTATCTTGTACAGGATCTGCTGATTTTGCAGCAGGACGCGGTAGAGTAGCTTGTTCTTGTTGAAGTCGATGCGTAACGTTATCTCCGATGTCTAACGTCTCACCTGTCAGGAAATCATGATCAAGCGAGTCCATCGCTTTTTGTACGTCAGTATTTTCTGGTACTTCAACGTCATGTTCGCGGACACTCAACGTCTGTCTCCTTTATCCCCATCAGACCAACTTTGTAGGTACTATTTTCACACACGTGGGTTTTACCTATCAACACACAGCTAATAACGTTTTCTGTGCAATCGAAAGACTTCTAAGAACAGAGCACATTACCTGTATAACAAAAATAAATTTAGGGCGGATTTTCTCGCTGAATCCGCCCTAAAAATCTTAACCTACTAAGTTTTAATAAACACTAAATACGAGCGACAGCCTTAATCTCAACCTTTGCGCCCTTTGGAAGTGCGACCACCTGAAATGCTGCACGTGCAGGATAAGGATCTGCAAAGAACTCAGCATAGACCTCATTCATTGCACCAAATTCATTGATATCGGAAAGTAAAACCGTAGTCTCAACAACATCATCCATGGAAGCACCAGCTGCCTCGAGGATATTTTTAATGTTAGTCAGGCTCTGACGGGTCTGAGACTTAATATCCTCACCTGCAAATTCACCAGTCGCAGGATCAACAGGAAGCTGACCAGAAACGTTAATGGAACCGTTTGCAGAAACAGCAGCAGAGTAAGGACCTACTGCAGCTGGAGCCTTATCAGTAACGATAGCTTTCTTTGACATACTATTCTCCTTCTTTCTTATTTGTGTTTGTTTTCACAAACAACAAAAACCAATCAAAGACCATTTAAAGAGCCTTTGAATATTACCCTTACTTTACCGTTTGACGTATGCGCCTGGTTTTACACCAGTAGGCTCACCATCAACCACCACCAACTCTCCGTTTACAAAAACATATGCTGGACGTCCGTGAATCTCAAAGCCTTCATAGGGCGTATAGTCAACATTTTGATGCTGGTTCTTTTCGCTAATGGTCCACGTCACACTTGGATCCCATACCGTCACGTCAGCATCTGAGCCAACAC
>CALIAZ010000020.1 GCA_938045565.1 uncultured Atopobium sp.
CTAAGATTGTTGAATCGATGAAGATGGTTCAAAAGCAGCTCAATCCGGATCTTGATATCTTTGGTGTAGTAATGACCATGTTTGATAGCAGAACCTCCCTATCTAAGCAGGTTGTAAATGAGGTTTCAAATTACTTCGGCAACAAGGTGTTCAAGACGCTTATTCCAAGAAATGTCAAAATTGCCGAAGCACCAAGTCATGGTTTGCCAGTAACCATGTATGCCCGAATCAGTATGGGAGCTCTTGCATACAATAAACTTGCAAAGGAAGTGAATCGTCGTGGTTAAAAAATCAGGACTTGGTAAAGGACTTAACTCGCTCTTTAGCGAGGTAGATGCAGAGGTCGGTAATAAAAAAGAAGCTACTACACTTCCACTAAAGAAGATTAAGCCAAATAAAAACCAGCCTCGTAAGCGTTTTGATGAAGCTGAACTTGCTGAACTTAGTGATTCTATAAAGCAAAACGGTATTCTCCAGCCACTTCTTGTTCGCGAGAAGGGCGATCATTATGAGATTGTTGCCGGTGAGAGACGCTTTCAGGCTGCAAAGCTTGCACAATTAGAGGAAGTTCCTGTTGTAATTAAGGCAATTTCCGATGAGGAAGTATTTAAGCTAGCTCTGATTGAGAATCTACAGAGATCTGATTTAAGCCCAATCGAAGAAGCTCAAGGCTATAAGCAGTTAATCAAACAAGAGAACTTAACCCAAGACGACTTAGCCAAAGTATTGTCTAAGTCTAGGTCTGCAATTACAAACACTCTTCGTCTCCTAGATCTTCCAACAGAAGTTCAAACTTTGATGGCGGAGGGACGTATTAGCGCTGGACATGCTCGTGCAATTCTTTCTGTAAGTGGAAAAGAAGGAAGGATTAAGCTCGCCCAGAAAGTAGTCGAAGAGAATTTGTCGGTTCGTCAGACAGAAAATCTTGCTCCACTGTTTTCTGTCACAAATGTTGAGAAACCAAAAAGGCAACCAACTCCACAGGCATACAAGCGTGCGGCAAGGCAATTAAGGATTGCTTTGGATACTCCAGTTAAAGTACGAAACGTCCGTGGCAAGAATAAAATCGAAATTGAATTCAATGACGAGGATGAACTTGCCGCTCTAGTGGAAAAGCTTTCAAACGTCAAAGAAGCATAATGAAGATAAAGTTTGCAATTATATCGAGCGTCTCATTACTAGGAATAGCTTTTCTCACTAAACATGCTTTGTTGACTAAAGAGGCACAGAGAAGCTTTCTTCATGCGATGAGAAGATCGAGAAGAGCGCTTGACGCAATTCTTGATGACTATTCAGGTGGTGTTGACAGAAAAACTTCAAAAAACATTCTCTCTCATCAAGCGAGAGTAGAAAAAGAATGGCTAAAAGCAATTCAGTAGAACAAATGTTCTACTTATAAACTAAAAAAGAAGGGACTCGAGAGGGTCCCTTCTTCACATGCAATGTGTAGGGTATGTCGCGCTTAACGTGCGTTTCTCTTCTGGAAGAGCTGTCCACAAGCCGCATCAATGTCAGATCCACGAGAAAGACGAATAGTTGCTTCAACACCAACAGAGTTGAGGCTGTTTACAAACTCCTGTGCGCGGGCAGGAGATGTTGGATGGAATTTAGAACCCTCAATTTCGTTAAGCTGAATGATGTTAACGTGGCAAAGTGTTCCTCGACAGAAGTCTCTTAAGGCTCCAAGCTCATTGTCAGAATCGTTAACACCCTTGATCAGCGCATATTCATACGTTGGACGACGACTGGTCTTATCGACATACTCACCCATAATGTCGTATAGGTGAATAAGCGAATATTTGCGAACACCTGGCATGAGGGCGTCTCGCGTCTTTTGCACTGCAGAGTGAAGCGAAACAGCAAGTGTAAATTGCTCTGGTTCAGAAGCAAAACGCTTAATCATAGGGATAACGCCGCAGGTAGATACTGTAATATGGCGCGCACCAATGCCGGCTCCGTCAGGGGAGTTGAGACGTCTCATAGCCGCAAGAGTAGCGTCGTAATTCATAAAGGGTTCGCCCTGGCCCATAAGAACAACGCTGGTAACGCGCGCGTCAAAATCGTCGCGGATGTGCATAACCTGCTCGTAAATCTCGCTCGCAGAAAGAGAGCGCGTGAGACCAGCAGCACCTGTTGCACAGAAAGCACAGCCCATGGCGCATCCGGCTTGTGTTGAAGCGCAGACCGAGAGCTTATTGCCGGTTGGCATGCCAACGCACTCGACAGAAGTGCCATCAGGGTAGCGAAGCAGGTATTTACGGCTGCCGTCTTCAGAGACCTGGCGAACAATCTGCTCAGCGCCAGTAAGAGTTACCTGCTTAGATAGTTCTTCTCGCAATGTTTTTGGAAGATTGCTCATCTGATTAAAAGAGGTGGCACCTTTAGACCAGATCCACTCCTCAATCTGTTTAGCGCGAAATTTTGGCTGGCCAAGTGAAGTAACAAGCTCAAGAATTTGTTCAGACGAGAGGCTTCTGAGGTCAGATTTAGCGGCAGCTTTCTGTGAACGAGAATCAGGTGCGGAAGTGTTTGCACCGTCAACCGTGGTGTTTGTGCCGTCAAGAGTATTATTTGGTTGCATTTTTGTCCTTCTCCAACTCTTCTAAGCTATCTGCGGTATCTTAGAAGAAATACGTTTACTAGAGTTTACCCTATGGGAGACTTATCTGAAGGAGCGGAAATGACACGTGAAGAGCTCAAAAAGCTTCATGTAGCAGTTGTTTCAGGCGGTTGGTCAGACGAGCACGAGATTGCCATGGAGTCTGGCAAGCAGTGTGCAGCAGCACTTAAAGAGGCTGGCTTTACCAGTGTTGACCTGCTAGATGTTGCAGAAAAAGACTTTGTAGTTACCCTTGCTCAGGGTGGTTATGATGTCGTATACGTTGCTATGCACGGTCGTTTTGGCGAGGATGGCTGCATCCAGGGTCTTCTCGAGATTCTGCACATTCCTTACACGTTTTCTGGCGTTCTCGCGTCTGCTATGGGAACTGAAAAAGAGCTGTCAAAGCTTATGTATAGGCAGGCAGGAGTTCCAACGCCTAAGGGAATTGACGTTGCCGCAGGTACCGTCTTTACAGATGAGCAAGTAGACAAGCTTATTGAGGACCTCGGTCTTCCTATGTTTGTAAAGCCTTCTGGCAACGGCTCCAGCTATGGCGTCACACGCGTTACTTCGCGAGAAGAGCTTCCTGCTGCACTAGAACTTGCAGGTGAACAGGGTGAGCGCATTCTGATTGAAGAGAGCATAGCGGGAACAGAGATTACCGTTCCTGTTATTGGCAATGAGAATCCAACCGCTCTACCAATCGTTGAGATCGTTACCGGTGATGAGTTCTACAGCATTAAGACAAAATATGAGCCCGCATCCCTGCACCACGTAATTCCTGCTCGTCTTGAGCCTGCAGTGTATGCACGCGCTCAGGAGCTGGCAATTAAGGCTCACAATGCGCTTGGTTGCCGTGGCGTTTCTCGTAGTGACTTTATTGTTACGGAGGACGGCGTGCCAGTGGTACTTGAGACAAATACCATTCCTGGTATGACCGCACGTTCTTTGCTACCAGATTCTGCTCGTACCGGTGGCATTGATTTCCCTGAGCTCTGCACTCGCTTTATTGAGTTTGCGCTTGAGGATCGTCAGTAGATTTGTAGGTTATGGCCAGCACTAAAAGCGCTACGCAAAAACTAGAAGAACTCATTCTTCCAGGCACCCCCTCTGCAGTTCGCAAAAAATATTTGGAGCTTGCAGAGAGAGTGGAGCATGAGTCGTTTGACGTCTTAGAGGACGACATTGTTGTTTTGGATACCGAGACAACAGGTCTGTCCTTTAAGAAGTGCTCACTTATTGAGATTTCTGCTGCTAAATTGAGCGGCAGAGAGATTGTGGAGCGCTTTCAGACGTTTGTTGACCCGGGGTGTCCAATTCCCGAAGAAATTACAGCCCTGACCTCAATTACCGACGAAGATGTTAAGGGCGCGCCAAGCGCAAAAGAAGCTGTTGCTGCCCTTGCAGAGTTTGTTGGCGGACTTCCAGTTCTGGCGCATAACGCTACCTTTGATCGCACCTTTATTGAACGGGTACCCGGTGGAACCTCAGTCTCCGATACCTGGATTGATACGCTGTCGCTCTCACGCATAGCTCTACCTCGGCTTTCTTCGCACAAACTTTCTAGCATGGCTGAAGCGTTTGGCACCATGAAGGTTACGCACCGTGCAAGTGACGACGTAGATGCCCTTTGCGGCATGTGGCGCATCTTACTTTTGGGACTTATGAATCTGCCTCGCGGGCTTCTCGCCAAATTGGCGTCAATGCACGACGGAGTGGAGTGGACATTTAGGCCAATCTTCTCGTATTTGTCAAAAATGAAAGAAGAAGAGGCTGTTCAGCGCGGTGTCGCAAAAGAATACGCAACAGGAGCCGAGCTTGCAGACGCGGAGATTTCGGGCACGTTCTTCTCGCTGAAGGACATTCGTAGCCAGCTCGTTGCCGACATAAAAGCAAAGGCGAGAAGGGACGCGGATGACCCAGAGACGCCTGCTATGCTGCCGATTTCTAAGGACGAGATTCATCGGGCATTTGCTAAGCCAGGCGTTGTCTCACAGATGTACGACAAATTTGAGACGCGCAGTGAGCAAGTGAGCATGTCCGTTGAGGTCAGAAATGCGCTGGTCACCTCTTCGCATAGAGAGCTTGAAGCCGGAACTGGCATTGGCAAGTCAATTGCATACCTGCTGCCTGAGGTGCTCTTTGCGCAGAAAAACGATGTTACGGTAGGCATTGCTACAAAGACAAACGCGCTGACCGATCAGCTTGTTTCACACGATCTTCCCGCACTTGCGAAGGCGCTTCCAAATGGATTGAGTTTCTGCAGCTTAAAGGGGTACGAGCACTATCCGTGCTTGCATCGTGTTGATAGAGCTGCCCTTGAAGAGCTTCCACTGACGCTTATTGATCAAGAAGGCCATTCTAGCAACAGTGTTGCCTCAGATATGCTGACCGCAATTGCCGTGATTTATGCATACGCATGCCAGTCAGCCGACGGCGACTTGGATGCGCTGGGTATTCGTTGGCGTTCAGTTCCACGCGAGATGGTAACCATCAAGGCCGCAGAGTGTCTGCGTTCCAAGTGCCCATATTACCCTCACGAGTGCTTTGTTCATGGAGCTCGTAAACGCGCGGGATCTTCAGATGTCGTGGTGACCAACCACTCTCTGTTGCTCAGAAACGTTGCTGCTGACGGTAAAATTCTGCCTCCTGTCAGGCATTGGGTAATTGACGAGGCCCATGGTTTTGAAGCTGAGGCTCGCCGTCAGTGGGCGGTAGAAATCTCTGCCAAAGAGATGCGAAACGGCTTTGAGCTGCTTGGAGGCATCAAGTCTGGCGCCATCCACGCCGCTATGGTAGGCGCTGCCAACCTTGAGGACTCTACGTTGCTCACCGGACTTCTTACGCGCTCTGCCGCCGCAGTTCAGCGAGCCATGGCAGCAATGGGCAACCTTATGGCCACTGTGCATGAGCTAACTCCGTTGGCTAAAAGTGATGGTGGCTATAACTCCCTTCAGTTTTGGATTAATGACGATGTAAGAGAAACAGAGGAATGGAAAGAAGTCTTAGAGACCGCTTCCATCGCTCTTTCTGCTCTTGAAGAAGCTGCGCTTCGAATAGGAAAAGCCACCGATGCGCTTGCCGCATCGGCACCTAACCTTGCAAGCAATTTGAATGAGGCAGGAGTGTTCTTGAGCACCCTTCTGGATTCACTGAAGCTCATCTGTGAGGGAACGGATAAGAGCTACGTCTATTCAGCCAAGCTAACCCGATTGAAACGCGACATTGGCTCTGAGGCCCTTATGGCCGAGAAGCTTGATATTGGAGCAGAGCTGGCAGAGAAGTGGCTGCCGGAGACGCACTCTGTTGTGTTTACCTCAGCAACCATTGCTGTTGGAGATGATTTCTCGCATTTTGAGCACGCTGTTGGCTTGGATAGAGGCTCCTTTGAGCACAAGAGCCTGCACTTAGAGTCAAGCTTTGACTACGAGAACCATATGGGCGTCTTTGTGGCTGAGGATATGTCTGCGCCAACTGATCCGGGCTATTTGGACGCTCTGGAAAAGCTGCTGTACGACGTTCATGTTCAGATGGGCGGCTCAGTGCTGACGCTCTTTACTAACAGACGCGATATGGAGCGCCTCTTTGAAGCGCTTGAGCCTCGTTTGAGTGAGCATGGCCTTAACCTTGCCTGTCAGGAGCGATCTTCTTCCGCGCGACGCGTTCGCGAAAAGTTCCTAGCCGAGAAGAACCTCTCGCTGTTTGCTCTTAAATCGTTCTGGGAAGGCTTTGACGCTGCGGGAGATACGCTTAGGTGCGTGGTAATTCCTAAGCTACCGTTTGCAAGCCCTAATGAACCGCTGGTCAAAGAGCGTGAGGCGCGAGAAGATCGTGCGTGGTGGCGTTATTCTCTGCCAGAGGCGGTAATTGCAACCAAACAGGCTGCTGGTCGCCTTATCAGGAGCGCTGAGGATAAGGGCGTTTTGGTGCTTGCCGATTCCAGGCTTGTGTCCAAGCGATATGGCAGCTCGTTCTTGAAGTCATTGCCCAACAAGAACTACCAGCGCGTTTCGACAAAGGATATCCCCGAGCAAATTGCCAAATGGCGAGAAGAACACGACGCGTAGCAGTACTAACAGCTACTAAATTGGCTTAAAGTTGCTCTTCTGCAGCAAGTAGAGATGCAGCGTAGGTGCGCATTGCCTGCGCCACGGTCTGGTCTTTGGTTGTTACTTTTCCCTTAAGGGCAAGTAAGCGTTGTAAAAGCCACGTTCCGCCATAATAGGGGATAGTTGCTTTAATCTCTGTGGCATTGCGCTGACCGCCAATCGTTTTGAGCCCCGGCCACGAATAGTGCGTAAGCGTACCTTTATCAAGAAAGACAAGCTCTACTAACTGCGTTTTTTCTTGTGCAGCAGATTCTTTTACCTTTTCTGCAAGCTTTAGCTGCTCAAATGAAGCGGAGCGGGCTTCAATGCGGCTCATGCGATTGACTCTGAAGACTCTTTGCTGTTCGAGGTCTAAATCTATTCCCTCGATAAGCCAGCCGTTCTCTCCGTAGGACAATTGATAGGGAAGAACGTTTCTCTGGCTGATTGCAGCTTCTTTATTGCTTTGAGTTTCCACAAACGTCATCTCAGAACGATACTCAAATGAAATAACCCGTGACTCCGAAATTGCATTTGAGCAGGTAAGGAATGCGTCCACTTCTTTAGTATAACTTTTAGAGACACGTGAAACTGAAGAATCATCTGACGAAGAGTCTGCTGTATATGGAGACTTCAGAAGTTTCCAAAATACACTTTCTTGGGGCAAGGCGAGTGCTGTAAACGCTTCTTTAAGCGCTAACGTTTCTTCGTCCGTTAAGAGAAGTCTACGGGTTTTAAAGGGAGATTCTCCAACGAGCGTCAAAGTATCTTGGTCGCCAGTAAGCGGGAGGGGAAGATAGCCATTCTCGTCCGTGAGCTGCAAGAGCTCCATCAGAATAGCAGCTTCTTCTGAGGAGATGCCAAACCGCGACTGGACCGCGCTTAATTCAACCGCGTCAAAAGAATCTTTAAATGAAGCGGCAAGCAACACGAGTTTGTAGACGGCCAAAGAAATGTTTTTTCTTCCAAAAGAGGTGTTTTTAACGGCCATTGGCGACCTCGCTTAAAGACTCTTTCCATTTTGAAAGAAGAGACTCTGGAGACCTTGGAATTAATCCATGAGCAAGAATCCAAGATAGGGCAGCGTCTTCGTGAGCGTAAGCAACGGTCCATAAAGCTCCATTAGGGAGAAGCTCAATATCGCCTTGACCTTGCGAGAAATGCTCAAAAGCTGCGAGTATGTTTTTGGGGACAAACGCAACAAGAGTGCCGACTTGCAATCCGAGCTGGAAATCAAGCAGGTTGTAGTCATTTGAATCAAAATCTTCCGGAATGGAGAAGCGCTCATCTTTAAGAATTGCAGCGTCTAAGACACGGTCAACGCGAAAGGTTTTGATCGAAGTGGTCTTACCGTTGGGCGAAAAATCTTGAGCCACAAAGTACAGAAGCCCCTGCGAAACAAAGAAGTCCAAAATACCAAGATGCTTTTGTTTAACCTGTTCCTGCGAGTTTGTATACGTGACCTTTACCCGTTGTTTAGAGCTGAGCGACTCATAGAGAACAGGAAAGACTTTGCTTTGAGAAGAAGCACTGAGTTTTTGACTCCCTGGCCTGTCTGAATCGGAGGAATAAAAGTTGCCCACAATTTTAGAAAGTGCGTTTCTTAATTCCTCTTGGTACACAAAAGTTGTATCAGTTAAAACTGCGCTGCAGATAACAAGTAGCTGATTGGCATCTTCAGGACTTAAGTCATACGAGGAATCAAAGAAATTTGAGTCCGAAAGATAGAACGACTTTTCTTTTCCTGTTTTTATTTCAGTAATTACAAACCCGAGTTGTTTTAAAACAGCGCGATCTCTTGAAAACGTTCTTAAGGCAGAATCAGTAGATAAATCCGAGTAGACCGCCGCATATACTTCTGACGAGGGCAAAGGCCCTTTTTGGAGTAGCATCATAAACAGCGAGAAAATCCTCCAGGCACCTAGTTCATTATTGCCTAGAGTTTGATTATTTGAAGCCATACCCACCTCCCGCTTTTTGCTACCTGAACTCAAATCTCTCTAAACATATACGAAAGTTTTTGATATTTAGTGCAGAATTTTTAAAATTGGACGTAAAAATACACTTTAACCGCTATATTTCGATATAAGACGTATACTAATGACGTATGTATGAAACCTGTCAGAAGACATGCCAACGAAGGACGTAGTATGGCTATTACACATGACTATGTTGACTATCTAGACGAGCAGATTGATATTGCTCCTGCCGGTAGCCAAGAGGAGCTTCAGGCTGCTCAAACCATTGCTGAAGAAATGAAACTTCACGGGCTTGAGGCAACCATTGAAGAATTTGATGCTAAGTCTATTAAGAGTCTTGGCTATTCAATCTATTTAATCCTCCTCTTCATTGGCGTTATTTTTGCAGGCACTGGCAATGCAGCACTTATTGCTTTTGGCGTTTTGCTTGTTGCTGGCTTTGGTGCTCTTACTTGCCTCAAATACTTTGGTAATGACATCCTTGGTTCATTTGGATCTTCCATCAGAAGCCAGAACGTTGTCGCTAAGCACGAGGCCACTGGCGAGCTTGTTGCAAAGGGCAACCGTCCAATCGTCATCGTTGCTCACTATGACTCCCCACATACAAACTTCCTTGTTGAGTCTCCTGTAGCAAAGTACGTGCCTCTTGCACAGAAGTATTCGCGTTGGTGCGTAGTTGCAGTGTTTGTTGCTACATTTGTTCAGGTTCTTCGTTTCCTTCCTGATCCAGTCCGTGTCCTTTTCTGGATTGTTGGTATTCTTGCAGCTCTTCCACTTGTTGCTCTTTCTGTTGCAACTATTGCAGAGCGTTTTGCACCTTGTACCATTGGTGCAAACAATAACAAGTCTTCAGTTGCAGCTCTTCTTGGTATTCTCGAGAATGTCCGTCCTACCGGTCATCGTCCTGAGGTCGTTCATCACTTTGCAGGAGATGCTGCCGCACTTATTCCAGAGCCTGATGAGGTAGAGGGTGTCCGTCACGGCGAGGAAGTTCTTAATTCGTTGGGTATTCTTCCTGAAGATTGTGAAGTAAGCTACGTTGCTTATGACACTACTGGTGCAAGCCAGACTGCATCTCTTGAGGATGTTGCAGAGGCTGTAAATGCAACAACAGAAGATGAGCAGGCTGAGGATGCTGCTGACAACACCGTTGCTTATGATTCTGTTGACGATGAGCTTAATGCAACCATGAAGCAAGTTCATGAGTCCGCAGATGCAGATGCAACGCAGGTACAGCCTGAAGCAACACATGAGCTCCATGCTAAGAACGATTTTGCTCGTCGTGCGTCCCTCTTTGATCTTCCTGATCCTTCTGGCGATGCTGTTGACCCACTGGCTCCATCTTCCGAGACAGCTCTTCACTATGTCCCAGCTCAGACAGCTGCGCCAACCCCAGAGGCAGAAGATGCAGAGAGCCCATTTGATACCATTTCAGCTGATGAGGGCCTAACAGAGGCACAAGACGCAAAGACTCCTGAGGCAAAGCGTCGTTCCTTTAGACTCTTCGGTCGTAACGACGGTCCATCGGATGACTGGAAGGGCGGCGCAGTTTCATCTGCTGAGAATCGCGAAGAGACCGACTCTGAAGATGCACCTGTTATTTCTGAGGAGGATCTTCGTAATGCCGTTCTGTCTCTCTCTGATGATGAACTTATTGCACATGACATTTGGTTTGTTGCGCTTGGAGCATCTGACTTTGATCACGCAGGCATGAGAGAGTTCCTCACAAAGCACAGAACTGATATTCGCGGTGCTTTCCTCATTAACCTTGACTGCGTTGGTGCTGGTTCACTCTCCATTCTTAAGAATGAGGGAATTGGTAACGTTCGCCGCGCTGACCGTAGAATGACTCGACTCCTTTCTACTATTGCAACTGATCTTCATATTGATGTTGAGCAGAGCGCGTTTGACTGGGGAACCACTGACGCAACTCCTGCAATGCAGAATTCAGTTCGTTCCGTTACCTTAATGGGCTTAAATGAGGATGGACTTCCTGCGCTTAGCCGCACCGCCGCTGATGTTCGCGAGAATGTTAATGCTGGTCAGTGTGCTGATGCCGCAGCTCTTGTTACTGAACTTATTAGACGCTCATAAACGAACAAGTTACTTGTTAGAGTAAGTTTTCAAGAAAGGGCAGAGATTTCTGCCCTTTCTTTTTTTAGTGCTAAGGCAAGATTGCTCAACTAGAAAGAACGTCTAATTTTTGTTGCAAATAAGTGGACACATCCAATAAGTACCGATCCTGCCAGGGCTAGTAAAAGGGGAACTGCGTAGGCATTATCTGCTGTTCCAGGAAGATGGGGCTTAGGGGTCACACGAATAGTTTGTGCTTTAGAGTGACTGTCGGTATGCGAAGCAACTTTCTCACCATCTTTTGAGATTGTTTCGTAGGCAGTAACTTCTTTACCTTCAAGTGAAGCGGTCCTTACAGAAAAAGGAACCGCGGCTTCTCCTGATGAGGTAGGAGCTTTGAAGAGGACAGTTCCGCGAGCGATGGGCTCTGCTGTGCCTTCTTGGAGCTGTTTTGTCTCATAGAGCTCTCCGGTAATTTCGTACTCTTCTCCTGGGGTAAGACCCTCGTATTTAATGTGATCAACAAGATTGAGTTTCTCGGTATATTCAGGATTTTTTGATCCTGCGGCATCTACAAGCATCGTTTGTAGAGAAACTCTTTCATCAATAAGCTCAGGAGCCTCTATAGTCTCTTCAGAAGTAAGGGTAACCATAGGGTTCCATTCTTTGTTGAGAGAGTAACCTGCTGGAGCCAGCACCTCTTTAAGCGAGTAGGAGCCAAAGGGAAGGTCTTTAACCACAGCCTCTCCAGATTCGTCTGTTTCTACTGTGGTGACAACTTCGTGCGGAGCAATCCAGTTGTCTTGGTAGAAAATGGGCTGAGTGGAGTTATTAGTAAGTTCGATTTTGGCGCCCTTTAAACTTGGCATCTCTTCTGCTTCAGAATAACCATCGGATGGATTTAGGGAAGTGTGTCCAATTTTCTTGAGCTTAAGATTTCCTTTTATTACTTCGTCTTTAAAGGTGAAGATGTGTTCAGAGGAAGGATGTGCTTTTCCGCTAGAGACATTTGTCCAGAAAAGATCTCCATCTTGGCTTGATAGTTTCCAGGTTTGAAGTGAATGTTCTGGAAGTTTATAGCCTTCAGGTGCTTTAATTTCTTCGATTTGGTAATACCCCAGAGGAAGCCAGGGTTTCTCGCCAAGAGTAAAAAGGTCATCTCCAGAAACCTTATGGTCTGCATCAAAAGAGGCAAAACCTTGTTCGTCGGTTGAGAAAACCCATGTTCTAAGCGTTGTTTCAGAGGAGCCGCTGTAGGTCACCTTAAAAAGCGCACCTTGCAGCGTTGCGTTTCCTTGGGGAGAAGCACTTTGTTGCTCGGAGTTATTGTTTTCGCTGAGGCTCGTACTGTGGTCAAAGTCTTGTTTTGAAATGCGTAGATTAAAGTCTCCGATAGGAGTGTCGGTAACCGTGAGAGCGCTCTCTTCTTGGTTTTTTATCTCTACAGCATGAATTGTTTGGTCAAGAAGAAAGCCCTTTGGTGCAGTGATTTCTTTTACGAATACCGTTCCAACGGGAAGCTTATCGAGCGTTGCAGTCCCAGATTCGTCAAGAGTGAGGCTGCCAAGAAGATTGGTGCAACCCTCATCGGAATACACTCCGTAAACAGCGCCTTCTAAGGAGTAGTGCTCGTTATTTGAAGTGACATCGGGTAATAACGAGCCTTTGCTGATTTTGAGAGAGCCAGATCGCTGTCCAAAGAAGAATAGAACCTGTTTGTCTCCAGTAGGTACAAACAGCTTTGCAACTCCGTTCTCTGGACCGCTGCCGTTGTTTTGAGCATAGTTCATAGCATCGGAATAGAACTGCTCAATAGGTTGATGAAGCTCGGCCTGAGGAACGCTTACTGCAAGTGCATGTGCTTCTCCGCGCATAACCGCCCAAAGCGCAAACTGTGTGATGGCTCGCGCCTTCCAGCCTGTATATCCATACACGTCTTTTTCTTGGGACGCAGTTGCTCCGTGATAAATGATGTAGTCAATTGCCCTAAGCTGCTCGATGGTATAGGTTCCACCGCGAGCGCCGTTAGCTGAGGTGAGTTTTGTATAAGACTGCGGGTCAATTACACTTCCAGTTGCTCCTGGCCAGGCGCCATAGTGATTGAACTCATCTCCACAGTAAAGATACGTACCGTCGCTAGCGGTCCACATAGGAATTTGTTGGCCACCAGGAAAATCTTCTCTTTGCGCGACGGTAAAAGAGGGTTCTTGTGCAAAAGCAAGTCTATGAGCAGGCTTTAGGAAAAAATGACTAAGGAGAAGAGCTCCAATCAACAGAGGGATAAACCAAAAGTGACAGACAGAAGCAAAGGCGTGCCTCCGCGCAGTTCCTTCTTCCTTAGGTTTTGAGGATTTTGTGATAAACATACGAGCCTCCAAACTGAAGAATCAGAGGTAGATTGCGTGTAGTGAGGTTTTTGTAATGCATAAATATGAGCTTTTGTTGCAACATATAGACAATTAGTGTTAACGTATCAGTAATCAGTAACACTTACTAATTAATGAGGTTATCGTGCGTTACAGCAAGCAGCGTGAAGCAATTCGTACGTATATGGAAGGTCGCCATGACCATCCAACAGCAGATAGTGTGTATGCGGCAGTAAGAGAAGAGTTACCAAACATCTCTCTGGGAACTGTTTACCGCAACCTTATGCAGCTTGTTGATGCAGGTGAGCTTCAGGTTGTTAATACCGGCGACAACATCTCTCGTTTTGATCCAACTACAACTGAGCATGCCCACTTCCAGTGTCATGAGTGCGGCCGTGTCTTTGATGTTGATGGACCAGTTCTAAGGGATCTTACCAGCCTCACCAAGGATTCTTGCGGTGAGATTGACTCATATGCTCTGTGCTTTACGGGTATTTGCAACGAGTGCCTAGCTAAGAACCCAGCGCTTCATCACAGCGTAAACTAATTGCATTGCAACAAAACAGCTCTCTTTAGGACCGGTGTTCACCGGTCTTTTTCTTTATGGAGGAACCTCAGGTTTGCGAGAAAACCTGTCTGCTAGACGCGACCGCAGACCTGCGTGTCCTATTGAAGGAAAGCTGCTTGGCATGACGGGATCTCCGCCAAGCAGCTTTGCCCGAGGAAGGTGGAGTTGTCGGGTGGAGAGTAGGCGTCTATAAGAGGTGGGATAGTGGTGTGCGGGGGTTTCTCGCCAAAAGTACTTTTGCATAGCGCTCCTTTCGTTGGAGAGCATGCTAAAGAGTGATTTTGTGCCTATTCTGATCAGCATTTGTCCAATTTCTGACAAAGAAAATTTGCGTAGACGCATTTTTGTTGTATACAAGCAGCTAGGCAGAAAACAACGTATCAAACTTTTATCTAGTTGCCGAGCAAGCAATTAAAAGGCAAAAAATACTGTGATAAAATCTACACAATTGCGGGCATCGCCAAGTGGTAAGGCAATGGCTTCCCAAGCCATCATCCGCGGGTTCGAATCCCGTTGCCCGCTCCAA
>CALIAZ010000021.1 GCA_938045565.1 uncultured Atopobium sp.
AGTTAGGTGTATGTCCGGATTTTCTGACATTGTCGCTAAATCCGTATGTTTCTGCCGTTCCCGTAACCGAGATTGGACGTTCCGGAGCCACGTACGTACCCGATCCTTGACGACTCTCTAAAACATGCATGGTAGTGAGATGGTGCACGGCGCTCCGTAAAGCAGAGCGCGAGATTCCCCACATTTCACACATATCCCGCTCGGAAGGAAGCTTGTCACCTTCCTTGAGATGGTTGACCAAGATGTAATTCTTAACGCTCTCAAGTGCATTATCAAGAGGCGGGATCTTCTTGCGTGACACTACCTGCCTCCCGATCTGCCCTTATCCGCTTGATCTCGCATGGCGAGTATATCTTCGCAGACGTTGCCGGCTCCTTCACGAAGCAGCTTATACATACGCGATGCACGCAGTATTTCTCGCCTCACCAAAGGAATACCTAAGACAAACTCTTTACCGTCGATTCCTTTAACGGTGAGCATGACGTTCATTGAGGTGCAATACTTGCCATCTTTTCCTGCATTAGCACGAGAAACGGCCGCGGGATTCATGAGCACACTCTCAAACAAATCTTTACGGCTCATATCCTTATTGACATCAATGCTTTCGTTTTCGATGACCTTGCAATCCAATATGTCAGCATACTCGTGAATGGCAGGTTCCATTCCCGGAAGCGACACGGCCCATTGCTGATGTGTCTCATCTTGATAGATGGACGGCACCGCAGAGAACTTAGGTGCTTCAAAGATGGCTTTTGTAACTGAAAAGCCCTTATCGGCCAGTTTTTTAGAAACTGATTTTCCAAAGAGTGTCACATCTTCTCCGATTCGTATCCCGTATAGAAGGGTCAAGCAAGTGTCACATGAATTTCATTATATACAAGACAGCTTTATTTAGAATCAGTTGAAGGACACACGTAAGATGGAGAAGTTGGAGTTTAAATGCACTTTACTCGAATATTCCTTCCCACAATCTCTTATGCCCCCAAGGTATCGATCGGAATAACATATATCCCATCCGAGCGCCGTCTACGCGCCATCGTCCCTTTACCGAGCAGCACAGCCATAAAGCTAGGCTTAGGATTTCTTGCTGCAGGATTAGCAGCCACCTTTCTCGCAACTCTTATGAGATTCGCAGCCGCATCTTCCACTTTAGATTCCCCCATCTTGATTTCAATGGCTGCCCATCGACCATCCGTCAATTCAATAATGGCATCAACCTCAAGCCCATCGGCGTCCGCATAATATCGTAAAGATCCCCCATACGACTTAGGCAAAGCGGAAACGTAAACGGACAAATCATGAATGCAGAGTGACTCAATCAATAAACCAAAAAGCTGTCCGTCTTTAAGTAAGCGTGAAGAGTCGACACCTAATAAACTGGCCACGAGAGACGTATCGCAGAAATATCGTTTTGGTTTCGTGCGCAGCCTTGACTTTGACCTGATTGGCGCATCCCAGCCCGAGAGCTCCTCAATAAAATAGTTGCGTCTAAACTCTTCAAGGTATGAGGATATGGTCCCATCCACCGGAGCTATATTGTCAAAGGCAGCAATATCATCTCTCACGGTACCCAGCGTTGCACTCGTTGCTACATTTCGTGCAAGAGATGCAGCTATGCGGCGGGACAGAAGTGGGCTTTTCCCCGCGCGAGGCATGCTTACATCAAAAAGTGCATTAAGATACTCATCGGTAACGGCCCTTGGATCCGCCAATTTTTTTGTTTGAAGAGCCGGCCACCCACCGCGGCATACAATATTGGCTAAATCGGTGAGATCAATATGAGATTGCGCCGGCTGGAAGGAATCTTCAAAGAGTCCCAAAAGAGATACTGCTCCCGTAGAATCTCCAGTCTCTGCAAGACTCATAGTATGCATACGCAACCGTGCAATGCGTCCTGCTCCACTATGTCTTTTTTCATCCTCGGGAGGAGTGGAGGAGCCTGTCAAAATAAACTGTCCCGGCTTATTTGCACTATCATCAATCCTATGACGTACAATATTCCATATAGCAGGTATATCTTGCCACTCGTCAATAACATGAGGGGTATCACCAACAAGAGCAAGCTGTGGATCATCCATATAGATCTGTTCGGATTCATCCACACGTGTCACACTCTCGCCAAATGACTGTGCCGTCCAGGATTTCCCCGACCAACGAGGACCACAAAGTTCTATACCACCAAAGGTATCCAGAAGGACCTGCACCTGTGAATCAATAATACGAGGAATGTATGTTTCCGGCTTAAACTTTGAATATCTCATAAGACCCCCTTCCTCGTAAGAACTATTGTAATGCCTGATGATAGCACAAATTCAACTCTTCATTTATGATTTTCGAGGATTTCCATTTATGATTTTCGAGCTAACTCAACTATGTTTTTCGAGCCATTACATTGATGATTTTCGAAGGATTAACCGCAGTGAAGGAATTGCTGTACGCCGTTATTCCTCCTGAAATTCGCCGACAAGAAGCCCGTTGTTTCTCCAACTTCGAAAATATCGAGGCAATTTCACAAGGTATAATAGCCGGTATTATAAAGTGCGTACGCCATACGTATACAGCGGCTATAAAAGCGAAAGGTCTGTGTTTTATGAGTGAGCAGAGTCATGCTGCGCGCAAGAAAAATACAATCCAAACCACAGAGATTGATGACAGTGCCGCACAAAAAGAAAGAATCATTGCAGCCGCCTATTCTATTGGGGCAAAACAAGGACTTGCCGCAATTTCCGCACGAGGAGTCGCACGGAATGCAAATGTTTCAGTTGGCTACTTGTACAAACTCTTTCCTTCAAAGAGCGACATCATGGTCGCGGCCGCTGAACGTTACTTTGAGCACACTCTCTTCCAGGATATATGTCATATCAA
The DNA here is from genome assembly GCA_938045565.1 of uncultured Atopobium sp. GTDB lineage: Bacteria > Actinomycetota > Coriobacteriia > Coriobacteriales > Atopobiaceae > Lancefieldella. The sequence continues at coordinate 2,866 of CALIAZ010000021.1, forward strand.
CATGGAAGAATCATACGTCGAGTATTGCAAGAGACTTTGGGATTGCGCCTCTGCAGCAGTTGCTGTCTTTAGGAGAGACTGGTTAAGGGACTGGAAAGATCTTCCAAAAGCCGATCTTCTCGCCGCCCAAATTCGCATGGATACCATGCTTGAACATGCAAAGTCAGGACTTGAAAAAGTTCTCACACAAGATGAGCATATTGATTGGAAAACACTACCAGCAGAGATAGATGTAGCGTCTATTACGACGTTTACTGTGCGTGCCATGTTGGATTCCTTACGCGAGAAAAACGCCGATTGCACGGTACTGTTTACGCTCCTTGAACGCGGTCTTTACGATACCGGCCGGCATAATCTCTAAAATAGCGTCTGACCAAAGCATCGTGAACCAAACCGTATTGTTGTTCACACTATGGCAACTAGCATCAATACCGTCCATAAATCACGACCAAACGCTTGAACCAAAAGGTAGAGCAATATGTATGGGACGGTGTCTTTATGCTTGGATTTGCTACGGTAGCGATTACGGGCGCGCTCGTTTTTTTATACTATTGGCGTTTTTGCCGAACGCCAGTCGGGCACACTTAAACTGAGTCATATCGTGCTTTTTTACTTGGGGCTTACGTGTGACACAACAGGAACAGCATGTATGTCTTTTATTGCACAAAACGGCTCTCAGAGTCCGGTACATGCAACGACCGGAGCACTTGCGATTATCCTTATGATCGTGCACGCAGTATGGGCAACCATCGTATATTCCAAGAAAAATCCCACAACACTCGCTCGGTTTCATCGTCTCAGTATTGGAGTTTGGCTTGTGTGGCTTGTGCCTTACATTTGCGGCATACTCATGGGAATACCGTCTCTTTCCATGGGACCAAACCTCGCGCTTGGTATAGCGATTGGTATAGCCTTCATCATTGGCTTCATTGTATATCGATGCAAACCATGTGCTCGCACGTAGCCATGAAAGGATAATTTGGCGATATAATGTGTCGGCACTACATTGCATCAACCGACGACAGGAATCCTTACATGAATCGATAGGAATCCTTTGATTGTGTACTACTCATATTCAGGCATAACAAGAAAGCTCGCGGAAGACATTGCACTCATTACGGACGGAGAACTACAAGAGCTTGAACCTCAAGATCCGTATTCCTTTTCATATAACACGGCAGTAAAAGAGGTAAGAGCTCAAATTGAAAAGGGGTATTGTCCTCCGTTGCGACAAGGTCTTGCAAATATAGACGACTTTGAAACAATCTTCATAGGCTCTCCTAACTGGCTGAAAACGTTTGCTCCTCCTGTTCTTTCATTTTTGAGAACAACGGATTTAAGCGGGAAGACAATTATTCCGCTTTGCACACATGGTGGTGGAGGCTTCGGCCACATGCTTGAGGACTACAAAAGAGAATGCGGTGCGTCTCATATAAAAACGGGTATCGCTCTGAAAGGCGATTACAGCTTTGACGAATTACAAAAATGGTTGGAAACGTCAGGGGTTTATCGGGATTCAAGAGACTAAAGAGTGTTCCTTTTCCAGCACGTTAAGTACACTCAATTCGCCTACTACTTCTTTTTATTGTCACCCTAATCGCTCTACAAAAATGACAATACGTAGGTATTCATCCAGTTCCAAGAAGCCATATCCCACGACTCCAAGCCCAGCTCTTCTGAAGTTACCACTCTGGCCGACGTGCCCTCAACCAGAAGCATGCTGCCATCTCCAACGGCTATCAAATGTGGCGTAAGACTGAACGTATCGCAAAAAATCAACTTTGATTTTGTACGTGCACCATCTTTGGTAGGAATCTCCCATATATCAATGGATTCAACGGGAGTATGTCCAACAATTTGATTGACACCAGGAAGCGGATCTTGATAGAGCTCTGATAAATCCGCCCAAAGTGGACTGGCAATTTCGCTTCCACCACGACCTGGCCCTGCACTGTCAAGTGCCGCGAGAGCTTTATCGTCTCCACGTCGAAACATTTCATTGAGAGCATCGGAAAGCGTACAAGGAGTTTCCCTTTGATCTGACGTAAGAAAGCGATAAGCCCACTCCCTTGTTATGCCCGCGTGTGTTACTACATAATTGCCCACAACGCATGCCATCTGAACCTTCATATAGGTAAGCGCTTCCGAAACTTCTTTATAGAGATCGGTATGCGTACCAGGCCCTGGAATACCTCATAAATATTGCATGTCATGGTTTCCTAGGACAAAATCAACATCAAGACCATGCTTTCTTTTACCGTCAATCCATGTTAAAAAGTCATCAATCGCATCCAACATAATCGAGCGGTTGGAGTGTCACTCATCAACATAGTCCCCGCAAAACACAACGCGATTAACATCCAGTTTCTTTATCGCTTGGTCAACTCGACTTAAAATGAGATCTTCTTTAAGGTGCATATCTCCTATGACACGTGTTTTTGCTTTGTTTTCGGAATTACTCATCTTTGCCTCTCAAGAAGTTAGTTTCAAAAATTTACAACCCAAGCAGTTCGCTATGACTCCCTAAGCGCGTAGCGACAAGCACAAGCTCATCTTCTTTAATACGATAAATAAGAAGCCAATCAGGTTCAATATGACATTCGCGATGTCCTCGATACACTCCTCCTAAAGAGTGATCACACACTGATTTTGGAAGTTCTTCTCTACATACAAGCTTCTCAAGAATTTTCTCAAGCTTTTCAAGGTTTTTACCCTGCTTTTTTCACCAAGATAGACAACAAAAGAGCTTGGCTATATATAGCCAAGCTCTTTTACGTAGCAAGTTATTACAAGGTTGATACCTTAGCTTAGAACAACGCCGCCAAGCCAACCCCACCTTGGAGTACTCAAAGCACCAAGCTCTGAAATCCAAGAACTCAAGCTCTGGCTTCTTACAACACCAGAGAGACAGTGCCTGACCATGCCACCACCAATGTAGATGCCAACGTGGCCGTAAATCAAAGCTGCAGCAGAGCCACCAAGGGTTGGAACTGCAATAATCATGCCAGGCTCAATAGCGCTCTGGTCGGTAGAGTAGCACCAGGAATAGTACATATCACAGGCGTTGCCATAGAAGGTACCAACACCAGCGTTAGAGAAGACGTTAGAAACCCAAGCAGCACAGAAGCCAGCACCGGTAGATCCGGTATAGCCTGCAGCATTAACAACTGCAGCAGCAGAACCAGAACCAGCAGAAGAGGTTCCTCCTCCACCGCCACCACCATAGTAGCTACTGCCACCACCGCTGTTGCTTGACGAAACGGCACGCTGTGCAGCAACACGCTCTGCCTCCTGCTGAGCAGCAAGAAGCTCAGAATCACGCTGAGCAATAAGCTCTTTAACGTTGTCATCAAGATTAGAAACAACGTTTGCTGCGTCTGCCTGACGAGCAGAAATCTCATTAAGCTGGGACTCCTGAGAAGCACGGAGATTCTCAAGTTCAGTTTTCTTATTCTCAAGCTCAGTCTTCTCGGACTGAAGAGCAGCCTTATCTGACTCAAGAGCAGCCTTCAAGTTCTTAACTTCCTCAATCATCTTCTGATCAGACTCAGAAATCTTATCGAGGTAGTAAATATTAGAAGTAAGCTCCTCAAAACTTGCAGAAGAAAGAATCATCTCTAAAGCGCCAGCTGGGCCAGCTTTATAGTTGCTGGACATACGTGCGCCAAGTGCTTTTCTCTTCTCGGTAATCTGAGTTTCTTTTTCAGAAATCTCTTTCTGTTTAGCATCAATTTGATTCTGCTTATCTGCAATCTGACCAGAAATAGCACCAATCTGAGAGTTGGTGTCATTCAGACTTGCCTGCATGCTAGAGACCTCATTAGAAATCTCATCAAGCAACTTCTGAGCAGCATCGTAATCGCTACGAGCAGCATCAACCTGAGCCTGGGTAACACCAAAAGCAGGATGGGTATTGATCAGAGATGCAGTAACGGCAGCGGCAGCAATGCCCATGCCGGCAAAAATCTTAAGAGCATCACGACGATTGAAAAGAGCAGCGCTCTGCTCCTCAATGGTTGTGCTTTGCTGTTTCTTTAAACTCATAAGGGTCTCCTAGAACGTTTAGTAGTACGGTGTGACCTTTGAGAGACTATTCTACCCGAGATACGCGATGATATTCAAAAAGATACGTAATTTACAAACTCCCCGAAACAAATTTCGGGGAGTTTTGGCTCTAAATTGTGAGATCAGAGATAGGATTTAGCGGTTTTCAATATGTGCAACATTTTTTATTGAAATGGTAATCCTGCCATCAGACTCGTGAGAAAATTCTAGGTAACCTGGACGTTCTGTTAGGTTTGAAGGGAATGAAATCTCAATTCCCGTATCGGTGCGGATTTTATGATTCTTTGCAATTCTGTTAGCAACACCGCGTTTAACAGGAACTTCTTCGGGGAGCTCTCTACTTGCCACCTGAGCCTCGTACTTTTCCTGAATCTCAGGACGCTCCTCAAAGATACGCTTACCAACCTTAATAGGGTCTACTACCTCTTCTACCTCTGCTGCTTCTGCAACGGCAGCCTTAGCACGAGACACCTCAACAGCAGGCTCAAGTCCATACTCTTCAGCCAGGTCTTGAACAATAACGGTTACCTCACCAATTACCTCATGGCTTGACGCCTCTGATGTGCACTCAAGGAAGAGCTCTGGGATGATAAACTTTCCCTCTCCTGCTACAGAGCGGTCATGATCGTGGAAGTCAATGGCGCCTGTATCCAGGTCAATGACTGCATATGAATCAACTTTTTGCGTAGGAGAAGGCAGCGTTGCATCTTGGCGCAAAATCTCGTTTGCCGATCCGTTCACATCGTGGATAAAGGCCTGCTTACGTGGGAGAAGCACAATGGCAAAAAGACGTCTTCCCTCACCCTCAAATGCCTCAGCCTGAGCATCCTCATCATCTGCAGCACTGGCAAGCGTCTGACCTGCGTCGGTATCAATGTAGTCCGCTACAAGAAGATCGCACTGCTCAACATCATCTGCACGACGAAGCTCTTCCCAGAACCACTGAGCAATCTGGCAAGAAAACTCTACAAACTCAACGTCTCCGTGAGCATACTCCTGAAGACCGCCAGCAAAATTACTGGTAGGAGCAAACTCTCCATGTCTAGACTCTGGGTTTGCCGTAATTTTACGCAGTCTACGCTGCACATATGACTTTGTCTGACGGTCCTCTAAATCCAAGGTAGATTGAGAGAAGTATTTAGTTCCCGTCTCAAAATCAAAGACGTGAAGAATTGCCTTAGTAACTCTAAGCATGTAAAACCTCGTTTATTGCAGATGTTTAGCTGGCGAGAAACCCTAGTGTTTGACGCACATCAGAGGATCGCCAATCTTAACCAGTGGACGACCACCAATCAGTGTTCCAGACTCACCAATAAGGTCAATGCGCTCATACTGGTCTGCATTAACAACGGTAACAACTACAACGTTCTCATATCCTGCTTCTTCAATAGCAGCAGCATCAAATGAAATCAGTGGAGTACCGGCCTTGACCTCATCGTTGGCATGAACGTAACGGGTAAAACCCTTACCGTTCATCTCGATGGTACCAACACCAATGTGAATCAGAATCTCAATACCAGTATCAGTAGTAAGGCCAATTGAGTGATTGGTTACGTTAGTTGCGGTAACGCGAGCATTGCAAGGAGCATACACACAATCAAGACCAACGGGCAAAATGCCATAGCCCTGGCCAAAGAGACCGCTTGAGATTACCTCATCGTGAACCTCTTGTACGCTTACCAGGACGCCAGAAACTGGCGCATAGATAGTGTCTTCCCTGGTAGCAAATGTAGCCTTCTGAGGCTGCTCTGTTCCGTTAGAAGGAACAAACACATTTTTAACCTTTGACCAAAGACCCATGATGCCTCCTTGAGTATGTGCTCTGCACAGATACCATCTGACATAACATTTCTATTTTACCTAAGAGAGAAGGACGAATGCTCCACAGAGAAACATCCGTCCTTCTTTCACGAATTTATAACATTAAAACTGTAAAACTACTGCATCTTTCTTGAGCTTCTGAAAATAATAGAACGCGCAGCAAAATAGGTAACCAGGAAGTATCCACCATACAAAGCAGCAACTACTGCAACTACTCCACCAATGCTGTTAGCTACATCAAAGTTGCCAATCGACTTGATGACAGAAACCATAATAGACATTGCGCATGTTGCGTGCGCAGCTGCCATAAGCAGTGGGAACAGGAAGTACACGCCAACCTGAACAAAGAGCGCACGACTTGCAAGGCCCTTCTCGGCGCCAAGCTCTGCAAGAACTTGATAGGCGCGAGCGTTATCCGATGCCTCGGAGAGCTGCTGAAGTGCCAGGATAGCTGCACAAGCAATGAAGAGTACCAGGCCAATGTACAGCGCTAAATATGTCACGATACCAGAGAGTCCAGCAGTACTTTGAATATATTGAGAGGCAGTAACAACAAGCATTAAAGAAAACGGATCGGAGTCGTTTCCCCTTACGCCGCCGTCGCCAAAGTACTGCTTAATCTGACCCTGGAACTGTGCTTCAGTAGCATCATCTGGGGTTTGGTAGTTACCTAAGATATACGAGTTGGTCAAAACAACGCTTGAAGGGAAACTTTGATCAGCAACAACCATAATTCCAAGTGCAGGTGTAAGCTGAGGGCCACCTTGCGTCTGAGCAATATCCAGTGTTCCACCAACAGCATGGAGCTTGTGACCCTGAATGGTAAGCTCAGGATTATTGGCAAGAGAATCCTGCCAGTATTTTGTGAGATTAGTATCAAGTGTCCAAACCATATAACCGTCAGTACCAAAGTCAACAGGCTCAAGACCAGACGCAACACGCAGCTTGTTGTACTGAGAGGCTCGCATCAGAGTCACATTGCTCTGCGCAGGATCTCCCTGACCGCTATAGCCGGTAAAGTAATCATCAAAGCGCTTGCCTGTTACAGCATCAATAGAGCTATACGTGAAACTTGGCGTTGTTGGGTCATCTTGAGCATAGTACGTATCTACCTGGAAGGCGTTTTTGATAGTTTTATCCCACTCTGGATCTAGCTTCTGCACTACAGAAAGGTAATCATATGAGTCCGCTGGACCAGGGGTATAACTGCGCTCTGAGCCTGAAAAGATTGCTACAGAAACATCGTACGTTTTGATTTTAGAAAAGCTGGAGTTCATAGAGTCAACAAGCGAGAAACCCGTACCAAGTCCGCAAACTGCCACAAAGATCATAGCGCAGACTAAAGAGATAGAAACCCAAGCAGTATTAACGCGGGCATTAAACTGGCGCAGGATAAACGAGTGAAGACCCTTGTAGTAGAAGCCTTTCTGAGACTGCATAAACCTGAGCAAGAAGCCAGAAATTGAGAAGAAGAAGAGTGCGGTGCCCACAGAGACTAGGGCCGTGGCCATGGCAAACTCTTCATCTATCTGTTTTAAACCATTGTGCTGAAGCAAGATATAGGAATAAGCAATGATTCCAAGAGAGGCCAAGAACAGCAGTACTGAGACGGTAAGGTTTCTTACCTTGACAGTCTGAGTTACTTTGTCTGCGTTAAGAAGATCAATAAGCTTATAGCGAGACACCGTGGTGACGTTAAAAATCAGCGCAACCACAAACATAACCACAAAGTAAATAACCGTTTGAATCAACGCAGTTTGTGAGAAGACAAATTTGAACGAATCAAGAGTCGTATTGAACATGTGAGCCGTTGCAAACATCATAAATTGAGAGATAAAGATACCTGCAACAAGTCCAACTACCAGGGCGAGAAAACCAACAAGCAGTGTCTCAATACTCATAATCTTAGAGACATTTCTCTTGGTCATGCCCAGTATCTGATACATGCCAAACTCTTTTTTTCTACGACGAATCAGGAACTGATTAGCATAGACAACAAGAAATCCCATAATAATGGCAAGAAAAACGCTTACTCCAGAAATGGTATTACTTAAGAGTTGAACAATCTTTCTCTGGTCTTCAGAAAGATCCAACACCATGGATTGCTGAGTAATTGAATTGAAGGAATAAAACAGCGCAACGCCTACTGCCAATGTCAGAAAGTAAATGCTGAAATCGCGCAGTGATTTCTTGACGTTACCAAGCGCGATTTTACTGTACATCAGCACCCTCTCCTCCCAGGAATGAAACAACATCCATGATCTGGTCAAAGAACTGCTTACGGGATTTCTCGCCACGAACTATCTCATTAAAGATGCGACCATCTTTAATGAAAATAACGCGATGAGCGTAAGAAGCTGCATATGAATCGTGAGTGACCATGGCAATAGTTGCGCCATTACGGTTGAGGTTCTCAAGGCTCTCCAGAAGTGTACGAGCGTTCTTTGAATCCAGAGCGCCAGTAGGCTCATCCGCCAGGACCAACGAAGGGTTGGTAACAATTGCTCGAGCTGCGGCAACGCGCTGACGTTGGCCGCCGGACATCTCGTAAGGGAACTTGTCCAGCACCTCAGTAATCTGGAGCAGCTTGGCAACGTTTTCTACGCGCTCCAAAACTTCCTGAGCGCGGACGTGACCAATGGTTAGTGAGAGCGCGATATTCTCGCGAGCAGTAAGGCTATCAAGCAAGTTGGCGTCCTGGAAAATAAAGCCCAAGCGGTCACGTCTAAAGGCAGAAAGCTCAGAACCGCGCAGACTGGAAAGCTCTTGGTCATCAATAAAGATGTGGCCCGCAGATGCCTGATCAATGGTAGAGATACAATTTAAAAGTGTAGTTTTGCCAGAACCAGAAGGACCCATGATAGCGATAAACTCCCCGCGAGCTACAGAAAGATTAATGCCGTCTAGTGCCTTAGTGATATTTCCACGAGTTCCATAGTACTTCTCGAGGTTTTGACAAACCAAAACAGTGTGAGGGGTAAGTGCTGAAGATTGTCCAGCCACAACAGTTGGCTGAGTTGGAACTGATTGAATAGCTGCCATGTTACGCCCTTTCATTGGGAAGCGAGTAAATCTTGAGATATATACTCCATCACTACCGTTCACATTGCCATCGATTGACCTTACGGAAACCTTACGCTTTTCTCACTTTGATGTGTCAAAATATCACTATCAAACACACAGGAGAGGCATGCCATGAAGTTGACAATTAAGAGATTTGGGCAGCTTACCGCTAAAGAGTTATATCAAATTCTTTCTCTAAGAGCAGAAACGTTTATTGTTGATCAGCAGATTATGTATAACGATCTTGATAACGTTGATCAAGTTTCTACCCATGTCTTTTATCAAGATACTGACTCGGTAGCTGCATATTTACGTATCATTGATGCAGGACAGTCATACAACTCCCCTCTTATTGGGCGCGTATGCGTCAGCAACAAAGGTGCCGGCATTGGCTCAAAGCTGTTGCACGATACCCTTGATTACCTGGCACAAGAAAGTAGTGCTTCCAAGGTGTTAGTTGAGTCGCAACTCAAAGCTCAGCCCTTCTACGAGCGCGCTGGATTTACGCAGGCATCTTCTAAGGTGCTTGATCACTTTGGCGTCCTTCACCATGTGCTCTCCTTTGACCTTGATGCATATCGTCAGACGAGAAACACAATCAATATTGATGACGTGCACGTTTCAATCCGACCGCTTGAAACAACTGATTTACGTGCACTGCAAAAACTTAGCGTAGAGACATTTGTAGACACTTTTATTGACTCAAATACAGCAGATGATTTAGCAAGTTGCATTGGCTCGCTTTACAACACAGAAAAGCTTGCCCGTGAGCTTGCTGCTAAACACTCATATTTCTATTTTATTGAGGTAGAAGGTCAAGTAGCTGGTTACCTGAAGCTCAATACGCGTTATGAGCAAACCGAGGGTCAGCGCGATGACTCACTTGAAATTGAACGCCTGTATATCCTTCCGCGTTTCAAAGGCCTACACCTTGGATCAAAGCTCATGAAATTTGCCCTTGATTTAGCAAAAGAGAAGGGTAAGAAGCGCGTGTGGCTGGGTGTCTGGGAACACAATGAACCTGCTAAGGCATTTTATTCACATTGGAGATTCAAGCGTTTTAGTCAGCATACCTTCCCAGTAGGAAGCGATCCTCAAACAGATGAATTGTGGGAGCTCACGCTGTAAGCTATGCCTTTATCGCAAGTCAGTAAAAGACTGGTTGAACGTAATAGAAAAGGTTGAACCTTTACCAATTGTACTGCTCACCGCCAGCTTAAGGCCCATCTTTTTACAGAGTTCATAGCAGAGATAGAGACCCATACCGGTAGATTTTGCGTACTTGCGACCATTTTGACCGGTAAAACCCTTATCAAAAATACGGGCAAGATCCTCCTCAGGAATACCAATGCCATTATCTTTAATGAAAAGAGTGGTTGAAGTTGTTCCCTCACGTGGCTCTGAGACAGAGGCAGAAATCCAAACGTTCTTCTCGCCAGGTGAAAGCTCTGGATTTGAATACTTTGCAGCGTTAATTAGGAACTGTCGCAAAATAAACTCAAGCCACTTTGGATCAGCCTTTACCACGTGAGCCAAGTCATCAAAATGCGGAGAAACGCCAGCGTCAATGAACACACGCGCGTTGTTTTTAAGGGCGTCTTTGACAATAGACTGCAAATTGACGTCTCTGATAGAAAAATCTCGATCTACAGATGCACTTCGCGCATAAAAGAGCGCCTGTTCTACCAGCGATTCAATCTTAGTGAGCTGTGTTTGCACGTCATCCATAGGCAGCGATGGATTATTTTGAGCAACCAAATGAGCTGCAGCAATGGGAGTCTTAATCTCATGCACCCACATCTCAATGTACTCGCGATATTCCTTTGATCGCATATGCTCATCAGCAAGCTGATCCATCATAGACTTTGACATGCTTGAAAGCGCGTCTTTAAAAAGCCGTTCTTCCAGCGTTGAAGGCGTATCCAGCATGGTAGGAACCAGATAGCTTTCTTTATCAGTTGCCGCTAAATTATCAGCAAGCTGCTGGTAAAACGAACGACGATGAAAATAATCGGCTAGAAGTGCGACTACTCCCACTACCCATAAAACCAGAATACAGTAGGCAATAGCAAACACGTTAAGTCCAACCCCTTTAAGCATAAAGCCAATTAACGTGCTGCTAGCTATAAGCGCAAGAAAGAAAATAGTTCGATTTTTTAGATACTTGAAAAACGACATAGCAGCCTACTCAATAACGTAACCAAGCCCGCGGCGTGTCATAACAAAATCCTCAACGCCAATGCTTGCAAGAGTATTTCTAAGGTGGCTAATGTTGACCGTCAATGTATTGTCATCAACAAACTCGTCCGACTGCCACAGTTCTTCTTGAATACGTTGGCGAGAAACAACCGTTCCCGCATTTTGCATCAAAAGTGAAAGTATTCTGAGTTCGTTTTTGGTCAGCTCGACGCTCTTCTGATTTGCAGAAACTTTGCAGGAAGAAGAATCAAGCGTCACACCTGCATGTGAAAGCTTTGTTCCTGTTGTGACATCGCTATTTGCACGCCTCAAAACCGAAGTAATGTGCATAAGCAAAATCTGGGTATTGTACGGCTTGGCAATAAAATCGTCTGCTCCTAACGAGAGCACCATAAGCTCATCAAGGTCAGTGTTTCTGCTGGTAACTACAATGATGGGAACGTTTGAGAGCTGTCGTACTTCTCGACAAATCTGTTGTCCGTCAATGCCAGGAAGGTTGAGGTCAAGCAAAACCAAGTCTGGATGCGCGGTAATAATCTGTTGAGGTACAGACTCAAAAGACGTGAGCGCCTGAGCCTCAAAGCCGTTTCTTTGCAGCAGCAGTACCAACTCCTGCTGAATCTGATGGTCATCTTCTACAACTAGAATTTTTGTCATGCGTGCTCACCTCCCACTACGCTACGCAAGTCCCACAAAGCGTTGGGCGTTTTCCCAGAGTATGGTATACGTCTTCTCTTTGGGAATATCAAGTCGCTGCCAACGAAGCTCTGCCAACCGCTCAACCGTGTGTACCACCATTGCTGGCGTGCACTCCCCTCCACGTAAAGGCTCTGGTGCCATGTAGGGGAAGTCGGTCTCTGAGAGCAGTTGCACCTCTGGACAGGAGATCATTGCAGCTCGAATATCATCTGAGCGCTTAAAAGTTGCTGCACCACCGAAGGCTACGAAGCAGCCAAGGTCTGCAAAAGGCTTCATTACCTCTGGACCGTCGGTATAGCAATGCAGGTCACAGCCTGCCTTAGGCACGCACATACGGTTTAATATTTCAAGCGCCAAATCATGAGCGTGCGTATCATCAGCACCGTCACGCAAATGCAACTCAACGCGTTGATTATGCTCATGTGCAATGGAGAGCTGTCGCTCAAAGACCTTACGCTGGACCTCTTCTGAAACCTCACAGTATGGTCCAAAATCAAGACCAATTTCTCCCACACCAACGCAAAGAGGGTGCTCAAGAAGTTCAAACAAGCGCTGTTCAGCCTCTTGGTTGTAATCTGGTGCGCTATAAGGATGTGCACCAACCATAAAATACGTATGCTCAAACAAATACTCTGCAGGTAGATCACAGGATACACAAAGATCTGCTGCAGCTAGTTTTGCAAAAGCGTGACGTGCCTGGATAAGAGTATCCTCGAACCAAGTAATAAAAGCGCTGGTATCTGCCCACTTACGAGGAAACTCTGTAGCAATATCTACGGGCACAATAAGCATACGAACACCCGCCGCGGCAGCGCGAGCAAGAGACTCCGCTGCACTGTGGTCGTGAAGACTACCCAGGTGACCATGGGTATCAGCAACAGGCGCCAAAACACGAGGTGTTGGGCGAGGTGTGCCGTAAATATCGTGAAATAGTTGACCGTCAGAAAAAGAAAGTGCTTCCACTTCTTCTGCTGGTAGATGATGCTTTTTCTTACTCACTCAAAGGCTCCAAAGCAGCTGCAAGACAAATAAAATCTTGGCTGGTCAAAACTTCTGCACGCGCCGTAGGTGCAATTCCTGTGGCGAGAAATGCCTGGTCTAGCTTGTCTTTATCAAACCCAGAAGCACTCATTGAATTACGAATGGTCTTTCTGCGCTGAGCAAAGGCGACGTCAATAACCCTCATGGTATGCAAGAGCTCTTCTTCAGAAAGAAGCTTGGAGGTCACCGGGTTTCTCGCGATGGTACGATCAAGGCGGACCACGGCAGAGTTGACGCGTGGTGGAGGCATAAAGTTGCCAGGACCCACTTCAAATCTGCCAGTAACCTGCGCAAACAAAGACAGCTTTGCCGTATAGGCACCATATGCCTTGGTAAAAGGCTTGGCAGCAATTCTGTCGGCCACCTCAGCCTGCACCATGACTACTGCTCGCTCAAGCGACGGAAGCTCCTGGAAGAACTTGAGGATCAACGTAGCTGCCACCTGATACGGCAGGTTGGATACAAACTTAGTTGGCATCGGGATGTTCGGCGCTGCGCTCTGGGTAACGGCCGGAAGCGTACTGTAGGCCTCGGCAAGCTTCTGCGGTGTGATTGTCAGAGCGTCTCCCATAACCAACGCAAACGAGTCTGGATGAGGCTCTTTGCAGGTTAGTGCTAAGACTTGCCCAAGCTCAGCGTCTGCTTCAAGCGAGCAAACCGCGCGAGCGTTGTCAAGCAAGGCAACCGTAAGGGTACCCAGGCCGGGCCCAACCTCAACAATCACGTCGGTAGGCTGAACCTCTGCAAGCTGGACGATTCTCTCGATAACGTGATCTTGTACCAGGAAGTTTTGGCCCAGCCTGTATTTGGTGGCAAGGCCAAAACGTTCCAGCGTTTCTTTAGTGGCTCGCTGATTGGCAAGCCACGATGTCTGATGAGATGCGTGCTCCGACACGATTACTTGCTTGCAAGACGTGGGAACAGAGCGTCTCCCTTAGAAACAGCCAGGCCGCCCTGAAGCTTGCCCCATACGCACTCGCTGCGGGTATCGGTAGAAGTAATCTCTGCCTCATCAAGGCTCATACGGCGAAGAACCTCTGCAGATGTGGTAGGCATGAATGGCATAAAGAGATGTGCGCAAATGCGGATAGACTCAAGCAGCGTATAAATAATCTCTGCAAGCTCTGCAGCACGCTCTGGATCTTTTGCCACCGTCCAAGGAGCAGCATCCTCAATGTAGTGGTTAGCTGCGTGGACAAGCTCCATGATGATATTCTTAGCGCCTACGTAGTCCATCTTCTCCATGCAAGCGGCATAGCGGTCATAGATGCCCTCAGCCAGCTTGCGCAGCGGATGGTCTGCAGCAACAGAAGAACCATCAAAGGTTGGAGTGACACCCTCAAAGTACTTATCGCTCATATTAAGGGCGCGAGAAACCAAGTTACCCCAGCTATTTGCCAGGTCAGCGTTATAAACCTGCTCCATGCGCTCGAAGGAAATGCCCGAGTCCTCACCAGGGGTGACATCGGTCATGAAGTAATAACGATAGCCCTCAACGCCAAGCAAATCCAAAACATCCTTAGGTGCAATGGCGTTTCCGCGAGACTTGCTCATCTTCTCAACAACGCCGGTCTCAGAATTACGGACGTTCAAGAAGCCGTGAGCAAAGATGTGCTCAGGAACAGCCTCGCCAAGGGCCATAAGCATTGCAGGCCAAATGACGCAATGGAAGCGGATGATGTCCTTGCCAACAACGTGCATCTGAGCTGGCCAGAAGCGCTTTCTCATAGCAGCAGCCTCTGGGCTGTCATCACCGTAGCCAACAGCGGTGTAGTAGTTGAGAAGAGCGTCAAACCAGACGTAGGTTACGTGAGATTCATCAAAAGGAACTGGAACGCCCCAGTCAAAGCTGGTACGAGATACAGAAATATCCTGGAGGCCAGACTCAACAAAGCTGCGTACCTCGTTGGCACGGAAATCTGGTTCAATGAAATCTGGGTGCTCAGCATACAGCTCAAGCAGCTTGTCCTGGAATGCGGAAAGCTTGAAGAACCAAGACTCCTCAGAAACACGCTCAAGCTCACGATGGCAATCTGGGCAAAGGTGTGCGCCCTTGCAACCAGCCTCTTCGTCTGCCTTTTCTACCTGGGTCTCGGTGAAGAAGGTCTCCTCATGGATGCAGTACCAACCATCGTAGGATCCCTTGTAGATAAAGCCAGCCTCACGCATGCGCTCCCACAGATACTGGACAGCTTTTACGTGGCGCTCATCGGTAGTACGGATGAAATCATCGTATGAAATGTTGAGCTCCTCATAAAGTCCCTTAAAAAAAGGAACCTGGGAATCACACCATGCCTGTGGAGACAAGCCATGATCAGCTGCAGCAAGAGCGACCTTCTCGCCATGCTCGTCCATACCAGTAAGGAAAAAAACATCGTAACCAGCGGCGCGCCTAAAGCGAGCCTGGATATCGCAAAGCAGGGTGCAGTACGCAGTTCCCAGGTGTGGCTTTGCGTTGACGTAATAAATTGGGGTGGTAATAAAGTATGACGGCATAGCCTCGGGCATAATGACTCCCTTTGTGTAAGTTGCAATAACTTATTTATTGTAACAGTTAAATATCTACATTGTTTATATGCGTATTACGTGCAGTTTTTATTAATGATGAGATTTAGAAGATACGTTAAAAATGATAATTTAGGCGCACGTGAGACACAAAGCGAACCCCCTCCCGTTCAAACGAAGAGGGGGTGTAAACCTTAATACTAAGATACCTCAGAAACGGAATCTACTTAACATTACTTCTTTGGCTGAACGCCCTACTGACAGCAACGCCACCAAGCACCGTAAGTGCTGCCACCGCGACATTTGGCTGACTGAGATAAAAAGATATAAACACAACCATAATAAGCGCTATATTTATAATAAAAGTCATCCACAGAGCCGTATTAATTTTTTTATTTTCTTGATCTAGAATCGCATTACGCCTTTCTGACTCTTTCCGATCAAGTTCTCTGTACGCCTCAAGAGTCTTATCATTTCGTTCAGACTCTCTTTCAAACTCTCTAATTATGGCATCTTGCGCTTTATCGTCGTATTGATTAAAAACACTTGGCGGTGGTAAAGGACCGCTCCATTCCATACACTGTGTACTAACACTCGCTAAAGTATCGGCGATGTTGTCGTCTAACTCTGCGTATTCAGGCTCTTGTTGATAGGAGAGTAGCCGCGTGTCTTGAGAAGAATCTGCTGTGCTACTTTTGTGGTAACCATCTTCTGTGTCGCTTCTCTGGACTCTTTCGCCATTCTGCGGTACTCCGCTGTCATATCCAGACCTGGCCATATTGGCATTAGCAGTGTCCTTTCTTTCATTTTCCACTACCTCCTCCTTTTGTGACCTCTTTAAGGTGACTTAATATGTTAGCTATTTTTTACCCAGAATGTAAGAAATTTTTACGCATTTAAGCGTCATAGTACAAAAACACTACTTAGTGTAGTGAGGTAAATCGGATAACTTCATCTGTATAAACCCATACCATGCTATTAATCTAGACAAAACATCCACAATAACTGCATAAGCGTAATCATTGTGGATGTGGATACTGCCAGAAATCAAGTTACCGTTTTTTGAAGCAAAATACTTCTTGCCTTCAGCATCAAAGATATCAGTAGTCATATAGCTATCAATCACGAAGTAATAGTCATAGCAACTAATGTGTTGAAAAACTGTAAATATAACTCATTCCTGTAGTCTTTCCTCTAGACAAGGATAGAACCAGTCCGAGCCGTCAGATTGCTAATATGTGACTGCGCAACCTCGTGAGTTAAAGTAATACCAATAACCTTTGAAGAACGCCAGCTGACTATAAGAGTAGTACGAACTTAGAATAGTTACATACCACCTAGAGTTACACGCCCAGTATAGAGCAAATGCTGGGCTTTCTTTGTGTTGGTATAGTGATTATGCCTCATGAGTAAGAATTGCCTGATATGCCTCATCGCGCGCAATACCAAACTTCTGAGCAAGTTCCTTGGCTAAGGCTGATTTTCTAATGCCAGCAGCAAGACCCGCCTGGATAGCATCTTCGAGCGAGAGCTGAGACTCGCCCGCTGCCTGCGATGATGCAGAGGAAAGCTCTTCTTCTGTGGGGACTGCAATGACCAGAACACACTCGCCTTTAAGGTTTTCTTTTGCTGCAAGAGTCTCAACAAGGCAAGGTGCCACGTCGCGCACCACTTCTTCGTGCAGCTTGGTGAGCTCTCTGACAAGAGCCACCTGCCTAGTTGGAAACACCTCGGCTATGGCCTCAACCGTTGCAAGCGCCCTAAACGGAGATTCATACAGCACAATAGTGCCAGGAATTGCCGCAAGCTGCTGCAAGCGCTGAACAATCTGCCCGTGCTTTCTAGGCAAAAAGCCTTCAAAAAAGAAATGGTCACTTGCCAAGCCTGATGCAACAAGCGCACAGGTCACCGCAGAAGGGCCCGGAATAACCTCTGTTGCAAGTCCTTCTGAAAGCGCCGCATCAACCAAATGCTGACCCGGGTCAGAGATGCCCGGCATACCCGCATCTGACACAAACGCAACACGCTGACCAGCACGAAGCCTTTCAAGCGTTGGCTCAATTTGCGACTCAATAATATTTTGATCACAGCGCTGCAGCGGCACATGAATATCAAATGCCGAGAGGAGCTTTGAGGTCACGCGCGTGTCCTCACATAAAATGACATCTGCTGCAGCAAGCGTTTCTTTAACGCGCGGTGACGCATCCGAAAGGTTACCAATAGGCGTGCCCACAATAGACAGTTTACCTGCTAAAAGAGTAGATTCTGTCATTACTCGAGCATTCCCCTCTCAAACGTTGCAAGCGCAACGCGTGCGTCCCATGCAGCCAAAAATGCGGAGGTCTTCCAGGTCTGGAAGAACCATGCAGGACACGTATTGTACACTTTGAGCTGGCCCGAGGTATAAATGCGCTCAAGTGCAATTCTTCCTTCTGCCGTCATAGCGCCGTCAATGCTTGGCAGCGATGCGGACCACTTGCCCACCATAACTGGTAGGCCACCTGAAGCAGAAGTCTTCAAATACGCTTCGTTTTTATCAATAAGCTGCTGTACACCGCGAGGACCTGAGCAATCAATTCCCTCGCAAGGTTTATCAAGGTGAGCATCAAGCCAAACGTTTTGATAGGCCTGCTGGCTCATAAAACGCCTAAATCCCTGAGGCCAACCACCATCTGGGAGAATAACCACAGGCTCTTCTCCTGCAACAGATCTAATAGCCTCATACGCACGGCGATAATAGTTTCTGAGCGAGTGACCAGGGATTCCATCAGTGAGCTTAAAACCCTTGCGCACGCGAGGCTTAACCTCATCAGCTACTTCGATGCCATAAAAACCACTGCGGTGAGCATAGTGAAGGGCAAGCTTATGCAGAATAGAAAGAGACTTTTCTCCAGAAATTCTGGTACGTGGAGCACCACCTGGCTGATCGTCCAAACCATCGGGCAATCCTGGATTTACTGCCAGTACAAAAATAACATGCAAACCAAGCTCTTCTGCCCATTCAAGAGCCTTATCAAGCTCAGCAATACAGCTTAAATATGGTGTATCAGCGGCTTGTTCGTCAAAAACATACCAAGGCACAGAAATTCTCGCCGCATTAAAACCGCGAGCGGCAATGCTCACAAAGTCAGAGCTCTGAATAAATGAAGAACGATGCGCTTTAACAAGATTATGGTAGTCCTCAACACCTAGTGCTTTAATGAGCTGAGCTTCATCAACACAGCCAGTACGCGCAAACGGCTCAGGAGTTACCCACGGTTCAAGCGTAAGCCAACCGGTTAAATTGACACCTCGCAATGTTCCGTGAGCCATGAAATTCCACCTCGCCAAAAGATAAAACCTCTACATACGTAGAGTATACCCATCGAGGTTATATTGCTCACACAAGCTTTAAAAACAACAGGTTACTTCATATTTTTTGAATAAATGGCGCAATTGTTTGGCGTCTCATCAACCTCAACAGAAGATACAGGTAAGCCTTCCGCTTCGAGTTGCTCAAACAGATACTTAGCCAGATTTTCTGCTGTTGTTCTAAACGGCAAAATGGTAAGCGAGAAACCCTCCTCTTTAAGACAGGTCAGCGTCTTTTCAGAAAGAGAACCCTCCTCAATCAAAAACGTATGATCAAGAGAATCACACAGCGCACGGACCTTGCACTTAAAGACGCCAAAGTCCATAACCATGTCTTTTTCTGTACCAGACTCACCAAGCTCTGCAGCAGAAATGCAGGCAGTCACATGCCAACGATGACCATGCAGATTCTCGCACTTGCCATAGTAGTTGGTGAGAAAATGCGCTGAGTCAAAAGCATATTCGGTCTTGAGCGTATACATTACGCGTTGTCCTTTGCACCGCGTCCGCGATCATCGCGTCCAGCTCTTCTGTGCCTACGACGTGCAGCGTTTTGTGGCTGAGCGTCTCTAGGTGCACCGTTAGAAGCACCGTTAGATCCAGAAGCATTCTGTGGAGCGCTCTGTGAAGCACTCTGAGCCTTCATACCTGCTCTATCACCTGGACGACGAGTCCTCTTTACGCGGACTGGAGTCTGTGCCTCATCAGATTTCTGTGGCGCTTGAGGAGCATCTGTTCTTCTAAAGCGCTTTCCCTGTGGCTGCTTCTGCGCAGGAGCTGTGCTCTGCTCACTTTTTTGAGGAGCCTGCGTATTTGCAGCGCCCTCTTCTGTTGCGTGATGACGGCGGCGGGTACGACGCAGTGTATCTGTTGCAGCGTCAAAGGTGCTGGAACCAGGATTAACCTGAGCGTTCTTTGAGGTTCTTACGCGACGGGTGCGAGAAGAACTTTGAGCTCCCTGCTCTTCTCGAGCGTTTCTTGTTCCAGAGTTCTTAGCGTTTTCCTGCTTATTTGCAGAGTTCTGCTCGGAGCGCTCACGCTTGCGCCTTGGAGCCTCAGTAACAAAGAGGTCAGGATTAATCTCTGGCTCTTCATCAACAATGAGGCCGTTTGCTCTATCAAGCTCTGCCAGAGCCATCTGAACCTCAACAGATTCAAGACGCTCAAGAGCAGCGCGAGAAACACTGTCTGGCCTGCAGGAACAGCCAAGATCTTCCGACTTCTGCTGTGCTGCAGGAGAGGCATCCATATCAGCAAGAGGAATGCGTACCACTTTGCCACTCTCTAGGCGAAGGGCAATCTCTTCTTTTGGCGTGTTGTATTCAACAATTTTTGCCATGCCCAAAGGAGTCTCAATAACAGCGTTGCGCTTTGGAGCACGGTTTTTGAAGTCACGATACGCTTCAAACTCATAGCGCAAGCAGCACATTAAGCGGCCGCAAGCACCGGAAATCTTGGTGGAGTTCAAAGGCAAATCCTGCTCTTTTGCCATGCGAATAGAAACTGGCTCAAAAGAGAGGCCAAACCTTCTACAGCAGAGCTCTTGTCCGCAGTGACCATAACCACCAATAACCGCTGCTTCTTCTCTGACACCAATCTGACGCATATCAATGCGCTCATGAAGCTCATGAGAAAGCTCGCGCACAAGCTGCCTAAAGTCCACGCGATCATCCGCCGAGAAGTAACATACGACCTTCTCGCCATCAAAAAGATACTCGACGCCAATAGGCTTCATCTCAAGTTCTTCTTGAACAGCAAACTTCCTGAACACAGGAAGCGCAGCCTCGCCCTTAGCGGCAAGCTCTTCTGCGCGAGCAAGGTCCTCTTCTGTTGCTACACGAACAACATCTTTGAGCTCAGCTTTGTTTGTCTTGTACTCAAACTCTTCCTGTGAAATCTCACGAGGATCAGCAACAGCAAGACCAATCTCTAGACCGCGCTCGGTCTGACAAATGACGTGGTCACCTTCAAGAACACCGGACTCCTTTGGATCAAACCAAAGGTCGCGCGCGGCGTATTCAAATTTCACCGGGACAACGGTGGGCATGTAAGTGCCTCCTTGATATGCAGCAGCATAACCTCAAGGGTTAGCTGGGGAGAAACAGAGCGATCCAGGTTGTATTGAGCCTCTTGCACAGCAGCAAGAGCTCCCAAAACACCCTGGGTATGAGTTTGAGATGCAACGCGGTCAATAATGCCTGCTGCATCCGTATTTACTATTTCTTCATCAACTGCCTCGCAACACAAAAGCACGTCGCGAAGAAGCGATTCCAGAATTGCCAACATTTCTATGATACCCGAACGCTCGCGCGCTGTGAGTTCTCGCTTATTTGCAGCTTCAACCTGCTTTAACGCAGCGCTCGTAAGAAAGTCCTCGTTTTGGGCAAGCGCCTCTTCTTGGGCACGTCTTACGTCACCTAGAGGAATTTTTGCAGCTTCTATCAGCTCTTTTGCGGAAGTAAGCACATCCCACGAGTCGTTCCTGAGCAGGTTGCCAAAAACATCAATAAGCTGTCTGCGAATGTTTTTGCGTGTAGAAGACTGCAAAAACTCCACAGCTCTACCAGGGGTTCCTGTTGCTGCAAGCGCAATACGAGCTTCCTGTTCTGTGGCGGAAATCTCTCTCATAATAGCGGCTTTAGCAGCAGCGTCAGTAAGCGTTCTAAACGCAACTACCTGACAGCGAGAAACAATAGTGGGAAGCACCGCAGAAGAAGAGCGCGCAGACAGAATAAAGATGGTGTCTGCAGGTGGCTCTTCAATAGTTTTAAGCAGCGCATTTGCTGAGTTTTCTCTGAGCAAATCAGCGCGGTCAATCACATAAATCTTATGAGCTGAGCGCATGGGCGCCAGACTAACGTCTGCAATAAGCTGACGAATCTGCTCAATAAGATAGCCATTTGCGGAAGTTGGAGTAAGCACGTGCACGTCAGGGTGGGTACCGCGAGAAATACGAATGCAGTCGTCACAGGCAGCGTCGCCACCTTGAGCACAGAGAACACACTGCGCTAAAGCCTTGGCCGCAAGACCTTTACCAGAACCAGGAGCACCTACAAATAAATAGGCATGAGCAAGCTTGTGCTCATGCAGTGCGCGCGCAAGCAAGTTCTGGACCTGAGGTTGATCCTGAAGACGCGTTAATGCCTGAGGAAGTGGATAGGTGTTCTGCGTAGTATGTGCGCACTCTTGAGTCATAAACGGATCACTCACCAAGCTCACAAATACCAGGGATAAGATCAGCTAACAGCTGACGGGTACGCGCACGGGCCTCAGCAATACTGCCATCTGCATCAACAGCTTTTACGCGCTCTGGCTCCTCTTGCAGCAGCTGCTTATAACCAGCAAAAACACGCTCCTGGAAGGCAACGCCTTCTGCTTCTAGCCTATCGGCATCATTTTGCGTAGCGCGTGCATAAGCAACTGTTGGCTCAAGCATAAAGACAAGGGTTCTATCAGGAGAAACCCCACAGCTTCCCAAACGATTTGCACGGTGTACAAGGTCTGTATTAAGACCGCGACCAGCTGCTTGATACGCATAGGTGGAATCGTAGAAGCGATCACATAAGACAACCTTGCCGGCAGCTAAAGCTGGACGGATAACCTCTCCTACCAGCTGAGCACGACTTGCTTCATAGAGCAGCAACTCACACTCATCACACATTGCATCGTTTTCTGGATTAAGAACAACGCCTCTGATCTGCTCAGAAATAGCAGTTCCACCGGGCTCACGAACAAAGACCACGTCAAAACCAAGAGCTTCAAGGTCTTCTCGCAGAAGAGAAGCTTGTGTTGACTTGCCACAGCCATCAACGCCTTCAAGCGTGATAAACAAACCTTGAGATGTACGTGTGTTTTTGTTCATGCTTCCCTCCCTCTTAACTATCTCACGATACAGGCAGATTGTGTTTCTCGCCATGAATATTCTAAAGGTTTTGCGCATTTCCACATGAAAAGTGCTCAAAAATGGGTAAAAATACGTATGGAGCGGGCGTTGGAGAGGGACGCTCGTTCTTCCGAAAACGGTGCACCTCTCGATGCACCGTCATACGTTTACTTTTTTGCTGCCTTGGTGGATTTGGTGCTCTTAGTACTCTTACGAGCACCTCTACGCGGGGCAGTTTTCTTTTCTTTACCAGGGCAATCGTAGTTTGGACACAGTTTCCAAGGACCGCGCTGGGTAGTAACAACCACCATAGGAGCGCCGCAGTCAGGGCAGACTTCATCGGTCTTCTCGAGCTTTCCACGAGCTGGTAGAGGATAGCTGGTCTCGCACTCCTCGTAGTTGGTGCAGCGGATAAAACGCTTACCCGTACGCTCGGACTTGTGTGCTACCAGATCCCCGTGCTTACCATTTGCCTTACAGGTTGGACACTCACCCACAATAAGGTCTGGCTCTGCGTTTGTAGGACAAGCTGGATTGATGCAAGTCTCATACGCACGCTGCCTAAACGGTTGCACCTTTACACGAGGAGCACCGCACTCGAGACAGACGCCAGCCTCTCCCTCAAGCGGCTCTACGCGGCCCTGAGGCAGCGGATAGGTAACATCGCAGTCTGGCCAACCCATGCAGCCAACAAAGCTTCCACGAGTCTTCAGAGAGCTCTTAGCAACCAAATCTTTGCCGCACTTAGGGCAGGTTCCCACCTTTGCATCAGCAGTAACTGCGTCAGCAATGGCCTCAGACAAGTCTTCTTTATGATCAATAAGCGTATCAATCATGCCCGCAAGCAGCGCTCTTGAGTGAGTTACAACACCATCACGCGTATCTTTGCCCTCAGCAACGCTTGTCATATCGGACTCAAGTTCTGCCGTCATATCAGGCGAGGTAATGTGTGGTGCAAACTGCGAAAGTGCATCAACAATGGCCATACCAAGCTGACTTGGCTCAACAGGATCATTCTTGAGATATTTACGCTGGTAGAGCGTATCAATAATGGAGGCACGCGTAGACTTTGTACCCAGACCGCGCTTCTCCATCTCTTGAATGAGCTTGCCCTGGCTATAGCGAGCTGGTGGCTCTGTCTGCTTTGCATCAAGCGACAAAGACTTAATGGAGACAATCTCTCCTTCGCCGACATCAGGAATCTGGTCGTCTTTCTTAAGGCCAAAGGGATAAATCTCTCTAAAGCCTGGCTCGGCCAAGACCATTCCATTTGCAACAAAGGGCTGACCTGCAACATCAAGCGTAATCTTAGTGCCACTCATAGTAGCTGGACCCATAAGGGTTGCAAGGAACCTTCGAGCAATCAGGTTGTAGAGCTTCCAAGCTGCGGGCTGCAAAGCATCTGGATTTGCTGCCGCTGTTGGATAAATTGGTGGGTGGTCGGTAGACTCCTGCTTGCCACGAGTGGCGTGCAGCTTTGGCTGACCCAAGAGCTTTTTGCAGGTAGGAGCATACTGAGGGACCGCAGACAGCGTACGAACACAATCCTTCAAGTCAAGCGAACTTGGATAGACCGTGTTATCAACACGTGGGTATGAAATCAAGCCGTCCATGTACAGAGACTCTGCCAAACGCATAGTTCTAGCTGGCGAGATACCCTCTGCAGCTGCAGCCGCCTGCAGCGATGTAGTGTTGAATGGAGCTGGTGGCTGCTGCTTTCTGCTACGAGACTCAATCTCGACAACCGTTGCCTGCGTTTGATCTTTCACAACGTCATAAACTGTATCTGCTTCAGCCTGATCCCAGAACCTTGCAGTATGGTGAACCATCTTAAACGTTGCTTCGTCGTCATCTTCAGGGGCAGCAACGCCAGAAATAACCCAATAGTCTTCTGGCTTAAATGCCAGGCGCTCACGCTCGCGCTCAACAACAAGTGCCAGCGTAGGAGTCTGGACGCGACCAGCAGAGCGTGTATTACCCAAACCGCCAAAGCGTGCGGTAGTTAGATAACGGGTCAGTACAGCACCCCAAATGAGGTCGATATACTGCCTGGACTCACCTGCCGCAGCCAAGTTGTAATCAAGGTCTACCAGGTTATTGAAGGCTGTCTCAATCTCTGTCTTGGTAAAGGCAGAATAGCGTGCACGGAACACTGCCAAGTTAGGATTAACGGAGAGAACCTGGGCAAGCGCATCAGAACCAATAAGCTCACCTTCACGGTCAAAGTCTGTGCCGATGATGACAGACTCTGCCTTCTTAGCAAGATTCTTGAGCGCTCGAATAATCTCTTTTTCTGCAGGTTGTTTATCTACAGGAGCCCAAATCAAATAAGGCAAGCTAGGGATTTTCCAACCCTTAAGATCAACGCCGTCTGCCATAAAAGGCTTGCGCTTAACCTTGTAAGGAGGACGCTCAAGACCATCTGGAACGTCTGCAGGAAGGTGCTCCCCTTCTGCAGTTTCTCCATACCAGCCCTCTTCCTTGTCAAACTTGAGAGCCAAAGGAAAATCAGGCTGCAGAATATGGCCGCGAAGACCAATGGCAACATGGTCTTCTCCGCCACGTCTAAAACGATAAATAGGAGTGTTGTATACCTTGTCTGCCTCAGGCTTACCCGATTCAGACAGAAGGCGAGCAATCTGCTGCGCTGCGTCGTTTTTCTCGGTAACAACTAGAATCAAAGAACAACACTCTCCAAAGTAAAAGCGGAATTACTAGATTTTGTCCAGCTCATGCTGCTCATAGTCTTCGCGGCTCCACTTAAGAGCGGCCTTGCCATCGCGGGCAATAATGACGTAACGAGCAACAGCCAGAGCAACTTCGTACAGCAGGATAAGAGCTGCAAACATCAAAATCATGGTGACAGGTGATGCATCAGGAGTGACAACTGCAGAGAGAATCATCAGTCCAACGTAAACGTAGCGCCACTGCTCACGCATATCCTTGTAAGGAACAAGGTGAAGAATAGCCAGGTAGAAGATAACCAGTGGAAGCTGGAACGCAACACCAAAGCCAATCTCAAACATCATAATAATGTTGAGGTAATCACTTGCCTCATTAATGGTTCCTGCAAACTCCTGCGACTGGCCAATCATCCAACCAATTGCAGTGTTCAAAATGACAAAGTAACAGAACAACATACCCAAGAAGAACAGGATAATCATAGCGGCTACGGTAGGAACAACCCACTTGCGCTCTTTAGCGTTAAGGGCAGGCAAGAAAAATGCCATAATCTCCCAGATGATAATAGGTGTACAGATAATCACCGAGAAGAAAAAAGCCACCTTAAACCTGATACTAAAGCCACCAAGAACCGAGATAACCGTAAGTTTACCGTCGGTTAAAAACTCCTTGATAGGATCAATCAAAATCTCAATTAATGCAGGTGTTGCAAAGTAAATAATAATTGCGGTAACAAAAAGAGACACCACCACAATAGTCACACGGCGACGGAGTTCTCCTAGGTGATCAAAAAGTGGCATACGAGCTGGAGTAATAGGCATTACGCGCGAAAGCTGGACTTATGCGTCCTGGCTTTCTCCCTCCTCTCCAGCAACTCCTTCTTTCTTATCTTCTGCTATAGAGCGAGAAGAACGTGCAGATCCAAGGTTATACAAGTCTTTTGCAGATAAAGCGGCTGCAGGAGTTTCTTCTGTAGCCTTAGGTGTTGTCTGCTCAGTTGCCTCTGCGGAATCACCGGAGAAGTCAACAGAAGAAGTGGCTTCTGGTCCAGCTGTAGCAGTCTCCTTATCAGAAACGGCTTCTGGTTGCTCGGTCTTCTCAACCGTCTCAGCCTGCTTGTTCTGCTCAGCTGCCTCGACAGCAGCCTTCTCGGCTGCCTCACGCTCCTCTTTTAGGCGAGCACGACGCTCAGCAAAGGTTTCCTGGTGATCAGTATCCTCGCGATCAGCATCAGATGCAGCATTTTTTAACTGCTCGGAGCGCTTGGGCTTCTCGTGAAGTGCATCCGCTGCAGGATCAAGTAAGTCCGCACGGACAACTTTATTAAAGCCCTCTTGAGCATTCTGGAACTGCCTTAAAGCACGACCAAGCGTGCGACCCATACCAGGTAATTTATCAGGACCAAATACTAAAAATGCAAAGAGCAAAATTAGTACGAGCTCCGTTTCTCCAATGCCAAACACAAGCAATACCTTTCTGGAACAAACATAAACAAGCTCTTTGAACAGTTACATCAAAGAGCTTGCAAGTTACCAAACCTACTTGCGAACGTTAAGGTCTTTATCAACCCCAAGAAGCGTAAAGACACGTTCCACGTTTTTCTGAGGATTTGCAACAACAAGCACAGAACCACTCTCTTGTGCTCGATGTGCAGCACCTACTAAAACGCCAATGCCCGTTGAATCAATATAAGCTACCTCAGCAAAATCAGCTTCAACTTCTTTTGATCCATCGGCGAGCGCGGTATCCAAAGCATCACGAAGCTCGGAGGCGTTTGATACGTCTACCTCGCCCTCAATGCGAATAATGGCCTTTGTATCTATAATTTCAGAGCTTATTTCTAGTGCCATAACTCCTCCTTACTTAGTATTATTTGAAGAGGTAGAGGTGTTCCCGTTCAATGCATCAAGAATTTTCTGTGCATTATCCCTCACACCAGCGCTATTATCGGAATCTTTTTCAATTGCCTTCTGCAACGCCTCTTTTGCAAGATCTACTTGATCAGTAACACGATACATCATTCCCAAATTAAGCCAACCTTTAGCATAGTCTGGAGAACGATCTGTTACTGCCTTAAGTGTATCGATAGCACCTGTTTGATCACCTGCATAGAACTGAGCAATAGCTCTATCAACACGAACCTCATCAGAATCATTTGAAGCAAGATAGGTATTGTACTCAGCAATTGCTTTGTTAATCAGTTGCAAAGACTGCTTCTGAACGGAGTCATCCTGAGAAGAGCTCTTAAGTGCCATTCCCCATCCTAAATAAGTACGAGCCAAATCAAGATGTGCCGGAAGATTATCTGGATTTGACTGAATAGCAGATTCTTTTTCTTCTGCCTGCTTCTGATACACCTGGTTAATTGCCTCAGGAGAACGCTGCTGAGTCTGATTCCTCTTTTGTGAATTAGAGAAAATATTTGCCAGTGAAGGCAGCATCATAGAAATAGCAATAAAGAGCGAGAATACTCCAATAGCAATCTTCATACCTGTAGAAGGGCCTGGTTTTTTAGAAGTCTCATCAGACTTACGATCCTTTGCCTTCTTTTTTGCTGTCTGGTTAGCCATGGCAACCAGCTCTTTTTCAGCCTTCTGTTCTGGTGTAAGTTCAGACTTTGAAGTATTAGTTGGCATTTAATATCCAATCGCTTTTTCTAAACATAACTAATCAAGATACGGCAGAATAGGTCTACTTTCAAAGTAAATACCAAAGTTACACAAGCTATCCCCAGACGCTCTGTCCACGATCAACTTTTGCCAGTCGAGCACTTACTTGTTTAACAGCAACAATAAAGACGTCAAGCGCAGCATCAAGCTCTTCCAACGTTGGATAACTTGGAGCAATTCTGATATTAGTATCAAAAGGATCCTTGCCTCCTGGCCAGGTAGCTCCTGCAGGTGTCATAGTAACGCCCAACTCATGTGCACGGGAAACAATTGCGCGCGCAGAGCCAACAGGGCCATCAAACGAAACAAAATAGCCACCCTTGGGATGGGACCAGGTTGCAACGCCTAAATCTCCCAGACCCTCCTGCAATTTGCGTTCTACCAATTCAAAACGTGGTCGAAGCAGTTCGGCATGCTTTTGCATATGGGCTTCAATACCTTGAGCATCTTTGAGGAAACGCACATGTGCCAGCTGCGAGATTTTCTCGGGAGAAACTCGAGTAACCTTGAAAGCGCTCTGAATCTCTTTAATGTCTGCAGGACTTGCAGCAACCCATGCCATGCCTGAGCTTGGGAAGGTTACCTTTGCCGTTGAAGCAAAAGCAATTACCAGATTCTTTTGAGCGCCACCTGCAGCAACCTCTGAAAGTGCATCAAAGATATTTAAAAGCTGAGGAGCCTCAGATTCTGGCACAAAGGCGTGAATTGCATAGGCGTTATCCCAGAAGATTCTAAAGTCAGGAGCCGCAGGTTTAAGGTTTGCAAACGCACGGACTATCTCATCTGAATAGGTGATACCGGTAGGGTTTGCAAAACGTGGTACGCACCAAATTCCCTTAACAGAGCTATCATTCTCAACAAGCTCTTTAACAACGTCCATATTTGGGCCGTCTTTGGTCATAGGTACTGCAACGTTTTCAAAGCCGTAATGTTGTGTAATAGCAAAATGACGGTCATAACCTGGAGCAGGGCAAAGGAACTTCAGCGTGGTGCCCTGAGCCTTTGCAGCCGCCATCTGCTCTGCCCAAGAAGGCTGGCCAGCAAGACCGTGGGTAACGGCGTGAGAAATAATATCGTGCATAAGGTTAAGGCTAGAAGAGCCATTTACGATGACCTGATCAGCAGGTACATCTGTGAGTTTTGCGGCAAAGGCTCGCGCAGAAGGAAGACCCCAGGGGTCGCCGTAGTTGTCTGCAAAAGAGCCGCTGTCAGTCAGGTCAGAAGTGGAGTTAAGCTCATCAAGCATAGGCTTAGACAGCGCCGTCTGCGCAGGGCTTGGCTTTCCGCGAGCCATATCAAGCTTGAGGTTTTTCTCGCCAAGTGCACGAGCTTCTTGTCCAATAAGCTCAAGAGCCTGATTAAGCTCAGCGTCGCTCATCTTCTGATAAGCGTTTTGCTCAGAGGTTGACTTTGGCTGGAACAGCTCGCGAGAAACTAGCTCAAACATGACACTCCCCTTTTCGGTCTCTGCGTGATACAAAGTATAGGTGATTTAAAAATCAACGCGACAAGGAGAATCATGGCAAATTTTACACAGCCTGGCATGCGCTCGGAAGCATATGGCGAGCTCCAGCACCTTGTTGACAACCTCTATAAACACAAACCTTCAGGCACGATCACTAAGGTTGACGTGCTGATTCAAGCTGAAGTAGACGATCTTGAAAAAGATTTGCAAGAAGTTATTGAGCTGATTCCATCGGGCACATATGTCCGTGCCCGCCTCTGCGATCAGATTAACTCAATTGTTACGGCACACGGTTGGGGCTTTACCTACGGCACTGTTGAGTAGCCTTAACTTACCAATTATAAAAGTGATAAAATTACCTATATAAGACGGTCTTTTTCTAATAAGTTGGAGGCACGTCATGTATGAAGGTTGGAAAGATTTTATTCTTGGTACACTCAAGAAAAGTTTATTTTTTGATAAGTCCTTTCCAATGGCGTATCTAATAAATAAAATTGCTTTAACCGGCTTAATCTTAATATGGCTATTCACCATTATCTCAATGTGTCTCTCTCCTGCAGGACAAGATGCCTCAATAGGCGGAGTAAATATTCTACGCGCCAGTTTTTTAATAACTTCTATATATTATTTTGCGGGGTTCTGCATTTTAATAGTCAAGGATAGAAAGAGTCGTACGTCTCATTAGGTTCATTCTTGTACGACGTCTTCCCTTAAGCTAATCTGCCTTTGATGCTTATAGAACTCTGAAACGTGTACAAAGAGTAGACCCAAGATTGCAGAAGCAAACGATGCAGCAAGAACAGCTACTTTAGCTGCAAGAATCTCCCCTGCATCTGGGAATGCAAGATTAGAGATAAGAATTGACATGGTAAAGCCAAGGCCGCCCATAAGACCAACGGCTGTAATCTGAACCCAATCAACTTTTGCAGGAAGCTTGCAAATCTTACATTTAACCAGCAACAACGTTACAAAAATAATTCCTAGTGGTTTACCAAAAACTGCACCAAAGAAAACACCATGTGCAATAGTGCTGCTCAACAGAGCACCAAAATCTGCTCCTACCAGCGTAATCTGTGCGTTTACAAAGGCAAAGATAGGTAGAACAATAAAGTTAACAAAGACAGAAATATAATGCTCAACGCGCTGAAGTGGTGGAGTTACATGATGCATGACATGCTCGATGGAGTTAGCGCCATGTGTAAAGTCGTGCTGACCCAAAACGTGATGCTCATCATCATAATGATCATCCAGCTCACGAGCGCGCCTTGAAAGCCAGCTTCCTAACTTACTCAAGCGGACATCAGAGTGAGATGGCAAGAAGAATGCAAGAAGGACACCTGCAAGAGTGGCGTGAATTCCCGAGTGATACATACAAACCCAAAGAACCAAACCTACAAGCAGGTACGGACCGGAAGAATAAATCTTTAGACGATTCATCCCCCACAAAATAACAAGTACACCAAGAGAAGCCGCTAACCAGGCAATATTTGGTGTCTGACCATAAAAGAGCGCGATAACCACAATTGCTAGGATATCGTCAGCAATAGCAAGTGTCTGGAAGAAAACCTTGGTCTGGGGACTGATTCTGTTTCCTAAAAGTGACATAACACCAAGCGCAAAGGCAATATCAGTTGCAATTGGTGTTGCCCATCCATGAGGAGCAGTGCTTGCATTAAGCACCAAATAAATAAGGGCAGGAACTGCAACGCCACCAACAGCTGCAAGCATAGGAAGCATTGCCTGTCTTGGCTTTCTGAGCTGGCCAACAGTAACTTCATACTTAAGCTCAATGCCTACCAGCAAGAAGAAAATTGCCATAAGAAAGTCATTCACAAAGGTTTCTAGAGCCATATGTGCATGAATTATTCCAAGCGAGAAACTCATTTGTACTTCAAGAATTTCTCGGACCACCTCATGAGCAGGTGAGTTGGCAACTACAAGCGCAATAAGAGCCGCAAGCACCATGACTGCCGCTGCAATAGTGCTGTTAGAGGTGATTTTCTTTAGAGAAGAGCGCTGACTAATTCTTCTTACTACAGCGGGCTCTCTATAAATACTAGACATTATCTGCCGTTCTCTCTTGGTATCTAAATGGTATTGACCGTTAGCTATGAAAGTTTTCGTAAGATATATACCTAGTGTACCGTCTACCTACTGTTGAGAGCAACTTGTCATATCTCAGAAAAACGGGGTATATCTCTATGTAAAATATAGGTAATAGAAAGTCAACGTTTAGCTACTTGTAGCACGTATATATTTGGAGCGAATAATGGACACCAAGCGAATTGCCATCATCACAGACTCAGGAACTAATGTCCCACCTGATTTTGTGGCTGAACACAATATTCGTATCACCCCACTTCGCATTAACTATTCTGACGGCTCTTCCTATGAATCTGGTATTACCATCACACCAGCAGAGCTTGTTGCTCGCTTTGAAGAAGAAGTTCCTAAGACTTCACTTCCTTCTCCTGAAGGAATTAAAGCTGCCTTTGATGATGCAAAAGCAGCTGGGTATGAGGGTGCTGTTTACGTTGCTATCTCCTCTGGACTTTCTGCTACCTGCGATACTGCTCGCATGATTGCGGAGTCCATTACAGACTTCCCTATTTATGTTGTTGATACCAAAAACATTGGCATTGCTTCCGGCCTTATTGTTATTGAAGCTCAGCGCCTCATTGAGCAGGGTCTTTCTCTTGAAGAGATTGGTCCCAAACTTGATCGAGCTTCTCTTAACACACGCGTATACTTCTCCGTTCCAAGCCTTGAATATCTACGTAAAGGTGGTCGCATTTCTGAAGCAATCTATCGTATTGGCTCCATGTTGAATATAAAGCCTGTTCTTACCTGCGATGAAAACGGCAAGTACGTTATTGCCAAAAAAACTCGTGGTTGGCAGAAATCTCTTGCAGGACAGATTGCTCTAGGATCAGCTTTTGCTCAGCAATTTGACCACATTCATGTGGGAATTTGCTGCTCTGCTCCTAATATCATTTACTCCGAAATGGAAGCCATGATTAAAGAGGCTATTCCTAATGTTACCGACTTTAGATATGTCGAAGCTGGCTCAGATCTTGTTGTCCATACAGGACCAGGTCTTGTTGGCTATGCCGTATTTGGCTACTAAAAATTAAAGTTACTCCACGCAACTAAGAACAGCCGCCCTCTTAGGCGGCTGTTTTCTTGTAGAGAGTATGTACGGCGAGAAGATCTTCTCGCCCTATGCGTCTAGGGTTACAGCAATGGCTAATCCGCAAAGAAGCCTTGGTCGTCAAGGAGATTGGAGCCATCTGCTGCTTCAGTTGCCAGCTGATCACAGCGCTCGTTAAGCGGATGGCCTGCGTGGCCCTTGACCCACTTGAAGCTTACCTCATGGTCTTCCATAGCAGCAAGCAGGCGCTTCCAAAGGTCTACGTTTTTGACGGGCTCTTTAGAAGCTGTCTTCCAGCCTTTTCTAATCCATCCCGAGACCCATTTTTGATTAAACGCATCAACTACGTACTTGGAATCGGAATAAAGCTCTACCTGACAAGGACGCTTAAGAGCCTCAAGTGCAACAATGACGCCAAGAAGCTCCATGCGATTATTCGTAGTAGTTTTATAACCCTGGCTGAACTCTTTTGTGTGCTGCTGTCCAGAAGGATCGGTATACAGAAGCACTGCCCCGTAGCCGCCAGGCCCAGGATTTCCTCGAGATGCGCCGTCTGTATAGACTGTGACGTGCATATATGAGGTTGCCACCTCCATATCAAATCTCCTCTAGAACGTGCGTTGAACGTGCCTACTTTGCCTCTGCCCAATTGGAACCATAACTGACATCAGCAATCAAAGGAACACGCAGGGTAACAACGTCTTCCATGGTCTCTTTTACCAGCTTAGAAACTGTTTCAATCTCTGGCTCTGGAACTTCCAAGTCAAGTTCGTCGTGAATCTGAAGAATCAGCTTTGACGTAAGACCTTCATCACGCAGGCGTTTCTCGACATTAATCATTGCAATCTTGATAATATCTGCAGCACTTCCCTGCATAGGATGATTCATGGCGGTGCGCTCGCCAAAGGCAATAAGCTGGCGATTTGATTGATTGAACTCTCTAATATGGCGCTTACGACCATACATGGTAATAGCATAACCACACTCGTGAGCCGTGCGGACGGAGTTGTCTAAATACGCACGAACACCAGGATAGGCGTCAAAGTAACGGTCGATCATCTCTTGCGCTTCCTTGCGAGAAATCTTAAGAGACGTTGCCAGACCAAAGGCCTGCTGACCATAGACAATGCCAAAGTTGACCGCCTTGGCGCGACTACGAAGTGCGGGGGTGACCTCTTCAACAGGAACGCCAAAGACACGTGCGGCAGTTGCTGCATGGAAGTCAGCACCAGAGTTAAATGCTGCTACTAGATGCTCGTCAGCAGAAAGATGAGCGAGCAAGCGAAGCTCAATCTGAGAGTAGTCGCAAGCGAGAAAAACGCTGCCCTCGGGAACGGTAAAGGCGGTGCGAACACGATGCCCCAGTTCAGAGCGGGTAGGAATGTTCTGCAGGTTTGGATCAGAGCTGGAAAGCCTGCCTGTTGCAGCAACGGTCTGATTGAATGTGGTGTGGATGCGCTTATCGCCACGAATAAGCGAAGGAAGCGCATCGAGATAAGTTGACTTAATCTTGGCACGCTCGCGGTACTCAAGAACGTCAGCAACAATCTGATACTCCTGCGCTAGGTCTCCTAGAACCTTTGCGTTGGTGGAGTAGAAGCCAGTGCGCGTCTTTTTGAGGCCATAAGTTGGAAGTTTAAGCACGTCAAACAGGATATGTGAAAGCTGGCTTGGAGAATCCAAGTTAAAATCCTCGCCTGCGGTCTGGTGAATGCTTGCCACGCGTCGTGCAATGTCTTCACCCAGCTGAGCGGACTGTTCGGCAAGCTTTTGAGGATCAACGTAGAGACCGCGACGCTCCATCGCAGCAAGTACAGGCAAAAGTTGCATCTCAAGCGAAGTGAAAAGCTCCAAGGAACCATCATCTTCAAGCTTTTTAGTGAGCACAGGTACAAGAGCTCTAGCGGCTACCGCTCTTAGTGCTGCGGCAGGAATCTCATCTGTAGGTTCAGGAAGCTCAGAGCCAAAATACAACTCAACCAAGCCGTTGATATCAAAGCTTGAACGATCAGACTCAAGCAAATACGCAGCAACACCCGTATCAAAGAGGCAATCAGAATCAATGGTCTCAATATCCAGTTTCTGTGGCTCAGACGAATCAACAGGGCTTACCTCATGAAGTAGTGCCTTGACATCGTCTGCAGCAATACGGGCTTCTCGCAAAATACGCAAGAGCGCTGCAGTTGCGTTTTCTCCCTCAAATTTGAGGAGCGCCTTTTCTGTAGACACCCAAAGCGTGCGAGAAAGGCTAAAGAGCACTCCAGCATCGGCCGCAGAATCCTGGGCAACGCCAATCCACTCTTGGTTCTCAAGAGCAGCGGTCAGAGCAGCAGACGCGTCTCCTGCCTGCAGATACTCCGACGGAATAGGGAGTGCAGGTGTAGCGGAAGCAGTTTGTGCGCCTGCGCTAGCAGCAGAGCCACCGGCCATGCGCGCAAGCCTTGAGGTCATTCCCGTAAAGCCCAAGGCCGAGAACGCCTTGACCACGTCATTTGGGTCAAATGTTGGGAACTGAGCGTCATCTAAATTGATATCAAGCGGTGCATCAGTACGAATAGTAGCAACCTTGCGGGAGAGCAGTGCGTCATCAATATGGGCGCGAAGGTTTTCTCCCACCTTGCCCTTAACCTCATCAGCATGAGCAATAACCTCATCAAGCGAGCCATACTCCACAATCAGAGCAGCAGCTTTCTTAGGGCCAATTCCCGGAACACCAGGAATGTTGTCGGAAGAATCCCCTTTAAGACCATAGAAATCTGGGACAAGCTCTGGCGTAATACCTGCATAAAGATCAGCCACGGTCTCTGGAGTCATGATTGAGACATCGGAAACACCCTTGCGCGTAGAAACAATCTTAACGTTCTCTGTGGAGAGCTGATACATATCACGGTCGCCCGTAAAGAGCAGCATCTGGTAACCCTCTGCCTCTCCACGGCGAGCAAGAGTACCTAAAATATCGTCACCCTCCCAGCCTTCAAGTTGACAGACAGGAACATCCAGCGTCTTGAGCAGCTCTTTGACTACAGGAAACTGTGCGTACAAAGCAGGGTCCATAGGAGGACGCTGAGCTTTGTACTGAGGCAACATATCAATACGAATCTGAGGTTTGCCCTTATCAAACGCACAAATGACACCATCTGGCGAGAAGGACTCAACAAGCTTGATAAACATATTAAAGAAGCCAAACAGCGCACCAGTTGGCGTTCCATCTGGGGCCGCCATAGGCTGACGAATTGCATGAAACGCTCGATGCATGAGCGAGTTTCCGTCAATAACGGCAATAGTTCTACGTGGTTTAACTGCGCCTTCTTTGGCTGATGTGGCGTTGTTTTGATCTGCAGTATTAACTGGCATAGTAGTATCAGACATACCTGCTCCTTTTAGTTTTGTGTGCCTCTATTGTACTAAGACTTTCTCTGCTTATGGGCACCAGAGCCCACGGAAACAAAGCCCACATCTCTTCTTGCTGGCAGGTAAATTTTTTGTAATCGTTATGTTTCTGTTTGCATCCTCACCACCCTCCCTGTGTCAAACGTGCGAAAATAAAAAACAACATAACGTGTCTAGCACGCGAGAAAACAGACTAACTGCCAGCATTTACCCACAAGGAGGGGCTGTGGCTCACGACAAAGTTTCTCAGGAATTTGGCTCACTTCTATTTACCGACGCGGACATGCAAGAACGTTTGCCAAGACCAACGTACAAGAAACTTCGTAGTGTCATTCTGGACGGTAAGCCACTTGACCTCGACATTGCAAACGAGGTTGCACATGCTATGAAAGAGTGGGCACTTGAAAAAGGTGCTACTCACTTTACTCACTGGTTCCAGCCTCTAACAGGCATTACTTCCGAGAAGCACGATAGCTTTATGACTCCTCAGGGAAACGGCACTATTTTGATGTCCTTCTCGGGAAAAGAGCTTGTACAGGGTGAGCCTGACGCATCAAGCTTCCCATCTGGCGGTCTGCGCGCCACCTTTGAAGCTCGTGGTTACACGGTATGGGATCCTGCAAGCCCAACCTTTATCAAAGATGAAGTTCTCTGCATTCCAACTGCATTTATTTCATACACCGGAGAAGCTCTGGATAAGCGCACTCCGCTACTCCGCTCCCAGGTTGCCCTTGAAAAACAGGCTAAACGCGTTCTTGCACTCTTTGACCAAAAGCCTTCTCGCGTTGTAACAAACATCGGTCCTGAGCAAGAGTACTTCCTTATCAAAGAGGAAGACTTTGAGCAGCGTCCTGACCTTATCCTTTGTGGTCGCACTCTTTTTGGTTGCGAACCAAGCAAGGGTCAGGAGCTTGATGAGCACTACTTTGGCGCTATTCGTCCAACCGTCAATAACTTCATGAAAGAGCTTGATGATGAGCTCTGGAAGCTAGGCATTCCTGCAAAGACAAAGCATAATGAGGTTGCCCCTTGTCAGCATGAGCTTGCACCAGTCTTTGAGCAGGGCACACTTGCCATTGACAACAACCTCCTAACCATGGAGAAGCTCAAGCTTCTTGCTACCCATCACGGTCTTGCTTGTCTTGAGCATGAGAAACCTTTTGAGTACGTCAATGGTTCTGGTAAGCATGACAACTGGTCACTCTCTGCAGACGACGAGAACTTACTTGAGCCTGGCGATAAACCTGGCGAGAACCTCCGCTTCTTGGTCTTTCTTGCTTGCCTAGTTGCCGCTGTTGACTCACACGCTGACCTTTTGCGTATGTCGGTTGCATCCGCTGGAAATGATCACCGTCTTGGTGCAAACGAGGCTCCACCTGCAATTGTTTCAGTCTTTTTGGGTGCTGCGCTTTCTGTAATTGTTGACGATCTTATCACTGGTTCCGATGTTCACGGTGCAAAGCGTACTCGTATGGATCTGGGCGTACCAACACTTCCTGCAGTTCTTAGGGATAACACGGACAGAAACCGTACCAGCCCCTTTGCGTTCACTGGCAACAAGTTTGAGTTCCGTATGTGTGGCAGCCAACAGAATCTCTCTGATCCTAATGTCATTTTGAATACCATTGTTGCCGAGCAGTGCGATCGCTTTGCAAGTGACCTTTCAAACGCTTCTGAGAAGAACTTTACCAAGGAGGCTTTGAAGTGGGTTATTGACACATTTAAGACACACGAGCGTATCCTCTTTGAAGGCAACGGCTACTCAGGTGATTGGGAGAAACTTGCTGAGGAGCGCGGTCTTCCAAACCTCCGTACCACCCCTGAGGCACTCCCTGCAATGATCGCTCCAGAAAACATTGAACTCTTTGAGCGTTATGGTGTTCTTTCCCAGGCAGAAGCACAGGCTCGCTACGTTGCAAAAGCCGAGCAGTATACCAAGATTCTCAACATTGAGGCTCGTACTATGCTGTATATGGCGCGCCACATGTACTTGCCTGCTCTCTTTACCTACTCAAGTGATGTTGCTTCTTCAGTTGCTGCTAAGCAGGCTATTGGTATCAAGAGCGCTGCAGAGACAGAGATTGTTGAGAAGCTCACCGCAGGTATTGACGAGATTTACGCAGCTACCAATAGTCTGGATGAAATCAATACCACAGCGCACCAGATGAAGAACAAACCTCAGGAGCAGTGCGAGTACTATTGCAATATAGTCCTTCCAGCTATGGCTCGCCTGCGCAGCGCCGTTGACTCCATGGAACTCATCTGCGGACATGACTGGTGGCCAGTTCCTAGCTACAACAAAATGCTCTTCTATGTCTAGTTCTTCATCAGGGCTTCTTGGCGAGAAACCCGGTCTTCTCGCTACTCCACCTTTAAAGCAAAACGGCTCAGTTTACCTGGGCCGTTTTTTGGTGTCCAAATGCTTAACGTATAGAAAGAGCTATGCGTTGACCAACTTGCTATAGGTAGCATGAACGTCTTCAAGCTTAATGAGATTGCCTTCTGCATCGATTGGAGCAAAAGCTATCTGCATTGATTCGCTTACAGCTGTCAAATTAAGACGGCTTGCATACCAAGGAGTTGGTGTGCCTTCAATAACCGGCGAGAAAAACGAGTCCATTTCTCCCATGTGTTCAGCAGAATCTCGATTAGTAATAAATTCCTGCCATAAATACGCCGAATACGTATGTTTTGACTCCTGACATACAAATGACCTTATCGTGGAGAAATAAGAAGCGGCTGGCAGAACGACTGAAAGATTATCAAAATCGTCTTTAGTAATTGCTCTATAAGCAGCGCTCAGCGGACAAACACAAGCCCTGTACTTGCCAAATCCTGTGTCTCTAATAGCTTGATAGGTGCTCTCAGAAAATGCGTCAACATTTTCAAACAAACTTTGGATAATTTGAGCACCTTTATCCAGACCATACTGTCCTAAAAAGAGCGATTCAAACTTCTTGCCCGTATACGTAAGCGCGGGGTCAGGAATAACATACCTTCCACGCAGGCCATCTGTAAGAAGATCGGTCCATTCGTGAGGACGCAAAATCTTTTTCTCATTAAGGCGTTCTTGATTTACAAGTAAAACCAATGGATCTGCAGCGTAGGCATACCAGTGTCCAGTGGCGTCAAAAAACTCAGGGCGCACGTACTGGTCTGTTAAAGAAACTTCAAACGGTTGACAATATGCGGAAGTCTCAAAATTTTGCATGAGAGCTTCGCTTGCCAAGAAAATGACATCGGGTTTCTCAAAACCCCAATCAGTACCAGATTTGGTATCAGAAGTTTCAGACTCCACGCTCTTACCAGAAGTATATGTTTGCTGAATAAACTCCTGAATTTCTTCCTCCGTTGCCTCGCCCACCGTAACAGATACAGAAAACATTCTTGAGTATGTTTCTACCAGGGACTTTACCGCTTCTTTGGAAGTACATAAAAGATTGAGAGAGCCTTCTCGTTGCGCAAGTTGAATGAGCGCTCGAGCATAGCCTGGAACTTTTGAATTAAGCCGGGGAGGTAGAAGCTCCTGCTGAACATAAGAAATTCCTGGACTCAAAACGTTTGCTACCGTAGCTATTACAGGTGCAGCAACCGCTGAGACAGCCAGGATAATAAATGAGGTTCTTGTAACAGAAGTGGAAGTTGGTGGAGTAATCTTCTCGTCAGGGTCTTTTGGTCCAAAAGTTTTATGCATCTTCTGGCGCAGACAATCTGGGATAAACTTCACACTACCTCCTTACCTGCTATATAATCCGTCTGGTCAAACAGATTTTATCCAAAAAAGACTTTTAGTCCAATCAGGATAAGAACCACGCCACCTACCATCTCGGCACGGTCACCCAAAAGCGAGCCAAGCTTTTTGCCTATGAACAGAGCAATGGTACAGAGATTTGCGGTAATAATGCCAAAGAGTGCCGAGGCAATCAAAATATCTACACTATGTGCCCTAAAACTTACACCAACAGCAAATGCGTCGATTGCCGTAGCAACAGCTTGAAATACTAGCTTGCCATAAGAGAGTGTTGTAGCGTCTTGCTGAGTTTCTTCCTCATCTTCTTCAGAAGCATCTTCTTTGAGTGCCTTATAGCCACTGTACAGCATGTTTGAACCAATGAAGCCAAGAATAACCAACGAGACAATACCTGCGTACTTCTCAATCAACTCTGCTGCAATGCCACCAACAAAATAACCGGCAAGAGGCATGCCAAACTGAAAGAGACCAAAGAAAAGAGGCATGCGCATAAGGCGAGAAAACCTATGGTCATCAAAGGCAAAGGTGTTAGAGATAGTGACAGAGAACGCATCTGTTGCAAGCGCCACACCCAGCATTAAAATTTCAAGTAGACCCATGTGTCAGTTCCCAAGTATCATTAAATCTTGTAACACAAAGGAAAAATTTTAACGCCTGTAAGCTGTTTTGGGCTACTCTTATATTGAAAAACTACAAGGAGTCCTATGCCTGCTTTAATAACCCACTATCTGTTTGGCGCAGAGGTGGTTCATGATTTACCACAAGAGCTTGTTGCAACTGATGCAGAGGTCAATACATTCCTGCTTGGAAACCAGGGTCCTGATCCCTTCCTAGCACGTCATCTTGCCTGGCCAAACCACTCGCTTGCCTGCAATAGACTACATCGTCGTATGCATGCGGGTCATATTGTTGACGCGTTTCTCTCTATTCGCGATGGTGTTTCTCGCCTACCGCAGAGCGACATGTCCGCTGGTCGTGCGTTTGCGCTTGGCCTCTTAGCACACTACGCCCTAGATAGAATTGTCCATCCGTTTGTGTATTCCCAGCAAGATGCATTGATTGAGGCGGAGCCATCTCTCAAAAATGCCTACAGAGAACTCCACCCTATTATCGAGACGGACTTAGACTCTTACCTTCTCTGGCATATGCGTCATACCACCGTTGAGACGTTTCCACCAGCTGAGGTGCTTGAAGCAGTTGAATCAACCAAGCACGTTGGTGGCGCGCTCTTCTCGCAAGTAGCGCTTCAGGTATTTGGCCTTAATGTTGGCGTTGGTGAGTACGAGAAGGCCCTTCAGGATTACGCTCGCATTTACCACACCGTAGAGCGCACTGATCCTAAGTACACTACCAAGCTTCCTGACGTTTTGTATAAGACCGAGAAGTTCATGCGTCCTTCAAACAATTCATATGTTGCCGCGATGGCTCATCGTATTGTTAAAACCGAGGACTTCCCTACGGCAAACCTCAAGCGTCTACCTTGGAAAGAGCCTTACACAGGAGAGATCAAGACTGAAAGCATTCTTGATCTTATGGATGAAGCTCGTGAGTTCTACAAAGAGCTGGTTCAGGCAACTATATTGGGTCAGCGAATTACTCTGGAAGAGCTGGTTGACGGCATCAATTACATGGGTAAACCCGTTGTAGAAATGGTTGATGACGAGGACTAGCTTGTAATAAAACACCAAAGGCGTTGCATATTCAAACGCGTAAGAAAAAAGGCAACTACTTGAGTAGCTGCCTTTTTTACTAACGCTTATCTTCAATCTGACGCATGCTGTAAAAGCGCATGCTATAAAAAACACATACCGTAAAAGTTGATTTTACAGAAGCGCTTCTTCCCATGCAGGCTCTTTGAATCCAAGAAGAATAGTATTACCTGCAACAACCAATGGGCGCTTGACCAGCATACCCGTGGTAGCAAGCAAATTATAGGCGTCACTATCGCTCATACCGGCATCAAGCTGCTCCTTGATGTTATTATCGCGATACACCATGCCAGAAGTGTTGAAGAATTTCCTAATGGAGAGACCACTCAATTTGTGCCACTCAGCAAGCTCTTCTGCAGTTGGATTCTCCTCTTTAATATCACGCAGTGTATAAGAAACACCGTGCTCATCAAGCCATTTAAGAGCTCTCTTACACGTAGTGCAGCGAGAATAGCAAAGAACCAGAATGTTTTTATCTGCCATAGTTGTTTCCTTTTGGATAGATTATCGATTACATAAGCGCAAACTATTTTGAGTAGCAAGCAATCCTAAAATCAATATTCCTAAAGATATGCCATAAAGCATACCAACAAATAGATCGTTAACGTTTGATGTCACACTCAGGATGATTGCTAAAATCAAAGACATCATTCCAAGAGAAACATACTTACTTTTTAATAGTTTCATTTGGTCGTCTCCTTTTTACTGATAGTA
Organism: uncultured Atopobium sp.; assembly: GCA_938045565.1. Lineage (GTDB taxonomy): Bacteria > Actinomycetota > Coriobacteriia > Coriobacteriales > Atopobiaceae > Lancefieldella. Next base: position 45,024 of record CALIAZ010000021.1, read on the forward strand.
ACAAGGCATTATAAATCACCACTTTGTTACTGAACATACACATTTATGCAGGTGCTTGACCTGTTTCAAGAATTTGCTGAAGTGCAGCCTCATCAAGTACAGGAACACCTAAACTTTCTGCCTTAGTAAGCTTTGATCCCGCGGCTTCTCCTGCCACTACGAAGCTTGTCTTTTTAGATACAGAGCCTGAAACCTTTGCTCCCATGGCTTTAAGCTGGGCGCCAGCCTCATCGCGCGTGAAGTGCTCAAGCGTTCCCGTTAAAACGAAGGTAAGTCCAGCAAGCGTCTCGGGAAGCTCATTTTCAGGCTTTTCTTCTTCAAGCATTACGCCTGCCTGACGGAGACGCTCAATAACGGCAACATTTTCTGGTATCGAGAAGAACTCGTGTACAGACTCTGCAATCTTGGGGCCAATACCTGGGATTTCAGCGATTTTCTCGACAGGAGCTGTAGCAAGCGCCTGAATGGAGCCAAATTCTTGGGCAAGCAGCTCTGCGACGTTAGCACCAACGTGCCTCATGCCAATACCAAAGAGCACGCGTCCAAGACCGCGCGTCTTTGATTCCTCAACCTTTGCCATAACCTTCTTAGCAATAGTGTGACCCACAGGAATACTATCGCCAGAAAGGTGATCTGCAGTATCGGTATCGTAGACACGACCTGTAGGCATGTTTGCCAGCGTTTCTTCAGTGAGTTTGTCGTAGAAGTCAGCAACGTCAGAGAGGACGCCCTCTTCAACCATACGATTAATAAGCTCGTCGCCAAGGCCATCAATGTCCATAGCCTTACGGCTGCCCCAGTGAATCAGGCGTTCAACTGCCTGAGCAGGACAATCAATAGAGACGCAGCGGAAGGCCACTTCTCCTTCTTCCTGAATAACAGGGCTGCCACAGCTTGGGCAGGTAGTTGGCATCTGGAACTCAACAGCATCTGCAGGTCGAAGACTCAAAACTGGTCCTACAACCTCTGGAATAACATCTCCTGCCTTGTGGACAATGATGGTGTCACCCTCGCGCACGTTTTTACGACGAATCTCGTCAAGATTGTGAAGGGTTGCACGCGCAATGGTAGAACCCGCAACAATAACGGGATCAAACTCAGCAACAGGAGTAAGCACGCCCGTACGACCAACTTGAATACGAATTTCTCGCAAAACGGTCCGCTTTTCCTCCGGCGGGAACTTAAATGCAATAGCCCAACGCGGAGCGCGAGAAGTAAATCCAAGAGCCTCCTGGCTGGCAAATGAGTCAACCTTTACTACTACGCCATCAATGTCGTAGTTAAGATCTGCTCGCTGCTCTAGAGCTTGCGCACAGAAATCGTGTACTTCTTGAGCACTCAGACAGCGGCGGGCATGAGGATTAACATTAAAACCACAGCTACGAAGCCAGCTTAAGAACTCCCACTGACTATGAACATCAAGAGGGCCTTCATCGGCTACCGCATAGATAAAGGTCTCAAGGTCTCGATGAGCAGTAATCTTTGGATCCTTCTGCCGCAAAGAACCAGCAGCTGCATTTCGTGGGTTAGCAAAAGGCTGTTTACCAGCAGCATCTGCATCCTCATTCAAACGAATAAAGGAGTGTTTTGGCATATAAACCTCACCGCGCACCTCAATGCTCTGGTTAAGGCCTCTATTCTCAACCTGCTCAAGACCAGCAAGCGCAAGCTCTCGTGGAACGTCAGAGATAGTCAAAACGTTTGCCGTAACGTTTTCTCCCGTGCTACCGTCGCCTCGTGTAGCAGCGCGTACAAACTGACCATCACGATATGTGAGTGCAACACCCAGACCGTCAATCTTAAGCTCGCAGGTATATGCCACAGGATTAGTTGTGGATGCACCCAAAGCCTCATCAGTTCTGGAAAGCCATGCATCCAACTCTTCCAGGTTCATGGCATCATCCATAGAATACATACGAGCGGCATGCTGAACAGGCTCAAACTGTTCAGAAACATAGCCGCCTACACGCTGCGTATAGCTATCCTCAGTTACAAGCTCTGGATATGCTGCCTCAAGCTGCTGAAGCTCAATAAGCAGACGATCAAACTCAGCGTCGGTAAGCTCTGGGTTATCAAGGGCATAGTAGGCATATGCCGCATAGTTCAAGATTCTATTAAGCTCCGCTGCGCGGGTAACATCTTTTGGCGAAGGTGCTGCCATTACTACTCCAAACATAAAAACGTAGGTGCAAGAAATCTTGCACCTACCAGGTATTTATTTACGTCCTCTTAAGGTTCTACCAAGGGCCTTAAGGGCTTCTCGCCTTGCGCTACCATATGGTGCAATAGGGTCAATAATCTTGCGCAGAGGACTTGCATCAGAAAGTGCGCGCTCATGGAACTCTGTGACATCTGCGTCATTTCTGGCGCCTGGTACCATGTCCTGAATAATGACCTCGTAAAACGGGGTATTGCGCGCGTACTTCCAAAAATAGGAAGCCATGTCGCAGCTGGCATTCTGCCAAGGCTTAATAGCACCAGCAAAGTGAACAATCTTTGGTGCACGGCGTGCTGCTTGATAATCATCAAAAACGCTGTTTGGTGCCATTGGATAGAGTTTCTCGGCACGACCAAAAATGTTGTGCGTAACGTTCCAATCAGCTTGAAGGTAGACCACTCGACCCTGACACTCGCTGTTCAGAATATCTTGATCGTTGTAGATAAAGATTGGATTGGATGCAATACGCAGCCACTCTGGAACAGTGTGATAACGGCGAAGTTCAGCGGTATTGAAAACCATAACTCCTGCCTGGAAGTAAGCATAGGGGTTCTTGAGATTAAGCACGTCAAGGCTGTACTTCATGCGGTCTCCGCCGCGAATGTTAAGGTTTGCCAGATAGTCAATATCAAGCGTTGCGGCAATAAGATTGTTGCCCATTCTTACATCATAAAGTTCTGCAATATTACCGTTAACCACAAGGTCAGAGTCAAGATAGACAACTTTATCGTAAGCGGAAAGAATATCTTGAGCCAAGAAACGGAAGTATGTCTCAACACTAATGTGAGCATTATTAGTATCTAGCTTGTAGTCTTTGACCATGCGCCACACGTTATAGAACGTAATACGAGCATTCTTATAACGCGAGAAGTACTTCTTAACCAGCTCCTGCTTTGATCCACCAATGTTGGTGTTAAGAACGACTACATCGTAGAAACGGTTAGGATCGGCGTTTTCAAGCATTGAACCCATAGCGCAGGTAAGAATTGGAACATAGTTGTTGTCTGCCGCAAAAACAACAGGAACAACGTTCTGGCTTGCAATCTCAGGTTTCTCTTCAAAGAGAGGAATGAACTTCTGACGAGGCTCTGGATTGGTAAAGTGAATGCATTGAAGCTCTTTTACCTTCCAGTTTTTGCCCTCTGTACGCAGCATATGCATACGCCAGATATTAAAGAGACGCTCAGTCAGATGACCTGGGGTTCTTAAGGCCTCTTTGCTATAGGTGGACATATCAGTACGAGCAGTCCACTCGTCAACAAGTGGGAACACCCATGCTGCATAGCGATCAAAAAGCTCTTTACGCATGATATACATATTGCAGAAGCACTGCTGATGACCGTTGAGAAAAGCGTTTACGTCCTCTGCATACTCTGGATAACGCTCAACAATAAGCGCTGCCATAGTATCCATATCCTTTGGATGGAGTAGCGGAGCGGAATGGTACTGCTCAAGAGGTGTGTTAGCGCTTCCAGGGAATTTACGAATATCCTTTACCCCAGTTGTAATGAGGTCATAGCCCTCAATGCATTGAGCGATGGTCTGATCATCAAGACCATATTTCTTGATAGCATCCTCATCAATGAAGTCATCCATAACCTCACCAAATGGATTTTCTGGATAAACCGTATCGGTAAAGTTGAAATAGCGACGATAATGGCCAAAGCCAACATAGCGCGCATTGGTGATATTCTTCCACGCCCAATACTGTGTAGTCATCTCACAGTACATGGGGTTTTTCTCGGTAATGGTATCGCCCTCATCATCATGAAGCATATACGTAAAGCGATTGGTCTTCTGTCCTGGTCCTACCTGGATAGGCTGAAGGTAATTACTTGCGGGAACATCAACATCTTTATGAGAAGTAATAAGAATGCGAATAGGCTGCTGCTCAAACATCTTTACCATGTGCTTTCTCTCTAGATACTCCATGTACTCATCGGCAATTTGTTTCATGCGAACTGCCCTATCAAATGACAGTCCCTCATCCTGATGCATGAGAGCGGCGTATTTCTTTGCATGTGTCCTGTAGCGATATGCATCGCTGTCTTCTGGAAGCTCAGTACCAGTAGCAATGGCCTCGTATGCTTCATCTCTTACAAAGCGATAAAGCTCTCGAGCAGCTACCGATGGTCCAAAGAGAATGGCAAACGGCTCAAGGGCTGCTTCTTGATCTTCAGGAGCAAGACGAGACTTCCAGTCTCCAATCAAAAGCTCCATCAGCTTGTGCTTCATGCCCTCAAAAGACCTAAGGTAAACAACATTGTCTGTTTTGCCAATATAGAGCTCTGTATGTTCAATATTGTCTAAGAACTGATAGCAGAACTCACCAAACTTATCTAAAGAAATGCGAGAAGCTCCTGTTACACCAATACCAAAGTGATAGAGAAGGCCTCTACAAGACTCAAATCCATCAACAGACTGAGCCTTATCGGAAAGAACAAATACCTCATAGGCATCTTCTGCTCTTACCAGACGCTCTGAAGTCATCTCTGCAAAAGCAGAACGGAATAGCTCTCCACGATATAGGCGCTGTGTAATACGCCAATCAATCTTCTGACCATAGCCTTCATCGTAGATGGCACGAAGGACTTCCTCACCTTGTGTAAAGTAAGACTGCTGATTGATGAAGTTACCAAAACCTTCTGCCTCAGCTTCACTTACGCCATTTTCTGGAATAACGGTAATACCCAGGTGGAGAATATCAACAGGGTTCTGATCAATACGAGCAACTACCTGCTCAAGAAAATCAGCAGTAACCTCATCATCACCGTCTAGACAAAAGACCCACTCGCCTTTTGTGTGAGCTGCAGCAGTTTTACGTGTAAGATGATGCCCCTGGTTGGTTGGATGAGTTACAACCTTGAACCTTTTGTCATCCCCTACTGCTTCTACAATTTTCTCTGGAGTGGAATCTGTTGAGGCGTCGTCAACAATAATTGCTTCAAAATCACCAAACGTCTGATTCTTTACACTTTGAATACAACGCCCAATGTATGATTCGATGTTGTATGCAGGAATTACAAAAGAAACCTTAGGCATACCAACTCCTTATAAATAAGCAATCTCAACTATCTTCTATCTTATCTAAAATATGCCTCTCTTGGGCGTGCAAAAGATGCCTACTCGACGCTCTTCAAGCTCTCAACCATATCAATATTTTTAAGCTTAGATCGCATGGCAACATATACCAACAGCGAGAAAACAAGCGTAAGTCCAAAAGCAAACCAATAACTTGGCATATGAATAGAGCGGCCAAACATAACAAGATCAATCTCAGCTGTTTGAACCACAAATCCCTCAAGGTAAGTTCCTAGAACAAGCCCAAAGAGTGCTCCAAAGACGGCCAGTAAAGCAATCTCTCTAAACACGTACGCATCAACTTCGTGTCGCGTAAAACCAAGCACTTTAAGGCTGGCAATCTCTCGAATACGCTCCTCAATATTGATATTTGTGAGGTTATACAAGACGATAAATGCCAACAGGGCTGCAGCCAAAATAAGAATAGCTACAACACGATTAACCACTTCAAGTGATTTTTTATATGTGCGAATAGCCTCATTGATGTCATCGACAGTTGCAACCCCTGCCCGGTTAATGAGTTTTTCTCCAAACGTATCTCTTGTTGCTTGATCTTTAGGAAGTGTTGCATACCAACCATCCGTTGCTTGATCTTGGATGCTCAAAGAATGCCATGCAGAAGGCCCTACATAAAGATACGATCCAACGTAATTCTCGGTAACTCCCGTAACAGTAAGGGTACTTGGTTCACCTGAAGCATTTCCAATTCTGTCTTGAGCATAGACCCGAACGGCATCTCCCACGCCTACGCCAAGCCGTTTTGCGAGCTTCTCTGTAATTACAACTGAATCTTCCTTAAGCTCTATTGTTTGACCAGAAAGACGATCCCGCAGGGTAACTACACCCGTAAGATCTTGAGGAGAATTACTGGTCATAATAGTTGTTCTTGTCAGCGAACTAGCATTTTGCGCAGGAGACTCAAGAAGAACATTTTCGCTGGTTATACAATGGATATTTGTAGCACCGACCTGATTAAGCTCTGTAGCAATCTGATCTGCTTCTGCACTAGAAACATCAGAGGTCATTCCTACTATGTAGTCATAATGAAAAAGAGTTGGCCATTGGCTATCAATGATGTCACTAATAGAATCTCTAAGGCCAAAAGCCACCAACAAAAGTGCAGTACATCCAGCAATTCCTACCAATGTCATAATCAAGCGACGCTTATAGCGGACAAGGTTTCTGATAGTAACTTTCCATGAAAAAGACAATCTAGACCACAGAGGATTAATACGTTCAAGCAAAATCTTTGAACCCGCTTTTGGAGCCTTTGGCAACATAAGGCTAGAAGGTTCTTCTTTCAAAGAAGACAAAACAGCAGCCATCGTTGAAAGAAGCGTAACACCTATACCAAAAAGTCCTGCGAGAAGTGCGCTGTCAAGCTGAATAGGATAAGGAGCACCCTCATTTGGAATAGTATAAATTGATCCATATGCAGAGATAATAACCCCCGGCAACACCTGACTTAAAAGCGCTATGCCAATAACAGCTCCTAAAAGTGAAGCAAGCAAAGCATATAACAAGTACTTTGCAGCAATTTGTAAAGTCGAATAACCAAGCGCCTTATGAATGCCGATGAGCGTGCGCTCTTCAGATACCATGCGCGTCATACTGGTAAGTGAAACCAAAGCTGCAACCAGGAAAAACATCAAGGGGAACACATTAGCAATATTGTTAATACGCTCAGAGTCTGCTTGATAAGCTGCAACACCAATCTCTTTTGTGCGATCAAGTACATAAACATCAGGTTCTTTGAGCTCATCAATTTTCTTTTGGGCTTCGTCAATTTTTGTCTGACCATCAGCAAGTTGTTTCTCAACCTCAGCGCGCTGATCCTCAAGACTCTGTCTTCCTTCATAGGTCTGAGCTTCAGCATTTCGAAGTAAAGCTTGTCCAGCAGTCAATTGGCTGAGCGATGCATCAAGTTTTTCTTGAGCTGCAGATAACTGATCTGCAGTAGCACTTCTTGCTTCTATCAGATTTTGGCGCGCCTGAGCTACCTGAGACTCTGCCTCATGCAGTTGAGTTGTGCGTTGATCAAGCTCCCCTCGCGCTGCCGTCAAAACCTGCTGCTGAGTGGCTAATTCTGCTTCTGCAGCCGCAATCTGTGCCTGTGTAGCGAGAAGAGCATCCACTTGCGTGGTTGGTAAACCTAAAGCTCTCAACTGCTGCTGCGCTTCTTCAAGTGTTGAAGCCATAATTCCTTGCGCAGCAAGCCCCGCAAGATATGCATCTCGACCCGCTTCAAATGCGCTCTTTTGCTGCATAAACGTTGCTTGACCTGCGTTGAAAGCAGTAAGACCAGCCTGATACTGAGCCTCTCCCGCACTAAGCTCAGCTGTTCCCTGGGCTATCTGAGCCTCTGAAGCATTAATCTGAGCTTCCGCTTGTGCAAATTTCTGCTCAGCACTGGAACGTAAAGTTGTAAGTTGCTGACGTCCTGCGTCATATTGCTTCTGACCATCAATCAGCCTTTGTTGCTGAGCAGAAATCTGTGCTTCCGCTTCATCAAGCTTTTTCTGTGCATCACCTAATTTATCTGTAGCCTCCCGCCTTGATTGCTCCAGCTTTTGACGAGCCTCATCAACCTGAGCTTGAGCATCATCTTTTAGCTCTTGCAAACGAAGAGAAGCAAGCGATGGATTCATTTGTTTAATGCGCTCTGCAACTCTATCAACAGCACTCTGATACATTGATGAGCCGCTTTTATAACTGGTGGCGCCCTGGACCGTCAGATACACTTCGGTGTACGGATCGTCATTAGCAAAAGCATTCTCAGCGACATACACAAATTGCTGGACAATGCCATTACCTAACGACGTGGTTCCAAAATTACTCACATATGGATACGTTGGAGCATTTACAAAACCAACGACCGTGTACGAGCCACCCTTTAAATGAACACCGTTTGAAGTGTCTGGAAGCTCAATCTGATGGCCAAGGCTAATATCTGCACGTTTCTTGGAATCAGCACTCATCACGCACTCATACGGCCCCTGGGGAAGCCTTCCTTCGACAACTACCGGCTGGTTAAGCTCACCAGGTCTGAACGAACTAACACGAGCGCTAGATTGAGATGAGGTCAGCGTAGCCATGACGTCTACCGTGCGAGAAGGCATAACCGCTTCAACGCCCTCAACTGACGCAAGAGCATGGACGTCTTTCTCGCTTAACCCAAGTGTTGAGATAATGCGAAGATCGTAGAGGTGTTGATTTTTGTAAAACGTATGTGCAGCTTCTTGCATATCTGGGCTAGCCATTTTGAGTCCCGCAAAGAAACCGCAGCCCAAAGCGACGATTCCTACAATTGCAAGAAATCTAGCAAGAGACCCTTTGATAGTCCGAATAATCTCGGTAAAAAGAGCGTGTGGCATAGCTACCACTCAACAGTAAGTGCGTCGGCTGGGTCCTGATTAATTTCAACCGATTGAGCCTGGCCTTCTTTAACGTGGATAACCCTATCGGCAATTTGAGTAAATGCAAAGTTATGTGTGACAATAGCCACGGTTTTATGCTGTTCTTTGCACATATCTTGCAAGAGCTTAAGAATTTGCTTTCCTGTTTTATAATCAAGCGCGCCTGTTGGTTCATCACAAAGCAAAAGACGTGGGTTCTTTGCCAGAGCACGCGCAATAGAAACACGTTGTTGCTCTCCACCAGAAAGCTGAGCTGGGAAGTTATCCATACGATGCTCAAGACCAACAGCACAAAGTGCATCTTCTGGCTGCATAGGATCAAGACAAATCTGAGACGCAAGCTCAACGTTTTCTTTTGCGGTGAGATTAGGAACTAGATTGTAAAACTGGAAAACAAAGCCAATATCATGACGACGATAGAGCGTTCTTTCTTTTTCTGAAAGCCCGCCAATTTCTTTTCCATCTAAATAAATAGACCCGGAGGTACAGGTATCCATACCTCCGAGCATATTTAAGACAGTTGTTTTGCCGGCTCCTGATGGGCCAACTATTACGCAAAGCTCTCCCTCTTCTATGGAAAAATTCATGTCATGGACAGCATGTACCTTGACGGAGCCCATGGTATACGTCTTTGTTACCTCTTTGAATTCAACAAAAGACATACGATTCTCCTATGAGAAAAGATGATTCTCCTGAACAAGGAGAGAGCGTAAGAAGTTAGAAGCTACTCCTGTAGAGCTTCTGGTGCTGCAGGAGCCTCTGGAGCTGCAGGAGCCTCAGGTGCGACGGTTGTGACGGTTGCTTCTGGAGCAGGTGCTGCTGTTACCTCTGCAGTTACAGGAACTACAGGAGCAACCTCTGCGCCCTCAGTAGCAAGAGGCATTGGAGCAACAACAACCTCTTCCTCCTCAAGATCAGCCTGATGCTGGTCAAACTCTTTCTTAGCACGAACCCAAATAAGAAGTGCAAGAAGAGCTGTGAGGAACAAGAAGGCAACGATCATGATGTTAAGAATAAGGGTGGTGAAGTTTACTGCTTGGCTGATAGAAATCATCACAGAGAGCTCTGTAAGTGCGGAAGTTAAACCAACTACAGAGAGAATAGAAAGACCCCACCTAAGACGAGGACGGAAACCCCTCAAAAGACCTGAAACCGCAGCAAAAAGGTAGCACAGGAAAATAATGTAGGTAATACGTGCAAGCATCAGAGAGATAGGGTTTGTCTGACGAGTTGCAAAGTTAAATACCGTATGGAAATAGCTGAGATACTGAACTGGCGCAACAAAATCAATGACAATAAAAATGAGAGCCACAATTGCTGGGATGGCAATTTTTGCTTTGGGGTTCATGAAACCTCCTCGATTTCTTTATATGACCTGTCTATTTTATCGTATAAACCTATGACCAGTGCGGTAAGTCATGAAAGTCTTTTATGTTGTCTTGAGCTTCTTGTTCTCTTTCTGCTAAAGCTTCTCTTAAACCCTTCAATGCATCAAAGGGCATAAAGATTTTTGCTCTGTTTGCCCGAGACATGCGAGGGTGTCCGTAGTGCATCTGAGATGCAAACACATCCTCTTTTGCACCATCTTCTGCTGGCGAGAAACCCTGTTTAGGCTTCATTGGTTTCTTCTCCACTACGGTGTCCTCCAATCTGAGCATTTCTCTGACGTGCAGTTGCTTCTGGAAGCAAATCCATTGCCTTGAGCAAGGAGTTCTTTCCAAACCTCTTCTTTATGGCGTTGATAGTATCTTGGCGCTGGCGCTCTTTCTCTAAAACGATATTGTCCTGGAAAAGCGACGTCTGAATACCTGAGCCTGTTTCTTCTTGAGTGTTTCCAAAGGTAAGACCAACACGATGCACACTTTCTGAAGGTATTACTCTCTCGTCAAAGAAAGATAAAACCTCTGCTATAAGCTCATCTCTAGAGTTAGTGGGGTAAGAGAGTTTCTTAGTGCCACTACTGGATGGAATATGTCTTCTCCAACTCCTGTAGTCTCCCGTCTGCCTAAGCTCTTCCATCTGACTCTCTGTTGCCGAGTAGCCAATATAGATACCAATAGAAGAGCAAACCAGCTTTTGTGTTACAAGCTCTAGCGTTAATGCTTCAACCATCTCTTTGAAGATAAGTCGTGCTCCCTCTATGTCTCTATTGTGGTCAAAGACCTGTGCTGTTGAAACAGAATGACTTTGAGACTTATATGCCTTGATATCTGCAATGGTGGTTGGCTCAATGCCCCATGCATGGTCAATAAGAATTTCTGCATCAACGCCAAATTCTTTATACAGAGGCTCTGTAGGAGTCATTGCAAGTTGCCCCATAGTATGAATATTCATTGCCGCAAGACGCTTTTGAATACCTGCACCAATATGCCAAAAATCAGTTAAAGGTTTATGGTTCCAAAGTTTAAGCTTGTACGACTCTTCATCAAGTTCACCAAAGAAATTTGGACTGTGTTTTGCCGTGATATCAAGCGCTATCTTTGCCAAATATAAATTAGGACCCAATCCACAGGTAGCAGGAATACCAGTGGTTTTTGCCACGTCTGCACGGATCTTCTCGCCCAACTCTCTTGCCGTACATCCGTAAAGCGATAAGTACGGTGTTACATCAATAAATGCCTCGTCAATGGAGTAAACGTGGATGTCTTCTGGGGCAATGTATTTAAGGTACACCGAATAGACATCTGCAGAGCGCTCTACATACAAAGCCATACGAGGAGGTGCTACCTCGTAAGTAAGATTTTTGGGAATCTCAAAAACGCGACAACGTCCAGGAACACCCAGCGCGCGAAGCGCAGGTGAAACCGCCAGACAAATTGTCTTTTCTGTCCTGGTAAGGTCAGCCACAACAAGCTTAGCCTTCATAGGATCAAGGCCTCGCTCAACGCACTCAACTGATGCGTAAAAACTTTTTAGATCATTAACCAGGTACTGTTTTTGAGAAGGTGCCATGACCTAGATAAGCACAATACCTTGGGAGACTTTTTCTGCCACGTCATTACCTACAAGATAACGAACAATCTCAAGACCAAACTTAAGAGCCGTTCCTGCACCCTGACTGGTAATAAAAAAGCCGTCAACACAAACCGCATCTTGTGTAAGCTTAGCGCCATTCTCAGAAAGGAAATGCTGAAAGCCAGGATTAGAAGTAGCCTTCTTACCTTGAAGTAATCCGCGCTTTGCATAAATTGAAGGAGCAGCACAAATTGCGGCAAGCGCACGACCGTCTGCTGCAAACGCATCAACCGCCTGCATAAGCGGCTCACAAGCCTCAAGATTAGTGGTTCCAGGAAGACCTCCAGGAAGCACCAGCATGCTGTAATCGTCAAATGAAATCTGACTGAGCAGTTTATCTGTTAGAAAAGTAACCTGGTGAGAAGAAGTCACGCTCAAAGAATCAGAGATAGACACTTTGTCACAAGGAATACCTGCACGATATAGGACATCAACAACGCTCAGTCCCTCAATCTCTTCACAGCCATCAGCAAAAAAGACAGCAACACGCTTGTCAGTACATGGTGTAAACATCTGACTCCCTTCTCGTCTAAAACTAGTACAAGTGTACGCCTTTTTACACAAAAATGGACACTCAAGTTTGTGCTTGAGTGTCCAAAATTTTACCCAGTTAAACTGTTACAGAAAGTAACCGCCAAGCCCTCTGTAACCTGGCGAGAAACCCTACTCCTCGCTAATACCCTCGTTAATAGCCTGAGCAATAGCTTCTTGATCATTAGAAGCACGAAGCAGAGACTTAAACTCATCTCTCATCAGAAGTACAGCGGTCTTAGACAGAAGCTTAATGTGAGTAGTGCCAGCTTCTCCATCTGGAACAAGCAGTGCAATAGCAACATCAACGGGCTTCTCGTCAAAAGAAGGCCACTCAAGAGGAGTATTGTTCTTGAATACAAAGACAGCCGCATCCTTGATAGCAGCATCCTTTGCGTGAGGGACTGCAAAACCATCAGTCATGCCAGTCTCACCCATTTCCTCGCGAGCCAAAAAGGCATTGTAAACAGCGTCTGCATCATCAGTTACGCCAGTCTCCAGTGCCTTGTCGGCAATAAAACGCAGGACATCATTACGGCTCGCTACGTTTTGATTCACAAAAACATTGTCTGCCTTAACAAAACCGCTCATGAATCTTCCTTCCGTATATTTGAGCTTTTTGGCTCAGTAACTTCGTATATAGTAATAATACTCGCAATGAAACAAAATTTACCTTAAGAAACTTTACTTTAAAGCCATCCTTAAAATCTGTTGAACATCTGTTGTTTTAAGCTGCATAAAGTTACCCGCATGATCTCCGCCACGGGCGTCAATAGCTCCCTGAGCCATCTGGAGAATATCTTCTTCTGAAGGGTTTACTCCAAGCTCAGCAAGAGAGGTTGGCATACCAATTGCATGACACCATTGATTCCAAGCTTCAATTCCTGCAAGGCCAGTAGCGGTTGAATTATGGAAGTTGTTTTGAACTCCAAAAACATTTACCGCAAACTGCGCAAAACGCTTTGGATCTTGACTCATAACATACTGGGCCCAACTTGCCCAAATAGCGGTAAGGCCAGCACCATGAGCTACATCGTACTTTGCACTAAGCTCATGTTCAATGGCATGAGAAGCAAAATCGCTTACGCGACCTGTTCCAGTAAGCCCGCAGTGAGAAAGCGACGATGCCCAAAGCAAGTCTGCGCGCGCTGCATAGTTATTCGGTTCTTTAATGGCTATCAGCACTGCTTCTTTTACTGTACGCAAAAGACCTTCAGCCAGCTCATCGGTAAGTGCAACGTCTTTCTCAAGCGTAAAGTAACGCTCCATAGTATGCATCATAATGTCAGCACCTGTTGATGCTGTCTGATATGCACTCACGGAATAGGTGAGCTCTGGGTTCATGATAGCAAAAGAGGGACGACCACTTTGATGGTGATAAGAGCGTTTAAGGATACGTCCATCAGTCAGCGTAATATTCATGACGGAAGAATCCGAGGTCTCAGAGCCAGTTCCTGCAATTGTAGAAATGACTCCTATAGGAGTTACTTTTGAAACACCAACCTTATGTAAATAAAGGTCTTCAAGAGAAACGTCATTAGCTAAGCCATACGCAATTGCTTTAGCAGAATCCATTACAGATCCGCCGCCGATAGCCAAAATGAAATCAACGCCCTCGCGTTTACCCAGTTCTATAGCTTCTTCTGCAAGTTCTAAACGAGGATTAGGAACAACTCCACCACAATCAACAAAAGCAATTCCGGCGTTGCTCAAAAGCTGATGAATCTGATCAAGTAAGCCGCTCTTTATCACATGGTTGCCGCCAAAATGCACCAGCACCTTGGTGCCACCATGAGCAGAAACAAGCTCTGCCACACGAAGCTGAGTATCTTTTCCAAAAACTATCTGAGTAGGTACGACATACTCAAAATTAACCATTACTAAAGACCTTTCTTACCTACTCAAACAACAACTTAAGCGCGAGGTTCTTCTCCCCACCAGAACGTTGCAACAGTTCCAGGACCAGTATGAACACCAATAGTTGCGCCAATAGCAAAAATATTGATGTCTCCTACCTGAGGAAGCTTTTTTTGAATAAGCTCTTTAACAGCCTCGGCATCAGAGGCGCACTCAGAGTTAGAAATAAATACCTTATGTGCGTAAGAACTTTGGCGCTCAGCAGTTTGAGTCATAACCTCAACAACACGAGCAATTGCTTTCTTCTTACCACGTGCCTTCTCTTTAACAGCCAAAGATCCGTCAGCTTCAACATCCATAACAGGACAAATATTAAGCATGCCGCCAAGCAAACCAGCTGTCTTAGAAATGCGACCGCCACGAACAAAGAAAGTCAAATCTGTTGAGAAGAACCATCCATACACACGGTGACGAGCTTCTTTAGCCCAAGCAACTACCTCGTCAAAAAACAAGCCCTCATCACGCTTATCGGCAAGACCATCTACAAGCAGGCCATATCCAGAAGACGCCTGAAGAGAGTCAACAACCTCAATCTTCCTATCTGGGAATTCCTGCTCAATCTCTGCCTTTGCCTGGCAGGCAGACTCATATGTTCCAGAAACGCCTGAACTCAACGTAACATGAAGAACGTCTTTGCCTTCCTCAAGGAAAGGACGCCAGAAGGCCATGTACTCACCAATTGATACCTGTGAAGTACGACACTCAGCCCCTGCAAGCATCTTTTTATAAAGATCAGCTGGTGCATTAGTGCGACCAAAGTCATCCTTGCACTGAACACCATCAAGCTCGTAATTAAAATACACGTATTTTATATCACGTGACTGAAGGTACTTCTCACTTACATCGGCCGTAGAACAACAGGTCAGAACGTAGTTGGACATACAAGTCTCCTTGAAATATCTTCTTGCATAAAAACAATCGCACACATTTATTTTTCCTTGTAAGAGTGAGTATACTTCTTATCTCATTTTTATGCTGCTTGTGCGGCGTTTCAAATGCAAAATCACGTATACTTGCACGCGTTTGTTTTTTCTCAAAGCATTACCTACAACGTTACTTTTATCTTCGACGGAAACGGATAGCACGTGACTTCATCAGATCTTTCTACTAGAAATTCTTCCAAACTCACATTAGACACCTCTTCTGCGCTGGTATGGAAGTTTGCTCTTCTTGTTTGCGCGCTTGTCTGGGGAGGATCGTTTGTCGTTATCAAAGATGCAATCAACTACATCCCCACCGCCTGGTTGATGACTTTGAGGTTTACACTTTCTGTTATCGTAGTCGGAATCATCTTTAGAAAAAGACTTAAAAAGAATCTTGATATCAGACACCTTACATTTGGTGCACTCTTAGGAATTCTAAATGGCTTTGGATTTCTTTTTCAAAACGGAGCGCTTGCTTACACTACAGCGGGTAAAACAGCCTTTATCGCCTCTATCTATTGCGCAATGATTCCGTTCGTCAACTGGCTTATTGCAAAAAAGAAACCCCATATCTCCAGTATTATTGCTGCCTGTATGTGTGTTGCGGGAATTGGCCTTATCTCACTTGGGACAGACTTCTCATTTTCCTTTGGTGTTGGCGAACAAATGGCTCTCATATCAGCAATTATTTTCGCATTTGTTTTTGTACTTACTGCAGAACTTTCACACAAGCTCGATATCATTACACTTACCATAATTCAGCTTGGTGTAAGCACCCTTCCTTGTCTAGGTTGGGCTCTCTGTTTTGAAACTATGCCAAACTTTTCTCAAATTCCTTCTACTGCGTGGATAGCGCTTGCATACATCATTTTCATTGCAACTGCTCTTACTGGTGTACTACAAAATCGATCACAGAAATCTGTTGCACCTGTTCAAGCATCACTTATCATCTCTTTGGATACCATTTTTGCAGCAGTTTTTGGTGTCATCTTCCTTGCAGAAATTATTACTCCCACGATTTTCCTTGGCTTCATTGTTATCTTTGTTGCAATCTTTATCAGTGAACTTGGCGAGAAACCCGCAGAGTCCCAAACCTCTTCAAAAAGCTAAGGCTCTCTCCATAAAATGTACCTAAGAAAAAAGCCCGCAGACGCGGGCTTTTTTAAATGCGATGAGCAGCTTTTACATCTCACGAGAGCTCATCATAGGTCCATCAGACCAAAGCGTAATCTCTCCTGAAGCCAGTGTTTTAGGGACATCAATAAGACGCTGATTGGAAGAACCTCTAAAACGCAGCGTAATGTCATGAAGGCTCTGAACCCATGGACCGTCTACGAGAACATCTATACAAGACAGAATGCGGTCAGTGTACTCTGTGTGCCACTTTCCCTCGGTCAGCTGATCCCAGGTGTGACCTGAATACATCCAAATGCTCTTTTGTGGATAGGTAGCTCTGACCTTCTCGACAAACTCAACAAGGCCTTCTTGGTTTTCTGGCTCAAATGGTTCTCCACCAAGGATGGAAAGACCGTTGATATAGACAGGTGCAAGCGAATCAATAATCTCTTGCTCAACTTCTGGAGTAAACTCTCCTCCGCTCTTGAAGTCCCATGCCTCGTAATTAAAGCAGCCTTCACAGCGCAGGCGACAGCCTGAAACAAACAGAGTTGTTCTTACGCCAACACCGTTTGCAATGTCTGAAAACTTAATATTTGAATAGTTCATACATAACCTTTGATGGGTAACTTCCGCATATTGTGGATGTTACCTGGTAGAGATAATAAAAACGAGCAGAAGGGCTCAGGCGCTCTTCTGCTCGTTTGTCTAGTACATAAAACTCAGAGGTGAAGGACGCGGTCCTTAATCTCCTGGGTACGTCCCTGGTTCCAGAACTGGGTACCAATGTAGCCGCAGGTACGACGAGCAACGTTCATCTTGGTCTGGTCACGGTTGCCGCAGTGTGGGCACTCCCAAACCAGCTTGCCGTCCTCCTCAACAATCTGAATCTCACCGTCATAACCGCACTCCTGGCAGAAGTCAGACTTGGTATTGAGCTCTGCATACATGATGTGGTCATAGATGAACTGCATGACACTGAGGACAGCCTCAATGTTGTCCTGCATGTTAGGGACCTCAACGTAAGAGATTGCTCCACCTGGAGAAAGACGCTGGAACTCAGACTCAAACTGAAGTTTCTGGAATGCATCAATCTCTTCTGCAACGTGAACGTGGTAGCTGTTGGTGATGTAGCCCTTATCAGTGATGCCAGGGATAACACCAAAGCGACGCTGAAGTGCCTTAGCAAACTTGTAGGTGGTGGACTCAAGAGGAGTTCCGTAGAGGGAATAATCGATATCCTCTGCTTCCTTCCACTCGGTGCACTTATCGTTCATGTGCTGCATAACCTGGAGAGCAAATGGAGTTGCCTCTTTATCGGTGTGGCTGTGACCAGTCATAGCCTTAACGCACTCATACAGACCTGCATAACCAAGGGAGATGGTGGAGTATCCGCCATAAAGCAGTGGATCGATAACCTCACCCTTGTCCAGACGAGCAAGTGCGCCATACTGCCAAAGGATAGGAGCAGCATCAGACAGGGTGCCCTTCAGGCGATCGTGACGAGCGCGAAGTGCGCGGTGGCAAAGCTCAAGACGCTCATCAAAGATCTTCCAGAACTTGTCCATATCACGACCAGCAGAAAGAGCAACGTCAGGAAGGTTGATAGTTACAACACCCTGGTTGAAGCGGCCATAGTACTTAGGCTTGTTTGGCTCATAGTTCTTAGCGCGAGCAACGTTGTTGAAGCCATTACCAGAACGGTCTGGAGTCAGGAAGGAACGGCAGCCCATGCAAGTGAAGGTATCGCCCTCGCCTTCCTTCTCGCCCTTAGAAAGCTTGTACTCCTTCATCTTCTTCTCAGAGATGTAGTCAGGAACAAGACGGCGAGCGGTGCACTTTGCAGCCATCTGAGTGAGGTAGTAGTACTTGGAATCCTCGTAAACGTTGTCCTCTTCAAGAACGTAGATGAGCTTAGGGAATGCAGGAGTAATCCAGACACCCTCCTCGTTCTTTACGCCCTGGTAACGCTGACGGAGCATCTCTTCAATGATGAGTGCAAGGTCCTGCTTCTCCTGCTCATTCTTTGCCTCGTTAAGGTACATGAAGACGGTGATGAAAGGAGCCTGGCCGTTGGTGGTCATCAAAGTGACAACCTGGTACTGAATGGTCTGAACGCCACGAGAAACCTCGTCACGAAGGCGCTTCTCAACCATCTCGTTGAGCTGCTCAGCAGAGAGCTCAACACCGACGGAGTTCATCTCCTCCATAACAGTCTTGCGGATCTTCTTACGAGAAACATCAACAAAAGGAGCAAGGTGTGCCAGGGAGATGGACTGACCGCCGTACTGGCAGGATGCTACCTGAGCAATAATCTGAGTTGCAATGTTGCATGCCGTAGAGAAGCTGTGTGGACGCTCAATCAGAGTACCGGAGATAACAGTGCCGTTCTGCAGCATGTCATCAAGGTTGATGAGGTCACAGTTGTGCATGTGCTGTGCAAAGTAATCGGAATCGTGGAAGTGGATAAGGCCCTCGTTGTGAGCAGCAACAATATCCTCTGGAAGGAGCTCGCGCTGAACGAGGTCCTTAGAAACCTCACCAGCCATGTAGTCACGCTGAACAGAAACAACGGTAGGGTTCTTGTTGGAGTTCTCCTGCTTGACTTCCTCGTTGTTGCACTCAATCAGAGATAGAATCTTGTCATCGGTGGTGTTCTTATGACGCTTCTGGTTCTGAATGTAGCGGTAAATGATGTACTTACGAGCAACCTCAAAGCGGTCAAGAGCCATGAGCTGATCCTCGACAAGGTCCTGGACCTCCTCGACGGTGACGGTGTGTCCAGCCTTCTCGCACTCATCGGTAACGTTGAGGGAAGCAAACTGAATCTCACGCTCAGTCAGGCGCTGATCCTCAGGGACCTCTGCGTTAGCCTTAGCGATTGCGTTAACAATCTTCTCTACCTCGAAGGTGACCTCTGAGCCATTGCGCTTGATAATCTTCATGTGCAAACTCCTTGAACAAACGTTGGTGAAAGCAACGCTTTCATGCGTGTTTAATTGGATTATCACTGCGGTTCCTAAGCTTTTGCCTAAGCGAAGTGGTTGGGAGCCCGCTTGTGTGATGGGAACTACTATGCCACAACTTATAGTGTTTGGGTTCGAGAACTATAACAATATATTGTAAAATTTCCACACGAATACAAAATTATGTATTGACACGTTACGGCAACCAATATCTCTGCAGGTAGAAAATTAGCTAGAAACTTCGCTAATTACAAAATTTATTAATGGTCAAAAAATAATTCGATTTTTTGTATGTAGGCATTCGTCGCCTTTCACAAATGCGCCACAATTCGCCCTTCGGTGCTCACTTTTGTTGAGCATTTAGACAACAAAAAGCCGACACAAAATGTCGGCTCTGAGTCTTACTCAAGCGGAGGTTGCGGACGCCAAGTTGCATCTTTATAGATAAGACGTGCATCCTTCCAACCCTTAATAAGGCGAGAAAGACCAGACGAGAAGTGCGCTCTATCTACCAAGATGAGTCGAATAATCTCTTTTGCAAAGGTGAGCGCAGTGCCAACACCAAAAAGCACGGGATTGTAATCACCGTGAACCTGGAAGTAACGAGCAATATAGCCACGGTTACGTGTGATGTAATAGCGCGTCATATCAGAAGTTGAATTAAGCTGGCGCACAGAACCAATGCTCTGACCAGGAACTTCTCGACATCTTGAGAGAACAAAGTCTGGGATCAAAATAGGCTGCGTCACCTTGCTGGACAAATAGCCGTACAGAGCATCGTCCCAGTAGATAAAGAAACGCGCATCAGGCAGGCCAATCTTCTGCACTACAGAGCGCTTAAAGCAGGCGCCCTCAAAGCACATCACATTGCACTCACGGTACGCAACGCCATCAAAACCGGCCTTTGCCAGCGGATTATAGATGCCCAAAGCGGTACTAAAACGATACTGCCAAAAGAAAGGACCGCCATCAAAATCGTAGCGCTGGCCCTGGATGACCTCAGCCTTGTCTGACCATGCGTCAAGCTTATCAAGACCGTCAGGCAGCACAGCAACGTCATCGTCCATAACCCAGAACCACTCAGCGCCCAGCTCATAGCCTACGCGCACACCCTCAGAGAAACCACCGGAACCGCCGGTATTTTGCTCCATAGGCACGTAGCACACGCGATTAGTGCCTCCGTGAACATCGGGATCTGTAGTGGTTTCTCCCCACAAGGTTTTGACCTTCTCGGAAAAGACAGACACAAGCGAGGCTGTTTCAGAGGAGTTCTCGTTATCCACAACAATGATGCGCCATGGTGCCTGCGTAAGCTGCAGAATGGAATTAAGCAGTTTAGAGAGCAGTTCCTGGCGTTTGAAGGTGACTATAACAAGAGCGGTGCGCTTCATATTTCCCCAAAATGTGACTTCGTGAGTGGGTTAGTGCCTATATAGTATAAAACAGCAATCAAAAGGAGTTTAGATGAGTCACACGCAAAACCACCAACCCTTGGTTTCTCTTGTTGTGCCTATATATAACGTTGCGGACTATCTGGAGCAGTGTCTGACAAGCATTCAATCGCAGAGCTACACCAACCTGGAGATTATCTGCTTAAACGATGGCTCAACTGACTCGTCTTTAGCTCTTTTGGAAGCATATGCTGCCCGTGATAGACGCCTTGTCATCATAGACAAAGAAAACGAAGGCTACGGAAAAACATGTAATCGTGGTATTGCCGCAGCTCATGGCTCATGGGTGGGAATTGTTGAGCCTGACGATTACCTTGAGCCAACTATGGTTCAAGAACTTGTTGATCTTATCCAAGCAAACGGCGGAGAAGACCAGGTAGATATTGCTCGTTCTGCGTATTGGCGCGTGTTTGGTAACCAGAAAAACGGCCGAGCAGGAGCAAAGTCGCAGTTCAAAGGAGCTGCCGGCGCTGCCGAGTACAGAGTTCCCTGCGCTTATAAGGGCCGCGTTAAACCCAAGCTACAGCCTTGTTTAATTGATCAGATGGCACAGCTTCTGTTACACCATCCAGCCATTTGGACGGCACTCTATCGCAAGGAATTCTTGACCCAGAACAACATCAACTTCAAAGAAATCCCTGGTGCAGGCTGGGTAGATAACCCCTTCCTCATTGCCTCGCATTGCTGCGGAGCTCGACTGGTGTACACAGACTCTGCGCTCTACAACTATCGCGAGAATGGCTATGCGGAAGCCGCTACCTTTGCGCAGCGTCAACCTAAAATTCCGCTTGAGCGCTGGAACGACATGATGGATGTTGTGGACGCACGCAACATCACCTCAGACGTAGTGCTCAACGCGCTCACACTGCGTGGTATCAACTATGCGCTACTTACAAAAGACGCGCTTACCTGGCGAGAAGAACATGATGCTGCAGGTGAGGCTGACTCAGAAGTGCACGATCTTCTCGCCAAGAGTTTTGCGCGTATGGATGCAAAGCGCGTATTTGAAAACCCGGCAATCTCAAGCTCTGGGAAAGCTTTCTTTGCGCAAGTGCAAGGCATTGCTTTGCCAAAAGATGACAAGTTTGCACGCTATGCATATCTAGCCAAAGAGGGATTCTTCCGCGTCAAAAATGACGGCATTGCACAGATGTTCAAATCGCTTATGGATAGGCGTTAAGGCCGGCGACATCAGGCAGTTAATACCAGCCTGTCTTACACAAAGTTACTTACGCAAGTGGTATACGCATAAAGCGTGCGTACCATACAGCTCTCCGTGCATAGGCATAGCGTGCCTGCACTGTAGTGGACAAAATGGCACCAAGCAAAGCGTGAGCAACCAATCGCGGAGAAGTTGCTTCAGTAACAATAAGATGAGCTACAGGATTAGAAAGAATCTTAACAATCAGATTTTCTTTCTCCTCATGGCTGAGCTGAGACTCTCCGTTAAAAACGGGATACATGCTCTTAAGAAGCTTGCTGATCAGATAACGACTAATCAACTTTTGAACTTTTTTGGAGTTTGCAAAGCCAAGATGCTTAGCAAGAGCACCAAGTGTCTGACGCTCTTGGGTAAGTTTATCCATAGCGGCAGTAATAGTTTCTTCTTCCTTAGAAGAATCTGCTGGTACATCTACAAAAATTGCTTCAGGAGCGTACATGATGTTTTTTGCAATCTCAAAACAGTAGCCTACAAAATTGCATTCACCATCAGTCTTTGGCTCATGTTTAATATCGGTCAAAATGCGCGTTGAGCACAACTTTCCGTTCATAGACGTCAAATAAGGAAGCTGCGACTCCTCAAATACCTGCGACGATGCAGAAGCCTTTGCACCAAAAGCCTTTTTGCATTCCATGGGTGAATTGGCGGTTTTCATGTGCGCAATAACAATATCTGCCGCTTTAGGTGAACCAACAGGGCCAAAAGCAGTAGCTGCAGCATAGAGCTTCTGCAAAACATGGGGATTAAACCTATAAGAAGGCTCAGTAGTAAGCGTATAAGCTCCACGCGCACGACCCTGAGCAATCTCGAGCGCAACAAAATGGCTAATGCCCGACTGAAACAGGACATCTAAGCGAGGCTCTTGATTAGCAAGGTTATCCAGCATGCGAGCAATCTGAGGGTCAGAGCTGTTGTCAACAATGATGAGCTCCCAATGAGGATAAGTTTGCTCTTGCAGTTGCCTAATTACCGTTCTAATAGCATCAGCATCATTATCAGCAGCCATGAGAACCGAAATCATATGTGGATTGTATGAGCGCTCGTGCATTCCACATCCCCCAAACTGGTCCTAATTTTTAGATACCAGTTTACCTGTAAAAAAGTGAATTAAAAAGACATTTTTATTCTATCAAAATCTCTCCACATAACGTGTTTAACTGCTGTTATGTGGACATATGGCCTGTTTTGTGGAGACGGCGCTACACACAACAACCATAACGTCTATACAAGCATGCCAACAAGCTTTCCTAAGGCCGTAGGGTCAACAGTAGTTCCACTTGAACCTTCAACCACAGGAGCCTCGTCGTGCTCAAGATTAGATACGCCAATTGGTTGCACTATCTCTGCAAGCTCTAGAAGCTGATTTGGCTTCATATCGGTGATCATAGAGGACAACAGGCCGGATGCATTGCTTACCAGCGAGCGAGCACCCGAGCCAGAAAGTGCCGAGATTTTCTCCCACACATCATCTGTGGCTATGATAACGTGCGTAATCTTAATGTTAGTGATAGATGCCAGCGCACTGACAAAAGCGCTCTGGCCGTCGTCTTTGTAAATATCTGCCAGCGTTTTAGCGTTTGAATCCACCTCTGCATATACATCAGTAGGAATAGACACTATATGGCCTGTGCCCTGCGTGCGATCAATCACCAAAAGTTGCACAGACTGAAGGATTGACTCCCCTGCCTTGAGCGAATTTGTACTGATAACCGCATAAGTAAGGAAGTCGTCATCGGATTGTGTAGTGCCGTCTGGATTGCCCGAGACGCTCTGACTTTTTACTGCCTTGTTAAGCCCGTGGTCTCCTAAGTGAGACTCAAGCTGTACGCGATCCCAAATAGTTACGACAACCATGCCCACAAGCACGGCAACAATAGCAATTACGGCAAGGCCAATCACGTTGGTATAGGGACTCTCGCGCGGGACATCGCTGCGCTCAAATCTTTCTCTTTTCCTAAACATACTAGCTCCCTGCCTCACTGTGCATCAGTTCTGCAAGAGCTCCTAAAAAGACGCTCTCTTCTATGATGCTATTTCTTTGCAAGGGAAACCACCGCACACAATACAAGTGGTAGAAAAGACTTCGTAAACGGCGCGAGAAGGACGATGAATCCGAATTGCGCACAGAAACTGCGAGGCAATCAAAGAGCCGAAAGTACTACCAGGGTTGCAAAACACCCTCTGGATAGCGAACGTTTACAAACGTGAGTCCCTGAGCTGGTGCACAACTGCCAGCAGCAATTCTGTTCTGAGCAGCTAGAACCTCGTCGATCCACTCAACAGGCCTGTGACCGCGGCCAATCTCAACCAGCGTACCCACAATCGTTCGCACCATGTTATGCAAGAAGGCGTTACCCGTGATATCAACTGCAATGAGTTTCTCGCCAGCCTCTTCAATTTCTTCTACCGTAAGGCGCTCCACAAAACGATACGTTGGCTTGCCTTCGGCAGAAATTGCCTTGCAGAAGCTCTTGAAGTCGTGCTCTCCCACCAGCGCCTGCGCCGCCTTGTCCATAAGATCTGCGTCCAAGTGGCCGTTGTACCACCACACATGGTCCCAGCCCAGCACGGGGCGAGCGCTACCTGCACAAATTCGATAGCGATACGAACGCGCCTGGGCGTCAAAGCGTGCCGAGAAACCCTGTGGGGCGCGGAAGAGTTGTCGGATAGAGATGTCGTCGTCGGTCAGAGCGGTGAGCGAGCGGACGAGTTTCTCGCCAGACAGCGCCAGCTCAGCGCCGTATACGGGAAGGCTCACGTACTGGGCCTGGGCATGCACGCCGGCATCGGTTCTGCCCGCACAGGTGAGCTCAACCTCTCTGCGCAAAACGGTCTGAAGCGCGCGGCGAAGGTCTCCTGCCACGGTACGCTGGGTTGGCTGCTCAGCAAAGCCGCAGAAGGCAGCGCCGCGATAACCTAGCTTGATGACAAGCGTAGCTTCAGGCTCAGCAGGGGCGTCAGCGAGAGTCTCAGCAGCTGATGGTTCAGCGGAAGACTCCTCGGATGCATAAACGTTGCAGTTTGATGCATTGTTCTGTGACGTTTCTGAGTTCATGAAGCTCCCTGAAAGGACTTTTGGCGCAACAAAGTGATTGTATCGTAGGCTCAAAGAAAGCGCACGCTACGCGACAACAAACGCCAGCGTTACAGCGTTGCAAGACCGCTACAGCGTTGCAAGACCAAAGCACACGGCAGACCAGAGCAGAAGCACAACCCAGTCTACAAGCTGCATTTTTGCGGAGATTCGTGTGCGTTTTGCGGCTCCAAGACAGCGATCCGTCATGGTTTGCGCCATCTGATCGGCCCGTTGAAAGAGCGATACGGTTAGCGGCACCAGAAGCGTAAACCATTTTTTGATTCGCTCAATAATACTGCCTGAGTCAAAATTGAATCCACGCGACCTCTGAGCTGCTCTAATTCTGTCGAGCTCTTCTAAGGTAAGAGGAATTGCACGCAGCGCAATTGAGAGCGCAATACTCAGGCCGTCAACGTCAACACGGATAAGGCGCAGGGGCATCAACAGTACAGAAAAACCGTCAGCAAGCTGCGTGGGTGTAGTTGTTGACGCTACCGATAAAACCAGTGCTAGGGCAAGCAATACGCGAGCAATAGTTACAGTGCTCCTGTAAAAACCTGCCACAGAAAGTCCAACTGATCCAGAAAAAATGATATCGGGGTGTCCAATAAACACCAGCGTATTAGCCACAAATGAAAGAAGCAAAACAAAAGCCGCAGGCTTTGCCACGCGCAAAAACTCCAAAAAACTTACACGAGCGCTCCAAAGAAGGCTCACGCAAATTAAAGCAAATGCAGCAAAGGCAAGTAGCTGCTGTACACAGAAAAGAGCAACAATTCCCACAAGGATGGCAACAATTTTTGTCTGCGCTGTCAACGAGGCAAGCGAGATACGCTTAAGCAGAGCACAGGGGCACTTAGACATAGCAAGCCTCCAAAAGCTCATGCAGCACGCTTACAAACAGCGGGCAGTCAAGCTGCACAGCCTCGTATAGCTCTGGGGTTGTCTGTGCTTCTTGTACGTCGACGTCTGCAACAACACGGCCTTTCTCGAGAAACACTACTCTATCGGCAAAAGGAAGCCATTCGCTTACGTCGTGTGTGATTGCAAGAACTGCCTTGCCCTCGTTTGCAAGCTCACGAGCAAGATGTAGCACCTGCGAGCGCGCCTTGCCATCAAGTCCAGATGTTGCCTCGTCAAACACAATCGCGTACGTTGCGCAGGCCAGCGTTCCCGCAAGAGCCGCACGGCGAGCCTGACCACCAGAAAGCGTTAACGGAGACGCACCCAGGACCTGCTGATCCAAACCGACACGTTCTGCCGCATACGCAACAAGCACTTCAACATCATCTGGCGAGAAACCCTTGTTAGTTGGACCAAACGCAATATCTTCAGCAACAGTTTGGGCAAAGAGCTGCTCTTGAGGGCGCTGGAAACACATGCCGACATCTCCAGGACTTACCAGTCGCGCATCAATTGTTGCATGACCAGCATCAGCCTCAATGAGGCCAACAGCTATTCGGGCGCAGGTTGTTTTTCCGGAACCAGAGGCGCCCACCAAAACAATAAGCTCCCCCGTGGAAGAAAGCGTTACGTCATGCAAAACCGGCTTGTCAAACGCATGAGATACACCACACATTGCCAACTCGTGCGCCTCTCCAAGCGCTTGCATTCCGTCATAGTTATTTGCTCGCACTACCTCAAGAGCACGCTGGTACACAAGGGTATCCAAAGCGTCAAACGCAAGGTTGTTCTGAACAAGAAACGCAACAAATTCTGATGCGTTAAGAGGCATGTCAAAGTTATAGCCGGCCTGCGCCGCTACATGAGCTGTTCCAGTAAGTGCATCATCAAATCCGGCTCGAGCAATTATATCTGCGTCTGAGAGAAACTCTGTAGGAGTACC
Source organism: uncultured Atopobium sp. (assembly GCA_938045565.1). Lineage (GTDB taxonomy): Bacteria > Actinomycetota > Coriobacteriia > Coriobacteriales > Atopobiaceae > Lancefieldella. Next base: position 71,802 of record CALIAZ010000021.1, read on the forward strand.
CGTCCAAACCAACTGGCCTTTTTCCAAAACAAGAACCTGATCAGCCCCAGGCAAAGACTCAAAAGAATGAGAAATCTCAAGCACACCCATCCCGTTTGCAACAAGGGTATTTACCAGATTAGAAAGGTGATTTCTGAATCGCGTATCAAGCTGAGCAAATGCCTCATCAAGCACCAGATAGCACGGACGCAGGGAAAGCGCTGCTGCAATAGAAACAAGCTGCTGTTGACCTCCAGAAAGCGTATGTGTTTGGGCGCTGGCCAAGTCAGCAATACCGCAGAGCTCAAGTGTTTGAGAAACGCGAGAAACAATCTCTTCTTTTGGCAATCCAAGATTAGCAGGACCAAAGGCAACCTCGTCAAAGACAGTTGCACATACCAACTGCGCAGTTGGATCTTGACGAACCATTCCCACATGCGAAGAAATCTGAGGAGATGGCACACAAATTGTTGAGGTGCCGTCTACTAAAACTTCTCCAGAAAACGGAAAGAGCGATGCGTTACAAAGATTTGCAAGCGTTGACTTGCCTGAGCCATTATGGCCAAGTACAACCGTTCTAGAGCCAGGCTTTAGGGTAAATGAAACGTTATCCAGGGTTGGTGCCATCTTTGGCTGAGAAAGGCTCTCAGTGGCTCCCATGGAGTCTTTAAAAGCAGAGTCGGTCATAGATTGTGTAGCAGTTGAAGAACCGTATGCAAATGAAACGCTTTTGAACTCAATCATGACAACCCTCCTTTATTTGAAAAAGAGGTCCCAGCAAAAAAGCCAGGACCTCTTTAGATTCACTTTGACAGAAGTTACTCTGCAGCCTCTTCGGTCTGCTCGGTCTCCTCTGCTGGAGCCTCGGTCTCCTCTTCCTTTACAGGAGCAGGAGCAACCTTGGTTGCCTTAGCCTTCTTGTTAGAAGCCTTTGGCTGAACTGGCTCGGTAACAAGCTCAAGGATAACAACCTCAGAAGCGTCGCCCTTACGAGGACCAAGCTTCATGATACGGGTGTAACCACCGTTGCGGTCAGCCCACATACCCTGAGCAGCCTTGTCAAATACCTCACGGACAAGCTCTGCGTTACCAACCTTGGCCATAGCAAGACGACGAGCGTGAAGGTCGCCGCGCTTTGCCCAAGTGATGACCTTGTCGACCTCGCCGCGAACTGCCTTAGCGCGGACGTCAAGAGTCTTAATACGATCGTTAGTGAAAAGGGCTTGGATCAGGCTCTTCTTGATGGCCTTGGTGTGGCTAGCATCAGTACCAAGCTTCATGCCCCTCTTCTTATTGTGCCTCATAATTTACATTCTCCTATGCGTGACAAGGCGCGACTAAGCCTTAAGGGACAGGCCCATGCTCTCGAGCTTTTCCTTGACTTCTTCAATAGACTTAACACCAAAGTTTCTGATGTTGAGAAGATCGTTCTCAGAGAAATCAACGAGCTGACGGACAGAGTGGATTCCTGCACGCTTGAGGCAGTTATAAGAACGGACGGAAAGGTCCAGATCCTCAACCTGCTTCTCAAGCTCGGAATCGTCCTCGACGTCTGCCTTAGCAAAAATCGAAGCCTCTTCCTGAGTCTCGTCAAAATCAGTAAGTCCCATGAATGCGCTCATGTGCTGGTTAATGATGTTTGCAGCCTCAACGACAGCCTCGCGAGGGCTGATTGCACCATTGGTCTCAACCTCAAGCACCAGACGATCATAGTCGGTGTGACGGCCAACACGGCAAGGCTCAACAGCCTTAGCGCAGCGGCGAACTGGCGAGAAAATCGAGTCAACGTGAATGAATCCAATTGGATCGCTCTCACGCTCGTTATCCTCACCGGAAACATAACCGCGACCATTACCAAGGCGAAGTCTCATGGAAAGATGAGCTCCCTCAGCAAGAGTGCAAATGTGCTGAGCTGGGTTAACCAGCTCATAGCCCATAGGAACATCAAGATCAGCACCAGTGACTGTGCAAGGACCATCAACAGAGATAGAAGCCTCAGCCTCATCAGAGTTGTTGGTGTTGCGGAAAACTAGGCCCTTAACGTTCAGAACGATGTCAGTAACGTCCTCATAGACGCCTTCAACCGTAGTGAACTCATGCTGAACGCCATCAATCTGGATGGCCTCAACCGCAGCTCCCTCAAGAGAGGAAAGCAGTACGCGGCGGAGGGAGTTGCCAAGCGTGTCACCATAGCCACGCTCAAGCGGCTCTACGCTCACACGAGCGACGTTTGCGCCGATTTCATCTACCGACACATTTGGTCGGATAAATTCGGACATTGCTACCTCCAAAACGGGTCGGGCTTACTTGGAGTAGAGCTCGACGATCAGCTGTGCGTCAATCTCAAGGTCGATCTGATCGCGGGTTGGAAGCTGAAGAACAGTACCCTGCAGCTTCTCAATGTCAACCTCAAGCCATGCAGGAACTGCCATGTGCTCGGAGGAAATGAGAGCTTCCTTGATTGGAAGAAGATCCTTTGCCTTGGAAGCAACAGCGATAACATCGCCGCTCTTTACGCGATAAGAAGGAATGTCAACGCGCTGACCGTTAACGGTGATGTGACCGTGACGGACAGTCTGACGAGCCTCTTTACGTGTACGAGCAAAGCCAAGGCGGAAGATGACATTGTCAAGACGAGTCTCAAGGATGCTCATCAGGTTGTCACCAGTAATGCCTGGGTTCTTCTTAGCCATCTCATAGTAGCCGTGGAACTGGTTCTCAAGGACGCCGTAAATGAACTTAGCCTTCTGCTTCTCACGGAGCTGCATACCGTACTCGCTCTCCTGGCGACGACGGCGACGTGGCTCACGGTTAGAAGTCTTATTGATCCCCATCACAACGGGATCGATGCCAAGCTGACGACATCTTTTAAGGACCGGGGTCCTATCAATTGCCATTTGCTTGTCCTTTCGTGCTAGTTGCGACGGCGCTTTTTAGGACGGCAGCCGTTGTGTGCAATAGGTGTCTTATCCTGAATACCCGAAACCTCAAGGCCTGCTGCCTGAAGAGAACGGATTGCGGTCTCGCGACCAGAGCCTGGGCCCTTAACAAAAACAGCTACCTTGTGGAGACCGTGCTCCATTGCTGCCTTTGCTGCTGCCTCTGCTGCAAGCTGTGCAGCAAAAGGAGTGGACTTACGAGAGCCCTTGAAGCCGACGGTACCACCGGACTGCCAGGAAATTACATTACCCTGGGGATCGGAAATAGAGACAATCGTGTTATTGAATGTGCTCTTGATGTGGGCCTGACCCACTGCAATGTTTTTACGCTCGGAGCGGCGGACGCGTGTAGTGCGAGCGTTCTTTTTCTGTGCCATTAGCTACTCCTCGCCTACTTCTTCTTGCCGCCCACCTGACGCTTCTTACCCTTACGAGTACGAGCGTTAGTGTGGGTACGCTGACCGTGGACAGGGAGGCCCTTGCGGTGACGGAGGCCGCGGTAGCAGCCAATCTCCATCAGGCGGGCAACATTCTGACGCACCTCGCGGCGAAGATCGCCCTCGGTGGTGTAGTTAGCGTCAATAAAGTCACGAATCTTGGTGACTTCTTCCTCTGTGAGGTCCTTGACGCGAGTATTTACATCGATACCAGTCTCGTTGCAAATCTTGGTTGCACGAGTCTGACCAATGCCGTAAAGATAGGTGAGTCCGACCTCAACACGCTTATCGCGTGGCAGGTCGACGCCGTTAATACGGGCCAACTTGGTGCTCCTTCCTTAGCCCTGACGCTGTTTGTGGCGCGGGTTCTCGCAAATCACGTAAACCTTACCGTGGCGACGGATGACTTTGCACTTGTCGCACATCTTCTTTACCGAAGGACGTACCTTCATGTGTCTTCCTTTCGGTTCTGCTGATACGAACTATATACTCGCCCAGCCGCTGGCGTGAAATACCGACTGTACTTGCGTACATATGCCCTTGCGACATGCGCAAAGACACAGATAGCCTCATGCATGGCACAAGGCTGGACATTACTTACTTATAACGGTAAGTAATGCGACCCCTGGTAAGATCGTAAGGAGAAATCTCTACTACAACCTTGTCACCAGGGAGAATTCGAATGTAGTTCATTCGAATCTTACCTGAGATGGTGCAAAGGATGGTCTTGCCGTTCTCTAACTCAACGTTAAACATAGCGTTTGGCAGGGGTTCTAGTACCTTGCCTTCAAGCTCAATCGCGTCTTGTTTAGCCAACTTTCATCCTCTCGACACATCGACAGCGGTTATCAATAATACATAAAAATGTGCCACTCGTCTATCACTTATTTTTTCAACACAATTAGATAGCGAGAAGAACTATGTATTAGTTACTCTATGCCACCTTGCATCTCGCACCATGGACCAACTTCGTCTTCGGAGACAATAACAGGACCATCGGCAGTAATAGCAACGGTGTTCTCATAATGTGCTGATGGCAGGCCATCATCGGTAACAACGGTCCAACCATTTTCAAGAACGGTGCAATCGTAGGTGCCCATGGCAATCATTGGCTCGATTGCAATTACCATTCCCTCACGAAGAACAATGCCATTACCTGCACGGCCATAATTTCTGACCTCTGGATCCTCGTGAAGATTGCGGCCAATACCATGGCCAACAAAATCACGAATAACACCGTAGCCATTATCCTCAGCAAGCTTCTGAACTGCATGTCCAACATCGCCAAGGCGAGCACCAGGAACTGCAGCTGCAATACCTGCCTTAAGACAATCGCGCGTAACCTCACAAAGTGCCTGGGTTTTCTCGTCAACTGTTCCGCAGTAGAACGTCCAAGCGTTATCTCCTGCCCAACCGTTAACGGTAGCGCCTGTATCAATGGTCAGAATATCGCCATCTTGCAAAATGACGTTAGCTGATGGAATACCGTGAACAATCTGCTCGTTAATAGAAGAACAAACAGATCCAGGGAATCCACCGTAGCCCTTAAAGGTAGGGGTACCGCCGTGAAGCCTAATAAAAGCTTCTACAGCGCGGTCAATCTCGAGCGTTGAAACACCAGGTCTAATCATGGATCCAGCACGGCGAAGGGCTGCCTTAGAAAGGGCGCCCGAAACCTTCATTGCCTCGATTTGTTCAGGTGTTTTTATGGTAATCATAGTGCGAGGAGAGTCTTCACGTCGGCGAATACCTCGTCAACAGGACGATCTCCGTTGACCTCCTTCAGAATTCCATGTCCTTTGTAGTACTCAATCAAAGGAGAAGTCTGATTCTCGTAAACATCAAGACGCTTACGAATAGTTTCTGGCTTATCGTCATCACGCTGATACATCTCACCAGAGCAATTTGGGCAAGTCTCAGTACCAGCTGGTGCAGTATAACCACACTCTTTGCAGGTGCGACGAGAAGAAAGACGCTCAACAATAACCTCTGGCTCAACAGCAACAAGCAGAGCTGCATCAAGCTTGAAACCCATATTCTGAAGCTCAGAATCAAGGGTTACTGCCTGGGCGGTATTGCGTGGGAAGCCGTCAAGAATAAAGCCTGCTTTTGCGTCATCTGCAGAAAGACGCTCTTTTACCAGGTCAATGACAAGCTGATCTGGAACAAGCTGACCAGCATCCATATACTCTTTAGCCTTAATGCCAAGCTCAGACTGAGCTTTAACAGCAGCACGAAGAAGGTCACCGGTTGAGATGTGAGCAAGTCCATACTCTGCAACGAGCTTCTGAGCCTGTGTACCCTTGCCAGCGCCAGGTGCGCCGAGAAGAACAATGTTCATGCTTCTCCTTCCTTTCAAATAATAAAAGGGGCCTGTTTCCAGGCCCCTTTATGCTACGTACTAAGAACTACTTAAAGAAGCCCTCATAGTTGTGCATCTTAAGGTGGGACTCAATGGAAGAGAGTGTATCCATTGCAACACCGACCATAATCAGAACGGAAGTTCCACCAAACGCCTGTATCAACGAATCTCCCGTGAACCAGAAAATGATGGTTGGAACGATTGCAAGAACTGCCATAAAGATAGCACCGGGGAGGGTGACTCTGTCAATAACAGTCTTGATATACGTTGAAGTAGCAGTACCTGGACGAACGCCAGGGATAAAGCCACCCTGCTTCTTAAGCTGGTCTGCTGTCTCCTCTGGATTAAACACCATTGAGGTGTAGAAGTATGCAAAGAAGACAATGAACATAACTGAGAGAACCCAGTTAACCCAACCAGAAGAAAGTGAAGAAGCAAGATTTTGAATCCACTCTACTCCTGGGAAGAACACAGCAACCTGAGCAGGAAGGTACAGGATTGCAGATGCAAAGATGATTGGTACAACGCCTGCAGTGTTTACCTTAATTGGAAGGTACGTTGACTGACCACCCATCATACGACGACCAACAACGCGCTTGGCATAGTTAATAGGAATACGACGCTGACCACGCTCAATGTAAACAATGAGCGGAATAATAGCGAGCATAACCACAACAGTAACAACGGTAAGAACAATGTTTCCACGAGTAGCTACTGAAGAAATAAGGGCTGTTGGAAGTCCAGCCATGATGTTTGCAAAGATGATAAGACTCATTCCGTTGCCAACACCCTGCTGAGTAATAACCTCACCGAGCCACATAATAATGATGGCACCAACTAGCATGGTAAAAACTACCAGGAAGTTTTCAAGTGCCTCAGGCACGCCCTCCATAGATGCAAAAGATACACCATAGCTCTTAAACAAGAACAGGTAACCAACTGCATTGAGCAGAGCCAAGCCAACCGTAAGATAACGCGTGTACTGCGTAATCTTACGCTGGCCGCTCTCACCATCTTTAGCAAGCTCGCCAAGAGATGGAATAACGGACTGCATCATCTGGAAGATGATCTGAGCCGTAATGTAAGGCATGATGCCCAGACTGAAAACAGACATGCGAGAAAGAGCGCCACCCGAAAATAGGTTAAGCACGGCCATTGCACCATTCTGAGAAAGACCATTCTGATAAACAGAAAGCATCTGCTGAAATGGAGCACCGGGCACAGGAAGATATGCACCAAAACGGTACAGAAGAAGAATCAGTACCGTAAGGAGAATCTTTCCCCTTAGTTCCGGAACACGAAATGCGTTGGCGATTCCTTTACTCACTACTCGGCCTCAACCTTTCCACCGGCCGCCTCGATCTTAGCCTTTGCGGAGGCGGAAACCTTGTCGACCTTAACAGTAAGCTTCTTAGAAAGCTCGCCGTCACCCAGGACCTTGACTGGGATGAAGTTGTACTTGATAACTCCCTTAGCAACCAGAGCCTCTGCGTCTACGGTCTCGCCGTCTGCAAAGAGTGCATTCAGACGAGCAACGTTGACTGGAGCGTACTCGACACGGTTGTGGTTAGTAAAACCAGGAAGCTTAGGAAGACGCATAGCCAGTGGCTGCTGTCCACCCTCGAAGCCAGCGCCCTTACCGCCACCAGAGCGGGAGAGCTGACCATTCATACCGCGGCCGGCAAAAGTACCATTGCCTGAAGAATTACCGCGACCTACGCGCTTACGATTTTTGCGCGAACCCACTGCGGGGCGAAGATCATTGAGCTGCATTATTACTACCTCTAGTTCTCTTCAACCTCGACAAGGTGCTTAACCTTGAAGATCATTCCACGAATGCTTGGGTTGTCAGGCTGCTCGACGGTATCGCCGATCTTGTGGAGGCCGAGGGCCTTCACCGTAGCAGTCTGGTCCTTCTTGACGCCTGCGACAGCGCCACGGACAAGCTTGATGCTAAGGTTCTTAGCCATCGTTAGTTCTCCTTTCCGACGAACATATCGCCGACGGTTAGGCCACGACGCTCAGCTGCTTCTTCTGGGCTGGAAAGCTCCTTCAGACCCTCAGCTGCTGCCTTAATCATGTTCAGAGCATTGTCGGTACCAAGGGACTTAGAAAGTACGTTGGTAATACCTGCAAGCTCGAAGAGTGGACGAATAGGACCGCCAGCAATAACACCAGTACCCTCGAATGCAGGCTTAATAAGAACAGAACCTGCACCGTAGTGACCAGTGACTGCGTGTGGTACGGAACCAGTCTCGGTCAGTGGGACCTTGAACATGTTCCTCTTTGCGTCCTCGACGCCCTTCTGAATTGCCAGAGGTACCTCAGCGGAACGACCCTGGCCAATACCAACGTTACCCTTACCGTCGCCAACGACTACCAGAGCAACGAGTGACATACGGCGGCCACCCTTGACGGTCTTGGAAACGCGGTGAATATAAACGACGCGCTCCTGAAGATCCGTATCCTGCTGGCGCTTACGATCACGTGCCATTGAATCCTCCTAGAACTTCAGGCCCGCGTTGCGGGCGCCATCTGCCAAAGCCTTGACGCGGCCGTGATAGAGACGGCCACCACGGTCAAAAGTGACCTCAGTGACGTTCTTCTCGGCAGCGCGCTTACCGATAAGCTCACCTACGAACTCAGCTGCCTCCTTGTTGGAGCCAACCTTGCCAGTAGAACGGAACTCTGGGTCAAGCGTAGAGGCAGAGCAGAGAGTTCTTCCAGAAGCGTCGTCAATAAGCTGTGCATAAATGTTTGCGTTTGTGCGGTGAACTGCAAGACGCGGACGCTCAGGTGTACCAAAGACCTTGGCACGTACGCGGCGCTTGCGGCGTTCAAGACCCGCCTTTTTCGCCTGCTGCTTGTTCATTCCTTCTCCTTAGAGACATGCCATCACCTAACGGGGTGATGGTCTTTTAGCCTAAAAGTAGGGTTGCTTTACTTAGCAGCCTTACCGAGCTTCCTGCGGATGTGCTCACCTTCGTAGTGAATGCCCTTGCCCTTGTAAGGCTCTGGTGGACGCTTCATACGAATCTCAGCTGCAACCTGGCCGACCTTCTCCTTAGAAATACCCTTAACGGTAACGTGAGTGTTATCAGGTACCTCAAAGCTAATGTCCTCAGGTGCAACATAGAGAACTGGGTGAGAATAACCAAGGGAAAGGTCAAGATCCTTGCCCTTAAGTGCTACACGGTAACCAACGCCGGTGAGCTCAAGCTTCTTCTCGAAGCCCTCAGAGACGCCAACAACCATGTTGTGGATAAGGGTGCGGACAAGACCCTGCTGAGCGTTGGACTCAGAGGACTCGTCAACGCGAGTAACGAGAATCTCCTCGCCCTCCTGAGCAATAGCAACAAGCTCAGAGAAAGTACGAGTCAGCTCGCCCTTAGAACCCTTAACGGTAACGGTGGTGTTATCAACTGTCACAGTGACTCCAGCAGGAATCTGGACAGGCTTCTTACCAATACGAGACACGGCTGTCTCCTTTCATTCCTGTCAGATTTACCAAACGTAAGCGATGACCTCGCCGCCAACGCCAGCCTTGCGAGCGTCGCGGTCGCACATCATGCCCTTAGAAGTGGAAACCACTGCAGTACCAAGACCACCAAGAACGCGTGGAAGCTTCTCAGCGGTGGAGTAAATGCGCAGACCAGGCTTGGAAATGCGACGAATGCCGCGGATAACCTTAGTGCGCTTCTTACCATACTTAAGGGTGATGTGAAGAGTCTTCTGAGGCTTGGTGTCCTCAACGGTGTAACCCTCGACATAGCCCTCTTCGGTGATGACGCGAGCAATCTCAACGAGCACCTTGCTCGATGGCATGGATACGGAATCCTTGCCAGCTGAGTTTGCGTTACGAATACGCGTCAGCATGTCTGAAATGGGATCGGTAATTTTCATTTGATCCTTCTCCTTCGTTAATGATGAAACTGCGTGTCTGGTTCATCTACACCCGTGGCGCAGATGCCTTGACGCCAGAGCCCTGAGTCCTACCAGCTTGCCTTGCGGACACCAGGAAGCTCGCCCTTGCTCGCTAGCTCACGGAAGCACACACGGCACAGACCAAACTTGCGGTAAACGGAGTGGGGACGTCCACAACGCTGGCAACGGTTCTGTGTGCGCGTAGAGTACTTCGGCTCACGCGAGGCTTTGACGATCATCGAAGTCTTAGCCACAAATCCTCCTTCAAAATGCAACTTGGCGAACGCCAAGATGACTTCAAACAATAGTGCTGGTGACTATGTCACCCGGCATCAAAGATGCCAACAGGAATGCGCTTAACTTAAAGCGCAGGTAAAAGTTAGTCCTGCTTGAATGGGAAGTGGAAGGCGTCGAGAAGTGCCTTGCCCTCCTCATTGGTCTTAGCAGTGGTGACAATGGTGATGTCCATACCGCGGGTGTGGTCCATCTTGTCAAAGTCAATCTCTGGGAAGATGAGCTGCTCGGTTACGCCCATGGAGAAGTTACCACGGCCGTCGAAGCTCTTAGCAGAGATACCACGGAAGTCGCGAATACGAGGAATTGCGACTGCAATCAGACGATCCAGGAACTCCCACATACGATCGCCGCGCAGGGTTACTTTAGCGCCGATTGGCATACCCTGGCGAAGCTTAAAGGTTGCGATAGACTTGCGAGCGTGTGTAACAAGTGGCTGCTGACCAGTAATGGTACGGAGGTCGTTTACAGCGCCGTCAATTGCCTTAGCGTCTGTAGCTGCCTCGCCAACACCCATGTTGACAACAATCTTCTCAAACTTAGGAATCTGGTTAACGTTGGTGTAACCAAATTTCTCCTTCAGAGCATCACGCACGGATGCGTAGTAAAGCTCTTTAAGGCGAGGTGTGTACTTCTCGTCTGCCATGGTTTCTCCTTAACTCTTGGGGTTTTAAGTGCGGGGATCGCCTCGCACCTCCTAGTTTGGCGAACTAGGAGCCATCTGCGTCCTCGAGACATACGTATCCCATAGAAAGACGCAATGAACAATATTAGACCTTATTGAGCAAAAATGGGGCGAGAATTTCAAGCTAGCTGATATTTTTTCGTGTCATCACACGACTTTCACACGACACAGCACTTCTCGCCCAAAAGAAAACCCCGCTATCTGACGATAACGGGGTTTGAAGTAGCTCTTAGATGTTTCTACTAAACGAGAAACACGGGTAACTTAGAGCTCAGCGCCTGACTTCTTGGAGACGCGGACCTTAGTGCCGTCCTCCTTGATCAGGTAGCCAACACGGGTTGGCTTGTCGGTCTTAGGGTCGATAAGAGCAACATTGGAAGCGTCGATTGCTGCCTCTGCCTCAACGATGCCACCCTGCTGGTTAGCTGCGTTTGGCTTGACATGGCGCTTAGCAATTGCAACGCCCTCAACGACAACCTTGTTCTTCTCTGGATATACGCGAAGTACCTCGCCGCGCTTACCCTTGTCCTTACCAGTGAGGACCTCGACCTTGTCGCCCTTCTTGATCTTCATCTTAGGCATGTCGTTCCTCCTTAAAGGGTCTCAGGTGCAAGTGAGACAATCTTCATGTACTTGTGGTCGCGCAGCTCGCGAGCGACTGGTCCAAAGATACGAGTACCCTTGGGCTCACCCTCTTTGTTAACAAGAACGCATGCGTTCTGGTCAAAGCGGATGTAGCTACCGTCCTTGCGACGGGTGTCCTTAGCGGTACGAACGATGACGCAGCGAACAATGTCGCCCTTCTTCACCGAACCACCTGGAGTAGCCTCCTGGACAGCGCCAATGATGACGTCGGCAAGGCCGGCGTAACGACGCTTGGAGCCACCAAGGACCTTGACGCACTTTACGCGCCTTGCGCCGCTGTTGTCAGCGACGTTGAGAATGGTCTCCATCTGAATCATGTGACGTTCCTCCGGAACCTAATTTCTCAGAGGTGCGCGTATTTGCGCACATGAAAAATAATGATAGATACAAAACTAGGTTGAGCTAAAAGCTGTTTCCTAGGTGCTAATTACTTAGCGCGCTCAACGATCTCTGCGAGACGCCAACGCTTGGTCTTGGAAAGAGGACGAGTCTCCATGACGCGGACGGTATCGCCCAGACCAGCCTCGTTGTTCTCATCGTGAACGTGAAGCTTCTTGCCGATGGTCATCATCTTGCCATACTTAGGGTGGTGCTTACGGTAAGTAATCTCTACCGTAATCGTCTTCTCGCCAGAGATGGAGACGACGAGTCCGGTACGAACCTTACGCGCATTTCTGCTTTCGGTCTCTGCCATAACTTATCTCCTGCGATCTAGTTCTGCTCTGCGGATGCTTCCGCAGCAATTTGACGGGTGCGCATCTCGGTCTGAACGCGAGCAATGTCGCGCTTAACTGCCTTGACACGAGCGGTGTTGTCCAGCTGGCTAGTTGCCATCTGGAAACGAAGATTAAAGAGCTCTGCGCGGCCTTCCTCGAGTTTCTTAGCGAGGTCTGCATCGCTCATAGCCTTGATTTCGGTGTACTTCATTAGTTCTCACCGTCCTGATCGGCCTTGGAGACAATCTTGGTCTTAATTGGAAGCTTGTGCTGAGCAAGACGGAGAGCCTCACGAGCAACTTCCTCTGGTACGCCATCAATCTCAAACATGATACGACCAGGCTTAACAACTGCTACCCACTCTTCTGGGTTGCCCTTACCGGAACCCATGCGAGTCTCTGCAGGCTTCTTGGTGATTGGCTTATCTGGGAAGATAGTAATCCAAACCTTACCGCCACGCTTCATCTCACGGGTGAGAGCAATACGAGCAGCCTCAATCTGGCGGTTAGTAATCCAGTGAGCCTCCTCTGCACGGATGCCCCAGGTACCAAAATGCAGCTGGGTATTACCCTTTGCCTGGCCCTTCATGGAACCGCGCTGTACCTTACGGTGCAATACACGCTTTGGAGCAAGCATTAACGGCCCCTCCTCTCATTGCGAGCACGACGAGGACGAGCGGAGCCCTCAAGAGCTGGGTTAGGTGTTGGCTGTCCAGGCATCTTCTCGCCGTAATAAATCCAAACCTTGATACCGACAGCGCCCATGGTGGTGCGGCCTGTAGCGGTACCATAGCCGATTGCAGCACGAAGGGTGTGCAGAGGCACGCGACCCTCACGGTACCACTCACGGCGGCCCATCTCAGCACCGTTCAGGCGACCAGAGCACTGGATACGAATACCCTTAGCGCCAGCCTTGCGAGCGGACTGAACAGCCTTACGCATAGCGCGACGGAAAGCAACACGCTGCTCAAGCTGCTCTGCGATGGACTGAGCAACGAGGTTTGCGTCAAGCTCAGGACGCTTAACCTCGACAACGTCAACGTTGACCTGACCCTTGCCGACCTTAGCGACACGCTCAAGATCTGCACGGAGGCCGTCGATCTCTGCGCCCTTCTTGCCAATGACAATACCAGGACGTGCGGAGAAAATAGTTACCTTGACCTTATCGCCAGCGCGCTCGATATCAATACGAGCAACAGCTGCCTTCTCAAGGCGCTTCTCAAGATACTTGCGGATAGCAAGATCGTTGCCGAGCTGCTCGGCGTAGTCCTTATCGGCGTACCAACGAGAACGCCAGCTCTCGGTTACACCAAGACGGAAGCCTGTAGGCTGTACTTTCTGACCCATTCCTACGCCTCCTTTCGAGGTGCAACGACAACGGTAATGTGGCTCATGCGCTTGTTAATGCGGGAAGCCGAACCCTTTGCACGAGGGCGAATACGCTTAAGCGTTGGGCCTTCGTCAACAAAAGCGGTCTTGACTACCAGGTTGTTAGCACGGAGACCATTGTTGTTCTCGGCGTTAGCAACTGCGGAGCGCAGAACCTTAGCAATATCAGTTGCGGCAGCGCGAGTCGAGAACTGAAGAACCTCAAGGGCCTTCTCGACAGACTTACCGCGGACAAGCGCGACAACTGCGCGAGCCTTACGAGGAGCAACGCGAACATACTTAGCTGTTGCGCGAACCTCAATAGAATCGGTGTTTTTAGCCATTTACTACACTCCCCCTATTTGGCCTTGTGACCGCGGAAGGTACGGGATGGGGAGAACTCGCCCAACTTGTGACCAACCATGGACTCGGTGACGTACACAGGTACATGCTTACGACCATCGTGAACAGCGATGGTGTGACCGACCATCTCAGGGAAGATGGTTGAGGAACGTGACCAAGTCTTGATAACGTCCTTCTTGCCAGCCTCGTTCATTGCAGCGACACGCGCAAGGAGGCGAGTCTCCACAAAGGGGCCTTTTTTGAGACTTCTGCTCATTTATCTACTCCTACTCGTGTCTTACTTGGACTTACGACGGCGAATGATCAGGCGGTTAGAAGCCTTCTTCGGGTCGCGGGTCTTATAACCCTTGGTTGGCTTACCCCATGGAGTGACGGAAGGACGACCAGAAGTGTGGTTCTTACCTTCACCACCGCCGTGTGGGTGGTCAACAGGGTTCATGACAGTACCACGGACGGTAGGACGGACGCCTGCCCAACGGGAACGACCAGCCTTACCAACAACAATGTTGGAGTGCTCAGCGTTACCAACCTCGCCGATAGTTGCACGGCAGGTTAGAAGAACACGACGGAGCTCGGAGGAAGGCATACGCAGAACTGCATAGCCGTTGTCCTTACCCATGAGCTGGACGGAAGTACCAGCAGCACGTGCCATTGCAGCACCCTTGCCAGGCTGGAACTCAACTGCGTGAACAAGAGTACCTACTGGAATCTGCTCAAGAGTGGTGCAGTTACCAGGCTTGATGTCGACGTCCTTGGTACCAGAAAGAACGGTGTCACCGACACTCAGGCCCTCTGGGCAAAGGATGTATGCCTTTGCGCCGTCTGCATAGTGCAGAAGAGCAATACGAGCGGAACGGTTAGGATCGTACTCAATAGTAGCGACTTTAGCTGGGATGTCATCCTTGCGACGCTTGAAGTCGATACGACGGTACTGGCGCTTGTGGCCACCACCCTGGTGACGGGTAGTGATGCGGCCATTGTTGTTGCGGCCAGCCTTCTTTGGCAGAGGCTCGAGAAGGGACTTCTCGGGCTTATCAGTTGTAATCTCAGCAAAGTCTGAGATTGTCTGGAAGCGCCTGCCTGCGCTTGTTGGCTTTAGATGCCTAACTGCCATAAACAGTATCCCTTTCTTCTCCGTTGGCTAGCCCGCTTAAGGGAAAGTCGAGCTAACACCGGATTACCACGGTACCGCGCGTATCTACTATGCGCGGCATACGAACCCGTACCTCAAAAGAGGCACGGGAGAAAAACCTTACTCAGCAGAGTTATTACCGAAGATCTCGATAGTCTCACCAGCAGCGAGGGTAACAATAGCCTTCTTCCACTGGCGGGTCTTGCCTGCCTGCTGATAACGTACACGCTTGTTCTTTGGCTTAACAGAAAGTGTGTTTACCTTGGTGACGTGTACAGAGAAGAGCTTCTCTACAGCTGCAGCAATCTCTTCTTTACCTGCGTTACGAGCAACCTCAAAAGTGTACTTGCCCTGCTCCATCAGATCGAAAGCACGCTCTGAAACGATAGGACGAATGATGACCTCATAAGGAGAGTTCATTATGCGAGCACCTCCCCAAGCTGCTTAGCAACATCAGCGGACATAACAAGTGCGCCGTTGTCGATCAGGAAACGAGTAGTAACCTCAGAAACACCGAAGACCGAAACCTTAGGAAGGTTACGGAAAGAGAGGTAGGTGTTGACGTCGTCGTCTGGGACAATGACGGTAACGCGTTTGCCCTCAATACCGAGGTTCTGAAGTGCAGCCTTTGCCTGCTTGGTGGAAGGCTGAGCAAACTCAAGAGAGTCAACGAGGACAAGCTCGGAGTCTGCAACCTTGCCGGAGAGGACGGACCTCATAGCAAGCTTGACCATCTTGTTGTTAATACGACGTGCGTGTGAACGAGGGGTAGGTCCAAAAATGACGCCACCACCAGTCCACTGACCAGCACGAATAGAACCCTGGCGAGCACGACCAGTACCCTTCTGACGGTAAGGCTTAACGCCACCGCCGGATACCTCGTGACGGTTCTTTGTAGAGTGGGTACCCTGACGTGCGGATGCGTCCTGGCAGACTACAACCTGGTGCACAACAGGGATGTTTGGCTCAATGCCATAGACGTCAGAGGAGAGCTCGGCGTCGCCGACCTTCTTTCCCTCTACGTTCTTAATCTCATACTTGGACATGTTGTCTCCTTGTTAGCCTAAGTGTTTGCCTAAAGGCCCTTAGGCCATGCGGACCTGGACGAGGGCATTCTTGCCGCCAGGAACAGCACCCTTGATAAGCATGAGGTTCTGCTCAGCATCAACGCGGACAAGCTTAAGGTTCTTGACCGTAACGCGCTCTGCGCCCATGTGACCATACATGTGAAGGCCCTTACGAACGCGTGCAGGGTATGCGCACTGACCAATGGAACCTGGACGACGCTGGTTACGAGAACCGTGAGTCATTGGACCGCGAGAGAAGTTCCAGCGCTTAACGGTACCCTGGAAACCCTTACCCTTAGAAGTGCCTGTTACGTCAACAGCGGTGACCTCGGAGAAGTCAGCAACTGTGACAACATCGCCGGTCTTGTGCTCAGAAGCATCCTCAACGCGGACCTCGCGGAGGTAACGCATTGGCTCGACGCCCTGTGCCTTGAAGTGACCAGCCATTGGCTTGTTGACATGCTTCTCGGAGATGTCACCAAAGCCAATCTGTACGGCATTGTAGCCGTCCGTCTCAACAGTCTTTACCTGTGAAACGGTGCAGGGGCCAGCAAGAACGACGGTAACAGGAACGACGTTGTCGTTCTCGTCCCATACCTGGGTCATGCCCAGCTTGCGGCCGAGGATGGTATTAACCATGCTCTTTCCTAACCTTCGGTGGTCATGGGACCTTGAGAGCACATCGGGTACTCTTCCCCAGCGGGCCACGTCCTGTACATACTGCCTTTAGACATAATTGTCCTGTTTGAGCAGCCCGTTTACTTTACACTCATTTTTGACAAGAAACAAGTCTAAAATCTCTAAAAGATGAACGCTTTGTGAAGACCGTTTGATACCTTCTAGCTGCGAGATCTTTTTTCTCTACTATTTTGCGAGGTCAAACCTCTGACCCGGGCGTATCCATTGGCGAGAAACCCGTGGAATTTTGAAAGATTTTTTCTAAAAATTTTGTCGGAACAATCTACGAGAATAATTTTGCCAAAATCAGGCTGCCAAGACTAAGCAGCTAAGCAGTCTAGGCTAAGCAAGTTATACCTAAGCAGCTAAGACTACTTTGCCATGAGTTTCTTAAGCAACGCTTCACAGCCTTCTATAACGTCCTCGTACGTCAGGTCAAAATTGCCCGAATACCACGGATCAGCGATATCACGAGGCTTTTCTGTCCAGTCAAGAAGCAACGAAACCTTTCCAAGCGGATCATCCTTGAGCATACGCATCATGTTGCGCAGGTTGTTGTGATCCATACCGATGAGGTAATCAAACTCCTCATAATCTGCGCGAGTCATCTGCCTCGCACGATGATTCCCGCAATGAATCCCCTTTTTCTGCAGTTTGCGTCGCGTGCGAGGATCTACAGGATTACCAATCTCTTCAGTGGATGTCGCGACTGAATCAATGAAGAATGAATCTGCCAGACCGTTTTTCTCGACAAGGTCTTGCATGACATATTGCGCCATAGTTGACCTGCAAATATTTCCGTGACACACAAAGAGGATCTTCGTTACGTGGATGTCCATTTATTTAGTCTAGCCACTTTCTGTCATAATAAATTCATTGCTTGTTGACTCAAATACCAATAGAGTACAAAAAAATTTACTTATCATTCTTCTGTTAGCTAGATACTCTAGAGGTACTCATATTTTGAATTTTGAATCCCATATATCAAATATTTTTAGGCTTAGAAGTCTATTTTTTGCCTTTATTATATTTAGCTTCTAATTCTTCATACCTTTCTTTTTTTTCTAGAAGATTCGGATCCTTCTCGAGTTTACACTTAAATTTAGTTCCTAATTCTTTGAGTAAGTCATATAAGGCATTATCCTCTTTTACAATTTTTTCAATTTCTTCATACTCCTTTATCTGATCTGCTGTGATATTTAAATAGTCTGATTTAAACTCAAAATTCCCTGTGGTCAATTCCTTGCTTAACCATTGCATTCTACTATCTTGGTTAAACACTCCCTCAATAATAAAGTTATCCAGTGTTTTATTGGTTTCTATTGAAGACTCTTCTTTTATAACTTTAATTTTTTCGACAGGATTCTTATTGCCAAGTTTTTCATTAAGTTCCTTTGAGAGTAAAGTAAGGTTGCTCAATAGACAGCTATTTTCAGTCCCATCATCGCTATTTAGATGCTCAATAGTTAATAAGTCAGGATTAAGTTGAGTGTCACTTTGCATTTTCTTATAAATCTCGCACAATATATATTTAACAAGTGACCCATTTTTGGTTATTCCAGAGTTCTTTTTATTGGAATATCTAAGACTAGGATTAGTCTCAAGATATTTCTTTATTCCATTGTCTAATTCAATCAACTCAGCAAGTTTAGAAAATAATGAGGCAACATAAATCAACAACTCATTTTTGTGAGATGAGTTATAGATCTTAAAAGAATACTCCGTTATATATTTATCAATTTTATTTCCAGGAATCCTCTCAAGGTTAAAAATAAAAAAATAATTCCTTAGTTGACAAAGTGTTTGAATAAATAGACTTTCGCTGTTAAATTCCTTAGCAAGTTTAATATGAAGCGCCGCAAGTAGAGCGCTTATCTGTCTATTATTTTTTTAATTGGAAATACCTAATGTAATTATTCTCATTCGGAGATTCAGTAACATATTTGTAGCTAATTGAAAAATTCTTTAGAGCTTCAAGAAGGTCGCTCATTCTATCTATATCTACTTTTTCTTTAATGAGTTTATAAACACTATCTTTATTTTGAGGTTTACCAATATAACATTTTACAAAATGATGCAGAGCAGTGTCTGAATCTTTTAAATGAGTGTGGGTAAAATTATTTTCGATTTCTTTCCAAGTTTCTTTTGCTTTATCAATCACATCGGCTTCTCGAGGTGTGATGTATTTCATTACCCTATTTTTTAGTAATTCCATCTGCAAAAGTTTTTGTCCTCTTGCATTCAAAACTTCAAAAATATTATAAATCTCTTCATCTTCTTCGGAGATAATTTCAACAATGTTGATTGATAGAAGCTTACTAAAAAATTTTTCTAACTGATTAAAATCATACTGTTTAAATTCATCCAAAAAGAAATTAAATAGTTTATAAATTGGTTTGTTACTATTAGTGGGGATGTAAGTTTGATCAAGAGCACTTTGGCATATAGCCTTAATATCTGAAGTGATTTCAGCATTATCAAGTTTAAATATTTTTTCAGAATCAGAATAACTTGTTAGATATATATATGTTTTCTCAATATAATCTGCACGTGATGCAGCGACATTACTTCCTAAAGAGCGATAACGAGAGCAAAGTGCTATAAAAATGACAAAGATCGTTGTAAGCCTTTGCTGTCCATCAATAATCTCATATGACTCGATTCCAAGAGAGTCATTATAATTATTTTCAGGATACTTTTTGTTCAATACTATAGCTCCAAAAAAATGGCTCCAATTCACCGCCGTATCATTTTCTCTTATTGTAAATTTAATGTCATTTAGAAGTTCACTCCAGTTAATATTTTCCCAAACATATCCTCTTTGATATCTAGGCACAGAATAAATACGTTGGCTTTCAAAGATATTTGAAATCTTTCTATTTTCTGTCTTAAATGACATTTTATATCCTTTACTGCTAGATACATAATAATATCTATATATCTTCTTTTATAAGAATTGTCAAATAACATATAAAGTTTTTTTACGTATTATTTAATATAAAACCCTCCTACGCGGGGATGCGCAGGAGGGTTTGCACGTTGGATTAAGCCGTATGCTTAGAGCTTGATCTCGATATCGACACCAGCTGGAAGGTCGAGACGCATAAGCGAATCAACGGTAGAAGCGCTTGGGTCGAGAATATCGATGAGACGCTTGTGAGTGCGCATCTCAAACTGATCACGGGAATCCTTATCCTTGTGTGGTGAGCGGATAACGGTGTAAAGGTTACGCTCGGTTGGCAGAGGGATAGGACCGGAAACACGCGCACCTGTCTTCTGTGCGGTGTCAACAATCAGCTTAGCGGACTGATCAATGACCTCGTGATCATAGCCCTTGAGGCGAATCCTGATCTTCTGGCTTGACACTTTGGGTACCTCCATACATGAGCTAGAGCTCGTGGTCGTTTACTTAGGATGCAGAGCCGCCGTTTTTGGCGACAATCTCTTCGCGTACAGCGTTAGGAACGGGCTCGTAAGAATCGAACTGCATGGTGTAGCTCGCACGGCCCTGGGTCTGGGAACGAAGGTCGGTTGCGTAACCGAACATCTCACCAAGAGGCACCTTAGCGCGGATGACCTTGGCGTCCATACGATCGTCCATACCCTCAATCTTGCCACGACGGGAAGAAAGGTTGCCCATAACGTCGCCCATGTACTGCTCAGGCGTCTCAACCTCAACAGACTCAACTGGCTCGAGAAGGACAGGGTTGGACTTCTTAAGAGCATCCTTAATTGCCATAGAACCAGCAATCTTAAATGCTGCCTCAGAAGAGTCGACCTCGTGGTAAGAACCGTCAACAAGGGTGACCTTGATGTCGACTACTGGGTAACCAGCAATGACACCGTTCTCAAGAGCCTCGCGGATGCCCTTATCGATAGATGGGATGTACTCCTTAGGAATAACACCACCGACGATAGCATTGACAAACTCGTAACCCTTGCCCTCTTCCTGTGGCTCAAGGTCGATGACTGCGTGGCCATACTGGCCCTTACCACCGGACTGACGGACAAACTTGCCCTCAGCGTGGCTTACTGCCTTACCAGCAGTCTCGCGGTAAGCAACCTGTGGCTTACCAACGTTGCAGTCAACCTTAAACTCACGACGGAGACGGTCAACAATAATCTCAAGGTGAAGCTCGCCCATACCAGCAATGATGGTCTGGCCGGTCTCGTGATCAGTGTGAACCTGGAAGGTTGGATCCTCTTCAGCCAGCTTAGCAAGGCCGATGGACATCTTCTCCTGCTCAGCCTTGGTCTTAGGCTCAACAGCAACGTCGATAACAGGATCTGCGAAGCTGATGGACTCAAGGATGATTGGATTCTTCTCGTCACAAAGGGTGTCACCAGTAGTGGTGTTCTTCAAACCAACGCATGCAACAATGTCGCCTGCGGAGCACTCGTCACGGTCAACACGGTCGTTTGCGTTCATCTCAAGGATGCGACCAAAGCGCTCACGGTTGTCCTTGACGGAGTTGTAAACGTAAGAACCTGCCTCTGCCTGACCAGAGTAAACACGAATGTAGGTAAGCTTACCAACATAAGGGTCAGTCATGATCTTGAATGCAAGAGCGGAGAATGGCTCCTTAACGTCTGCGTGACGGACAGCCTCGTCACCCTTAGGAGTGACACCGTCAATCTCTGGAACATCCAGAGGGCTTGGAAGGAAGTCGATGACAGCGTCCAGAAGCTCCTGGATACCCTTGTTCTTGTAAGCAGAGCCAACAAAGACAGGGTTAATCTGACCAGCAAGAACGCCAGCACGAAGAGCACCCTTAAGGGTCTCAACGTCAACCTCTTCACCCTCGAGAACAGCCATCATAAGCTCCTCAGAGAAGTCAGAAGCTGCCTCAAGAAGCTCTTCACGCTTCTCAGCTGCAATCTCTGCAAACTCTGCAGGAATCTCGTCGAGTGGCTCAGGGTAAATCATGCCCTTAGCATCCTCTTTGAAGTCCCATGCAGTGTTGGTGACAAGGTCGATAAGACCCCAGAAGTTGGACTCAGCGCCCATTGGGACCTGAGCTGCAATTGCGTTTGCGCCGAGGCGGTCACGCATGGTCTGGATTGCACGGAAGAAGTCAGCGCCTACGCGGTCAAACTTGTTGATGAATGCAATACGAGGTACGCCGTACTTAGTTGCCTGACGCCAAACGGTCTCGGACTGTGGCTGAACGCCTGCAACTGCGTCGAAAACTGCAACTGCGCCGTCCAGAACACGGAGAGAACGCTCAACCTCAGCGGTAAAGTCAACGTGGCCTGGGGTATCGATAATCTGGATAACATGGTCTTTCCAGAAGCAAGTAGTAGCTGCGGAAGTAATGGTTACACCGCGCTCCTGCTCCTGAACCATCCAGTCCATAGTTGCTGCACCGTCGTGAACCTCACCAATCTTGTGGGTCTTACCGGTGTAGTAAAGAATACGCTCCGTAGTGGTGGTCTTACCAGCATCGATGTGGGCCATGATGCCGATGTTACGGAGGTCTTTAAGATTGTACTTAGTCTTAGCCATTTGTTTGCTACTCCTGAATTCCGACTAGAAGCGGTAGTGGGAGAAGGCGCGGTTGGCCTCAGCCATCTTGTACAGGTCCTCGCGGCGTTTGACGGATGCACCTACGCCATTAGTTGCGTCGATAATCTCGTTTGCAAGACGCTCTGCCATGGTCTTCTCTTTACGGCTACGGCTGAAAGTGACCATCCAGCGAATAGCAAGAGTAGTTGCACGGCGGGAGTTAACCTCCATTGGGACCTGGTAAGTAGCGCCACCAACACGCTTAGGCTTAACCTCAAGTGTTGGGCGAATGTTATCCATAGCCTTCTTGAAGACAGTGAGAGCATCCTCGCCCGTCTTCTCTGCAACGATATCAAATGCACCGTAGACAATACGCTCTGCGGTTGCTTTCTTACCGTCGAGAAGGACCTTGTTAATGAGCTGGGTTACCAGACGATTGTTGTAGACGGCGTCAGGCATAACCTCACGACGTACTGCTGCTGCGCGACGCGGCATATTAATCTCCTAAGAACTAGTTCGAGTAGTGGACGTGATTACTTAGCACGCTTAGTGCCGTAACGAGAACGGCCCTGAGCACGATTCTGAACTGCTGCGCAGTCGAATGCACCGCGAACAACCTTATAACGAACACCAGGAAGGTCACGGACACGGCCGCCACGAACCAGAACAATGGAGTGCTCCTGGAGGTTGTGGCCCTCACCAGGAATGTAAGCGGTTACCTCAATGCCATTAACAAGACGAACACGAGCAACCTTACGGAGTGCTGAGTTAGGCTTCTTTGGCGTTGTGGTGAAAACGCGGGTGCAAACACCGCGCTTCTGTGGGTTGTGCTGAAGAGCGGCGTTCTTGGACTTTGACTTGACGCTCACGCGGCCCTTACGTACGAGCTGGTTAATAGTAGGCAAGATCTTCTCCTTCTTATACCTATCTACCTGCAGTTTTACATATTCGAAAGGCGACACAGCACTGTCCCCTTGGAATTACGCAAGGAAGAACTTTACGCCGACAACAACCACATGTCAACAAGCCACTGTTCCGGGCGTATCCATATACAGAAAAAACACTTTTTCATTGGCGAGAAATACTTCTTATCGCACAACCTGCAGTCCGTACTTCTCCCTGTTCTGTAGTTTTCAAAATCTACTACAAATTCGTTCTTTTGCAGAGCTGCAGAAACCATTCGAACTGATGAAATTTTGTAAAACCAACGGAACTGGGCCAGGTATGGTAACGCAGAAACTAAATTGATACATTTTTTTGGCAGTACTAGTAATTTAACTTAGCCCAAAATAACCTCAAGCTCAAAGACAATCTTCCCGTCTTCAAACCAAAACATGTCACATGAACGTGTACCCGCATCGCTTACAAGCATAGCGGCAAGGCATGAATTATCGGCTCCTGTGTACAGGCCTTCGCAGCTAAACGTTGCATTACTCCCCCTGTACGCCGAACGAATACAGTTCATATAGGCGCACTTGCCTTTGATTATCTTAGTTTGCCCAGCTTCTCGAAGTTCCCAAACAACATCCTTGGCAAGAAATGTCTCGTATGTTTCCCAATCGCGCATATTTTCCGCTTGGAAGAACTGAGCGAGAAGTTCTTCATTGTCAGAAGAAAATACCGCACCGTTATCGAGAAATTCCTTAGTGCTGGATACTTCAGATACATCTGAGACTAACTTCAAAACAGCAATCAATTCTTCGCCGTCCTTCTCGCCCGTCTCAACGAATCCAAACGAACGATAGAGATCCCGAGCAGCTTTATTTTCAGGCTCATAAGAAAGCCAACAATACTCTGCTCTTCCACAAGGAAAAGTGCGTATAAACTCCAACGCAAGGTTGAGTGCTTCTTTACCGTATCCCCTACCTTGGTACTTTAAATCAATCATCAAGCGTCGGAGATCATAGTTATTTTGAGCTATTGCTGGAGCGTCATCCCAGCTGCTGTCTGTACCAAAACCAATCATTAAAAAACCTACCGGCACATCATCTTTGTATATACCAAAGGGAAAGATCTGTCCGTTTTCTGTCTTAGAAATATAGGCTTCGATAAGACTTATATCATTGCCAGCAACATAACTTTGCTGCTCTTTGGACACCTTAAGCTTAAGGATGTCCCATACGTTTCTTCCATCTATGTGCTGAAGACTTAGCATACAGTATCAATCAAAAAATTCATTGCTCGTTGAAAATACAAGGCACCAAAAACTTCTAATGTTTTAGTGCTGATGTGCAGCGTGAGCAAGACCAACACTAATAAGTGTAATGACATGATCATCAGCAAGAGAATAAATGACGCGACGACCATCTCTTTTTGCGGTTACCAGACCACGATCACGCAGGAGACGGAGCTGGTGAGAAGTAGCAGACTGAGAAACAGAGAGAAGCTCCTGCAGTTCAGTTACGCTCTTCTCGCCCAATAGAAGAGATCCCAAAATCTGAAAACGTGTAAAGTCAGAAAGCGCGTCATAAATTTGAGTGGCGTCGTAAATGATATCGTCATTAGTGAGAAACTCGTGTAGTTGTTCTTCAGAAACGCACTCGCAAATATTGTTTGTATGCTCACACTCGTGAGAATGATTAGTCATGATACTTCCTACTCTTTATAACTCAAAGCTCTGAGTACACAGGGCTTCTCACTAAATATTGTTTGTAATGCATCTTAGTATATACCGACTCTATCCCGTTAGAACAAATAAAAAGAGGACTCCAGCTAACAGCAGAAGTCCTCTTATGTATCGGAGATAATCTCCGAAAAAATTTGATGTATTAGGCGAAACTATTTACTCGTCGTCCCCTGCCTCAGCATCCATACGAACAACCTGGTTGAGAAGATCGTCCAGAGAACCAAGGTCCTCGTTAATTACATCGGGGCTAACCTCATCAGAAGAAGAACCAATAAGTGTCTCGGTGTAATCAGAGTGAGCAGATGGAGCTGCAGAGCCCAACATCAGGCCACCGTCGCCTTCTGGCGAGAAGACCATGTTGAGCAGCTGAGAAAGATCCTCAGAATCTGCCTCATCCTCTTCTGGCTCAAGGATATAGAGGAGGTTACGAGCCTCAAGGCCATCGCGGAGCTCCTCGATTGCCTTTGCACCAATACCATCGATGCGAAGCAGGTCTTCCTCGGTCTTGCCAATAAGATCGCCTACGGTCTCAATGCCAACCTCACTGAACTTGTTGGTCCAACGCTGTGACACACCAAGATCATCAAAGAGATACAGCTTTGCGTCCTCGCTAGAAAGCGTGCGACCATTCTTGGAGTAAACGCCACCGTTGTAGTCCTCATTGACCCAATCAAGCTGCTTAGGAAGCTGCTCCTCGATGTCCTTAAGCTCTGCTGGTGCCCAGTCTGGAAGAGACTTAGCAAGAGAAGAGGTTGGGCCGTCAATCTTGGTGCCATGGTACGTAAGCTCAACATCGCTGTATGCAGAGAGGCCTGTACCTGCAGGAATCTGCTTACCAACAATAACGTTGGACTTGAGATCAAGCAGGTGGTCAACATCGCCTTCGATAGCTGCAGAGGTGAGAACACCTGCAGTACGGATGAACGATGCGCTGGAGAGCCAAGAATCAATAGAACTTGCAACCTTCAGAGTACCAAGGATTGCTGGCTCTGCCTCTGGTGGAGTACCACCAGCAAGAGCAATGTTCTGGACAGTCTCTGCAAAGACATAGCGGTCCACATACTGACCAAGCAGGTACGAAGAGTCACCTGGGTTGGTAACCTGAACACGGCGAAGCATCTGACGTGCGATAACCTCAATGTGCTTATCGTTGAGTTCTACACCCTGAGAGGTATAGACGTCCTTAACAGACTCAACGAAGGTGTGCATGGTGGACTCAATGTCAGTGAGTCGACGGAGCATACGGAAGTTGACGAAGCCGCGGGTAATCTGATCACCAGCACGGACAACAGCGCCATCCTCAATGCCAGGCATGAAGCGAACGGATGCAGGTACACGCCACTCCTCGATAATGCGAGAAGCATCGTCTGCATCAACAATACGCAGCAGGTACTCGGTGGTCTCTGGGGTGATGTGAAGAACACCAGAAACGGGAGCCAGGTCAGCCTCGCGGCCAAGAATCTTCTCATTGACGTTGCCGACGACGTCGAACATACGAGCAACGGTAGGAAGACCCTGCGTAATATCGTCTGCGCCTGCAACACCACCGGAGTGAATGGTACGCATGGTCAGCTGAGTACCAGGCTCACCAATGGACTGAGCTGCGATAATACCAACTGCAGTACCAATGTTGACAGGACGACGGGTGGAAAGATCCCAGCCGTAGCACTTCTGGCAGACGCCGTACTTAGACTTACAGGTCAGAAGCGCGCGGAGCTGAACCTTAGCAAGGCCATGCTCAACAAGACGCTCAAGATCCTGCTTGGACTCAACATAGCCACCAGCAGGGATAAGAACCTCACCAGTGTTTGGATCGCAGACATCCTCAAGGGTGCAGCGGCCAATCAGGTCAGTATCAACAGAAGTCTGACCAGGCTTAATCAGAGGATAAGTGACTGCCTCATCAGTACCGCAGTCCTCCTCGCGGACAATGACGTCCTGCGCAACGTCGACAAGACGACGAGTCAGGTAACCAGAGTCAGAGGTGTGGGATGCGGTATCTACCAGACCCTTACGAGCACCGTAGGTAGAAATGAAGTACTCAAGAGGCTCAAGACCCTCGCGGAAGTTTGCCTTAATTGGAAGGTCAATGGTCTCACCGGACATATCCGCCATCAGGCCTCGCATACCAGCAAGCTGGCGAAGCTGTGTCTTAGAACCACGAGCTCCAGAATCAGCCATCATGTAAATTGGGTTGTCCTCTGCAAAGCCTGCAAGCATCTCAGAGCCGAGAAGATCGGTGCACTCGGTCCATGCGTTAACAACCTCAACGTGACGCTCTCGCTCGGAAAGGAAGCCATCCTCGTAGTACTCGTTGATCTGGTCAACGCGGTCCTGTGCCTCCTGAAGCAGCTGTGGCTTGTGTGGAGGAATGACAGCATCCCAAACGGAAACAGTCAGACCAGCAAGGGTTGCGTAGTGGAAACCAGTCTTCTTGATGTTGTCCAGAATTGGCTCAACATCAGCCATTGGGTAACGGTCGCAGCAATCGTTGACCAGAACACCAATGTCGGACTTAACCATCTTGTAGTTGATGTATGGGTAATCCTCTGGCAGGCACTGACGGTTGAAGATAATGCGACCAACAGTGGTCTCAAAACGCTTGGTACCCTCAGTAACGTCCAGGTCCTCATACTGACCGCGGCCAGTCATAACGCGGAAGATAGCACGATCGCTATCAGCAACGTTTGCATCCTTGGAGCTTACGCGGACAACAACCTTTGCCTGGATATCAAGGTCACGGTTGGCCTCAATAGCCAGAAGAGCATCCTCAAAGCTTGCGAAGGTAAGAGTCTTAGCGTCTTCACCGGTCTTCTCGGAAGTGAGGTAGTAGACACCAAAGACCATATCCTGAGAAGGAACGGTCAGAACCTTACCAGAAGCAGGGCTTCTGAGGTTGTTGCTGGAGAGCATCAGAATGCGAGCCTCTGTCTGTGCCTGAGTAGAAAGTGGCACGTGGACAGACATCTGGTCGCCGTCGAAGTCTGCGTTGAATGGTGCGCAAACCAGTGGGTGCAGGTGGATTGCCTTACCCTCGATAAGGACTGGCTCAAATGCCTGGATAGACAGACGGTGAAGGGTAGGTGCGCGGTTGAGAAGAACGAGGCGGTCCTGAATGACCTCATCCAGAACGTCCCAAACAACTGGGGTACCACGGTCAATAGCGCGCTTTGCGCCCTTAATGTTTTCAACCTTGCGGAGCTCAACCAAACGACGCATGACAAATGGCTTGAAGAGCTCAAGTGCCATAGCGGATGGAAGACCGCACTGGTGCAGCTTCAGGTGTGGGTCAACAACAATGACGGAACGGCCAGAGTAGTCAACACGCTTACCCAGAAGGTTCTGACGGAAGCGACCCTGCTTACCCTTAAGGGCCTCAGCAAGAGACTTCAGAGGACGTCCACCACGGCCGGTAACAGGACGACCACGGCGACCGTTGTCAAACAGAGCGTCAACGGACTCCTGAAGCATGCGCTTCTCGTTATTAACAATGATGGAAGGTGCGTCAAGGTCAAGCAGGCGCTTAAGACGATTGTTACGGTTAATAACACGACGATACAAATCGTTTAAGTCGGAAGCTGCAAAACGGCCACCATCAAGCTGAACCATTGGACGAAGATCAGGTGGAATAACTGGTACAACGTCAAGAATCATGTTAGCTGGATCGTTGCCACCCTTAAGGAAAGCGTCAACAATCTCAAGGCGCTTAATGGCCTTCTCGCGCTTCTGCTTCTGAGCATCTTCATTGGCGATAATAGCGCGGAGCTCCTTGGCCTCTTTCTCAAGGTCAATGTTGGAAAGAAGGTCGCGGACTGCCTCAGCACCCATGCCACCCTTGAAGTAAATGCCATAGTAGCGCTTAAGCTCGGAGAACAGACCCTCATCGGAAATGAGCTCTCTGGTCTCAAGCTGCATGAACTTCTCGAAAGCCTCACGACGAAGTGTCTTCTCTTCCTCGTACTCTTCCTCAAGATCAGCGACACCTGCACGAATCTCATCCTCAGAAAGAGGCTCAAAATCGCCAAACTCGTCATCCTGTGGCTGGCCCTGCTCGCGAAGGCGTGCGATCTGATCGTCGCGCTCTGCGTCGAGCTCTTCGAGGTCTGCTGCAAGCTCCTCACGAAGATCGTCTACGTCAGCCTCACGTGCCTCAGTGTCAACACTGGTGATTACGTAAGATGCAAAGTAGAGGACTTTCTCGAGGTCCTTGCTCTTAATATCAAGAAGACGTGCCAGTGGGAAGCTGGTTGGGCTCTTGAAGTACCAGATGTGGCTTACAGGAGCAGCAAGCTCGATGTGGCCCATGCGGTCACGACGAACCTTTGCGGTGGTTACTTCAACACCGCAGCGCTCGCAGGTAATGCCCTTGAAGCGAATGCCTTTGTACTTACCGCAGGCACACTCCCAGTCCCTTACCGGTCCAAAGATCTTCTCGCAGAAAAGGCCGTCCTTTTCTGGCTTAAGGGTACGGTAGTTGATGGTCTCAGGCTTCTTTACCTCGCCATAGGACCAACCGCGGATATCATCAGCAGACGCTAGAGAAATTTTAATAGCGTCAAATTCAGTGGAATCGAAATCTGCCACAGTCGCTACTCCTTATCGGTGGTCGCGTCGCCTACAAGTGCGGATGCACCCTCAGCGTCTTGGGACAGGTCGGAAGCGGTTACCTCAGTGAAGCCAAGGTCGTTGAGGATCTCAACAGCGTTCTTCTCCTCAGGATCTGTGACCTTTGCGGTATTTGCACGCTTACGATAGGAGATTGGCTCAATGTCAAGTGCCAGGGAGCGAATCTCTTTAACCAGAACCTTGAAGGACTCAGGAATTCCTGCAGTAGGAATGTTCTCGCCCTTAACAATGGACTCATAGGTCTTAACACGGCCGTTGGTATCGTCAGACTTAACGGTGAGGATCTCCTGGAGGACGTTAGCAGCACCGTATGCATACAGTGCCCAAACCTCCATCTCACCAAAGCGCTGACCGCCGAACTGTGCCTTACCACCCAGAGGCTGCTGGGTAACAAGAGAGTAAGGACCAGTTGAACGTGCGTGGATCTTATCGTCAACCATGTGGCCGAGCTTCAAGATGTAAGAAACACCAACGGTAATTGGGCTCTTGAAAGCCTCACCGGTACGACCATCGTAGAGGGTAGTCTTACCACGCTCGTTGAGCTGTGGAACAAACTCCTCACGCATGTCCTCACCGTACTCCTTAAGAGCCTTGTTAATCATGTTGATGTTGGTGCGGCGAACAATCTCTGCAACGGACTCATCAGTAGCACCGTCAAAGAGTGGTGTTGCAACAGGAATTGGACCCTCAACGTAACGCTTGGAATCTGCGTCATCGTCATCCCAACCATGTGCAGCGCCCCAGCCAAGGTGGCACTCAAGCAGCTGACCAACGTTCATACGGGAAGGAACGCCCAGTGGGTCGAGAATAACGTCTACTGGGGTACCGTCTGCCATGTAAGGCATGTCCTCAACAGGAAGAACTTTACAAATAACACCCTTGTTACCGTGACGACCAGCGATCTTATCGCCCTGCTGAATCTTTCTGCGCTGAGCAACAAAAACGCGGACCAGGTCGTTTACTCCTGGAGGCAGGTCGTCTCCAGCCTCACGGCTGAAGCGAACAACGTCAACAACGCGGCCGTAGGAGCCGTGTGGCATCTTGAGGGAAGTATCGCGAACGTCATGTGCCTTAGCACCGAAGATTGCGCGAAGCAGGCGCTCTTCTGCGGTCAGAGCAGTCTCACCCTTAGGAGTGACCTTACCAACCAGAATATCGCCAGGACCAACCTCAGCGCCGATGCGAATGATACCGTCATCGTCGAGGTTTGCGAGCATGTCCTCACCAAGGTTTGGAATCTCGCGAGTAATCTCCTCAGCACCAAGCTTGGTATCACGAGCATCAATCTCATGGCGGGAGATGTTAACGGAGGTCAGGAGGTCTTCCTGAACAACACGCTCGGAGACGATAATACCGTCCTCGTAGTTGTAGCCTTCCCATGGCATGTAAGCAACGGTAAGGTTTGCACCAAGTGCCAGCTCAGAGTGGTCAACAGATGGACCGTCTGCAATTGGCTGGCCCTTCTCGACCTTCTGTCCAACTGTGACGATTGGACAATGGTTGATGCACGTGGACTGGTTAGAGCGCTCGTACTTAGGAAGATCGTAGCGCTGAGAACCGTGCTCATCGGAGTAGATGACAACGTGAGCTGCGTCTACCTCGGTGACCTCGCCTGCAAACTCTGCGCAAATAAGCTCACCAGAGTCCTGAGCTGCGCGACCCTCCATGCCAGTTCCAACAAATGGAGCGTGGGACTGAATCAGAGGCACTGCCTGACGCTGCATATTTGCACCCATGAGGGTACGCTTTGCATCGTCGTGCTCAAGGAATGGAATGAGGTTAGCTGCGACGGAGAGAAGCTGACGTGGAGAAACATCCATGTAGTCAACGTCCTCAACAGGAACCTGTGCAGGTGCACCGAAGGAACCGTCGAAGTCGCGGGTACGTGCAATAACGCGGTCTGCATCAACAATCTTGCCGTCTGCGTCAACCTCAACGAACCTCTTAGTCTTAGGGTCAATTGGGGTGTTAGCAGGAGCAATAATGTGATTCTCCTCCTCGTCTGCAGTCATCCAAACGATGTCGTCAGAAACAACGCCGTCTGTGACCTTACGATAAGGAGCCTCGATGAAGCCGTACTCATTTACGTGAGCGTACAGTGCCAAAGAGCCGATAAGACCAATGTTTGGTCCCTCAGGAGTCTCGATTGGGCACATACGGGAGTAGTGCGAGTTGTGAACGTCGCGGACTGCGGTAGGAACGTTGGTACGACGGCTGGAGCCGGACTTGTGTCCTGCAAGGCCACCAGGTCCCAGAGCAGAAAGACGACGCTTGTGGGTCAAACCAGCAAGTGGGTTTGCCTGGTCCATGAACTGCGAAAGCTGAGAAGAACCGAAGAACTCCTTGATTGCAGCAACAATTGGACGGATGTTGATCAGAGACTGTGGAGTGATGTCGTCTGCATCCTGAGATGCCATGCGCTCACGGACAACGCGCTCCATGCGGCTCATACCAATGCGGAACTGGTTCTGGACCAGCTCGCCGACGGTACGAACGCGGCGGTTGCCAAAGTGGTCAATGTCATCAAGGTGCTTAGACTCATCACCTGCATGAACAGCAAGAAGGTACTGAAGAGCTGCAACGATGTCCTCTTTGGTAAGAACGCGAACGTCTGCAGGAATCTCTTCCTCAAGCTTCTTGTTGATCTTGTAACGACCAACGCGAGCAAGGTCATAGCGCTGCTCATTGAAGAAGAGGCCGTCAAGCAGAGAACGGGCAGAGTCAACAGTTGGTGGCTCGCCTGGACGCTGACGACGATAAATCTCGATAAGAGCATCCTCACGTGTGGTTGCAACATCACGCTCAAGTGTGTTACGAACAACATCGGAATCGCCAAGGAGCGAGAGAATCTCGTCATCGGTAACAGCGATGCCAAGTGCACGGAGGAAGACAGTAGCGCTCTGGCGACGCTTGCGGTCAATGGAGACGACCAGGTGGCCGCGCTTATCAACCTCAAACTCAAGCCATGCACCACGTGCAGGAATGAACTGAGATTTGTGGACCAGAACACCGTTGTCCATCTCTGACGAGAAGTACACGCCAGGTGAACGAACGAGCTGTGAAACCACAACACGCTCAGAACCGTTGATGATGAAGGTACCGCGCTCCGTCATCAGTGGGAAATCACCCATGAAGACAAGCTGCTCCTTCATCTCACCAGTCTCTTTGTTGACAAAACGGACGTCAACAAAAAGAGGTGCTTGATATGAAATGTCTTTTGCACGACACTCAGCCATTGAATTGGCAGGGTCGCCGAACTGATGGTCACCAAAGGTGACCTGCATGGTTCCAGCGCTGTTCTCAATTGGCGAGAACTCAGCGAAGGACTCTGCAAGGCCCTCTCCCATAAAGCGCTCAAATGATTCCTTCTGTACAGAAATCAGATTTGGCAGCTGCATAGCTGCGGGAATCTTACTGAACGTCCTGCGTCCAGTATGCGCCTGAGGCGTGGTGAGGGAAGTCTTTTTAGCGGTAGACACCAGGTTGTCCTCCTTCAAAAGGGTGGAAGGTGGCAATTGTCGCAACCTAGTAATTTAGTCAAGATTTTAATGCGCGTCAACAGAAAAACACTTGATTTTTTAAGACGTTTTGACTATATTATCGCGTTTATGTTTTTCAACTGCACAAACGTTATGTTGCAGGTAAATCCTTAACTAACTCGTCTTTTCTAGATGTGAAGATTTTGTGGAGAAGGTTCACGAAGGCAGAAATAGCTTTCGGTGAGCGACACTCCCCTGCTGGGTTGCTCCGTACAGCGCTCCAAGCGCACCGAACGCACGGGTTTCTCGCCAGGTGTACCGGCCTTTTGCTGCGTGCGCTTGAAAAGTGCAAAGAATCTGTGTTTGCGTCACCGATTCTTTAGCAAAATCAGGCAAATCCACAGTTTCTTTTACGTTTTTAGGCAAAATCCACAGATTCTTTGCAGAAATCAGGCGCGAGAAAAACTAGGGCATGTCACCCTGTATTCATGAGCAATTACGCTGGATTTATGAGCCTGAAAAGCCCACTATGTCTGAGTAAATTTACTCAGACATAGTGAGAAAAACAGGCAAATCGCTCAGACATGGCGAGAAAATCAGTCAAATCGCTCAGACTTGATGCACTTTTCAGGCTGAAGCGAAAGCACCCCAGCTTGATGCACTTTTCAGGCTGCAGCAAAAGGCGCATGGGTTTCTCGCCAGGCAAACAAAAAAGAGGCCAGACCGAAGTCTGACCTCTCCAGTAAGCTATGTAGGATGGACTTACTTAAGGGTGACGGTAGCGCCAGCCTCCTCGAGCTGAGCCTTAGCAGCCTCAGCGTCCTCCTTCTTAGCGCCCTCGAGGACAGCCTTAGGAGCACCCTCGACGACCTCCTTTGCCTCCTTGAGGCCAAGGTTGGTAAGAGCACGGACAACCTTGATGACGCCGATCTTGTTGTCGCCGAAGCCCTCGAGGATAACGTCAAAGTTGGTCTTCTCCTCTGCCTCCTCAGCAGCGCCACCAGCTGCAGGAGCAGCAGCGACAGCTACAGGAGCAGCAGCGGAAACGCCGAAGACGTCCTCAAGCTCGTGAACGAGCTCAGAAAGCTCGAGTGCTGGCATCTCTTTAAGGGCCTCAATGATCTCATCTTTAGTGACAGCCATGTCAATTCTCCTTTTTAAACGATGCAGCCTTTGTACTGCATCTGGGCAAAAGCCCGGCTTGTATATGTACGTTTGAGTGCGTTTGCACTCTCACGCGGTTTGCGCCAATGCGCGGGTACAACAAAACGTTGCTTATGCAGCGTTCTTCTGATCTGCGACTGCAGAAAGAGCGGTTGCGAGTCCACGAGCTGGACCAGCGCAAACCTGTGCAATACCGGTAAGTGGGCTTGCAACAACGAAGACAAGCTTTGCAATGAGCTCCTCGCGAGAAGGAAGATCTGCGTAAGCCTTTGCCTCGTCAGCGTTAAGTGCCTGACCATCAGCGATACCACCAATGAACTCAAGTTTCTTGAGCTTCTTGGCCTGATCCTTGATGACCTTAGCGGCCTCGACAGGATCATTCTCATAGAAAACGTATGCGCAGGTACCGGCGAGCATCTCGTCAATCTCTGGCATACCAGCGTTCTTAAGAGCAATCTTGACGATGTTGTTCTTATAGACCTTCATGTGAGCGCCTGCTGCGGTAAGTGCGCGGCGAAGCTCCTGAGTCTCCTTTACGGAGAGACCACGATAGTCGATAACAAACAGGCCCTTGGAGTTGTCGAGAGAAGCGGAAACCTTCTCGAGCAAATCAAGTTTAGACTGAGCTGGCATGTAGTACACCTCCTTTATCATGTCTCAGGCACGAGCGCCAACAGGTGCGGCCCTCACATGAAAAGACCCCACTTTGGCAACCAAAGCGGGGTCTGGATGTACTAATCTCAAGACCACCTCGGCAGGCGGGAATTCCCATTAAGCCTTGGATTCAAGGCGCCGGCTGTCTTTGGCAGCGAACGTGCAACTACAAGACGTCTGTCTTGCGTTTGATATTGTGCAGCAAAAATCAACGCGAGTCAAGGTTGAGTGCACAATTTCTTTCTCTTCACAAAAATTTGACGAGAAGGGCGACTGTGCAGCTACACATACACCTCAAGCAGCGTGCAAGCCGCAGGCCGTGTGCCGCGTGCGCGCCGCAAGCCGCGTGCGCGCCGCAAGCCATATGCGTACCACAAGAAAAATCCGGTACCTGCAAGCAGATACCGGATTAAACGTGCTAGGTACTTCTAAGCGATTAGCTTAGTCCTCCATGAGGTTACGAACCTTGGTTGGATCAACCTTGATGCCAGGGCCCATAGTAGAGGAAATAGAAACGGTCTTGACGTACTTACCCTTAGCGCTGGATGGCTTGACGCGGATGATCTCGGAGATCAGTGCGCCATAGTTCTCAACAAGCTGCTGGACCTCAAAAGAAGCCTTGCCGATTGCAACGTGGCAGATACCAAAACGGTCTGCACGATACTCAACACGACCAGCCTTGAGCTCGTTAACCATCTTTGCAACATCCATGGTAACGGTGCCAAGCTTAGGGTTAGGCATAAGACCACGAGGACCAAGAACGCGACCAAGACGGCCAACCTTACCCATCATCTGAGGGGTTGCGATTGCTGCGTCAAAGTCAAGCATACCCTTCTCGACCTCTGCGATAAGCTCGTCGCCACCGACGATGTCAGCGCCAGCTGCCTCAGCCTCGCGGGCCTTCTCGCCCTCTGCGAAGACTGCAACGCGAACGGACTTACCAGTGCCGTGAGGCAAAGAGATGGAACCGCGAACGTTCTGGTCAGCCTTACGAGTGTCGACACCAAGGCGAATTGCTACCTCAATAGTCTCGTCAAACTTAGCAGTTGCAAGCTCCTTAGAAAGGGTTACTGCCTCTTTTGGGCTGTAGAGGTTTGCACCGTCTACCTTGGCAACTGCATTCTTGTAGTTCTTTCCGTGCTTAGGCATTATGTACCTCCTGTGGTTAGCGGGCGTCTGCCCTCCCACTCCTGCATCTTCCGTCAATAGTTACGCCCTCTTGGCGAGAAACCCAACTATGTGCACTAACGTCGGATGCTCTGACAAAACAACCGTCAGCCACATTAATGGCTGACGGGAGTAAACATTACTCGGCGATGGTTACACCCATGGAACGAGCGGTACCAGCGACGATCTTCTTTGCAGCCTCAATGTCGTTTGCGTTAAGGTCAGGCATCTTGATCTCAGCGATCTTGGTGAGCTGCTCCTGGGAGAGCTGGCCAACCTTATCGCGCTGAGGAACACCGGAACCACCCTTGAGGTGAAGCTCCTTCTTGATGAGCTGAGCTGCTGGAGGAGTCTTGGTTACGAAGTCAAAGGAACGATCCTCGTAAACAGAAATCTCGACTGGGATGATGTCGCCAGCCTTGTCCTGAGTTGCAGCGTTGAATGCCTGGCAGAACTGCATAATGTTGACCTGTGCAGCACCCAGAGCTGGTCCTACTGGAGGAGCTGGGTTTGCCTGGCCTGCAGGAATCTGCAGCTTAATAAAGTTAACAACCTTCTTTGCGGGCATGTTAAGCCTCCTGTTTGAATACGTTTGAGTCTATTCTCGCGCACTCCCGAGAAGCAATCCACAAGGGACGAGAAGTGCGGGATAAGCCGTTAGTTACTAGTCTATCAGGGAAATCTGATCCATGGTAAGCTCAACCGGAGTCTCGCGACCAAAGATGGTGAGCATAACCTTGATCTTGCCGGACTCTGCGTTGACCTCAGAAACAGTTCCGTCAAAGTCAGCGAGAGGACCAGAAAGAACGTGAATTGCCTGACCGACCTCAATATTGGTTGCTGTACGCTTAGGTACAGGGCTACCCGTCTTCATACCGCCACGACGCATGATCTTATCGAACTCATCACGACGCAGAGGAACTGGCTTGCCGTCAATACCAACAAAACCAGTTACGCCTGGGGTGTTACGAACAACAGCCCAAGTATTGTCATCCAGCTCCATGCGAACAAGAACGTAACCTGGGAAAACCTTGGACTCTTTGGTCTCGCGCTTACCGCCGTCCTTGACCTCAGTAACTTCCTCAGTAGGAATCTGAATATCAACAACAGCACGCTCAAGGCCATAGGTCTCAATACGGTGCTCAAGGTCAGTCTTTACCTTGTTCTCATAACCTGAATAGGTGTGAACTACATACCAGCGCTTAGCCATTGATTATCCCCTCAGTCCAGTAAAGGCGACGAGACCAGCAACAATGCCAGTATCAACCAGCCAAGTTACCAAGCCAAAGAAAATGATTGTTGCAATTACGGCTACAGAGAAACCAGCAAGCTCAGAGCTTGAAGGCCACACAACGCGGTGCATTTCTGTACGAACGCCTGCAAAATAAGCACCCAGGCGGCCAAAGAAGCCAGGGTTAGCATTACGCTGAATGGACTTCTCCTGCTTCTTTGCCTCGGCCTTAGTGACCTTAGCAGAAACTTCAGGAGTAGCTTCAGCCTGAAGGGCCTCACGCTGGGCGCGCTCTTCTGCGCGAGCCTTACGTGCGCTCCTCTTATTGCGCTCCTTATTTGCCATCCTACGCTCCCTTGGATGTTATACCTACATACAAACCGGCCAACCCTTATGGGAAGGCCGGTGAAGTTATCTGGCAGGCCAGGAAGGACTCGAACCCTCAACAAACGGTTTTGGAGACCGCCGCTCTACCATTGGAGCTACTGGCCTAGAACGAACCCACCTAGCCTAGCGGGTCTCGCGATGTACCGTGTGCTTGTGGCACCATGGGCAGTACTTCTTCAACTCCATACGATCTGGGTTGTTGGACTTATTCTTGTCCGTAGTGTAATTACGACGCTTGCACTCAGTGCAGGCGAGAGTAACGAGTGTACGCATTGATCCTCCTGAACACGGTCACGAGATGTATTCTCGAAATGTGACGCGGTTGCTTAGGTTAGCACCCACTACCCAGAGATGTCAATACTTTTCTCTAATTACTCTAGGCGTTCACATATTTTTTCTCGACAAAAAACCCGGCGCGCAAAAAGCACGCCGGGCAAGTTAGCAACTTTAAAAGAAGTTACTCGATGACGGTGGAAACACGGCCATCGCCGACGGTGTGGCCACCCTCACGGATAGCGAACTTCAGACCCTGCTCAAGAGCGATTGGGTGAATGAGCTCGCAACCAACGGTGATGTGGTCACCAGGCATAGCCATCTCTACCTTGCCACCGTTTGCATCGGTGAGCTCGTAGATGTCGCCGGTTACGTCAGTTGTACGGAAGTAGAACTGTGGACGGTAACCAGAGAAGAATGGGGTGTGACGGCCGCCCTCTTCCTTAGTAAGAACGTAAACCTCACCGGTGAACTTCTTGTGTGGAGTAACGGTACCAGGCTTGCAGAGAACCTGACCGCGCTCGATGTCCTCGCGCTTAACACCACGAAGAAGAATACCAACGTTGTCGCCAGCCTCGCAGAAGTCCATGGTCTTACGGAACATCTCAATGCCGGTAGCAACAGAGTTCTGAGTTGGCTTAATACCAACGATCTCGACTGGATCGTTGAGCTTGAGCTCACCACGCTCAACACGGCCAGTAGCAACGGTACCACGACCAGAAATGGTCATGACGTCCTCGATTGCCATCAGGAATGGCTTCTCGTTGTCACGAGCTGGTGTTGGGATGTAGGAGTCAACGGTGTGCATGAGCTCACGGATGGACTCAACCCACTTCTCCTCGCCGTTAAGAGCGCCGAGAGCGGAACCACGGATGATTGGAAGGTCATCGCCTGGGAAGTCGTACTCGGAGAGAAGGTCACGGGTCTCCATCTCGACGAGGTCGATGAGCTCGTCATCGTCAACCATGTCGCACTTGTTCAGGAAGACGACGATGTAAGGAACGCCGACCTGACGTGCGAGAAGGATGTGCTCACGAGTCTGAGCCATAGGACCGTCGGTTGCAGCAATAACGAGGATTGCGCCGTCCATCTGAGCTGCACCAGAAATCATGTTCTTGATGTAGTCTGCGTGGCCAGGGCAGTCGACGTGAGCGTAATGGCGCTCCCAAGTCTCGTACTCAACGTGAGCAACGGAAATGGTAATACCACGCTGACGCTCCTCTGGAGCCTTATCGATGTTCTCGAAGGCGGTATAGTCTGCCTTGCAGCCCTCGGTCTCAGAGAGAACCTTGGTGATTGCTGCGGTAAGGGTAGTCTTACCGTGGTCGACGTGACCAATGGTACCAATGTTTACGTGTGGCTTTGTGCGGTCAAACTTTTCCTTGGCCATTGCCAATCCTCCTTCTGGAACTAACCCTCGGGCTAGACCGTGGTGAAAAAACGTCTGTTTATACTCAACGGCGCAAATGTCTAGGACATGTACGCCGTAAAGAGTCTGGTACCGGCGACTGGATTCGAACCAGTGACGTCACGGGTATGAGCCGTGTGCTCTAACCAGCTGAGCTACGCCGGCATAAATGCCGCTTGAAAAATGGAGCCCGCGACCGGATTTGAACCGGTGACCTCTTCGTTACCAACGAAGTGCTCTACCTACTGAGCTACACGGGCGTGGTGGGGATACTTGGACTCGAACCAAGGAACCCAGAGGGAGCGGATTTACAGTCCGCCGCAGTTGCCGCTGTGCCATATCCCCAAATGCCGTTTTCAAGCACTCTTGAAGTAATTAGTACGCTGTATCTTGCGGTTTAACGTACGCAGAAAGTCTAGTTGAACTTCTGTATTACCTCGTAAGCGGGAAAATATTACGATTGAATAAAAATCTTGTCAACGTAATCCACCCAACCGGGCGTATCTTATCAAATATTTTCCACAATTCCAAGCAATTTTCTCGCCACGATTCCATGCGGTTTTCTCACCACAACCTCAAGCGATTTTCTTGTCGCAAGCCCATTCGATTTTCTCGCCAAACGGATATGGGCTTTCGCATCGGCCTGAAGTGACCTTTGTTTCCGTTAATGGCAATTTGTCTTCGCAAT
The DNA here is from genome assembly GCA_938045565.1 of uncultured Atopobium sp. Lineage (GTDB taxonomy): Bacteria > Actinomycetota > Coriobacteriia > Coriobacteriales > Atopobiaceae > Lancefieldella. The sequence continues at coordinate 111,599 of CALIAZ010000021.1, forward strand.
TTCTGTCGCCATACATATATTTACACGAGTTTCTACCCGAGCAATTCCTCGAGTGTCCCAAAATTCGCACGAAAAAAGCCAGGCGATGCCTGGCTGAAAAATCAAGTGGTGCCGCCACCAGGCTTCGAACCCGGGACCTACTGATTACAAGTCAGTTGCTCTACCAGCTGAGCTATAGCGGCATCAAGTGCAGAGGATATTCTATAGACTTTTCCGGCTTTGGTCTAGTCTCAATTTTTGAGAAATTTTTCTTCACAAACTGGCCGATGCGGCTTTCGGGAGCACTTCCCTTCTGTGAGATGAACTTAGTGCAGATGCGCTGTCTGATCAAGTATGGTCAGCCTGAAAACTGCATCATGTCTGAGTAAAACAACTCAGACATGGTGAGAAAAACCGGCAAATAACTCAGACTTGGTGCACTTTTCAGGCAAATCATTCAGACATGGCGAGAAAATCAGGCTCGATGAAAGCACCCATGAAAACCACCCACCATCATCCCGGATTCAAGGCCACGCCCCGAGAATTCTGCCTGAAAAGTGCAAAGAATCTGTATTTGAGTCACCGATTCTTTAACAAAATCAGGCAAATCCACCGATTCTTTGATGTTTTTAGGCAAAAGTTACAGATTCTTTGCAGAAATCAGGCGCGTCAATCAAATCAGATGCGCTAATTGCGCCCAGGCGCGCCCCGAACGCATTGGTGAGGTCAGGCACGTTGGGTGCGGTCAGACACATTGACGCGTCGGGCGCGGGAGACGCACACCCAGTCGTTTATCTGCCCAGAAGCTTCCAGAGTTTCTCGCGCTGTTCTGGAGAAATACGGTCTTCAAGCGTCATGCGCGTGCTGACCTGATCGCGACGCATCTCTTCGACAACGTTATCTGCCTGGGAAATCTCGTGGACCAGAGATGCGCTTGCAATGCGCGTGACCTCGCCGGGCCCAAAGCCAGTCGTGGCGCGGATGTCCCGGTCCGACGTGACCAGAAATACCTTGCGACCAGCCTCTCGCGCGTCCGTGACCAGGCGCTCGATGACGCTATCTGCAGACTCCCCCGTTTCGGAGAAAACCAGCTGCACGCCAGCATGGCTACGCTCCGGGCGCTCGTCGTTTACATTTCCCTTGCCGTCGAACACAATAACGGCCTCGTAGGTGCTCTGCGCAAACGTGGCAACGTCAGAAATGAGCGCCAAACGGGCGCGATAAAACGGATCAGTGTTGAGGTGATAAGCCCTCTCAGCAGCGGTTTCTTGCATAGACGAGCCCTGCTCATCCAGCAGCGCCTCATAGCGAGGAGTTGCCAACATGACGTTATAGCCATCGACTACAAGCAGCGATTTTTTCTGAGCCATACCTTACGCTTCCTGGGCTTACTCGTCCTGGGCTTATGCCTCCAGGGCTTACGCGTCCTGGGTCCTGCGGAGCCACTCGTAGCACATGACCGTTGTTGCCTGAGCAACGTTCAATGACTCTACCTGGCCAAACTGAGGAAGTTTGCACGTAAAATCACACTTCTCGAGCATAAGGCGAGAAATTCCTGAGCCTTCAGAGCCCATGACAAGTGCAAGGCGGCCTCCCATAGGAGCCTCCCACACGGACTGGGTTGCATGCTCGGTAGAGCCACATGTCCAAAAACCTGCGGCTTTGAGCTCTTCAAGAGCGCGTGGCAGATTAGAAACCTGAGCGATTGGCAGGTGAAGCACAGCTCCTGCGGATGTCTTGTAAGCTCCAACGCCAACTCGGGCGGCGCGAGCGTTTGCAATAACAACGCCGGCTGCGCCAACTACCTCGGCGCTTCGGATGATTGCACCAAAGTTTCCCTCGTCAGTAACGTGGTCCAAGACCACAACTAGAGCGTTTTCGGAACCAGCGCGCTGAATGATTTCAGAGAGATCAGCATAGGCAAAAGGCTGTGTACGGACAATAACGCCCTGGTGAGCGCCGTGGCTTGAAAGCGAGTCAAGCACTGGCTTTGCAACACGCTCGACAGGAATACCCTCCTGCTCAAGCTGACGTGCAAGCGCCTCAATCTCCTGGTCCTTCTGTCCACTTGCAGCCTGTACCAGCGCATTCTTCAATGGAATGCCCACGGTCAGCGCCTCTGCTACTGCGCGACGACCCTCGATAAGATTGGTTGCAGGCTTCTTGTTACCGGGACGTCCAGCACCGGCACCTCGCTGTCCACCAGCACCTTTCTGTCCGCGAGTGCCTTGAGCTGCACGTGTGCCTTGTGCGGAGCGACTGCCCTTTGAGCTCTGGCCATTCTTGGCGCCAAAATAACCGCCCCAGTCGGCAGCCTTCTTGGAGCCGCGACCTGCGCTGCCACGACCAGCAGCTCCGTCGCGACCCGCGCCGCCGCGTCCGGCTGCACTGCGACCTACAGCACCACCGCGTCCGGCTGCGCCGCGACCAGCAGCACCCTCGGAGCGCGTGTTTTTAGAGGTAGAACGCTGATTTCTTGCCATAGTTAGTCTGCCTTACGCTTAAGTCGAGCGCCAGTGGCGGTATCTTCAATCAAAAGTCCAAGCTCAGCAATGCCGTCTCTAATTTGATCAGCAACTGCCCAGTTCTTCTGGGAGCGAGCCTCTTGACGAGCAGCAAGCAAAGCCTCTGCAGCCTCGTCAGCTGACGAGCCCTCATAGCCTGTCACCTGGACGGCAAGCGTCACAAGCTCTTCTGGTAAATCAGAGGTAGACGCCGCCTGAGTCAAATCAATTCCCAAAGCTCCCGTGAGCTCGCGCAACATATCTGCTGCACGAAGAACAGGACTTGCGCCAACGTTCTGACCAACCCCTGCAAGATATGTATTTGCAGCAGTTACCAGCGCAAAGATGGCAGCAAGTGCTCCTGCGGTATTGAAATCGTCATCCATTTGAGCGTCAAACTCGCTCTGAGCTGTGTTAATCGCCTCAGCAAGCGTGCAATCAGCATCGGAAAGTTCGTGCTGAGCAGAAGACTGCTTGAAAGCCCAGCGGAGATTTGCAACGCAGGTCTTCATGCGCTCAAGCGTACCAACGGTACCCTCAAGGCGCTCAAACGAGAAATCAAGTGGTGCACGATAGTGCGTCTGAAGCATCAAAAGTCTTACTGCATCTGCAGGGTACTTGTCCAAAACTTCCTTGAGTGTGTAGAAATTGCCCAAAGACTTGGACATCTTCTCACCGTCAACGCGAAGCATTCCGGTGTGCATCCAATAATTAGCGAGAGGAGCGTGCCAGGCGCAAGACGCCTGAGCAGTCTCGTTCTCATGGTGAGGGAACACCAGGTCAGAGCCACCACCGTGAATGTCAATTGGAGTGCCCAGGTAGCGATGAATCATCGCACAGCACTCACTGTGCCAACCTGGGCGACCTTCTCCCCAAGGGCTTGGCCAGCTAGGCTCACCAGGCTTTGCAGCCTTCCAGAGTGCAAAGTCAAATGGATCGCGTTTCTCGTCATTAACCTCAACGCGCTCACCTGCGCGAAGCTGATCAAGATCGCGACCAGAAAGCACGCCATAACCATTGTCAGAGCGAACCGAGAAGTACACGTCGCCCGAAGGCACCGCGTAAGCGTGACCCTGCTCAATCAAAGATTGAATCATCTGAAGCATGGCTTCAATCTCGTGCGTAGCGCGAGGACGAATATCCGGATCCAGAATATTGAAGCGATGCATCTGCTCGATAAACGCCTGAGAAAACTCTTCAGAAACCTCTTGAGCAGTCCTTCCCTGCTCAATGGCGCGCTGAATAATCTTGTCGTCAACGTCAGTCAGGTTTTGAGCAAATGTGACCTCAAAACCCTTGTGCATCAGATAACGGCGAATAACGTCAAACGAGAGGAAGGTACGGGCGTTTCCGATGTGAATCTGATCGTAAACCGTAGGGCCGCACACGTACATGCGGATTTTGCCCTCGTCGATTGGCTTGAACTCTTCTTTTTTATGCGTCTGAGTGTTATAGATAAGCATGCATACTCCTCGCAACCATTGTGTATTGGTGTAAGTATAAACGGTTCAACAAAAATGGCTATTTATCGCCATATACAAAGCTCAAATTAACATCGTCCCAGCAGCACAACCGCCCAGGCAGCAATGCCTTCTTGAGTACCCACAAAGCCAAGACCTTCGGTGGTGGTTGCTTTTACACCAACTTTATCTAGCGAAACACCCATGACCTCTGCCATGCGGTTTCTTATAGCATCACGATGAGGGAGCAACTTAGGCGCCTGAGCTGCAACGGTGCAATCACAATCCAGAAGCTCAAAGCCCTTATCGCGAACAAGCTGCATAACATGGGACAGAAGCACCATAGAATCAGCACCCTCATAAGCAGGGTCTGTATCAGGGAAAAGCTGGCCAATGTCGCCGGCACGCACAGCTCCTAGCAGGGCATCCATAAGTGCATGAGCCAAAACGTCAGCATCGGAGTGGCCGAGAAGACCTTTGGTGTGCTCAATTTTGATGCCACCTAAGATAAGATCTCTACCCTCTACCAGGCGATGAACATCGTATCCGTGGCCAATTTTAAGCTCTGGCATGCTCACTCTACAGCCCCACTTCCGGTTGCGCCCTCTACCAGTCGACGGCTGAGCGTAGCTTCAACAATTGCAAGGTCAGACGGGTATGTGACCTTCACATTTTCTCGTTGCGACTCAACGCACAGCACCGTAAGACCAAGTCGCTCAACTAACGACGAGTCATCGGTTCCCTGGTAGCCCTCCTGACGAGCTACCTCGTGGGCTTCGAGAAGCGTGCGCGTCTTGAACACCTGAGGGGTCTGAGCAGCCCAGAACGTTGAGCGGTCAGGCGTATCTACGATGGTTGCGCCATCTACGCGCTTCAATGTGTCAGTTGCACGGTGAGCCAAAATTGCTCCCGCAATCTTAGGAGATTTGCGAACCGTGCCAATGACCTGCTCGATGGTCTCTACCTCAATGAGTGGACGAACCGCGTCGTGAACAGAAACAAAATCATATCCAGCGGGCACTACCTGGAGCGCATTGTAAACCGATTCCTGCCTGGTAGTACCAGACGTTGCAAAATGAACGGGCTTATGGAGCACAAGCTTACCCACAACGCTCTCTTGAACTGCAGCGCGTTTCTCGTCAGAGCAAGCAATCACAAGGTGAGCCACGCTTGGCGCATGATCAAACGCAAGGATTGACCAGCTCATCAGCGGAAGACCGCAGACAGAAATAAACTGCTTGCCGTCAGGATACCCAAAGCGCTCGCCAATGCCGCCAGCCACAATGACGGCCACGGTATCGGCTTTTGCTCCATGTGTAGAAAGGCGAGAAGGACATGGCTTTGACACAACCTTTGCACAAGTGCTGCTTGCAGCCATTATTCTGACTTACCCCACATTCTGCGGAGACTGTTAGCAAGTGCACCGGGGTTCTCGACACCCAAAGATTTGAGGCTAGACGTATCGTTTTCTGCAACATGAAGCAGCTGCTGCAGGTTATCGTAGGCGTCAACAATTCTGGCTGCAATCTCATCGTTTACCACGTGAACGCGAGAAAGCGTACGCAGGCCCAGAGGCTCCATGGACGCGTCTTCTCCGCGGCCATCAGAGTAACCAAGAATGTGGCCAACGCTTTCTGCGGAACGAAGCTCGGTGTTGGCCGTCTCGTGGAAGCGACGGCGAATAGCGCGTGCCTCCTCAGCGGAAGAGTCAACGGCGTAATCGCGAATCATCAGGTTATAAGCCTCGTCGATGCCGCCCAAATATTCCTCGCGCTGCATGGCGGTAGTTTTGCCCTCGCTACCCAGCTCCAAAAGGCAGGAGTCAAGCTGATCGGCGGCGCTCAAAAGAACCTCAAAAAGGTAGAAAATACCTGCTACATCACCCAGAGTGACGTAGTTATCAAGCTCAAGCGCAGTCAGGCGCAGAAGCGCGCGATCAAGCTGCTGGCGCGTATTTTGCATAGCAACCGAAAGCTGGTTGACGGTAGACATAATGGCTGGTACCGACTTTAGCGGAATAACGTGGCCATCAACGTAGACCGTAATCAACGAACGGCGAGAAGACACAGCAATCACAATTGCCCTGGTGAGCAAGCTCATGCGAGCGGCAGTACGGTGACGAGTGCCTGTCTCCGCAGTTGGAAGCGTTGCATCAGGATTAAGGTGGAAATTGGCGCGCAGAATTCTGGTAAGGTCTTTGTCAACCACCACGGCACCATCCATCTTGCAAAGCTCAAACAGTCGGTTTGCCGTGAAGGAAACATCAAGTTTGAAACCATCTCCGCCCGCAGCAAGGACGTTTTCTGTATCTCCCACACAAATGAGAGCGCCCAAGCGGCCGGCGATAATCATATCCAGTGCAACGCGGAGCGCTGTACCAGGAGCAGTCAGCTTCAGAGCGGTGGCAATACGGTCCTCGTTTTCTGTTGCGCTTGGATCAAGTTGCGTTGGCTCCATGGCTCTCCCTCAATTACTTGCAGCTTACAGGTTGCGTTTTATGTTTTGGTGCATTTACGGTTTCAATTTATTTCAATATTTCAAGTATACGGTTTTGTTGCCGGTGAGTGTAGTGACGGTTTTGAGAAGACGGGTTTCTCAACGGGTGGATAGGCGGCCTGCTCGATGGGTGCCTGGGCGCTCTGCTCGACGGGTTTCTCGCCAAAAGAACTACGCGATTTAGCCACGATACAAAAAAGACCCGAGGCACAACCTCGGGTCAGAACTAACTTACTCAGCGGAAGACATCAAATCAGACGAGCCGCCTGCGCAACCCTGTGGCAGCGAGGATGGTCCCATGCTGACATCCATCTGGTCAAGCTGCGCCATTGTCTCTTTCTTGCGAGGCTCAGGGATAACACCCGTGGTCTTGGTGAACACAAGCTTTTTGCCCTCAGCATCAACATCAACAGCAACAATGTCTCCTGCAGCCCACTGACCAGAGAGAAGCTCTTCAGACAGCGGATCTTCAATCATCGACTGAATGGTGCGACGCAGCGGACGAGCACCATAAACAGGATCGGTACCGTCTTTGGCAATCAGATCCTTTGCAGCCTCGGTGAGCTCAATAGACATGCCATTGGCAATCAGGCGGTCGCGCAGCTCAAGAACCATGAGATCAACAATGCCTCGAAGTTGCTCTGCAGAGAGCGACTTAAAGACAACAATCTCGTCCACACGGTTCAAGAACTCTGGGCGGAATCCACGCTTGAGCTCAGACATAACGCGGCTGGTAATCTCTTTGTCAGACAGACCCTTAGAACCCTCTGACGAGAAGCCCATAGTGTTAGTGCGGGCAATCTCGCGAGCGCCAATGTTAGATGTCATGATGACAACGGTGTTGGAGAAGTCCACGTGACGGCCTTGACCGTCAGTCAAGCGACCTTCATCCAAAATCTGGAGCAAGATGTTGAAGACGTCTGGATGTGCCTTCTCAATCTCGTCGAAGAGCAGGACAGAATACGGACGCCTACGAACGGCCTTGGTAAGCTCGCCACCCTCATCGTAGCCCACATATCCTGGAGGTGCACCAACCAGCTTAGCTACGGTATGACGCTCCATGTATTCAGACATATCGTAAGAAAGCAGGGCGTCTTCGGAGCCAAACAGAAACTCTGCCAGGGCTTTTGCAAGCTCAGTCTTACCTACGCCGGAAGGGCCCAGGAAGATGAAAGAGCCGCCAGGACGCTTTGGGTCTTTAAGAGGACTGCGGCTTCTGCGGATTGCCTTTGCAACCTTAACAACAGCCTCGTCCTGACCAACAACGCGCTGGTGAAGGATATCTTCTGTACGAAGCAGCCTTGAAGCCTCAGTCTCGGTGAGGTTAGAAACAGGAACACCGGTGATGCCAGAGACAACCTTTGCAATGTCGTCCTCGTCAACGGTAACGATGTTCTTGTCTAGCTGCTCACGCCATTCAGTCTCCAAGCGATCCCTCTCTGCTACCAAGGATTTCTCCTGGTCACGCAGACGAGCTGCCTGCTCAAACTCCTGAGCACTAGCTGCCTCAGACTTCTGGGTACGAACGCGGAGAAGGTCTGCGTCTACCTGGGCAATCTCTGGTGGAAGGCTCATCTTGTGGATACGTGCGCGAGCGCCAGCCTCATCAAGAACGTCAATAGCCTTGTCTGGCAAGAAACGATCCTGGATGTAGCGGCTAGAAAGCGCAACGGCGGCCTTGATAGCGGCTTCAGTGTAGTGAACGTGG
>CALIAZ010000022.1 GCA_938045565.1 uncultured Atopobium sp.
GCGGCTAGAAAGCGCAACGGCGGCCTTGATAGCGGCTTCAGTGTAGTGAACGTGGTGGTGTTTCTCGTAACGGTCCTGAAGACCGTGGATGATAGAAATGGTGTCGTCATTGTTTGGCTCGCCAATGTTGACAGGCTGGAAACGCCTTTCAAATGCAGCGTCCTTCTCGACATGTTTACGGTACTCTTCTGCCGTAGTTGCACCAATGACCTGGATTTCTCCACGAGACAGTGGTGGCTTAAGAATGGAAGCGGCATCGATAGAGCCCTCTGCAGAGCCTGCGCCAATGACGGTGTGAATCTCATCGATGAAGAGGATGTCGTTCTTGGATTTCTCCAGCTCAGCAACAACTTTCTTCATACGGTCCTCGAACTCACCGCGATATTTAGAGCCAGCTACCAGGCTTGCCAAATCAAGCGTCCAAACCTGCTTTCCACGCAGAATATCAGGAACGTTACCAGAAGCAATAAGCTGAGCCAAGCCCTCAACAATGGCAGTCTTGCCAACGCCAGGATCGCCCAGGATAAGTGGGTTGTTCTTCTGGCGACGTGCAAGAACCTGCATAACACGCTCGATCTCGCGGTCACGACCAATGACGGGGTCAAGCTTTTTATCTGCGGCAAGCTTGGTAAGATTGCGGCCAAACTGCTCCAGCATAGAAGCGTCATCGTTTGCGTTAGGACGCATCTGACCAGCGCCTACAGGCATGCCAAAGATGCCGCCCTCAATGCGAGGCTCTGCCATACGAGGACCAGCAGGTGCATCATCTGGAGTCTGGGCAACCAGCTCATCAACGGCATTTCTTACCGCATCACCCGAAACACCCATGGTACGCAGGGCATCCATAGCGCGACCATTACCCTCGGACACAATACCCAAGAGCAGGTGCTCTGTTGCGATATAACTTTGACCGTGGGTCATAGTTTCTCTGTACGCGTCCTCAAGCACACGTTTTGCGCGAGGAGTAAACGGAATGTGGCCGCCAGGAATAGGATCTCCTGCGCCCGTGGTGAGCTCTTTTACAGTTGCTAGGGCCTCATCATACGAGACCTCCAGCTTAACCAGAGCCTGAGCAGCAATACCCTCCCCCTCTTTAATGAGAGCAAGTAGCAGGTGCTCGGTACCAACATACATCTGGCCAAGACCGCGAGCCTCGTCCTGAGCCAAGCTCATGACTTTACGCGCTCTGTCAGTGAATTTATCAAACATGTGCTGAAACCTCTCAAAACTCTCTATATATTTTTGATTTATACCCATCAGAAGGCTCTGCAAACATACGACTCGCGTTGGATTTTTCTCCTCTGTACGAACCACACAAAAGCCCGGTACCTGCAACGAGCGGATACCGGGCTGATACGTTTGTGTGCTGCGCTGGGGCAGCTAAGCTTCCAAGCTCTTAGCGTTTCTCGGGCTTGAGCTGTGGGAAGAGAAGGACGTCGCGGATAGAAGGCTGATCGCAGAAGAGCATCATCATGCGGTCGATGCCGTAGCCGATGCCGCCCGCTGGTGGCATACCGTACTCAAGCGCGCGAATGAAGTCGTAATCGTACTCCATAGCCTCTTCGTCACCCTGGCGCTTAGCTTCCATCTGGGCAGCAAAGCGCCCCTCCTGGTCAACAGGATCGTTGAGCTCAGAGTATGCGTTTGCGTACTCGGCGCCGCAGATAATGAGCTCAAAGCGGTCGGTTAGACGAGGATCGTCTGCCTTGCGCTTGGTGAGCGGAGAAACCTCTGCAGGATAATCGCAGACAAAGGTTGGGTTTACGATGCTCTTCTCGCCAAGCTCGTCGTAGATCTCAAACAGCAGCTTGCCGACCTGCCACTCTGGGTTCCACTCAATCTCGTAGCGGTCCAGGACTGCACGGAGTTTCTCGACAGGGGTGTCAATGGAGAGCTCCTCGCCGGTGACCTCGGACGCAATCTCCGCCAGGGATGCGACGCGCCAATTGCCGGAAAGGTCAACCTCGGTACCCTGGTAAGTGATGACCTCGTAGCCCTCCTCGCAACCGCAGGCCTTGCGAGCAATCTCCTGGAAGAGGTTCTGGGACAGCTCACGCATGCCGGCCAGGTCAGAGTAGGCGGCGTATGCCTCCATGGAAGTAAACTCTGGATTGTGCGTGAGGTCGGTGCCCTCGTTTCTGAACTGGCGACCAAGCTCGTAGACGCGCTCAAGTCCGCCGACAAGCAGGCGCTTCAGCGGGAGCTCGGTTGCAATGCGCAGGTAGTTCTCGGTGTTCAGAGCGTTGTAGTGCGTGATAAATGGCTTTGCGTTTGCGCCGCCAAGGATCTCCTGGAGAACAGGGGTCTCAACCTCCATATAGCCGTCCGCCTCCATGAACTGGCGGATGATGGAGATGATCTGTGAGCGCTTGCGGAATACGTCGCGGACCTCGGGGTTCATGATCAGGTCAACGTAGCGCTGGCGATAACGAACCTCGCGGTCGGTGAGGCCGTGGAACTTCTCCGGCAGAGGACGCAGCGACTTGGAGAGGACCTCCAGCGAAGTCACTGCCAGGGAAAGCTGGCCGCGGCGCGTACGCATGATAGCGCCGGTTGCGCCAATGATGTCGCCAAGGTCGAGAAGACCCAGGAGCTCCCAGTTCTTCTCGTCAAGGTTGTTGATGCGGCAGAAGAGCTGAATCTGGCCGGTATAGTCCTCTACCACGACAAACGCGATCTTGCCCTGGTTGCGGATGGCGCGGACGCGGCCGGCCACGGAATAGACTTCCTCGCCAGTCTGGCCATCCTCGAGGTCAGCGTAGCGCTCCTCCAGCTCAGCGACGTGAGCGGTGACGATAGACTTGATTGGGTATGGGTCAATGCCGGCGTCAAGCAATGCCTGGCGACGGGCCTTGCGCTGGGCGCGCTCGTCGTTGATGGAAGCCTCTGGGGTGGCCTCGGTTGCGTCGGCGGCGGTTGCAGCAGCATTCTCTGCGCCGGTTGCAGCAGCACCCTCAGCGGCAGACGAGCTGCCAGCGATGTTGTTCTCTACTTCGGACATGTATCCTCCACGTAAAAACGCCCCGCGCCAGACAGACACGGGGCGACCAAAAATCTTTTGTGCCAGTCTAGCGAGTAATAGAGGTAATGGTGTACTTCTTCACCTTGCCGTTTGGCGTGGTGAACTCAACCTCGTCGCCCTTCTTGTGACCAATAAGAGCCTCGCCAGCTGGGGACTCGTTAGAGATCTTGTGCTCAAGGGAGTTAGTCTCAGTAGTACCAACAATTACATACTTAGTTGTCTTGCCTTTTGCATCTGCAAGCTCAACGGTTGTACCAATTGCAACGGTCACATTGCGCTTGCTGCCGCCCTCGACAACCTTTGCGACAGAGAGAATCTGACGAATCTCGTTGATGCGGGACTCGTTGTGAGACTGCTCTTCTTTTGCTGCGTCATACTCGGAGTTCTCGGAAAGGTCACCAAAACCACGAGCCTCTTTGATGCGCTCAACAATCTCGTCGTGCTTCTCGCCCTCACGATAAGCCAGCTCATCGACAAGCTTCTGACGGCCTTCTGGGGTAAGTACAATCTCTTTAGTAGTGTCCATCGTGTTCTTTCTGTTGATGGGTCAGTCGGTCTATACGCGTGAGATGGGGCTACTCAGCCTTTTTGGAATCTGCGTCCTCAACGAGCTCAGCCTCTGGCTCCTTGGACTCTTCCTTGGTCTCAGACTCCATGCCCTCACGAACGTTCTTAACGGTCTCGCCGACAGCCTTACCAAGCTTTGGAAGGTTCTTAGGTCCAAAGATGACCATAACAGCGACAACAATAATCAGAAGCTCAGGAATACCAAGTCCTAAAATCATATAAACCCCCAGAAAATCTTTTCCTGTAAAAGCGTTTAGAAAAAACGCCGTATCGGCTAGTATAACCGAGGGAAACCTTACTAACAAGGAATTAACATGGTCTTACATGATTTTTGGACAATTTTTATCTGGTCGACCGTTGCGGGGCTTGCCATTGTTGGCATTTACCAGCTACTTCTGTTAATTCTGCGCGCTCGAGGCGTTTATGTGACGCGTACAAAATTTGGCCTCACGATGATTTTTGATTCCGAAGACGCCGACGGTACACCCATAAGACTGCTCAACGTTAACGGTACGTTCCAGTCCGTAAGCTACATTGCGCCTAAGCTGCGCTTTGAGCTTTGCGTTCACTATCACCGCATGATGGCGAAGATTATCCAGCAGGTAGCCCCGCAGGGTCGCGTTGTGGTTATGGGCGGCGGAGGTTTCTCGCTGCCAAAGTTCCTGGCCACGCACATGCGCGGCGCTACCGTTGAGGCGATTGAAATTGATCCAAAGATTGTTTCGCTTGCGCGCGAGCATTTCTTTTTGGACGAGGCTCGAGCTGCAGCTTCAAATGACCTGCGCGTTATCGAAGACGATGCATGGAAGATTCTGCAGGGCGCAGAAGTTGACAGTATTGACGTGCTGGTAAACGAGGTATTTGCTGGTCGTAAATCGCTTGGACCTCTGGGAACAGCAGCCGGCGCGCATATGGTCAAAGAAAAGCTTGTGCCTGGAGGAGTATATCTGGCCGATGTTCGCTGTCCGCTAGAAGGTCGCGGATCTGCGCTACTTTCGCAGGTTGCGGACGTGTTTGCGCGCGAGTTTGTGCACGTCGTGTATGTGCCCGAGTGGCCCGATACTCCTAAAACCCCGGGTAATAACCTCTTGATTGCAACCGATGCGGACATTTCGCTGCCCGAAGGCGCCGTTGTAGTGAAATAACATCACTTTGAAGGCTGACCGCTATCCAGTTGACCGAGCAACATCCAATCACTCAAAGAAATTGCATATTCCACCTAGTTTATGCGGAGTTTTGTATCAAGATTTCCGCCCACAAAAATCGACCCCCTCTTTTGGGTAAAAAATCCGTTTAGTTGGAAGTCAAATCGCAATCACGTAATTTTCTTCCTCACGTTTGCGCAGGTGGAAAAAAGTGTCCAGATTTCACTATTTTTGTCCAACGAAAAACCGCAGGTAAACGGCTTGCATAAAAATCAACTGCTACTGCATACCCCAACTAAACGCATTTTTTACCACTTGCACCCCTAGCGCGCAGCAAAACCGCAGTTGGCTACAATTTGTATTGCCCCAGTGAAGTTTTGTCCCGCAATACGTACGGTCCCAGTGTTGTTTTGGCTTGTAATTTCGGGCCGTTTGCCTTTGCCGATAAGTAAATTCCTCAATTTCCCAAGAAAACATAATGTGAAATGGGTATTGTTATCTCTAAGAGTCTAAACAGGCACTATCAATGTCGCGCTTAAACGCGCTTTACATCAGCCAATGTACCTGGGAATACAATGCACTTGGGAGTTGCTATGAAGACAGGTTTTGAACTACTGAATGATCCGTTTTTGAACAAAGGAACCGCTTTTACGCAGGAGGAGCGCCAGAAATATGACCTGGTAGGCCTTCTTCCTCCAAACATCCAGACCATTGAGGAGCAGGCAGAGCAGGCATACGTGCTCTTCCAACAATACCCTGACCTCGAGACCAAGCGTCACTACCTGATGAGGCTTTTCTCCGAGAACCGCACGCTGTTCTACAACCTGTTCTCAAAGCATGTCGAAGAGTTCATGCCTATCGTCTACGATCCAACAATCGCGCCTGACATTGAGCAGTACTCCCAGCGCTACGTTGACTCGCAGTACGCATGCTTCCTGTCCGCCGATCACCCTGAGGACCTTGAGACCTCGCTGAAAAACGCAGCCGCAGGTAGAGACATTGACCTGATTGTTGTTACCGACGCAGAAGCCATTTTAGGCATCGGCGACTGGGGCACTAACGGCGTTGAGATTTCTGTCGGCAAGCTCATGGTTTACACCGCTGCAGCTGGCGTTGATCCAAACCGCATCATGCCTGTTGTCATCGACGCCGGCACCAACCGCCAGGAGCTGCTCGATGACCCACTGTACCTGGGCGAGCGCCACAAGCGTGTCGACGAGGACCGCTACAACGCCTTCATTGACAACTTCGTAACCACCGTCGAGAAGCTCTTCCCTAACCTCTACCTGCACTTCGAGGACTTCGGCCGCTCGCATGCCGCTGCTATCCTGGACCGCTACAAGAACACCTACCCCGTCTTCAACGATGACGTCGAGGGCACTGGCATTGTCACCCTCGCAGGCATCCTCGGTGGCCTCAACATTTCTGGCGAGAAACTCGTCGACCAGGTATATCTCTGCTTTGGTGCAGGAACTGCTGGTTGCGGTATTGCTGAACGCGTACTGCAGGAGTTTGTTGACCAGGGAATGGATCGTGAAGAGGCTCGCAAGCGCTTCTACCTGGTAGATCGCCAGGGTCTGCTCTTCGACGATATGGACAACCTCACTCCACAGCAGAAGCCATTTGCTCGCAAGCGCTCTGAGTTTTCAAACGCTGATGAGCTCACTAGCCTGGCAGCGGCTGTAAAGACGGTACACCCAACAATTATGGTTGGTACCTCTACTGTTCACGGTGCCTTCACCGAGGAGATTATCCGCGAAATGGCTGCTCATTGTGAGCGTCCCATGGTCTTCCCTCTGTCCAACCCAACTAAGCTTGCAGAAGCAACTGCCCAGGACCTGCTGACCTGGACCGACGGTCGCGCACTTGTGGCCTGCGGCGTTCCATCCGATGACGTGGAGCTGAACGGTGTAACCTACCAGATTGGCCAGGCCAACAACGCTCTGATCTACCCCGGACTTGGCCTAGGTGTTCTTGCATCAAAAGCTCGCTTACTCACAGACCAGATGATTTCTCTGGCAGCTCACTCGCTTGGCGGAATCGTCGACACCACAAAGCCTGGAGCTGCAATTCTTCCTCCAGTCTCCAAGATTACCGAGTTCTCCGAGCGTATTGCCGTCGGCGTTGCAGGGGAAGCAATCAAGCAGGGCTTGAACCGCGAGCCAATTGCCAATGCAAAAGAAGCAGTTGACGCCCTCAAATGGTTCCCTGTCTACAAAGAGCTCTAAAACTCAACGCAGGATTTTACCCGACGCGGAACTCCGCTACGTGCGAAACTTTGCCGGCGCGGAATTTGGCGAGAAGGTGAATTTAACAGTACTTTTACGTACAACAAAGCCTCTTCTCAATGGCGAGAAGAGGCTTTTTTTCTTGTGAGTTTTTGCAGCACCCTACCCCGGCGGCAAGCTGGTCCAGCAGCACACTGCCCTAGCAGCACCCTAGTCCAGCAGCACGCCTTCAATTGCAGGAGCGGAGCCGTCGAGGACGTTGCACTTTTGGATTTGGTGAACAAACCAAGTGCGAAATGCCTTTTGGTCAACGCCTACGCATACAGTTGCGTTGGGTTTCTCGCCAAGATATCCGACCAGGTCAACAACGGTACAACCGCTTGTCAGAGTGCCAGCGCACTCGACGTCCACAAACACATCCTTGGTCTCAAACATCTGAGGCGCCAGCAGGTAGGCCACGGCCGTTGGGTCGTACATGCTGAAGCCCTCCTCCTGGTAGTG
>CALIAZ010000023.1 GCA_938045565.1 uncultured Atopobium sp.
GCATGATGACTTGACGTCGTCCCCACCTTCCTCCGGCTTGACGCCGGCGGTCTCGTATGGGTGCCCGGCCTAACCGCTGGCAACATACGACGAGGGTTGCGCTCGTTGCAGGACTTAACCTAACATCTCACGACACGAGCTGACGACAGCCATGCACCACCTGTTTAGGCTCCTTTCGGCCACGACGTTTCCGCCGCTTCACCTAAATGTCAAGCCCTGGTAAGGTTCTTCGCGTTGCTTCGAATTAAACCACATGCTCCGCTGCTTGTGCGGGCCCCCGTCAATTCCTTTGAGTTTTAGCCTTGCGGCCGTACTCCCCAGGCGGGACACTTAATGCGTTAGCTGCGGCACGGAAGAAATATTCCCCCACACCTAGTGTCCATCGTTTACGGCTAGGACTACCAGGGTATCTAATCCTGTTTGCTCCCCTAGCTTTCGCTCCTCAGCGTCAGTTATGGCCCAGAAGGCCGCCTTCGCCACTGGTGTTCTTCCTAATATCTGCGCATTCCACCGCTACACTAGGAATTCCACCTTCCCCTACCAAACTCAAGTCTGCCGGTATCGGGAGCGAGCGGGGGTTGAGCCCCCGGATTTAACTCCCGACCTAACAGACCGCCTACGAGCGCTTTACGCCCAATGAATCCGGATAACGCTTGCCCCCTACGTATTACCGCGGCTGCTGGCACGTAGTTAGCCGGGGCTTCTTCTGCAGGTACCGTCACCTCGCGGCCTCGTCCCTGCTGAAAGCGGTTTACGACCCGAAGGCCTTCGTCCCGCACGCGGCGTCGCTGCATCAGGCTTTCGCCCATTGTGCAAGATTCCCCACTGCTGCCTCCCGTAGGAGTCTGGGCCGTGTCTCAGTCCCAATCTGGCTGGTCGGTCTCTCAACCCAGCTACCCATCATTGCCTTGGTAGGCCGTTACCCCACCAACAAGCTAACAGGCCGCGGGCCCATCCCTCTCCGCCGGAGCTTTCTCAAGTCTTCCATGCGGAAGTCTCGAAGTATTCGGTATTATCCACGGTTTCCCGTGGCTATCCCAATGAGAGGGGCAGGTTGCCCACGTGTTACTCAGCCGTTCGCCACTTTATACACACCCGAAGGTGCTTTAATCGTTCGACTTGCATGTGTTAGGCGCGCCGCCAGCGTTCATCCTGAGCCAGGATCGAACTCTCCATTCAAAAATTTAACTGACTAAAAGTCAGTACAATTTAAAGTTGAGTTGAATCCACGTCTCTAAAATCCCGCTGATCTCGGATTCGCTGAAATTATGAATTGACTATTGAACAAAATGTTCAAATTCGAATTTCGCTTGTCTGTCTTTGCTGATCTTTCGATCGCAGTATCCGGTTTTCAAGGTTCGCTGCGCTGCGATTTCACATTGCGTGGTGCGCGGCGCGGGGAATAACTATACGCACTTACGACTCGTTTGTGAAGATGATTTTGTATCTTCTTAATTCCTCCATAATTTCTACACAATTCGTAGTCTTTAGTGAACTTTTGCGGGTATTCAGCTTTAAATTTTTCCTGCTGCCTTGTAGTGACACTATATTTTTCACCTATATATAGTGTTGTCTTTTTTCGTTAGCTATTTACGCATTTTTGGCATTATCTTCGTTCGAGTTTTACGCGATTTTGACGTTGTCTTCTTGCGCGTTTTTACACTGCCTTTTGTAGTGTCTTTTTATGCGTTCTTGCGCTGCCTTGTGTGATGACTTTTTAAACGATTTTCTCGACACGCTTTGTTTGGGCTAAATCTCGTCTTTTACAATCTGGCAAGCCGCGTCAAGGAGCTGATCGCGCAGCGTTTCGTTGGCAGCCTCAGAATACACGCGTACCAGGGCATCCATACGAGAAGGACGGATAAGCACCCAAGAATCATCTTTAAATTGAAGCTTAAGGCCATCAGCATGACTTACCGATACAGGAACTTTGCCTGCAACGTTCTCTGGATTAAGACCTGGAAGGATGTTCCTGAATGCTTGAGTAGCTGCGGCATCAAGTCGTACTCCTCGCCTGCTATAGCACATGCGACCCAGCTCAGCCTCATCCTCAGCAACAAGCTGTGCAAGCGATTTGTGGGTGTATGCAAGCATTTCTACGACAAGCAGGGCCACAAGCAGGCCGTCTCGCTCCAAAAGGTGGCTTGGGATACAGATTCCACCGTACTCCTCTGCGGCGAGAAGAACGTCTCCTTGCTCAATCTCTGAATAGAGTCGAGCAAATCCAACAGGCACGCTTGCAGATTCCAGTCCAAGATGAGCTGCTTGCCTGGATACCATTGCGGAACAAGTTAACGTAGAAACAACTCGACCAGTCTGCTTGCGGTTTTGCACAAGATGGCGAGTGATAAGCGGGATAAGCTCGTGTGGACTAAGAAGTCGACCGGTCTCATCTACAGCAGCAGCACGGTCTCCGTCGCAATCAACCAAGAGGCCCAGCTGAGCGTGACGACTTACCACCATCGAAGAGCACTCATCGGCCCAAGGATCCGCTGGTTGTGGGTGAATGCCACCAAAATCCCTGACAGGACCTTGATGCATCTGATGAACAACACATCCAGCTGCGGAAAGTACATCAGCAAGCAGGTCTGTTGCCGCGCCATACATAGGATCAACTACCACGCTAGGGCGCAGCCCCTTAATAACAGACATATTAATCTGATTAAGTAGCGCACTTTTATAAGGCGTCACAATATCTGTTGTGGTAAAAGTTCCACGCTGATCTGTTGGCTCAAGCGGCGTTGCGGATTCCACGCGCTGAAGAAAATCGCGAGAAACAGGACCTCCATTAGCAGCGCGAATAATCATGCCGCAATATTCGCAGGAAAGCTCAGTTGCAGAAATAATGAGGCCACCAGCTACATTATTATGATGCGCGCAGGCCCAGCAAACAGATGGAGTGGGGCAAAAAGTCTCAGAAACACGCACGTCTAGTCCAAAGGAAGCCAATGTTGCGGCGGCTTCAAGAGCAGACGAATCTGCTTCAAAGCGTGTGTCAAAACCAACAAACACAATGCCGCCAGACAGCTCCTGTGACCAGACAGTACCAAGGGCCTCTGCAAGTCTAACTACATTATCCCTGGTAAAGCCTTTATCATAGCGAGCTTGCCAGCCATCGCTGCCAAAACGGAGTATGTCGGGTCTTTTATCCAATGCGGTTGGCATAGCTGCCGAGCGCCTCTTTAAATGCTGCTGCAGAGCTCAGATCAGAGAGCGCCATACGAGCATTAGTTGCTGCCCAAGCTGCAGGAGTACCAGTATCGCAGCCCTCTTCTGGGTCGATTACCAGCGCATACATCTCTTCCTCAGCAAGCAGGCGCTCCATTGCATCTGTCAGCTGAATCTCGTTGCCAGCGCCAGGACCCTGAGTTGCCAGGAGCTCCATAATCTTTGGAGAAAGCAGGTAACGACCAACAATAAACAGATGAGAAGGTGCGTCCTCTGGACGGGGCTTCTCGACAAGGCCTGTTATCTTCCAAATAGCACCCTCGCCCTCAAAGTTATCTGAAGGAGAAGAAATGCACTCACCTGCGATAATGCCGTAGCGATTCACCTGGTCTGCAGGGACTGGAGCAACTGCAATGACGGATGCGCCATTGTGCTGCTTAGAAATCTCTGCCATGCGGATGCACATCTGACGGTCTGGAACAAAGTAATCGCCGAGAAGTACAAAGAATGGCTGATCACCTACACCGTCTGCGGCACACAGTACTGCATGTCCAAGGCCACGTGGATTGTCCTGATAAGTAAAGGAAACAGGAAGCGCAGAAGCTGCATGGACCTTCTCGGCAAGGTCTTGCTTTCCACGAGAAGAAAGGTCTGCTTCAAACTTCTGGTCTTCAGCAAAGTAGGTTTCAATCTGTGGCTTCTCGCGAGAATTGATGATGATTACCTCATCGACCTCTTCTGACTCAAGAGCCTCTTCTACTACGTACTGAATGACGGGCTTATCCAAAACAGGCAACAGCTCTTTAGGGGTTACCTTTGTTGCAGGTAGAAAACGCGTACCTAGACCTGCTGCTGGGATAATTGCCTTCATGTGTTTACCTTTCACCTATGAGCCCTGTTGGCTCTGCACACCTAACGTGCGCTTGTAAGAATGACGGTTTTGCCGCCGATAAACTCAAATGACAGGCGCTTTTATACGTACCTAGCTTGCATAAGCGCCAGGTTACGTTACTTGCTTGGAATCTCAATTCCACGCTTCTCAAGGAATTCAATGAGCTTAGCCAGCGTGTCTACAGAAAGCGAGTGCTCCATAAGGCAAGCCTCTGCATCTGCAGTCTCTGTGTCTACGCCCAAGTCCTCCTCAAGGAAGGTGCGAAGCGCACGGTGAGCACGCCATGTGGTACGGGCGTTTGCCTCGCCTTCTTTGGTTAGTGTGACACGACCATAACGGCTCTGCTCAACCATGTCCTGCTCTTTAAGCTGAGATAGTGCCTTGTTGACGCTTGCCTTGGAAACATCAAGGCTCTCGGCAATATCAACGGAGCGGACGCTCTTATCGTCATCTGGCTGCTCAAGTGCAATTCGATAAATTGCCTCGAGATAGTCCTCGCCGGCTTTTGTCAGTGTGTGCTCGTTTTGTACGTTATCGTTGGCCATAACTCTCCTCCGACGACTGCTTGACAGTCTTTTTCATGCAAAATCAGTTGCGCTACGCAACGAAAATATTTCTAACACTTGAATGATACCCAAAAACGGCGCTTAGTTTTACTGGCGAGAAGAGCTGTTTGAAGATTCTGAGGACTCTTCTGAACTTTTCTCGGCAGCCTCAGCATTTGCCTCGGCATCTGTTTGTCCGTTTAAACTAGACGGATCGTCTCCTGCATCAATTACTTTCATCATCTTTGCAAGTGCATCTTCATCTGCAATGACATACGACTGACCGTCAATTTCTGTTCCCTCGGATGGTACGTATGCCGTATAGATATCCTTGTCAGTGTTCATGCCAATCATCTGAGTGCCCAAAGAAATAATGTCTGAGACAGAGAGATCGGTAATAACCATGCTTGCCGTTGAATTGACAGTATTTGCAATGGCTACAGGGTCTCCTGTGTTCAGAATCTGGGCAATCATAGCCTTGATGAAGGTTCTCTGATGGCGCATGCGGGTGTAATCGCTGTCTGCAAAAGCGTAGCGAACACGAGTAAAGAAGAGTGCCTGAGCACCGTTCAGTTTCTGAACACCAGGGTACAGTTCAACAACGTCGCTGAAGTTCTCTGTATCGCGCATGTACTGCTCAACGTTTACGGTTACGCCACCAAGAGCATCTGTAATGCCTGCGAGACCATCAAAGTTGACCTCTGCATAGTGGGCAATATGTACGCCGCACAGTTCATTTACAGCTTGTACCATGCCATTTGCGCCGTCATAGTAGTGAACAGCGTTAATCTTCATGTAAGAACCCTTCCACAAGACACGGGTATCTCGTGGAATAGAGAGCATAGTCACACGCTTATGGATAGGGTCAACACGCGCCAAAATAATGGAATCCGCACGATATTCAGTCTCGCCAGGTCGACCGTCGGTTCCTAGAAGCAGCATATAATAGGGGTCGCTTGGTGCAGAAGGTTCCTGAAGCGTCTGACGAAGCTCAGCAGTAATGACCTGTGAGTTATTGAGCTGCGCCTGAACGCTTGCATACCAGATACCTGCGCCCACCACAGCGGCAACAAAAACAGCAGCAAAGACGCCCAGAAGTGACCTGACTACCATCTGCTTTCTGAAGACACGCTTACGACGCTTGTGGTAGCCCTCTGCCTGCGTGCGGCTAAAAGGAGAGTTGCTAACTGCAGCGTTCTGCGACGTATTGGTTGCAGCGCTTGGTGCAGTACCTTGGGTACTTCCCGTAGCGGTATTTTGTGCAGTGTCAGCCGAAGTGTCCTGTGAGGCCCCGTTGTCGAGCAGTTTTGCATGCTTTGGTTTAGTTGACACAAACTATCCTTCGATAAAGTCGTCGTCTGGAATGGTGGTGCGCTGAGCATCTGCTCCCAACGCGACGAGTTTCTCGACAAATCCCTCGTAACCGCGGTCAATGTGATGGATGGCAGAAACGATTGTTTCTCCCTCGGCCACAAGACCAGCCATAACAAGCGCGGCGCCACCACGAAGATCTGGTGACTTGACCTGCGCCCCCTCAAAGCCGGAGACACCGCGGACAATAGCGTGGTGACCCTCGATGGTGATGTCTGCTCCCATACGGGAAAGCTCGGATGCCAACATAAAGCGGTTCTCAAAGACGTTTTCCGTGATAATGCAGGTACCCTTAGCCAGAGCAAGCAGCGTCATAGTCTGTGCCTGCATGTCTGTTGGGAAACCGGGGAATGGCAGCGTCTGGATATCGATAGCTTTAAGATCTTGCTGGCGAGAAGCCCGTGCCCACCTATCTCCAGTCTCGATGGTAATGCCCATCTGCTCGTACTTCTTAAGTACCAGACCAAGGTGATTTGGCTCAAAACCGTGAACAGTAATAGGCTCACCAGTAAGCGCACCAATAGCCAGGAAGGTACCAGCCTCAATGCGGTCGCCAACGACTTCATGCTCAACAGGATGCAGCTCTGTGACGCCGTGAATCTCAATAACAGGAGATCCGGCACCCTGAATGTTAGCGCCCATTTTGTTGAGCATATTAGCGAGGTCAACAATTTCTGGCTCACGAGCTGCGTTATCAATGACTGTTACACCCTTGGCAAAAACTGATGCCATCATCAAGTTCTCTGTTGCACCAACGGAAGCAAAGGCCAGAGAAACGGTCTCGCCGGTTATGCCGTGAGGAGCGCTTGCGTGAATATTGCCGTGCTCAACCTTAAATTCAACACCCAAAGCCTCGAGGCCCAGGATGTGCATGTCAATTTTGCGAGCACCGATATTACAACCGCCTGGCATTGCCACAACAGCCTTGCCAAAACGAGAAATAAGGGGACCCAAAACAGCAGTTGATGCACGCATCTGTGCAACAAGACTGTAAGGAGTCTCCCAGCTTGTAATATCTGTGGTATCAATTTTGAGCTCGTGAAGACCAACGACTTCAATGCGAGCGCCTAACGTCTTGAGCACCTTGCCCATGACGTGAACGTCTGCAATATTAGGAACGTTAGTGAGCGTAGTAACACCAGGAGCCATGATGGTTGCAGCCATCAATTTAAGGGCAGAGTTTTTTGCACCCTCTACAGTGACCTCTCCTGTGACAGAACGGCCACCTACTACTTTTATGACGTCCATAAACCTCCGAAAACGACAGTGAGAGAATTTTACTCCTCAACCACTTGCTTCAGAAGTAGATTACACCAGTCTATCTTTTTTTCGTAGTAGGCACGACGATTATCGTCTTCTGGAAGAGAAAGCATCTGGTCAATAACGTCGTCTCTTGTCTCGCGCACAACATCTGCATCAATATCGTCAACGCGACGGGCATGATCTGCCAAGATAATGACTCCTGTTGGATCGATTTCTGCGTATCCACCAGAAATCACTATCTTGGTCATAGATTCTTCTTCATTCTCTGGATGAGGCATGTGCAGTCTTACAACACCATCGCCAAGCGCAATGATTTCTGGTGCGTGGCCTGGCCACACACCATACTCTCCATCTGATGAAGCAAGAATCAGACTTTCAACAGTTCCTTCGTAAAGAAGCTTATCTGGTCTGACAAACTGACAAGTCAACTCAGCCATGAGAAATCCTAGTTCTGTGAGCTATCCGAAGCGGACATCTTTGCAGCGCGCTCGCGAACATCTTCGATGGTGCCTGCAAAACGGAATGCCTGCTCAGGGAGGTCATCGCACTTACCGTCAATAATCTCTGCAAACGAGCGGACAGTCTCCTCAACGGTGCAGTACGTACCAGGGTTACCGGTGAACTTCTCGGCAACGTGGAATGACTGAGAGAGGAACTGCTGAATCTTACGGGCGCGAGCAACGGTACGCTGCTGCTCCTCAGAAAGCTCGTCCATACCCAGAATTGCAATGATGTCCTGAAGGTCGGAGTACTCCTGCAGGGTCTCCTGAACTGCCATAGCAACACGGTAGTGCTCTGAACCAACAATAGACGGATCAAGAGCAGAACTGGAGCTGGCCAGAGGATCAACTGCTGGGTAAATACCAAGCTCGGTAATAGCACGAGAAAGAACGGTAGTTGCATCCAAGTGCGTAAAGGTTGTAGCGGGAGCAGGGTCAGTAAGGTCGTCTGCAGGGACGTAAACTGCCTGTACGGAAGTAATAGAGCCTTCCTTGGTGGAAGTAATACGCTCCTGAAGCTCGCCCATCTCTGTAGCCAGGGTTGGCTGGTAACCAACTGCGGAAGGCATACGACCAAGAAGTGCGGAAACCTCAGAACCTGCCTGAGAGAAGCGGAAGATGTTGTCGATGAACAACAGAACATCCTGGCCCTGATCACGGAAGTACTCTGCAGTAGTAAGGCCTGCAAGAGCAACACGCATACGAGCTCCTGGTGGCTCGTTCATCTGACCGTAGACGAGGCAGGTCTTGTTAATAACGCCAGACTCAGTCATCTCAAGGAAGAGGTCAGTACCCTCACGAGTACGCTCTCCAACGCCGGTGAATACGGAGGTACCACCGTGCTGCTGAGCCAGGTTGTTAATAAGCTCCTGAATCAGAACGGTCTTACCAACACCAGCGCCACCAAAGAGGCCAGTCTTTCCGCCTCGAACATAAGGCTCGAGAAGATCGATTGCCTTGATGCCCGTCTCAAAAATCTCTGTCTCAGTAGTGAGCTCTTCGAAGAGAGGTGCTGGGTGGTGAATTGGATAAAACTCAACGTCTTCAGGAATTTCTCCACCATCAACTGGCTGACCCATGACGTTCCAGACGCGGCCCAGCGTAGACTCGCCTACTGGCATCATCATTGGCTTGCCGGTGTCCTTAACGCGAAGGTTACGCTGAAGACCATCGGTTGACGACATAGCGACGGTACGAACAACACCACCGTGAAGCTGAGACTCAACCTCAAGAACGGTGCTGACGTGACCGACAGGCGTGTCATCCTCTACCGTCAGTGCGGTATAGATGCTTGGAACAGGTCCGTCGAACTTAACGTCGACAACTGGTCCAACTACGCGAACGATTACGCCATCGTCAACGCGCTGATTGCGCTTGTTGAGAATAGCTTCCTCAAAGGAAGAAGTCTCTACTTGCATATCTGACATTACATATCCTCCAATGCTGCAGCACCACCGATAATCTCATTGAGCTCAGTGGTAATTGCGCCCTGGCGTTCGCGATTGTACGTACGGCTAAGAGCGCCTAAGACGTTCTCAGCATTATCAGTTGCAGACTGCATTGCACGACGACGTGCACCATGCTCGGCTGCAGCAGAATCAAGAAGTGCGTGGAAGATGACCGTCTTGATATAAGCGGGCATCAACGAATCAAGTACCTGAGAAGCAGATGGCGAGAAGTGATATTCACTCTTGTTATACGTCTTCACCTGTGAGAGGGCTTCTTCGGTACGTGGTTTATTAGGAATCGTGAGTTTATCGCGCGAAATAGGAAGAAGTTGCTCTGTAACCTGCTCTTGGTCAACACGGTTCTTTGCATGCCAGTACTTGATTACGACACGATCAATCTTAGCCTTTATATAGCCGTCCATGATGTAGGAGGCAATACGATCAGCCTGGTCTGCTGTAGGCTCAGAGGAAATGCCTACATAAGACATGGTGGGCTTGATATTTCTGTACGTAAAGTACTCAGTTGGCTTGCGTCCGCAAGTAATTATCTCGGACGACACTCCCTTAGCCTTAAGACGTGCCATCTCATGCTCAACCTCGCGCTGAGGCAGGATGTTAAATCCGCCTGCAAGTCCGCGGTCAGATGCGATGACTAAGAACAGTACGTTCTTCTCGACTTTGTGCGTAGCAAGAAGAGGCTGTTTCTTTGGATTAAAGCTAGCGCTTGCTACATTTGCAAGCATAAGGGTAATAGCTTCCTTATATGGCGAAGCAGCCTCGGCCCTATCAAGTGCCTTGCGGACACGCGCTGTCGAAATCATCGACATGGTGCGCGTAATCTGCATGGTGCTCCTGATGGAGCTCATACGCCTCGATATTTCGTGAAGGTTCGCCATTGATAATTACTCCTGCAATGAACCTTGGGTTACTGCGTCAAAAGAGCCTGGTGTATCTGAATTAGCTTCTGCCTCATCCACAACCTTGTTTGGATGCTCTTCCAAGAACTTAGCCTTGAAGTGCTTAATGTGATCACTCAAGCGCTCTGCCTGCTCATCAGAAATCTTTCCGTTGCGCAGAGAGTTGCGGAGCTGTGGGTGATACTCACTCATGTACTGAGCAAGGCCATCACGGAAGAGAGCTACGTTCTCAAGATCAACGTCATCAATGAAGTTCTCTTTTGCAGCGTAAATTGCGCAAATCTGGTCAACTACGTCCAGAGCTGAGTAACGTGGCTGCTTGAGAAGCTCCATCATATGAGCACCATGGTTGAGCTGGTACTGCGTAGTTGCATCCAAGTCGGATCCGAACTGTGAGAATGCCTGCTTCTCACGGTAACTTGCAAGGTCCAGACGAAGTGTACCTGCAACCTGCTTCATAGCCTTGACCTGAGCGTCGCCACCAACGCGGGATACGGAAATACCTACGTCGACTGCTGGACGCTGTCCCTGGAAGAAGAGGTTAGACTGCAGATAAATCTGGCCGTCTGTAATGGAAATGACGTTTGTAGGAATGTATGCAGAAACGTCGCCTTCCTGCGTCTCAATAATTGGAAGTGCGGTAAGAGAACCTGCTCCGTTTTCATCGGAGAGCTTACATGCACGCTCCAGCAAGCGTGAGTGCAGGTAGAAAATATCACCAGGATATGCCTCACGTCCTGGTGGACGGTGAAGCGTCAGTGACATCTGACGGTATGCAACTGCCTGCTTAGAGAGGTCATCGTAAACAACAAGAACGTGTCCGCCTGGATGATCTTTGTCAGCAGGCTTGCCGTCCTTATCGTTATACATAAAGAACTCACCAATAGCAGCGCCTGCCATAGGGGCAATGTACTGCATTGGAGCAGAATCAGCTGCGGTAGCTGCAACAATGACGGTCTTATCAAGAACACCATGGCGGGAAAGAGACTCGCGGATGTTTGCAACTGTAGATGCCTTCTGACCGATGGCGACATAGATACAAACCATGTCGGTGTTCTTCTGGTTTACGATAGCGTCAATTGCGATAGCGGTCTTACCGGTCTTACGGTCACCAATGATCAACTCACGCTGACCACGGCCGACAGGAACCATAGCGTCAATTGCGAGAAGACCAGTCTGAACTGGCTCGCAGACAGGCTGGCGCTGCATGATGCCAGGAGCCTTGAACTCAATAGGACGACGATGTGTAGCATGGATTGCACCAAGACCGTCAATAGGCTGACCCAATGGATTAACAACACGACCAAGCATGTCGTATCCAGCAGGGATGTCCATAACACGGCCAGTAGTGCGACACTCGTCGCCTTCCTTGATTTCAGAAACTTCGCCGAACAAAACAGCACCGACAGAAGTCTCATCAAGGTTCTGAGCAAGACCGAATACGCTGTGGCCAGTAACGGAGCTGGTAAACTCCAGCAACTCGCCTGCCATAGCGCTGCGTAGACCAGCAACACGAGCAATACCGTCTGCCACCTCAGTAACAGCAGATACCTCTTGCTGGGATACGGTTGAATTGACCTTAGAAAGGCGCTCTCTAAGCTGTGCCATTACGGCATCTGAGCTCAGCGTTCCTTCCTGTATGGTGGTCTTATCAGTCATTACAATTCACTTTCAACGTGATCTGAAGAGAGCCTACTCTTAATGTGAGTGAGTTGTGTCTTTACCGATGCATCATAACGATGATCACGTGCCTCAACTACGATGCCGCCCAAAATCTTGGGATTAACACGCTCAATGAGATACACCTGAGTATTGAAGTTCTTCTCGAGCTTCTCGGTGACCTTTGCACGTAGCTCATCATCAAGAGGCATTGTAGTAGTTACCGTTACCGTAAGTGTCTTGTCTTCTTCTTCAAGAAGCTCCTGAAACGTAGCGGCAACATCATTGATAAGGTTGACATCCTCACTCGCCTGCATAGCACCAAGAGTCTCAAGAACTTCTGGAGAGAACTTCTTTGCGTGCTGCACCTGTACGAGGTCTGCAGTTGCACGACCCTCTGCGCGGCCAGCCTCCAGGAGTGCCCTGGTATAGCCCTCTACTTTTCTGTCTTGATCGTCTTTATTAGTGCTCATCTGGAGTACCTACTTCCGCAAGGTACTTTTCGGCAAGAGCACGCTGCTGCTCTACTGAAAGCTCGTTGCCAATAATCTTTCCGGCAATATCGACGGCAAGATCAACAACGGAATCAGAAAGCTCAGCCATGGCGTGACGACGCTCAGACTCTACAACGCCCTTACCCTTAGTAATAATCTCGACAGCTTCTGCCTTTGCCTGCTCGATAATACGAGCACGCTCTTCTTCGCCCTCACGCTTAGCAGCAGAAACAATCTCGTCTGCTTGCTGCTTAGCTGCGTCGATACCAGCTGCTGCGATTTCACGATCCTTGTTGGCTTCCTCGCGAGCCTTTGCTGCAGCGTCCAGATCGCCTTGGATCTTCTCTTGACGCTTGTCAAGCATACGTAGAACGGAAGGCCATACAAACTTTGCTACAACAGCAAAGATGATCAGAAACGCAATCAGAGCAGGAACAAACTCAGCGGGCTTTGGAAGAAGAATATCGGCACCACTTGCACCCTCTTCAGCAAGTGCGACTGAGGGAGCCATTGCCACAAGTAGAGCAGCAGTTGCGCCTACTGTGCTGGCTTTTTTAACTCCCTTACAAATCGTATTCATGCATTCCTCCAACGTAGCGTTTTCGCTGTTACAAACAGTAATTTACTTAACCATCAGGGTAACAACGAAGCCAATCAGGGTAAGAGCCTCGATAAATGCGCAGCCAAGAATAAAGACTGTGAAGAGACGACCCTGAACCTCTGGCTGACGAGCCATGTTGTTAGCGGCACTCGTTGCTACGACGCTAATACAAATTGCTGCTCCCATAACGCAAAGAGCATATCCGAAAATACCCACGATTCCTCCTTTTTCGTTCGCCCCTCTCAAGGCGACCAATATTCATACCTATCATCAACTGAGCGTGGACTCAGAAGACTTCATCTTTTGTGCCGTTTGGCACGAGTGTGGCAATGCCACCAACTAAGCGTTTTGCTTAGTGCTCAGACTCTACCAGCTGGATGTAGACAGTGGAGAGCAGGGTAAAAACGTATGCCTGAATGAAAGCGACAATAGTTTCTACCAGATAAATGATAATCAACAGCAAAACCCAGAAAATCGAAAATCCTGCCTGAGCAGCTGTTGATGCGGAGAAGTTCTCAATTGCTGGCATAAAGTACATAGATGCAAGAATTGCAAACGTACCCATGACGATGTGACCTGCATACATGTTGCAGAACAGACGGACAGCCAGAGTAACCAGACGAAGGAATGTTGAGAAGACCTCAATAACCCAGATAACTGCTGCGATAACAGGATTAACGCCCTTTGGTGCAAGACTCAAGATGTAGCCAATAACGCCCATCTTTTTTGCACCTACATACATAAAGTATCCAAGGGAGCAAAGACCAAGAGCAGCAGTAACACCAATAGTACCGGTACCTGGGTGTGCGCCAGGAATAAGGCCAATGATGTTGTTGATCAGGATGAACATAAACATGGTGATCAAGAAGGGGAAGTGTGTACGCCACGTTTCTCCAAGAGAAGCCTTGCAGACGTCATCTCTAATGTACTCAATCAGATACTCAACGCCATTAACAAAGTGTCCCTTAGGGACAATGCTCTCTGCCTGCTTCTTCTTAAACTTAAAGCAGACAATCAGGAAAATCACAGCAGCGATCAAGAAATAGAAAATGTAGTTAGTGAAACCAAAGGTGGTGTTACCAACCAATGCGTGTGGCAAAAAACTTTCGAGCAGCTCGGCCATCTCTGCTGGCAACTGCGCAAGAACATCCACTCTGTCTCAACCTCCCCATACAATCTGCAACCATTTCAGATTGCCCGTCACTGCTCAGCATACTTGAAACGCAACGTAAGATGCCAAGAATATGCCACTTGGAGTGTATTATCTACCACTCGGCGTGCATATTTGCGACGAACGGCGATACTAGCACTAAATGAATGCATAGTCACGATTACAAAATCAAATAATTGACTTATGCTCAAACTCTCACATTACTGACACATTTCGTGTTAGCTGCCGTTATTGTTTCATTCAACTATAACACTAATAAACTGCTGTTACGTTGCTATTTTCTTGAGAAACACAGTTATGTCCAGGTAAAAATAGTCGTATCAATATCCCCTGGTATTCGCAAAGTTTTTGATATATGACAACCGTTATTTCTTCTCGTAAAGTGATGATTTGAAAAAAATGATCCAGTACACACGTTATGTGAGCGCTGGATCAAGTACTAACGTACGTATTCGCAACTATATTAATTTGCGAGAAGGACGAGGGACTCCTTACTTGGTGCCGTAAATACGGTCACCTGCGTCACCAAGGCCTGGCAGAATGTAAGCATTTGGGCTTAGCTGACGATCAACGGTGCAGGTGTAGAGGCGTACCTCTGGATCAAAGTCCAGAGTTGCCTTGACGCCCTCAGGGCAAGAAACAATAGTCAGGCAACGAATATCCTTGACACCTGCTTCACGCAGGAACTGAATAGCAGCAGTGAGAGAGCCGCCAGTTGCCAGCATTGGATCAACAACCAGGCAGGTGCGGTTCTCGATATCTGCAGGGAACTTGCAGTAATACTGGTGAGGAAGATGGGTCTCTGGATCGCGATACATACCAACATGACCGACGCGAGCAGATGGAACCAGCTCAAGAATGCCGTCAACCATACCAAGGCCAGCGCGAAGAATTGGAATAATAGCAACCTTCTTACCAGCAATGCGCTTAGCAGTCATAGTCTCAAGAGGAGTCTCTACCTCGACATCCTCAAGTGGGAAGTCACGCATTGCCTCGTAGCTCTCAAGAATTGCAAGCTCGTTGACAAGCTCACGGAACTGCTTGGTAGTAGTTGTCTTGTCACGAAGAATGTGAAGCTTGTGCTGAACTAGTGGGTGGTCAACAACCGTAAGTCTGGACTCATCGTAATCTGCCATAATGCTCCCTCCAAGAGCTTGACCTGCGTTTTATTTGAATGTCAATAACTTTAATCTAGCTCATACATTCTCTGCAGGTTTGCGTATGTATTACTTATGCAGCACTGTTTATGTGCCGCTTACTTACTCAGCGTCAACGCCCTTAAAGTTAGGATCATCTTCACGCATGATCTTCTCGACACGTCCCGTATGACGGCCGCCTGCAAACTCGGTGCTTAGGAAGGTATCCACAATAGCCTCGTTAACAGCAAGCTCGGTGAATCGACCAGAAAGGCCAATGACGTTTGCGTTGTTGTGCTCGCGAGCAAGCTCTGCAAACTGAACGGTCTGAACAGGAGTGGCGCGAATACCAGGGACTTTATCAGCAGTCATAGCAATGCCAATACCAGTTCCGCAAATCAGAACGCCGCGATCTGCTTTGCCTGCTGCAACTGCACGAGCAACCTTATCTGCAAAATCAGGATAATCAACACGGTCATCGTTTGCAGGACCAAAGTCCAAAACCTCATGACCAAGTGACTTAATGTGCTCAATGATAGGATCTTTCTGGATAAAGCCAGCGTGATCGGAACCAACTGCAATACGCATACGTATCCTCCTCAGAAAATTCACTCCTATAGAGAGTACCGCATGCAGGCAAAAGCTGCAGCCAAAACACATAAAAGGGATAGGATTTTTTATCTATTTTGCAAATCCCGCAGTGGCGAGAATATCCTCGGTTGTGATGGCGCCTTCGCGCAAAATGCGCGGCTCATCGCCCGTGCAGTCGACAATGGTCGACGCAATAGCAAGGGGCGCTGGACCTCCATCAAGCGTCAGATCCGCTTGCTCAACAAGACCTGCCTCAAGACCACATCCATCAACTGCAGAAGGAGCTCCATGCGTATTTGCGCTGGTAGTTGCCAGAGGAGTCCCTAGCTGCTCAGCAATCTGGCACACGAGCGGCGAGTTGGGCATGCGAAGCGCAATGGTCCTGTTATCTGGTAAGACATATTCATCGGGAACGTTCTCTGATGCGGTAACCACCAGCGTAAGAGCTCCTGGCCAATAGGCTTCTACCAGCTTATTTGCCCAGTCATGTGTGATGTGCGCATACTTCTGCAGGTCAGATTTGCTGCCCACAAGCCAGGGAAGCGTCTGCGTTGAAGGACGCTGTTTAATCTCAAAGATACGCTTATGACCCGGGTTTTGAGGAGTTGCAGCCGCGCCGATGCCATAGACAGAATCGGTAGGCATAATAAGCACGCCACCACGACGCGCCACCTCAACAGCTAAAGAAACTACAGATGCATCCGGATTCATCTGATCAACTTTGATGTACTCTCCCATAAGCCCTCAACTCTTTGTTGTGTGCTGCGCGATGTTGTCTGATGCGCAGTGATACGCGTTACACAGATTTTCTCGCCAAGCGTCTGAAGTGCTACTTTGCTAGACGCGCCACAAGAATGCGTGGCCTGTGCGTCAGATCTTCTTTGACCTCAACAGACTCCCACACTCCCTGCTGTTCAGCAAGGTGTGCCGCCTTATCCAGGTGTCCCTCGTAAAGCTCAACGCAGAGCATTCCTCCAGGTAGAAGCATATGAGGAGCCGCCTCGAGCAACCTCCTGTAGACGTCCAAGCCATCCTCTCCCCCATCAAGTGCCAGCTCAGGCTCAAAGCCCTTGACCTCGGCAGGAACTTCCTGCTCAAGCACGCTTGTAGGAATGTAAGGCGGATTAGACACCAATACCGAGAAGGACTGTGCAAGCTCTGCAGGCACACCTTCTACCAGGTCGCACTCAATGAGCTCCACGCGTTCCTGAAGTTCCAGTGCATCTCTATTACGGGTTGCCAGCGCAATCGCCTGAGGAGAAAGATCCGTAGCGTAGACGCGTGTTTGCGGGCGCTCAGTGGCAATAGAGAGCGATATGCAGCCCGTTCCAACGCCAACCTCAAGCACGCACACTTCCCCGTCAGCGTTTGGAGTTGCCGAATCAACGCCTGCCAGTGCAACGTCTACCAGCACTTCTGTCTCTGGTCGTGGGATAAGCACGCCTGGCTCGCACGTGAGCACCAGGTGTCTAAAGGGCATCTCGCCCGTCACGTACTGAAGTGGCTCGCCATCTGCGCGGCGCTTAATTGCCTCACGCATACGAGTACGCTCGTCCGCAGAAAGCGGCTTATCAAAGTTGGTGTAGAGCTGAACGCGAGAAAGACCTGTCACCGCGGACAAAAGCCATTCTGCAGAAAGACGTGGATGCTCATCACCCTTCTTTTCCAGGTGCTGAGTAGTCCACGTCAAAATTTTCTGGATTGTCCAAACTTCATCTGTCATGAAGTTTGCGCCTTAGACAGCCTGAGCGAGTTTCTCGGCACGCTCCGCTGCAGCAAGAGCCTCAATAACGGATGGCAGCGTATCGCCAAGAAGAACGCCGTTGTAGGTGCCATTGAAGCCAACGCGGTGGTCGGTTACACGGTCCTGTGGCTGGTTATACGTACGGATCTTCTCGGAACGTGCGCCATGACCAATCTGGGAAAGACGCTCTGCGCCCTGCTCAGCCTGCTGACGCTCAAGTTCCATCTCGTAAAGACGGGCACGAAGCATCTGCATACAAACCTCGCGGTTCTGAATCTGAGAACGCTGGTCCTGAGACTGGACAACGGTATTTGTTGGCAGGTGGGTAATACGAACTGCAGAATAGGTAGTGTTGACGCACTGACCACCAGGGCCGGATGCGCAGTAGGTATCAATACGCAGGTCTTCCTGGTTGATCTGAATATCAATCTCGTCAGCCTCTGGAAGAACTGCAACGGTTGCGGTAGAAGTCTGGATACGACCCTGAGACTCAGTCTTAGGAACGCGCTGAACACGGTGAACACCGGATTCATACTTCATAACTGAATAGACCTTATCGCCAGTGACCTTAAACTCAATAGTCTTGAAGCCTCCTGCCTCAGAAGGTGAGCTGGACAGAATCTCTGTCTTCCAACCACGAGCCTCAGCGAAGCGCTCATACATCTTGAAGAGGTCACCTGCAAAGATTGCTGCCTCATCGCCACCAACACCAGCGCGAATCTCAACGATAGTGTCCTTCTCGTCATTTGGATCGCCTGGAATCAGCATGACCTTGATCTCGTCCTCAAGCTGAGGGAGCATCTCTTCATTAGCAGCAATGTCTTCCTGCAGCATCTCTTTTTCTTCTGGATCAGAGGTAGCGTTGAGAAGCTCTTTTGCAGCCTCGATATCATCGAGGGCAGTGATGTACTTATTGGCGTGAGCAACCAAATCTGCCTGATTAGAGTGCTCTTTTGCTACGCGAGTATACTCTTTTGGATCAGAGACAACGGCTGGGTCTGCAAGCTTTTGCTCAAGCTCAGCATAGGCCTCAACGATTTTTTCTAGCTTGTCACGCATTCTTGCTCCTAAGATAAGTGCCCCGTGCGCGCTTGGCTCATTGGCATGTGGCCAAACTGTTGCAAAGCTGCTTGCGAGGTGAGAATTCAACTAAAGAAGTGTACCACCACTAGGCGGTTTTTAAACCGATACCTCCCTATCTGCACAGGATGAGGGTACACAAGATACGTAATTGTGAGAAAATTACAGCAGGTTCATACGGTAATGAGGCGCCATGACTTCTAAGAACAAAACTTCACAACCAGATAACACGCCTACTGCAAAGGATACCTCTTCTGATCAGAAGACCCTTAATGCACAGGCTGGCCAGGCTGCTGAGGTAGTTGACACTGCTGGTGAGAAGACCGACGAGCTTGAAGAGGTCACCGACCCTATTGCTGCTGATATGGCTGCCGCTGACGAAGACTACATCATGGAGGTTGTCAGCCCTATCTTTCCTGGTCTAGACGAAGAGGACGAGGACGGCTCGGCCTCAGATGAAGGCTCTTCTGAAAACGATGCGGACAGCACAACTGACCTGGAGAAGATCGTAAACGATGCGGCTCTGACACAGGACCTTTCTGCTGTAGAAGCTCGCCTCAAAGAGCTTGAAGAGAGCGCCCACGAACACTCAGAGTCCAAAGTTGCCGAGGTTCCTTCCAAAAACGCTGCTAGCGCGGGTAATGCAACGTCTGACGATGATGCAACCTCTATAAAAGATGTTGCTGACACGTTCTCAAGCTATCTTCGTAGCAGGCGTCGTGCGCTTTTTAGGTTTGTACGCCGCTACAGCCTGCTTTCTGGCATTCTTGCGCTCTTAAGTCTTGCTCTTTTATCTGCGGTTATCGTCTTCTTTATTCGCGTGAGCAACGTTCCTTCAACTGATACTGTTATCGCTGACGCTCGTACACGAGCCGAAGCTCCAGCTTGGACTCCTGGTGAGTATGACGCTGATGAGTCCTTACTCCTTACGGGCATTGAGGTTATTTCTCGCACCAGAAGTACCACGGCAATCTCCAGCGATGCTGCTCAGTTTGGTGCCACCGGCTACGCCAACTCTGTCGTACGCCTTACCTACACGGGTAACGCAATTGCTGCCACAAAGATTTCCAAGTTAGGATACGCAAATACCCAGGGCTGGAACGCTATTGGTGATGAAGAGACCCAATCTGTCACCTACCAGGCAACTTCAGGTGTTTCCACAACAAAAGTCCTTGATGCTATTAACGCTGTACTAGCTAAGCTTGACGAGAAAAATCCAAACGAAGCTATTTCTTATAGCTCACAGTTCTCTGGTGCAACATTTACTATTCTTGATGCAGGCTTTGATCGTGAACAACAGACCTGCTGGGTAAGAATGTCGGGTGTTTCACCAACCTTCTTTGGTTCGCTCACCTGTGATATTACTGCCTCATTTACGTTTGATGCCTCTACGGGTACCTGGGCACTGGACACAGCCAACCCCTCGGCAGGACTTAAGTACGACTACAGCGGGCTCGTAGGAACGTGGAAGGGCACCTTTGTCAGCTGCGAAGCAAGCAGCGGAAGCCCTTGCTATGCCGGTCGAACCAATCCTTTAACGTTGACCGTAACGTCTGCAGGTTTTTCTCGCGATCAGCTGGTGCTTACGGGTACTGCAGAGGGCGTTGTTCACAATCATGGGGCGCTTAACACCTCGTATCGTTGGTATCCGGGAGACACTGAGTTCAAGAACGCTTCTGTCTCTCTTGCAACTTCAGGAACTATCGGAGATCAAATCCAGGTTTCTGGAACGGTCGATGTAACCAATGCAAACCTGGATGCTCATTCTGCTTCCAGCGCGGCTCTCGCCACACCTCAGAAGCCACAGTTGAAGATCACGTTTGATATTGCCAACAGAAGCGTTGTGGCTCAGCTTATTTCCACTCACGCAGAAAACGGTCAGACAGTTACCTTTACTGATACCTACCAGCTCTCCAAAGAGTAAAACTAATCCCGTCAGGCCAAGTCGTTCCTGACGGGATTTCTATCATCAAATTACGAGAAGTGCGAAAGCTTGTTACTAAGCCTCGTCTTCGTTTGTATCTGTGGCTTCTTCGTTGTTCTTCTCGCCCTTGCTCATACGTCCGCGAACAATTCCCACAATTGTAGGGATAATTGAAACGGCAACAATACCCACAATCAGCAGCTCAAAGTGCTCCTGAACTACAGGGATGCCGCCGAAGAAATAGCCGAGAAGTACAAACATCGTAGACCAGGTTAGACCACCCAAGATGTTATAAATGCCAAAGTTACGCCAATGCATACCGCCCATACCAGCAATAAAAGGCACGAACGTGCGGATAAAGGGGAAGAAGCGACCTAAGAAAATTGCAAGATGACCGTGCTTGTCCAGGAACTTCTGAGTCTTCTCAAGATGCTCTGGAGTAAGTACCTTGACCTTTCCGGAAGCAATAATTTTTTGGCCAAAGAAGTGGCCAATCATAAAGTTCATTTGATCGCCAAGAATTGCAGCAGCCCACGTAATAACAAGCAATAAAACAATATTAAAGCCGCCGTTATGTGCAAAAAATCCCGCTGCAAAAAGTAGAGAATCACCTGGTAAAAATGGGAAAAAGACTACGCCGGTCTCAATAAAAACAATCAGAAAAACAAAACCGTACGCAGCAAAAGGGCCAGTGGCAATCATTGAAGCAATAAAAGCGCGAGGATCCCTAAGCAGCTCAATGATGTAGTTTACAAAACCCATCGAAGTCCAATCGTCGTGACAAATGTCGCGGCAAGCAAAGTCAACGCCTAAGAAAAGCGCATTGAGTGGGAACGGATGCCCGCGAGTGACCCCTTATGGCTGCTGTCTCCCGACCCTGACCAGGTTCGAGGTGTCACGTCATCCGCACCCGCTCAATGCGCTGTAGATACTCTACCCTATTGCACACTCTAACGCAAAAATTACACAGCGAGAAAAACGCGTTGCGGCACTACTTTCTGTTCTTGCGATAGAACGCAACAAGAGACTGAGTGGAAGCGTCTTGTTTTGCTAGCTCTTCGTCGTTATGAATTGCAGGGAAAATCTGTTTTGCAAGCTGCTTACCAAGCTCAACACCCCACTGATCGTACGAATCAATGCCCCATACTACGCCCTCAACAAAGGTAATATGCTCATAGAGCGCAATGAGCGTTCCGACGGCGCGTGGGTTAAGTTCTTTACCAAAAATTGAGGTAGTTGGCCTGTTTCCTTCAAAGACGCGTGCAGGAACCATCCATTCTGGAGTTCCTTCAGCACGGACCTCATCAGCGGTCTTACCAAAAGCAAGCGCCTTGGTCTGTGCAAAGAAATTGGAGAGGAAGAGCTCGTGGACATCAAGGCCTGCATCTTTTGTAGCAAAAGCGGTATTTGCAAACGCAATAAAATCAGCAGGAATAATCTGAGTTCCCTGGTGAATAAGCTGGTAGAAAGCATGCTGGCCGTTGGTACCAGCTTCTCCCCAGAAAATCTCACCTGTGTTAGATGTAACAGCAGTGCCATCCCAGCGTGTAGACTTGCCGTTGGACTCCATGGTGAGCTGCTGGAGATATGCAGGGAATCTATGCAGGTACTGGCTGTATGGAAGCACCGCATGAGATGCTGCGCCAAAGAAATTAACGTACCAAACGTTTAAAAGACCCATAAGAGCAACAACATTTTGCCTCAGAGGAGTGATCTTGAAGTATTCATCAACTGCGTTAAAGCCACTAAGGAACTCTGCAAAACGCTGTGGGCCAAAAACAATTGCCAGTACAAGACCAACTGCAGAATCAACCGAATAACGGCCGCCAACCCAATTCCAAAAACCAAAGGCATTCTCTGGATCAATACCAAAGTCTTCTACCAGATCAAGTGCAGTGGAGACAGCAACAAAATGCTTGCGAATAGCCTCTGCATTCTGAGCGTCTGAGCCATCAATAACACCCTGCTCAGCCAGCTTTTCCAAAAGCCATGTGCGAGCACAACGAGCATTAGTAAGTGTCTCAAGCGTAGTAAAGGTCTTGGAAACAATAACGAAGAGTGTTGTTTCTGGATCAAGATCATCGGTTTTCTCGCCAAGGTCAACAGGATCAATGTTGGAAACAAAGCGAGCAGTAATACCTGCGTCTGCAAAAGGCTTCAGAGCCTCGTAAACCATAACCGGACCAAGATCAGAGCCACCAATGCCAATGCTTACAACCGTCTTAATAGGCTTACCAGAAACGCCCTTCCACTCTCCCGAGCGAACTCGATCGCAGAAGGCATACATCTTATTCAGCGTCTGGTTAACGTCAGCGACAACGTCTTGTCCGTCAACAATAAGCGTGCCGGCCTCAGTTGCGGGACGACGAAGCGCTGTGTGGAGAACCGCTCGATTCTCAGTAGTATTAATATGCTCGCCGGCATACATAGCGTCTCTACGCTCTTCAAGTTTAACCGCTTCTGCAAGGTCACACAGTAGGTCAAGCGTCTCTTGCGTGGCAAGGTTTTTGGAAAGATCAATCAGGAACTGATCAAGCTCAAACGTAAGATTCTGGACACGCTGAGGGTCTTCTGCAAACCAGTTCTTCAGCGTAGCCTTAGTATCTTTTAAGCTGGTGTAATGCTCTGTAAGTGCTTGCCAAGCTTTAGTCTGTGTTGCGTCAGTAGGCAAAATGCTTGGTGCTGTAGGTGATGCCATACCAGTCTCCTTCTTTTAACTACCTCAAGGATAATCCGAGCAACGCTCATGAAACGTCACAATATCGTTTTTCGTAAAAAATACGACAAATCATTACTAATAGGGCTCTCCCAAAGGTGGAACCTGTTTAATTGCAGCCCAGCGCATCTGCTTCTGATGAGGGTCATCAAGCGCACTGGCAAAGTTATCAAGATTTACCATGCGCATTCCACATACATGAACAAGAACACGAGGCGAGAAAGTCTTCTCAGCATCAGTCTTTAATTGGGCAAGCTCTTCTGCAAATGCCTCACGCACTGATGCAACTGCTGTGTCATTTACCAAGAGCACCGTGTCAGGACTAAAGGCACTTATCGCCTGCCTTACAAGCTGAGGGCTAATAGGATCTCCTGTTTTTGTGGTGGTAAGTAAGGTGGCCCATGCCTCAGGTGCATATCCTAAATGCTCTAGAGAGGCTCGAAGTGCGGAAAGTTCTGCTTCTTCAAAGTCTTCTTGCCCTTTTATTAATAGAACCGATGCAAAAGCATTGCCTGCCATACACACCCCCTGAGCAGCAAAATCTCCAAACTCATGCGTTGTTTTTGCCATGTAGGCTTCTTTTCGCATAGATCTTTCGCTTGGCATGCGCACCTCTTTCGTATATGCCAACTATGCACGTAATTCACAATTTGAGCAAGTCTATAAAGTTATGTGTATACACTTTTCTAATTTGGGGATAAGTTTGCTAGTGCTTGAAATTAAATGGCCTAAAGGCCGTATGTAACTGGAGGTTCGTTATGGCACAGCAGCTTACTACTGCAGAGTTCGATTCTGTTCTTGCAAACGCAGACAAGCCTGTTCTTGTTGATTTCTGGGCATCTTGGTGCGGTCCTTGCCGTGCTCTTGGTCCAGTTGTCGAGGAAGTTGGCAATGAGATGGCAGACAAGCTTGACGTTTACAAGGTAAACGTTGATGACGAGGCAGATCTTGCAACTCGTTTCCGCATCGTTTCCATCCCTACCCTCATTCTCTTCAAGAACGGTGAGCCTGTTCACACTATGGTTGGCAACCTTCCTAAGGCTGACCTCGTTTCTGAGCTCAACGCTAACCTGTAAGTTCTTGTGTGCCACGCGGCTGCGCTGGCTTATCATTGAACTAAGCGGCGGTACGTCTATCGGCGTGCCGCCTTTTTGTTGCAAGGAGAACTAATGGCCGATAAAAGCCTTGATGCCCAACAGACAGGACTTTTAAAAGGAGTTCGTAAGCGCCTTTTTCTACAGCGCCTGCATTCTAGCCTTTCTACCATCATTCTGCTTGTCTCTTCAGCAATTTTTATTTTTCTGTTGATTGACGTCTCTGAAGGCGACGTCATTGGCATTGATCACTTTGCCTACAGGCTTTTTGTGGTCCATCTGAGAACTCCTCTTCTCACAGAGATAATGGAGGGGTTCTCTGGCCTTGCAAGTCCTGTCACCGTTATTGTCATGCTTATTGTGGTTGCCGCGTTTGCACCAGGACCAAGTGTTGGCAGACTCGCCTCTATTAACCTTGGCGGTGTTGTTATTGTTGACCTTATCTTTAAGGCCATTGTCCAGCGCCCTCGTCCCGATGGCTTTAGGCTGGTAGTTGAAACCGGTTATAGCTTCCCCTCGGGCCACTCGATGTTCTCGATGGCTTTTTATGGCCTACTTATTTGGCTTGTCTGGCATTATGAGAAAGACAAACTACAGCGCTGGATTTGGTGTGGTCTTTTCTCCGCTATCATCATTATGATTGGCGTAAGCAGAATTTATCTAGGTGTACACTACGCCACCGACGTTATTGGTGGTTTCTCGCTTGCCCTTGTATGGCTGGTACTCTTTACCAAGCTGATGATTCCATCGCTTATTTACAAGAAGAAAGTACCTCAAGCGAAGACAGACTAATAATCTCTGCGCTGACTACCTGGGCCGCTTCTTCATCAACAATAATGCGTCCCATAGTTGCGCCCTCGCGACCGCGAGGATACGTAGGGCTTCCTGGATTCATTACAAGCGTGTTGGTCCACTCGTCGCGCTGTACAAAAGGCTTATGCGTGTGACCACAGATAGCAATGTTGCATTTAACCAGGTCAAGCCTCTCGCGATAATGGCATACCTGCCACTTTAAGCCGGCCGCAAAGAAAATAATCTTTTTCTTTACCATGGGGCCATAGTTGTAGCAAAAGTCATTATTACCCAGGCAGAGCTTTACCGGAGCAATCTTCTGGAGCGTCTGATAATCAGCGTTTGAAGTGATATCCCCTGCATGCACAATGTAGTTGGCGCCTTGCAGAGCTTCAAGCAACTCAGATGACAAATACCCATGCGTATCTGAAATTACATCAAACCTTACAAGTGCCATACCAAACTCCTACGTGCGCTTTTAGCTACTGGCGAGAAACCCTTTGAACTTCTACAGTCCCAATGCTCGCTTGAGTGCAACCACACGACGGCGAGAAACCGAAATGTGACGCTCCTCAAATCCTTGAATAGTCAACTGTAGGATACCAGCAGAGATAACCTCAACATCGTCAACATACTCAAGATTCACGATAAAGCTACGATGAATGCGGAAGAATCCGTGTGGAGCAAGGCGCTCTTCAAGTTTCTGCAAAGAAATAGTAGACAGGAAACGGTCATCTTCCGTGTAGATACAGGAGTAATCGTCTTTTGCCTCAATAAAGCGAATCTGATCAATAGGAACAAGAACTTTGCTGCCGCTCTTAATGACAGGGATTCGCTCAATAGTTGCCATAGGAGACTGAGGACGCAGACGCTCCTCAACCTTATCAAGGGCCTGCTCAAGACGCTCGGTCTCAACGGGCTTCATCAGGTAATCAACGGCATTAACGCCAAAGGCATCTAGTGCGTACTCGCTATAAGCAGTGACAAACACAATCTGAGGAGGATTCTTCAACTTGTGAAGAGCCTCTGCAAGCTGCATTCCATTTGTCTTAGGCATAGAGATATCAAGGAACATAACCTCAACGCGAGACTCCATGAGTTTCTCGACCGCATCCCTTGCACTTGTGGCCTCAATGATTTCCTCGAGACGACCGGTCTCCTCAAGCAAGAACCTGAGCTCAGAACGGGCTGGAGCCTCGTCATCAACAATCATGGCACGCATGTCATTCATCTCCCAACGGCCTAACACAGCGTTAAGCAAAACCGTCTACTACTATGCTGTTGCCTGCAGTGCCGCACCTGCAAGCTTGAGTGTCACGCACGTACCCTGGCCTGGCTTAGACATGATCTCCATGCCAGATCCAGCGGCGTAGAAGCGCTCAACTCGCTCAGCTACGTTCTTAATGGCAATGCCCGTGCCCCCATTTCTCCCCGAAGAATCCTGCGGGGTAGGACCTTGGCCATTAAGCAAGCGAGAAACAGTCTCTTCATCCATTCCAAGACCATCATCAGCAACAGATATAAGGATATCATCTTCGTCGCGTGCGACGTGGATGTCAATATGAAGCGCGCCTTCATCTTTCATGGCATGCCTCACGGCATTCTCAACAATAGGCTGAATCAAAAAAGACGGAACCTGAACGTCTTCGCATCCCTCATCGACATGCTCGGACTCTTGGATACGTTCTTCTCCAAAACGAGCCTTCTCAATTGTCAAATACCTGCGCGTTTGTGTCAATTCCTGAGAAAGTGGAATAAGTGCACCCTGCGAACTCTCAAGCGTGCGGCGATAAAACACAGAGAACTCGCGAAGCAGGTCACGTGCCTTATTGGGGCTTGTACGCGTAAGAGATGCAATGGTATTAAGCGTATTGAACAAGAAGTGCGGATTAATTTGTGCTTGCAGAGCCTTAACCTCAGCACGAGCGGTCAACTCTGCCTGACGATCAAGCTCGTACGAGGAGAGCTGCGTGGAGAGAAGCTCGCCCAAACCCTCTGCGATTGCTAGCTGCGTGCGATCAATTTCAATACCGCGACGATAATAGAGTTTGATTGTGCCGACCGTACGATCTTGAACAATCAACGGAACAATGATGCCAAAAGAGCTGCCGCCATTACCAAAGCCGCCTCGCCTTTGCAGTACCTGCTGACGACTATCTACTGAGACAAACGTCTCCATGCGGCCACTTTCCAGAACCTCAGTTGCAGGACCAACTACCTTTGAACCAGGCATATGGGTGGTTGCAATGTCTCCTTCAAAACCCAACACATACTCTGTATCAGTAATAGAGATAGCAGCAGCAGAGGTTTCTGAAAGCAATAACGTGCAGATGGTTGGCGCTGTTTCTTGTGACAATCCACCGCGTAACGTTTTAAGCGTCTTAGAGGCCACCTCAAGTGTTCTCTCTGTTGCCTGAGACCGAGCGTGCTCGTTACCCGGCTGAGTGGTGCCGCCAAAAACAATGACCGTGGCAAGTCCTCCGCCTGCAACAAGAGCTGCAAACAGGTTGTCTGCCATGACACTCCAAGAGAGCAGACCCAGCAATACACAGGCGAGAAGAACCAGGACTACCCTGGTTGACCTCTGTATGTACTGAGCAAGTCTCTGCATGGCTGTCTAGTTCCCCACTGACTCTGTAGCAGAATCCTCAGAAGCAAGCTGCTGTGGTAAAGACGAATGCTTAAGCGCGCGAGCTAAAGGAGCACCAAGTACATAGAGGACAACAGCTTCTCCAAGTCCTGTAGTAATAAAGCCAAACAAGAACATAAGAGGATATGAGCCATCAAGCTCAATAGTGGTAAATGGAATTGTGTAGAATCCCAAGCCCTGAAGCAAAATGGGAAGATATGCAGAAACAATTACTGCATTTGCAAGCACAGGTCCTAGAAGCGCAAGTGGTACATTCTTCCTGTTTTTCCAGGTAAACCATGCACCAAGGGCAGTTGCCAAGGAGCCAAAGACCACG
This sequence comes from uncultured Atopobium sp., assembly GCA_938045565.1. GTDB lineage: Bacteria > Actinomycetota > Coriobacteriia > Coriobacteriales > Atopobiaceae > Lancefieldella. The sequence continues at coordinate 28,073 of CALIAZ010000023.1, forward strand.
TCTAACAGCCCCAATGCACCTGTGCCAGAAATAACCATATTTGCAAGGTTAGCAATGACGCAACCAAGTGTCAGTCCTGGAATTGCGTCAGTGGTAAAGAGCGCAAGAACAACAACTGCCTCTGAAATGCGGAACTGCACAGGACCCCAGGCTAGACCACCCAAAAAGAGAAGGGTTGCAAGAGTAAGTGCTGCATAAAGAGCTGCAATGATACCGATACGTGCAAGGCGCTGAGCGCGCTGTTTTGTTGCATAAGTTGAAGAAACCTGTGGCAAAACAATCCCCTTGTTAACTCTAAAAACTTAGTTCATGATACGACGAAACGCATACATGAGCAAATGAGCAGCGCAGACATATAACTAGTAATGCAGGTGCATTCCTGGATAGACCATCTCGCGAGCGTGCTTCTGATATGCCGCAACTGCCTCTTCCTCAAAGGCAAGAGGGGTGTCCTCCTCGCCTGCCATATCCAAAATCCAACGTGTGAGATAGGGATTTAGCGGAAGCAGCGGACCAATAAGCCAAGTGGCAATAGCATTCTTGCGACGGAAACCCTCCAACTTGCTTTCTTTATTGATGCCAAATCCAACCTTATTCTTAAGGAAGTAGCAGTTAGAGTTATCTCCCTCAGTAAGAGTAAACTGCATCTTAAAGCCCACAACAGTAAACGGCTCTTTACCGTTACCAGGATCAAACTCTCCCACCTGAACGTCATGGAAGCGCTGTGGCATATAGCGAGTGGTTACAAAATTGAAGAGATCCAAGCCCTCAATCTCGGAGCCGTCTGGATTGACGATTTTCTGGCCAAAAATCTCTGAAGCGTTACCGGCAAACAGCATAGGAACACCCTGATCGGCCAGCTCAGCAAGCCTGTCCTTGTAAGGCATAAGGCGAGAAATAATAAGCTCTTGCTGGGCTTCTGTCATGCCACCCATGATGATTGCCGATGGCGCATGCTCCACAAAGTAAGGTGTTGCTGCGTGAGAAGTGTATACAAAGTTCTCTTTTGGAAGGCAGGCCTCCAGGTAGAGAGCGTTTCCGTTGTCTCCACCCTGATTACCGTACTCTGGATAGAGAATCTCAATCTTAGTTGCTGGATTACTCATGGGAGGCCTCCATCTGTTTCAAGCGCTCAATGATACGGTTTCTGCTGATATCAGCAATACCGCCGTTGTAGAGGCCGTGTGCATAGAAAACGTGCTGGCAAGCGTCAAGATCAACCAAATCAGCTGTCTCTTCTGGAGAGTCTGCTACAAAAGTCTTAGCTGGATCAATGCCCGCAAGCCTGAGCCTAAGCTGCAGGTCAAGCGACGTATCACCGTAAATAATGACCTGCTTAACGCTTGGATCTTGCAAGAACTCAAAGTCAGTCTGGTAGTACCAACCAATGTACTCTGTCTGGTCCTTTGCTTTTGCCATATACGCATCGGCGATCATAATGATAATTGCCTTATCACCTGGCTGTTTACGCAGGATATCAATAGTAACGGAAGTAGCCGTGTCATTCTCGCCCTTTGAGGCCATGCTAATAAGACGGCGGCCATTGTAGTCGATCTCGTTGTACCTGGAAGAAGCGATGTTAACGCGCTGCAGAGATGCAGCGATAGTTGCCGGTGCAAGACCCATCTCGCGTGCGGTAACAATAGCTACAAACAGGTTGTAGAGGTTAACAATCGAGTAGCTGTTGAGTTTGTACTCGTATGTTGGTGAGCCCTCGTGGCAGTGCTCCTTGACCACAAACTTGCCAGTCTCTGGATCAACCGAGATAACCTCGTAGTCAGGCGTTGGATTGGTATAGCCACACTCTTCGCAGGTTGCATGGCCAAGATGCCTAAGGTGAGCATAATCCCACTTGAGCTTGCCGCCGCATTTAGGGCATGCGGTAAGGTCCGAAACAATGCCTACAGGCTCTGCAGTATCTTCTGCCAGCCTTGCGATGGAGTAATACGTACGATGAGTGCACTGAGGAGCAAGTCTGCAGCTAATCATGTCATCTGCGTTCAAAATCAGATGAGTTGAAGCAGGAATGCCCTTATCCATAACGTCAAACACGTAGTCTGGAGTTGCGCTACGAGAAAACGTATCGCGGAAAAGATTCGTAACGGACAAAATATCAGGCTGCAGGTACGGGAAAATACGAGGTCCCGAGAGCTCATCGAACTCCATAACTGCGAGCTTAGTCTTTGAAGTGCCTCTCCACGTGGCGTTCTTTGCAAACGAGCTTGCAAAACCGCTGGAAATATTGCCACCAACGCGGTTGGTAACGGTCTGATAGCCATTATCAGCGAGAAGATCGTTGAGCAGGTTGTTGGTGGTTGTCTTACCGTTTGTGCCGGTGATAAAGACAATCTGCTCTGGCTTAGCAATGTCTCCCAAAAATGCAGGATCAATGCCCTCGGCAATAAAACCTGGCAGCGTTCCGCCCTCATGGTTAGTCAATTTAAGCGCTGCAAGCGTTGCTTTAGCAGCGAGAAAAGCTACAGGAAATAGTCTGCTCTTTTTTTGTGCCACAGTAACTCCCATCGTGAGCAAAGTCTCTCTAGTTTATCACCTCGCGAGAAGAGCTTGAAGAACATAGGGTCTCTCGCCAAAAATGCTGCATAAAAAAGCCGAGCCAGGATATCCTGGCTCGGCTGAAGCTACGTGAAAGTAAGTTGCCTTACTCCTCAGGCTGCTCCTTCTTCTCTGCTGCGTAGAGCTCGGAGAGGCGTACAAGGTGATCGTAGCGAGCCATTGCGGCTTCCTCGTTCTCCTTGAAGAGCTTCTCTGCGTGCTCTGGGAACTCGCGGGTGAGTCGGCTGTAACGAGCCTCGTTCATCAGGAACTCCTGGTAGCCACCCTTAGGTGCCTTGGAGTCAAGCGTGAACTTCTTACCTGCTGGTGCAGATGGGTTGAAGCGATAGAGGTTCCAGTAGCCAGTCTCGACTGCCTTCTTCATCTCCTCCTGTGCATGAGCCATGCCGCCCTTGATGGAGTGCATCTCGCATGGAGAGTAACCGATGATGAGGGATGGTCCTGGATAAGCCTCTGCCTCAGCAATTGCCTTAAGAGTCTGCTGGAGGTTTGCGCCCATGGAAACCTGAGCAACATAGACGTAACCATAGGTCATTGCAATCTCAGCAAGGTTCTTCTGCTTGATGTCCTTGCCAGCTGCTGCGAACTGTGCAACCTGGCCAAGACGGGAAGCCTTAGAAGACTGACCACCAGTGTTGGAGTAAACCTCAGTATCGAAGACAAAGACGTTGATATCCTCACCAGAAGCAAGAACGTGGTCAAGGCCACCGAAGCCGATGTCGTATGCCCAACCGTCGCCACCGAAGATCCAGAAGGACTTCTTGGTGAGGAAGCTCTTGTTAGCAAGGATTTCCTTAGCTGCTGCAAGATCAGACTTCTCAAGCTCAACTACAAAAGTCTTAGAAGCTTCTTTGGAGAGAGCTGCGTCGTTGACGGAATCAATCCATGCCTTAGCAGCATCCTTGAGGTCCTGAGATGCGCCATCCTCGTCGACAAGCTGCTGAGCAAGCTCCAGAAGACGCTTCTGCTGTGCCTGGTGACCAAGCATCAGACCCATACCGTGCTCTGCGTTGTCCTCGAAGAGGGAGTTGTTCCATGCTGGACCGTGACCATTTGCATCGGTAGTAAATGGTGAGCAGGAAGCTGGGTTACCCCAAATGGAGGAGCAGCCAGTTGCGTTGGAGATGTACATACGATCGCCAAAGAGCTGAGTGATCAGACGGCCGTAGCTGGTCTCAGCGCAGCCTGCGCAGGAACCGGAGAACTCAAGAAGAGGCTTCTTGAACTGGGATGCCTTGACGTTGTTAGCGACAAGCTCGGTCTTCTCGGAGACGTAGTTGACTGCGTAGTCAAAGATCTCCTGCTTGGACTCCTGCTCCTCGATTGGCTTCATGGTCAGAGCGTCTGCAGGGCAGATGTAGACGCAGTTGGAGCAACCGGTACAGTCGAGCTGAGAAATAGCAATCTCGAACTTGTAGCCCTTAGCCTTAGGACCAACGGCATCCTTGAACTGAGACTGTGCTGGTGCAGCAGCGACCTCTTCGTCGGTAAGGACGAATGGACGAATGACTGCGTGTGGGCAGACATAAGCGCACTGGTTACACTGGATGCACTTCTCGACGTTCCACTCAGGAACAACAACAGCAATGCCACGCTTCTCATAAGCAGCAGCACCAAGCTCGAACTGTCCATCAACGTGGTTCTTAAATGCGGAAACAGGAAGTGCGTCACCCTCCATACGAGAGACTGGAGTCATGATGTCGCGAACCTGCTTGAGTAGAGCCTCGCGGCCCTCAAGGGTGATTGTGCTTGGAGCATCCTCTGCAGTAGCCCAATCAGCAGGAATCTCAATCTTAGTAAATGCAGTAGCACCAGCGTCGATTGCCTTGTGGTTCATATCGACGACGTTCTGGCCCTTCTTCAGGTAAGAATGAGTTGCAGCGTCCTTCATGTACTGAAGTGCGTCTGCCTCTGGGAGAACCTTTGCAAGAGCAAAGAATGCAGACTGAAGAATGGTGTTGGTGCGCTTGCCCATACCAATTTCCTTGGCAAGGTCAATTGCATTGATCAGATAAACGTTGATGTTGTTCTTAGCAATGTAGCGCTTTGCCTCTGCTGGCAGGTGGTGTGCAAACTCCTCTGCATCCCACTGGCAGTTAACCAGGAAGGTTCCGCCAGGCTTGACGTCGCGGACCATCTTGTAGCCCTTGATGATGTACGCAGGAACGTGGCATGCAACAAAGTCTGCCTTGGTGACATAGTAAGGAGAACGAATCTTGTGATCACCGAAGCGCAGGTGGCTGATGGTGATACCGCCGGTCTTCTTGGAGTCATACTGGAAGTATGCCTGAACATATTTATCGGTGTGGTCACCAATAATCTTAATGGAGTTCTTGTTAGCACCAACGGTACCGTCGCCGCCAATACCCCAGAACTTGCACTCAATGGTGCCCTCAGCTGCAGTGTTAGGAGCCTCAGGATCCTCTGGGAGAGACAGGTTAGTAACATCGTCGACAATACCAACGGTAAACTCACGCTGAGGAGCATCCTTCTTGAGCTCCTCGAAGATTGCGAATGCGGATGATGGTGGGGTGTCCTTGGAACCAAGGCCGTAACGACCGCCAACAACCTTAATGCCTGTACGACCAGCCTCATAGAGGGAAGAAACAACGTCTTCATAGAGAGGTTCACCAACGGAACCTGGCTCCTTAGTGCGGTCGAGAACAGCAATCTTCTTGACGGACTCAGGAAGAACGTCAACAAAGTGCTTTACAGAGAATGGACGATAGAGACGGACCTTAACCAGACCGACCTTCTCGCCATGAGCGTTCAGGTAATCGACAACCTCTTCGAGGGTATCACAGAAGGAACCCATGCAGATAACAACGCGATCAGCGTCTTCTGCACCGTAGTAATTGAACAGACCGTAGTCAGTACCAAGCTTAGCGTTGATCTGGTTCATGTAGTCTTCAACAACTGCTGGCAGCTGGCTATAAACCTCGTTGCATGCCTCGCGGTGCTGGAAGAAGATATCGCCGTTCTCGTGGGAACCACGGCTTGATGGGTGCTCTGGATTCAGTGCGTGATCACGGAATGCCTGAACAGCGTCCATGTCGCACATCTCAGCCAGATCAGCGTAATCCCAAACAGCAACCTTCTGAATCTCGTGAGAAGTACGGAAGCCGTCGAAGAAGTTAACAAATGGAACCTTGCCCTTGATTGCTGCGAGGTGAGCAACAGGAGCCAGATCCATAACCTCCTGGACGTTGCCTTCTGCGAGAAGTGCAAAGCCAGTCTGGCGAGCAGACATAACGTCAGAGTGATCGCCAAAGATGTTCAGTGCATGGGTTGCAACGGTACGTGCGCTGACGTGAAAAACACCAGGAAGCTGCTCGCCGGCAATCTTGTACATGTTTGGAAGCATGAGCAAGAGGCCCTGAGAAGCGGTGTAGGTGGTGGTCAGAGCGCCTGAACCAAGAGAACCGTGAACAGCACCAGCTGCGCCAGCCTCGGACTGCATCTCGACAACCTTGACGGTTGTACCAAAGATGTTCTTTACACCCTGGGCGGACCACTGGTCAACATAGTCTGCCATTGGACTTGATGGGGTAATTGGGTAAATGCCCGCTACCTCGGTAAACGCATACGACACGTAAGCCGCGGCGTTGTTACCGTCCATGGACTTAAACTTTCTTGCCATTTCCTCTCCTTGCCTAATCTGTGATTTCTCACAGTATGCGTCTGTGCGATCCAAAATAAAGCTGTAGACCCTGGGTGACTACGGAAACAAGTTTCATAGTTCGGCCGGCAGCGGTCGCATAATGCTTTTATTATTGCGCAAAAAAACAATGAAACAAATCAGAAATATGAGCCATTAAATACCTATTTTCAGGTAGGATTTTCTACCTGCGGAATTGCAAAATAAACATAACGGTAAAGTACAACTTTTTTGTAAATCGACAAAATATTCAAGTGCGCAAGCAGCCATCTGTCTGAAAATTAGACAAATTTTTACGTAAGCACTCAACGCACAGAAGTCTTGCTGCACGTTGAGTACTTTTTTAATAGCCAAACTTTAGCGTCATATCTCTATTAATTACTTAGACGCTTTAATCTCACAAAGCTTCTTATAACCAAATAAGAAACGCTCTCCTATCTCACCTTCAGCATCAGAGGCACAAATGACTCCATGCTCATCTGAAGTAAGGAAGGCTTCATCAAAATCAGCAGTTCCATCAAATACCTGTGCGACAACATCTGAATTAAACTCAGTTGGCTCATGCAAGGTTTGTGCCAAATCAAGCACCAGACTTGTGGCTCCTGATCGAACGCTTTCTTCTGAAATGCCTGCGATAAGCTTTCCGTTCTTTACTAGCCAAAGCACTTCTGGTGCACAATGAGTTTGCTGCTCTTCTCGCTGTGAAATTCTTGCGCGGCCCGCAAGAGATAGAACAGAGCTCTCCTCCAAAGACTGGTAAGGACCAACTGTCATAGCGGCCTGACCATTGCTCTCGAGCAAAATCATAAGAACGCCGTCTGGATATTCTTGCGATCCCTCTTTGAGCGTTCCCTCAATGTGCTGCTTAGCCCAAGCAATCAAGTGCGGAGAAACATCTTTTTGAGCAACAACTCGTCTACTCAGCGCACGTAAATGCCTGTTATCAAGAGGGAGAACACCTCCAGCCAGTCTCCAACGACAAACAAGTTCTGGATTATCAAGCTCAAACCTCTGAGCCGCTTCTAACTCTTCCTGGTCCACAGTGTCCTCCCCCAACTTTTTATGAAATGAAGTGCTAATCCCGACTTAGCAGATTAGTGCCTAAAGTGTCGCTTTCCTGTAAACACCATTGCAATACCATGTTCATCACAAGCGGCAATAGACTCATCATCTCTGACTGATCCGCCTGGCTGAATAATGGCTGTTACGCCATGGGCTGCCAAGGTATCAACGTTATCTCGGAATGGGAAAAACGCGTCAGATGCAGCCACGAGGTTCTTTGAATCAATTCCCATGCGTTCGCAAGCTGCTTCAGCTCGCTCGCACGCGAGAAGAGCGGCGTCAACACGGTTTGGCTGGCCTGGTCCCATACCAATTCCGGCTTGATCTTTTGCAACCAAAATGGCGTTTGACTTAACGGTCTTACAAACTTTCCAAGCAAATACCAAATCACTCAGCTCTTCTGGAGTTGGTTGACGCTTAGTAACAACCTCAAAGCTCTCTGCGGTTTCGTCTGCATGATCAAGGTCTTGCACCAACAATCCACCGTCAACAGTTCTCATTTCGAGCTCACGACTTCTATCGATTCCGCCTGTAGCTAAGACGCGAAGATTTGTTCTCTTTGATAGACGCTCAAGAGCCTCTTCTGTGAAGCTTGGTGCAATAAGAACCTCAACAAACTGCTTATTGATATCTGCAAAGTGCTCAACAAACTCCAGCGGAACCTCTCTGTTTACTGCAATAATTCCACCAAAGGCAGAAAGTGGATCGCAAGCAAATGCTCGGTCATATGCCTCAACAACATTTTCTGCTGTTGCAGAACCACAAGGATTCTGGTGTTTCAAAATAATGACTGATGGATCATCAAACTCACGAACAGCTGCCCAAGCTGCATCGGTATCCAGCAAATTGTTGTAAGACAAAGGCTTGCCCTGAAGCTGCTGGGCGTTTGCTAAAGAGTGTGCAGGAGCGCCAGGCATCTTGTAAAACGCTGCGGACTGCTGAGGATTTTCTCCGTAACGAAGATCCTGTTCTTTTGTTGCCTTTACCAGCAAAGTCTCTGGGAATTTACTCTGCTCTGATTCAACTACACCAGAAAGGTATGCGGCAATAGCGCCGTCGTATGCGGCTGTTGTCTTAAATACCTTCAAAGCAAGTTGCTGACGAGAAGCCCTTGTAGTTGCACCGTCATAAGAACGCATCTCATCAAGAACACGACCATAATCTTCTGGATCAACAACAACCGTAACAAAATCATTATTCTTTGCAGCAGAGCGGAGCATTGAAGGTCCGCCAATATCGATGTGCTCAATTGCATTTTCTAGTGTCACTGATGGATCAGCTACGGTCTTCTCAAACTCGTAAAGATTAACGCAGACCAGGTCAATCATACCGATACCATTGTTCTCTGCGTCTGCAACATGACCAGGGTTATCTCTGCGACATAAGAGACCACCATGGACGCGAGGATGCAATGTCTTGACGCGGCCATCCATCATCTCTGGAAATCCGGTATAAGACTCAATAGGGATGACGGGAACGCCTGCCTCTTCGAGGATTTTTGCGGTTCCACCTGTTGAAATTACCTCTACACCAAACTCTTTAGTAAGAGCCTGTGCAAATTCAACAATACCTGTTTTGTCTGTTACCGAGATTAGCGCACGTTTGATAGGGGCCTCAGCCATTGCCGCTCCTTTGTGTTTGACACTTACTATCAGAAACACCTACAGCCTATCAGCTGCAAAACACTACGTACTAGATGTAAACAAACTTGAAACTATTCTATAATCTTCCGCTGTAAAAACGCATGAAAGGAACTATTTCATATGTCTGCCGATACTCCAATCATAGTCCCCTTCGAAGATACTGACTTACCAGAACTTATCTCAATCGTTGAGCGCGTCTGGTACTTGGACGGCGATGAATCTAAAGAAACCAGTAGGTCTCTGGCTACCATTGATATTTCTTACTACATTGGTGTTTCAACTCATCGCTTTGTTGCAAAAAGCGGAAATACAGTTCTTGGCTTTATTTTCTGCTCCAACGGAGAAGATCCAGAAGATCAACAGAAATGGGTTGAGCTTGAAAATGCCTCAACCATTACAGCTAAAAAGCTCTTAAGCCAGAAAGACTTTGAAGGCTATGAAGCCTTTGGTGCCGTCGAATCAAACCTGATTCACAAATACTGGAATGAAGGAATCAGAACTTCTAAATGGGAAATTACACTATTCTGCGTAAGCCCCGCTGCTCAAGGAAAAGGTGTTGGCGGTATGCTCTTCTCCTATATGCTCAATTTTTTGAAAGAACAGGGAGCTGAGCATTACTTTCTTGCAACAGATGATGACTGCGACATTAGTTTCTACCAACACAAGGGCCTTACCTGTAAAGATGAAGCTCCGGTTAAAGCGAATGGACAAGGCTTTGGCTTTGCCTATATCTATGCGGGAGATCTCTAAGAATGAGTTCTTGCATTGGAAGATTTGCACCTACACCATCTGGAAGAATGCATCTGGGTAACGTTTTCTCAGCTCTTATGGCTTGGGCCAGTGTTCGTTCCCAAAATGGCAGCCTTATTCTTCGTATCGAAGACCTGGATATTCGTGCTCATAATCCTCAACACACCTCCCTTCTCCTTGATGATTTACAGTGGTTGGGACTAACTTGGGACAAAGGTCCGTATTACCAAAGCAAGCGTACGGAGATCTACAAAGAAGCTCTTTTAAATTTGAGGCAGCAGGGACTCTTGTATCCCTGCTTTTGCTCCCGAGCAGACTTACACGCTGCACAAGCTCCTCATGCAAGTGATGGCACGTATGTCTATGCCGGAACTTGCCGCAACCTCAGCCAATCTGAGCGTGAAGAGCTTTCAGCCCATAAAATTCCAGCAACACGTATACAAGTTCCTAATAAGATCTACACGTTTGAAGATAGAGTCTACGGTTCTACATCACAAAACCTTGCTGAATCCTGCGGAGACTTTATTGTTCAGCGTGCAGATGGCGTCTTTGCCTATCAGCTTGCCGTGGTAGTAGACGATGCTGATATGGGCATAACTGAAGTGGTCAGAGGTTCAGATCTTCTTTCCTCAACTCCTAGGCAACTTTATTTGCAAGACGTGCTTGATCTTTCTCATCCTACGTACGCGCACCTCCCTTTACTTGTTGCGCCTGATGGTAGGCGACTTTCAAAGCGCAATCATGATCTAGACCTTGGTGTCCTTAGATCCCAAGGAAAAATACCAGAAGAGATTCTTGGCTTTCTTGCTTATTGCGTAGGCCTCTCAGAAGAGAACGAGCCTCTTTCCGCAGTACAAATTGCAAATCGTTTTTCTTGGGAGACACTTCGCGCTCACCGAAAAAACGTGGTTGTTGAGCATTTTTCACATGTTTTGTAAAATGTCTTATTGTGAGTGACGCCAGTTCGGGGTATCATTCTCAAGCACCCATTTTGGAGAGCTGACCGAGAGGCCGAAGGTGCTCGCCTGCTAAGCGAGTATGGGCC
>CALIAZ010000024.1 GCA_938045565.1 uncultured Atopobium sp.
CTCTTCCAACGCTTGACCTTGATGATGAAACAGCAAATGCGTACGGCTTCAATGAGCATTCTCACGATTATGAGGAAGATGAAGAAGAGCATGAGCACGAAGAGTTTGGCGACATCAATGATCTTGATGATGAGCTTCTTGAGGAGCTTGGCCAGGATGAGGAGCCTTTCTTAAGGTTCTAGATGCCTGCAGTGCCAAGCGCCGGGCAAGTTCTAGCCGCTGCCGGAATTCTAGACGCCTATTCCGCCGACCACACCCACGAGTTTGCAAAGAACTCTGAGGTTGGCTCTGTCAGAGAGATATGACCATCAAAAACTAGAGAAACGTTATCAGCAACGCTCGATATCAACTGCATGTCATGCGTTGCTACTAGTATGGTCGTGCCTTCTGCTTGTGCGTAAAAGAGCAGGTTAATAACGGCTTCTTTGGTCGGAGCATCCAGACCCTTTGTGGGCTCGTCAAGAATGAGCAGACGCGGCTTTGTGAGCATCACTTTTACCAGCGCCAAAAGTTGCTGCTGTCCGCCAGACAAGTCGTATGGATGAGAAGACATAAGCTTCTGATATGTTGTGCGAGCAAGAAGTTCCGAAGCTTTCAGAAGGTCTTGAATGTCCTGGTCAGAATAGGCGCCGCTTTGCTGCCACTGGGTAAGCTCCTCGCCCACACTTTGGCAGGTAAAGAGCAGCTCAGGATTTTGCGGAATATACCCCTGGGACTGTTGAAGCTGGTTGTAGACGTGGCCTCTCCTTGAACAAAGAATACCTGCTGCAAGCTTTAACAGCGTTGACTTACCAGAGCCGTTGCCGCCTACGAGCGCACGAATTTCTCGCCCTGTGACCTCAAGTGAGCACTTGTTGAGCACCAGTTGCTCGCTCTGAGGATACGCAAACGTCACGGCGCTGAACTCAATCACGGGCGTGTTGTCGGCCACAGTGGATGCTTGGTTGGGCGCTGAGCTGCGAGGACAGAGCGTCTGGCGAGAAGAGCTGTCTGCTTGGAGTGCATCGGGTTTCTCGCCGTCGAGGCAGATGCGGGTATCTACGAGGTGCTCGAACGCGGTGACGTCGTGGGTGGCAACAAGCACGGCAACGTTGAGCTCACGCGCGACGCGCTCCAGGAGCGCGGTGAAGTTCTTCTGCGCAAACGGATCCAGCTGCGAGGTTGGCTCATCCAGCAAGAGCAGCTTTGGACGCATGACAAGCGCTGCAGCAAGGGCAACAAGCTGCTGTTCTCCACCAGAAAGCTCGTTGCAACGTTTATGCAAGAGCGATTCCATGCCAAAGAAACTGACCGTCTCAAAAATACGGCGGCGCATCTCTTTCTCAGAAACACCTCGATTTTCCAGGCCAAAAGCAAGTTCTTTAAGAGGTGTCTCGCACACCAGTGCACTCGAGGCAGCTTGTGGCACAAAAGCAATGGTATCCACAGACTGCACCTGCGTCATTGTAGAAACCTCTTGTCCACAAACGATAATGGAACCGTCTTGTTTACCCTGAGGCGCAATCTCGGGCTTAATGAGGCTTAAGATAGTTGACTTGCCTGAACCAGTTGGTCCAAACAAAAGGCTAATTTGACCTGCATAAACTTTGCAGGAAAAATCCTCTATGACCTTGCTGTTTGGAGCTAGAGCATATGCAAACGAGAGATTCTGAATAGCAAGAACTACTTCTTCCCTATTTGAAGATGTAGATAAATTCTGCTGGTAGGAAAGGTACTCGCTCATACAGACTGCTCCCATAAGACGGCATCAAGGCGCACAAAAACTACTGGTAAGGCGGCAAATAACACCAGCCCCATATACCAAAAACTCAGTTGAAACGTTGGCATAATGGGGTAAAACTGCCAAGCTTGGACAAGCATATACAAAGAAGTTGCTGCTACAACGCCTAAGAAAGCAAACGACAACAGCGCCAGGGTGTCGTAGGCGTCAAGCACCTGGGTGTTCCATCTGCTTCTGCGTACTGTCATTCCCCAGCCTCGAGACACAATGGACTGAAACGTACTTATCGACTTCTCAAGCGTGCTCATACACACTGCGTTGATTGTGCTGGCTGTCTGCACAATAGCTTTTCTCGCACTCAGAAAACGGCGTTGACCTGGAAAACGGCTTTGCAGATGAGACTGCGTTGCAAAATCACACGCCTTAGCTGCGGTGTTTGCCGACTGAATTTGTTGCGCCACTGTAAGGTCAGAAAGCAACTGTGGCATAAGCTGCACAGAAAGGCTCAAGACCAGTTGCAGCCCTGGAAAACGCACACTTGAGCACTGTAACAACTCGAGCGGAGACACCACCACAAACAGGCACTCAAGCCAGCTCAACGTGCTTACAAGTACCAGACCCGAAGTAGCTCCGTACACAAAACTCTCTGCGTACAGCTGTGTGTGCCCAAAAGAATACAAAACAGTAGACCCAGATGCCGAGAAAAACGGATTGATAACTGTCATCAATACAATAATGGGGACATACCAAACAAGTTGTCTAACGGCATGTTTAATGTCAAATAGCTGAACTATGCAGGCCTCAGCGCCTACAAAAGCAATCAGCGCGCAAAGAGGCTGAAAGGAAAAAGCAGCAAGCACAACCTCGCATCCAAACAGCGCAATCGTAGCAAGTGGATGCAGGCGAGAAAAACTTGTGCGTGCAGGATTCATTAGTTCACCGCGTTAACGTATGTCCAAACAACCGAATCGCCGTCGTGCAGTACATATGCGTCTGACGTGTAGTTAGGCTGGACACCGTTAACCGAGTATACCCAGCCGCTCTGCGGACCATGATCACGCTCTGCAAGTCCGTTAATTGCTGCAACATACATGCCAAACGATGTACTACGGGCATTTACCCCAGCGCCACTTGCAAGCAACGCGTCATAGACAGAAGTACCTTCTTGCACCTGAAGATTCACAGTAAACGAAGGTCCCTTTGCAGCGGATCCATCAACCGTAACACTTACAGAAAGCGCGCCATTCTCTTTACGAGGAGCAGCTACCGCGTTTGTTGAGGTACCAGAGTTAGAAGGCTCCGACGTGTTCTGATTTGAAGAATCTTGTGTTTTAGACGCATCAGCATTTGATTGAGCGTCTGAAGTAGAACTTCCTTGCGACTGTGTCGTCTGAGAGTCTGTTTGAGTGCCAGAAGCACCTGCTACTGTCTGGCCCTGCGCGGCAGGCGCCTCCTGAGCAGAAGTGCTTGAAGTGGGCGCAAAGAAATACTGCACGAGTGTCCATGCAAAGAAAAGCATGAACAAAAGAGACACAATTGATGCTGCCAAATAGAGAATCCGTTTGGATTCTCTTGTGAGCTTAACCACTATCTCACCTGGCCTCGGCCATTGGAAACATGGTGAATTGCAGCGGTTTCTTTCTTAAGCAACGCTACGAACACTGCAAGGACTGCGCCAGAAGCAAAGAAACCAAAGATGCTCAAAAGCGGGATGGTAGGCGCAGAGGACACCTGCTGTGGAGCAGCGGCCTGCTTGTTTGAGTATTCAGTAGGTGGAAGTTGTTTCTCATCAGAGTTGGTGTCTGCAGTCTTGTTCTCAGATGGAGCCTTTGTAACCTCCTCACCTGTGCTCGTAGAGGTGGTAGAGGAAGTTTCATGTGCAGCTGGAGATGAAGGATCTTGAGCTGGTACATTCGTAGACGTTGTGTCTGTCCTGCTGAAAATATCTCCAGATGGATGGGTATTGTTGCCAGAAGGTTTCTGATTAATAAGCGAGAAGAGCGTGCCAGAGTCGTTAGTGTAGTAAAGGTTGCCCTCAAAGTCTGCAATAACCGACGACGTGGTGTAGTTCTGATGGTCTTTATCAGGAGTGTAAATCTGAGCTGCTTGGCCAGAGCCCAGCTTGTAGACCCATACACCACCAGGTAGACCGTTTACGGTGAAGTACGCATAGGTGCCGTTTTGCTGCACAGAAACAAGAGGCGTGCTCTGAGACTTACCCTTTCCAGCACGAGCCTGGTCAGTCACCGTAAAGGTGTCCAGAGAAATGACGGAGATTGTTCCGTAGCCCTCAGCATCAACGCCGTTAACAAAGACGTTAGAGCCGCTGATTGTTGGCGTAGAGGTAGACTCAGCTGCAAATTTGACGTGCTTCTCCTCAACAAGAGAAGAACCATTTCTTCTAATCAGATGCAGCGTGCCGTCATTTCTAGTTACCGCAAGGTAGGTTCCGTTGCCATTTTGATCAACGGAGACAGGAACAATACCTGCGCGGATTGGTGAGCCAAGATTAAGCTCAGCCTCAATAGCACCAGTTGCTCCGCTAATGAGCCTGACTGAAGAGGACTCGTCACCAATCATAAAGTCAGAGCCAGAGGCAGCAGCACCAGACCAGTAATAGCCCGACGCCTGACCAGAGGTAGCACCAGGTGTATTTGCAGGCTGCGCGTTCTGCTTCCAGCGAAGCGCACCAGTTGTAGCGTCAACAGCAACCATGTAGCCACCAGCTGCGTCAAATCCGCTCATCTTAGTAAACTCAGCCAAGATGGTGCCGTTATTAACCGTCAGGCTAGAAACAGACTGCAAGGCATTGGTGGTATCCAGCGGCTCTGTCTTCCAGATGCACTCCATAGTTGTTGCCGAGAATGCGGTAAGGCATCCATCATCAGTAGCAACAACAATCATGCCATTAACGTACAGAGGACGTGCAAAGTACGAGACCTTGGAGCCAATCTGTGCCTCAGCAATAAGGCTACCTGTTGCAGCGTCAACTGCTTTGAGAGTAGAACCGCTCACGTAATAGACAGTGTCTTTAACAATGACCTGGTCAGAAACAAATCCAGGTGCATTCTGAGTTCCTTCAGTCACACTCCAACGAAGAGCTGCAGAGTTAATTGGAGTGCTCTGCGTAGTAGTGGAACCGTTTCCGCTACCAAAACCGCTCCAAGATGCCTCGTAGTTAGGGTGCTCGGCAAATGGATTGATAACCAGCTCATTTTGAGGAGTTGGAATAGAGCTATCCTGACCACCATATGTCCAAGTAATAGTAGTGTTTTCGTCCAAGGTAACATTGTTTGCCATCTTGTCCGAAAGTTGACCGTTCACAAAGAACTGCCACCACTTATAGGCGCCATCTACCTGTGCTGTTGCAAGTGTAAGTCCCTGTGCAGGAGACGTGATAGAAGACAGATAACCGCCTGCTGCATCATAGGTTAGGCCGTTATTCTTCAGGTAGTCATACGTTACCTTGTCAGCAGTTGTACCCTTACGAACCTCAATAGTCTGGGTAGGAGCCCAGTGCTGAGGCTTGCCGTCTTTATCAAGACCCACCACAGAAAGGGTAACGGAAACAAGTTGACTTGAATCTGGGTCTTCCTCTACAGATTGAACGCCCTTCTCGCCCGCCACGGTAAAGGTGGCAAAGACCTTCTGATTAGTAAGGGCTTGGAACTGCTCGTTGTCTGGATACAAGCTTGCATAGCGAGAATAACGTGCACTTGAAAGAAGCGCCGAAACCGTAACAGACGTGTTGTACTCAGGAGTCTGTGAGAGAACAAGATTCTCGTTCTGAATGATTGTTGGCTGAGAAGAGCTGTACGTGCGCGCCTGATCAGCAGGACCCATTGGATCGTATGTTGGGAACTCTGAAGGCACAATACCACTTGCGGTCTTATCGGTGTTGTTAACATCATAAGACCAGGTCAAAGAGCCGTCTGCAGCACGATAGAATTTATTTGGTGTAGCCAGAGACTCAGAAACGCTGTCTTGTTTATTCTGCTGACCAGAAGGAGTAGCAAGTGCATCCCAGAAATGAGCCTTTGAATCATTCATCAAAGCAAGCTCTGCATCAATGTCAGCCTGATTGAGCGGGCTTACTGTAACCGTAAGAGTCTTAGAGACTGATACCTCGGGATTTTCTTTATCGGTAACGGTCAAAGTGATGTCTACCTGCTGCGCGGAAGCAGAAGGTAGAGGCTGGTACACCGTTCCTCTATAGCCATTGAACGTAATAGCAGCATTAGAGGAAGTGTACGTAAATTGATAGCGCTTTCCGTCCAGGCCAAAGTTCTTTGGTGTAGGCATCTGCAGATCGTCTGCAACCGCTTGGGCATTAATTGAGTGATTGGTATACACATCTTTAATGCTTGATGCCGAGAAACGCCTGTTAATTCGCCTCAACAGATTATTTTGTGCATCGGTAATAGCCGAAGAATCGCCGGGAACCGTTATGGTAAAGGTTTTCTGATAGCTTGTCTGAGGAGCATCGGAGCTGCTCAAAGAAACATTTGCAGTCAGCGTGACCTGCTTGTCACGAATACCGCGGGTAACTGTTGCCTTATACGACTCAGTACCATATCCATCAACGCGAACGACAGAGGTATCTGAGCTAGTCCAAGTGACCTTAGACCATGAAAGTTGGTTTCCATCTGCGGAAATAAGCTTATGTGGAAGGGTAAAGTCTGAAGTTACAGAAGATTCATTTTGTCCTGCCGCGTATGATGGCGCAAGGTTTTGGGATACGCCAGCAAGTTGTGCCTGAGATTTTGCCTCATCCCAAGGAATTAAAACGTTACAGGTATATTGAACGGTCTTTCCATCTTTGGAAAGTTCAAAGGTAACTTTTGCCTGTCGCAAAACAAGGGTGCTTCTCTGATTAGTAAAACCAGCCGCATCCATCCAGAAGTACTCAATAGAGCCGTTAGTTACAAGATCAGTAGAAATACCTGCATGAGCATATGAAGCTGTCGAAGACATCTGAACCGATGCCACTCTAACGTTAACCTCTCCAGCACCAATGCGACGCAGCTCTTCTGCAACCATGGTGTTGAGGTTAGTATCTACACCATAGCGAGGTTTTGGCTTATAGAAGGAATTGTTCAGTGTTTCTACTGCCTGGTCCAGTGTTTTGTGTAGGTAGTCAGTCTCATTTGTAGTTGCTGTAACACCACTACCCGTCTCTTCAGAGGTTGTGGTTGCACCAGTTGTAACTTCCGCCCTGCTAGAAGTATTGTCCTGATCAGTAAGAGCATTCTCTGCTGAGGAGGTTGCAGTAGTAGTGGTCAACTCCCCCGCTGCTTCTGCGAATGCAGGAGCTGGTAAGAGCGCAAACACTAAAAGTATGGAGAAAAGGCTATTGAGCGCCTTTTTAAACATGCTTCTCATTCCTTCCAACTTGCGGTGAGTTTAGCCTTCTTGCCATAACAAGCACCACAATTCCAAATACAACTAAAGGCAGACTGAGCAACTGTCCCATGGTAATAAAGCTGCCAAAGAGATAACCAAGCTGCTCGTCAGGAACACGAACAAACTCCACAACAAACCTAAAAATGCCATAGAGCATCAAAAACGTTCCAATGAACGTTCCTTGTGGACGAGGAGGGTACTTCCTAGAAAGGACGTACAAAATAGCAAACATCAAAAGACCCTCGAGAAGTGCTTCGTAGAGCTGAGAAGGATGACGGTAGACCGCTCCTCCTGTCTCAAACATTACTCCCCAAGGCAAATCTGTTGGCTTTCCCCAAAGCTCACCGTTGATGAAGTTTGCGCAGCGTCCAAAGAAAAGACCAAGCGGCGCACCAATAACTCCCAGGTCACAGATGGTAGGGATAGAGAGGCCCGATGCCTTACAGACAATAGAGCCGCCAACAACAGCTCCTACAAGGCCTCCGTGAAAACTCATGCCACCTTGACTTAAAGCAAAGGCATCAAGTGGATGAGCCACGTAATAACCGGCGCCGTAAAAAATAACGTAGAACAGACGGGCGCCAACAATAACGCCAAATGAGATGCCAGCCATCAGATTAAGCACGTCATCAAGGGTGACGTTAAGCTTCCAGTGCTGAGCAGTTCTATACATAACTACGCCAGCAAGCACAAAGCCTACGAGATATGCCAGACCATACCACCTGATAGATAGCGGACCCAGAGAAAGTGCTACTGGGTTTAATGAATGATAGAAAGCATCAAGCCACACAATACGTCCTACTTACTAAAACTACTTTAAAAGAACATGCGAAGGAGTTGCTCCGCGCTGACCCTGATAATGGCTGCCAAGATCTTTGCAGCCATAAGGGCGCTCAACAGGAGAGCTCATGCGCTCAAAGGAAAGCTGACCAATCCTCATGCCAGGATGCAAAATGATTGGAAGGTTAGCTACGTTAGAAAGCTCCAGTGTGAGCTCTCCATCCCAACCTGGATCAACATAGCCCGCGGTTGAGTGAATCATAAGACCAAGGCGACCCAGGGTGGACTTACCTTCAAGCTTGCCGAGGATATTGTCAGGAATAGCAATGCGCTCAAGCGTAGTGCCAAGTGCAAACTGACCAGGATGAAGAACAAAAACTTCTCCCTCTGGAACATCAATTGACTCAGTAAGACCCTCTTGAGCTACAAGTGGATCAATTGAGGTGTGCGTAGAATTGCGGAAAATTCTAAAGTTTGAGCCAAGACATACGTCAACCGATGCAGGCTGCACGTTTTTCTCGCATAAAGGCTCAATAACGATACGACCAGCTGCAATCTCGGCTTTAATGTCGCAATCAGAAAGAACCACAACGTCCACCTTTCTTACGTCATACAAATGTATGGTCAGAAAACCTAGCTATCCGTTTATATAAAATATCACGCCCTACACAATAATGTGCGGGGCGTGATATATAAAATTTGTAAATATGCAGGTCAGTCATGGTTCACCACAACTTCTCTGCATAAAAAACACGTTTATGCATATGAAACTAACAACTGATAAGCGCCAAACGTTCACTTTTTGACGCCGAGCGGTAACTTACAGCATTGCAGGCTGAACGCGCTTAACACCAGGAACGTGCTCAATCAGAATGCGCTCAATACCCTCAGACATGTCGTATGCAGACATAGGACAACCAGCACAAGAGCCAGTCATCTCAAGAGTAACAGTGCCGTCATCGCTTACATCGATAAGCTCAACGTCGCCGCCATCGGTCTGAAGGCTCTGGCGAATAACATCAAGAGTTGCATTCAAAAGGTCACGATTAATGGCCATGTTTGCTCCTATTCAAACTCTTAAAGCGCGAATGCGCCCATAACTTACAACATGGGTATCCTACCCAAAATTCCAAACTTATTTCTACCCTATCCAATTGGCGAGAAAAGATGTCCAACTGAAGCGTCTTTCAGACGTGCAGGCAATGATGCACCCGACGCTATTGCCGCAATCGCCGCAGCTACGCGAGAGGTAGCCTCTCTTGTCTGCTCCGTGCTCAGAAGCGTTGCGTCCACCATAAAGCGCTTCACACCAGCAGAAAGCATCTCAGCCATCTCTGGCACGCCGTCAAAGAGCTTGGGGCTCCAAATCTTGGAGCGACCGTGTCTGTCAGTCCTTACGGGCATGTAATCGTTATCAATACCTCTAAGCGTGTGCTCCTCAAGGCGCAGCTTACAGGCATCGCAATCGTGGATACACTTGCCCGTAGACATCAAAATACAATGCTCAGTGGTCATGGTGCGAATACGGCCACTGACCATATAACCCACAGGAATCGAGGCGTTTCTCGCCATATGACAGATCTCTTGGAGGGTAAGCTCGGAGTTGAGCCAGACGCCCTCTGCGCCCATGTCGGCAAGTGCCTGCAGAGCATAATCATTGTGGACTGGAATGCACTCGCGCACCTCTGGGATAGCTCCGCGCTCAACGGCCAGCGCCAGCTCAGAGATGTTGCCCACAGCAACCGGCTTACCTGCAGCAACGTAGGGATCCAGGCGATTATGGTCAATCTCGCGACATACCTCATCAAGCCATGGAGTCACCTTGGCGAGAAGATCCTCTGGCCACAAAGTCTCTGAGAGCGCATCGGTTGTTGCATACAGACGATCTGCTCCCGCCTTGAGTGCAACACGTGCCTGCTCGGGAGTCTCAACCAGAACACAGACCTCTGCCTGCGATGCATTTGTTTTTGCAGCCGCCTCATCAAAGACAAAGAGCTTCTCTTTGTCCTGAGCTTCTCGCTCCTTTTGATAGGCAAGGCGAGAAAGCGGA
>CALIAZ010000025.1 GCA_938045565.1 uncultured Atopobium sp.
CAAGATCAACGTAATAGCCATCAAGCTCAAGACCCTCTCCAATGGAGGCGAGAAGTTCTTTTTCATCTTCTACCACTAGGATCTTCAAGTCTTCCCTTTCAAGTGCAGATTGACATCATTTGCAGGTATTAGAGTACGCCTGGACCAAGCTCAACTGACTCAGCCCAGACGTAATCTCTACGATATTTCACATGCTAACCGATTGAACTCTACGCGAGAAGTTCTTCTCGCCGTATGCCGTGAGCGGTAAGTAAGTTTCTAAGAACTACTTCGCCTGAGCAAGAGCCTGGTCAACACGCTTCTGGAGCTCGCTACCCTGAAGCTTGGTGGCTCCACCAGTGATTGGATCGCCTACAAGCTTACCGTTCTGATCGATAACCATAGTGGTTGGGAATGCTGTCAGACCTTCGATAACATGGCCACCATCACTATGTGGATCAAGTGCAAGGTTTCCGTAAGTAACACCCTGCTTCTTAAGGATATCCAGTGCTTCCTTCTTGGCATCGTCTGTGTATGCGGCTTCTGCATTTACACCCAGAACATTGACACCCTTGTCTTTATAGGTTTCAGCCAGCTCCTGGAGCATTGGCATCTCCTGAATACAGCCAGTGCAGCCATTGAACCAGAAGGTCATAACGGTAACCTTATTCTGTCCAAAGACCTTGTTGTCGTAAGTAGTACCGTTAGAGATATCTGTTGCCTTGAAGTCCGGGAAGGTATCGCCGTCCTTGAGATGGAGTTTTGATGCGGCCTCAGGTGGAACCGCACCGGAATTCTGCTGCTCGGCAGTTGGAGCGGTTGTGTTGCCTGTGTTGCCAGCGTTACCAGTGCCACCAACGCTGCATCCAGCTAACGTAACTGCCATAACCAGGCCAACAACATACGTTAGGGATTTTGTTACAAATTTTTTCATTTCAGATTCCTTTCTGTCCTTTCTACGTATAAAACGTAGTGATACACATTTTTATGACAACTACTTACAAGGATTAGTCAATGCTTTCCGCTTTCAGCGGTTGCTTTTTTGAACTTGCTGTCTGGCAATCTGCCAAGTGCTTTGCTGTAGCAATCTTTTCCGAGTGTTCAATTTTCTTGTTGATTAACAAAAGCTTTGCGTCAATCGCATGAACAGGACAAGCTTTGATGCACTCTCCACAACGAATACACTCAAGAGCCGCATTATTCTTAGTAATATCTACGTCCATCTTGCATGTACGCGCACATTTTCCGCAGCTTACACAGGTATTCTTGTCAACTCGATACTGCAAAATCGAGATGCGATTAAACAGAGAATAAAAAGCTCCAAGCGGGCAAATCCATTTGCAGAAGGGGCGGTAAAACATGATGCTCAACAGCACAATGGTGCACAGAATGCTAAACTTCATCGTGAAAAGTTTGCCAAGAGCCGCCTTAATGCTGCTATCTGCCAGAGAAAGTGGAATTGCTCCTTCCAGAATTCCCTGTGGACAAACGTACTTGCAGAAAAAAGGCTCTCCCATTCCCACAGCATTTTGAATCAAGGCCGGTAGAGCCCAAACGAGCACAATCAAAATAGCGTATTTCAAATAACGCAAAGCTTTGAGCTTTTTAGTGCTGAATTTTTTAGGGAACGGGATCTTGTGGAGAAGATCTTGTACCCAGCCAAATGGGCATAGGAATCCGCAAACAAACCTGCCCAGCAAAGTTCCGATAAGAATCAAAATACCCGTGATGTAATACGAGAAACTGAATTTAGATGATCCAACTACCGCCTGAAATGCTCCAATGGGGCAAGCTCCCGTGGCTGCTGGACAGGAATAGCAATTAAGTCCAGGGACACAGACTGACTTTGCAGGACCGGTATAGATGGTTCCCTTGACAAAATTTGGCAGGTGAGGATTGGTCAGAAAGGCTGCACATGCCTGTACGAACCCTCTTTTGGTAATAAATCTCCACACTTTTTTTCCAAGAGATTTAACTCCCGAGAGTACTTTCACTGCAGGTCACCTAGCCAATACCTACGCACTCAAGGCAGATTCGTACCGCTTTTCCCAAAACAGTCTGAACCTCTCCACGAGACGCGCCATAGACTACAAACACACACCCTAGCAACATAAATAAAATAGGTAGAATTCGTAGGCGACAGCTCCAGCCGCAAGCTTGTTTTGATTCCATAGATACTCCCTTCTCCTGCTATCCAGTACAACAGAAGGGGTGTTAAATCACTGTTAAGCTAATTTAATTTTTCCGGGAAGAGTTATAAATAGCTGCTCAAATATCTTTTAAATTTCTACGAGTATCATAGCAGTACCAATGACTCTTAAATACATCTTGAATGTAGCTCAAGTGCGAACCAAAAGATGCCATGAAGTTTTTTATATAAATATCCGAACTTATAAAATATGCAATCACATAAAACCGCAGGTATATAGCATGCAAGAAAAACAGACCTTCTCGCCATCGGCTCACGAGGCAAATTTCGGGTCCGCAAAACACAGCAATGTCGGATATTCTGCCAAAAAGACCTATACATGACGCGGAGATTACCACAAACATGCAGATTATCGTCATTAGATGTGTAAAATGCCCGCATCTGAGCAGAATATCCGACTTAGGTGTGTTCCTTAGAGACAGAATTTATCGATAGTTAAATTTCTTATATAAGTCTATTCATGCTTAAGCATATTAGATGAAGTTTATGCATAAAAATGTATATCGAGCATTGAGGCTCTCTAATTGTCAGACAGTGAGTCCTAGTTGTCCGGTTATCTTGATTAAAAGCTTGCCAATTCTTCAGCGAGGCCTACCAAGACTGCACTATTTTGTACGCCAGTCTAAAAGCCGACATTAACACGCTACAAAAAAGCTGGTAATCCGAAAGGATTACCAGCTCAAGGTCAGCATGTTTCTCGCCACATGAGAAAGTCACGTATGAGCAGCGCTTTCGCGCCCGGAGGCCGCGCGGACCTGCGCTCGCCGCGACGCCGCGCTCGTTGCGCTCTTAGTGGGTTGCATCCTCGAAGAACTCCCATGCCTGAGCGTCGGTTGCGCCCTCGTGGACGATCATACGGACAGCCTCAGCCATCTGTAGAGGATGAGTGCTCTGGAAGATATTACGGCCCATGTCAACGCCGCGTGCACCCTTGCGAATAACGTCGTATGCAAGGTGCAGAGCGTCGCGCTCAGCAAGTTTTTTACCGCCAGCAACAACAATTGGAACTGGGCATGCTGCAACAACTTCCTCAAAGTCCTCGCAGTCGTAAGTCTTAACAATCTGGCAGCCCATCTCAGCGATGATACGGGTTGCAAGCTTGAAGAAGCGACCAGTGCGCTCCATGTCCTTACCAACTGCGCAAACGCCAAGAGTAGGAATGCTGTAGCGGAAGCCAGCGTTAATGACCTGGCTGAGGTTATCGATGCTGGAGAGCTGGCCATCAGCGCCAATGAAGGTCTGAACAGCCATGCAGTCTGCGTTCATACGAATTGCGTCCTCAATATCAACAGCAACAACCTCGTGAGAGAGATCGGACTGCAGCATAGAAGAACCAGAAGAAACGCGAAGAGCGATACCCTTAGAAACCTCAGGAGAAACACAGGTCCTGATTGCGCCACGGGTACCCATGAAGCAGTCAACATAAGGAGCAAGCTGTGGAAGCAGCAGGTCAAGACGCTCGAGACCAGCGGTTGAACCCATGAAGTAACCGTGGTCAAATGCGAACATTACAGTGTTGCCGCTCTTTGGATCAAAGATGTTGGAGAGGTGCTTCTGCATACCCCAGTCGAGGTTGTTTGCACCCTTTACATAAAATCCCTGATTGTTAGCAAAAGGAGTGTCTACGTGATAATCCTTAGCTACTTTCAATCCGTCCAGATCTGCCATGAAAATCCTTTCAATAAAACCTTAAAGCTCGCAGAGGAAGTGTGGTTCTTCGGCGGCTCCCCCTAGGAGAACGCGCTTCGTAAGAGAACACGCCTGTTTGGGCGCCCACCCTAGGAGGACCACCCTCCTCTGCGGCTGAATTACCTCATAAGCTGGCGAGAAGATCGGTCTTCTCGCCAGCCGTAAACGTACGCCTCTAATTAGAAGGAGTAGTTGTTCATGTTCTCCTTGGTGAA
This sequence comes from uncultured Atopobium sp., assembly GCA_938045565.1. Taxonomy (GTDB): domain Bacteria; phylum Actinomycetota; class Coriobacteriia; order Coriobacteriales; family Atopobiaceae; genus Lancefieldella. The sequence goes on from CALIAZ010000025.1 coordinate 4,093, forward strand.
GACAAGGCGCTCAGGAAGCAGGACAACACCGTTGTTCTTGTCGCCAGTCTTTGCGCCCTCAGCGATGGAATCGTTAGCCTCAACCTTGACATCGCCAATGCTTGGAATGGAGATGGTGTCGCCAACCTTGACCTCGTTACCAGCTGCGAGGAATGCTGCAACGTAGCAGCCCATTGCGCCCTGAACTGCGCAGTCCCAGAGGCCCCAGTTGTAGATGGTGCCGTGCTCGCAGTAGGACTTGATGGACTGTGGAGAAGCAAAACCGGTGATGGTGATCTTCTTTGCGTCGTAGCCCTTGTTCTCTGCAGCCTGGAGCTGGCCAGGAAGAGCGGTGGAGTCGTTGCAGATGATCAGGTCAATCTCTGGGTAAGCGTCAAGAATTGCCTCACCGATGGTAATTGCCTGCTCAGCGTCCTGGTTGGAGTAGTAGTTCTCGTGGACGTTCTTCCACTTAGGATACTTCTCCTTGATGATCTTCTGTGCAGCTACCTGCCAGGAGTTCTGATCGGTAACGGTTGCCTGAGAGTAGTGCCAGACGTAGGTAATCTCGTCCTTCTCTGGGTCCTTGCCGCGCTCCTTGAGGCCGGCAACTCCCATGTCAACAAGCATCTGGCCAAGAATCTCTGGGGTGCCCTGAGAAACCATGAGGGTACGATCCTCTGGGTTAGCGTCGGAGTCCCAAGTGGTAACTACGATACCAGCAGCGGTTGCCTTCTTCAATGCGTCAGAAACGCCCTTTGCGTCAACGGTGGAGATGCTGATTGCGTCTACGCCGTTAGCAACTGCCTGGTTGATGACGGAAACCTGAGCGGAAACGGAAGCGGTTGCATCGCCGATGTAGTCAACGGTGAAGCCCCACTCCTTGGACTTGTCCTGTGCGCCCTTGTTTGCGGACTCGAAGAATGCGTTACCAGTGACCTTAGGAATAAATGCTACGGTCTTACCCTTGACGTCTCCGCCACCCTCGGACTTCTTGGTCTCTTCTTTCTTCTCGCCACCGCCATTGCAGCCTGCCAGAGCGAGGCCAGCGCTAACTGCGGTGATACCAGCGGCACCAATAAAACCACGACGAGTAATCTCTTGCATAGGTAACCTCCCTTGTCTGTGCCTAAGGCACAATTTCCCCAAAGCTTATGCCTTGGCTTTACTGCTGCTAGAAAGCAGCGATTTCAAAAACGTACCAATATTTGTTCCGCTTGCTGCCGATCGAGCAACGATGACAACAACCAGCAGGACACCAACAGGAATATCCAGGTACTGTGGGCTTACCTTGAAGCACAATGGCAAGCCGAAGCGCAGGAATGCAATAACAAACGAAGCAAGTGCGGTACCAACAATGGAACCCTTACCACCAGTGGAGAGCGTGCCGCCCAAAACAACTGCGGTGATGATGTCCATGGTAAGGTCAGCGCCAAGATCGGACTTAGCGGTACCCAGGTAAGCGGTCAGAACAACACCTGCAATAACTGCGGAAACTGCAGAGAGCATGTAGGTGGACATGATGACTGCTCGGCTGTTAATGCCAGAGAACTCAGCTGCGCTCTGGTTAACGCCAACCAGGGTAATGCGGCGACCATACTTGGTCTTGTGCAGCAAAATAAACGCAATGGCCAGCATCAAGATGTAGATTAGCAGCTGGAATGGAATGACGCCAAAGAGCTGGAAGTTAGATACAAACTTGAAGTCCTCGGGGAAGCCGCCAATTCCCTGGTAGCTCTCGGTCTTGGAGAGCGTGGAGATGAGAAGCGCCAGACCGGAGTACAGGAAGCTGCCGCCCAAGGTAACAACCATTGCTTGCACTCGGCAGTACGCAATCAAGAAGCCCGAAAGCGCGCCACAAGCAACCACCAGAACAAAGGCAACACCCACGGCGCCCCAGATAGGAAGACCAAAGTCCTGCCAACCAACACCGATGGTAATGGACGTTAGACCAACCAGAGATGCAACCTGGATGTCGATGCCGCCGGTAACCATAACAAGCGTTACAAAGAGCGAGATCATAAATACAGGCAGGTTGTCGTTAATGCTGGTAAACAGCAGCGCTGGACGTAAAAACTTACCGTTTGCAGCACCAAAAATCACAAACTCAAGCACAAGCAGGCCAATGAGGATCATATTCCAGCTTGTCTGACCCTTGGACAAGAATCCCTTAAGTGTCTTCATCATTAGCGAACACCGCCCTTCTTACCCAAAGGGCTCATTGCTGCCTCGCCAAAGTCTGCAATCTGCTCTGCAAGAACCTCAGAGGTTGCCTTTGGAGAAACACGAGCGTTCAGACGAGCGTGCCTGTTCTGAACAATGGAGCGGTGCTGAAGCAGGGCGTCCACAACAACAATGACAATCAGGATGACGCCGGTAATTGCGTTGTCGTAATTTGACGAGAAGCCCATGAAGACCAACAGGTAGCTGATGGATGCCATGATGACGGAACCGACAGCTGCACCAAGGACGGAACCAACGCCGCCAAGCAGGCTAACACCGCCAAGAACGCAAGCTGCAATAGCCTTCATCTCGTAGCCGTTACCACTCATTGGGGTAACAAAACCAATACGGCTGCAGAAGATGATGCCGCCGATAGCTGCCATAACGCCGCAGATGACGTATGCCAGAATCTTAGTCTGAAGAGCTGGGATACCAACCAGGGTTGCACCGTTGGCGTTATCGCCAACTGCTGCAAACCAGCGACCGCGACGGGTCTGGGTCAGTGCAAAGTGAATCAAGATAACCAGCGCGATAACTGCGCAATAGTAAACGGTGAAGTCACCAATACCAGTTACTGCCGAGAAGTCCTTGAACTCCTTAGGAAGGTTCTCAACCCACTGACCATTGGTGTACACGTAAACAATACCGCGCAGAACGCCGTTGGTACCCAGGGTAAAGATGAGCGATGGAGCCTTCATAACTGCAACGCCCCATGCGTTTACCAGGCCAATTGCCACACCAATAAGAATACCTACCAGGCAAGCAACAGGAAGTGGAGTTCCGTCTCTGAGCATGCTGCCAACTACCACAGCAACAAGACCCAGGTTGGAACCAACAGAAACGTCAATCTCACCAATGAACAGGGTGAAAGCCACACCAACAGCGACCAATGTGTAGACAACGGACGTGTTAAAGCAGGCAGCAATTGTTGCTGGCGTCAAGAATGCAGGATTCATTGCACCAACAATAATAAAGAGAGCAATCAGGAATGCGAGGCTGCTCAGTCCCCTAGCCTTGAGAAGGCGCTTTACAAGATCCATACGTCACCTCCTACAATCCAAATGCAGCGGACATGAGGTTGTCCTGCGTAATTTCTTCTTTTTTGAACTCGTGATTAATGCGTCCCTGGTACATGGTGAACGCACGGTCAGCAAGCTCAATAATCTCTTCCATATCAGAAGAAATCAGAAGAATAGAAACACCTTGCTTACGAAGCTCCTGCAGAACAGCATATACATCACCACGAGCAGCAGCATCAATACCACGAGTTGGCTCGTCCAAAATAACAACCTTTGGAGCAACCGAGAATGCGCGGCCAATAACAATCTTCTGCTGGTTACCACCAGAGAGGCCGCCTACCTCCTGATCAAGGCCTGTGACCTTGGTGCGGAAGTTATCAACGTAGTTCTGAGAAACCCTATTTTCTTCTTTACGGTTAAGCAGCAGCTTACCCAGGGAAGAGTTAGCAAGCAAAGAGCTTGTGGTGTTCTCAGCAACGTCACGAATTCTAAATAGACCGTCATTGAAGCGGTCCTCTGGGACATAGCTCAGACCTGCGGCAATAACATCTTTGGTGGACTTACCAGTAATGTCTTTGCCGTCGACAAATACCTTGCCGCCCAGAACCTTATCCATACCGTAAATGGTGGTAGCCATCTCTGATCTACCAGCACCAACGATACCTGCAAGACCAACAATCTCGCCTGGATAAATGTTGAGGTTTACGTCAGCAAAACCATAGCCGGTGAACTCAGCAATCTCAAAGATAGGCTCTGCGTCGTAATCAATGTTTGCGCTCTCGGCAATCTCTTTTTTAATCTCTGCTGCGTCTGGTGGAAGAAGTCCGCGTACAAGATCTTCTCGCGTGAAGTCCTCTACCTTGCCGCGCATAGCCATAACGCCGTCGCGCAGAATACCGATGCTGGTAGAAATCTCAAAGACCTCTGCCAGGCGGTGTGTGATGTAGATGATGCCAATATTCTTCTGCTTAAGCTCCTGAACTACCTTGAAGAGGCTCTGTACCTCGTCAAAAGTAAGTGCAGAGGTTGGCTCGTCCAAAATAAGAATCTCGGAGTGACGCATAAGACCGCGAAGAATCTCAACCATGCCCTGCTCAGCAATAGAAAGTGTCATTGCCTTGCGGTCCAGGTCAAGCTCCCAGCCAATCTCTTTCATAGTGTCTTCGAGCATCTTGTTGAGCTCTGCTTTTGGAGCCTCAAAACCAATGGTGATGTTCTCTCTAACGGTCATGTTAGGGAACAGCATTGGCTCCTGAGGAACCATATAAATACTGTGTGCAAGCGCGGCCTTAGGGTTGGAGATATCAACCTTTTGACGATCGATAGAAATTTCTCCCTCATCGGCAGAGTAAATACCCATGATGATCTTCATGAGGGTAGATTTACCGGAACCGTTGCCACCAATAAGAGAGATGACCTCTCCAGGCGCCAAATCTAAGTTAATGCCTTTTAATACCTCGTTGGAACCAAATGACTTCTTGATTCCGCGGACGGAAAGAAGTGTGTCGCACTGCTCGCACACATCTTTTCCTTCAGGCGACTTTGGGTCAGTGGCATCGATATCGATGTCAAAAGTTTCACCCATAGTACCTCCTACCAAAAATAACAAACGGCCGTACAAAATCTCACACTTTGAAGATATCTATAAATAGGCATTCTTCAAAGCACCGTCACGACAAACGGTATTATTACTGCCGTGAATGGTATTTTTGATTGTATCATGAACAATAGTCCGCAATACCTCTATACGTAATTATGGTATTTGTAGTATATCTTCCTGTTAATAGGGAGAATAATTACTATAATGAAGTCTAGTATGTTAGATACAAATGTTTTATCATTAAACAAAAGTATCAACAGGAGGATGCATGGACGAACAAACTTATGCACTAGCCACAAAGGCTGCATGGTATTACTACATGGAAGATAACACCCAGGCTCAAATTGCTGAGGTCATGGGCGTTTCTCGTGCAAAAGTTATTCGTCTGCTTGAAGAAGCTCGCGCTCAGGGAATTGTTCAGTTCAGCTTCAGAAAGAACGATAGCCAGCGCGTTTCCGCAGAACAGCTCCTTATTGACCGCTTTGGCCTCAAGGATGCTTTTGTGGTGCCCACTCCCCTGGACAGCTCTACAATCAACCAATCTATTGCTCAGGGCGCAGCTCACTACGTCTCTGATCATCTGCGCGAAGACGGCTACCTCAACATTGGCTACGGCGATACCGTCAGCCGCATGCTGGGGTTTCTCGCCAAGAATCGCGAGGAGTCGCTCAACGTTGTAAGCCTTACGGGCGGCGTGAGCTACTACCTGCCAACCGTTGGCACCACAGCCTACTCCATGCACCTGTTCCTGACGCCGTCTCCACTTGTTGTGTCTTCTCGCCAAGTGCGCGATGCACTTCTTGACGAGAAAAGCCTGCAAGACGTGTCTACCATGACGGAATACGCGGATATGAGTGTGGTCGGCATCGGCGCCGCCGTTGAGGGCGCTACCGTTTTGCGTAACGGCATCCTGAACGAGGGCGAGCTGACCGTGCTTAAGATGCAGGGAGCCGTCGGCGACGTCCTGAATCACTTTATGGATAAAGACGGCAATCTTATTCAGACAGAAATTGAGGATCGCG
>CALIAZ010000026.1 GCA_938045565.1 uncultured Atopobium sp.
ATGGCGGGATATGCGGGGCTCGAACCCGCGACCTCCGACGTGACAGGCCGGCGCTCTAACCAGCTGAGCTAATACCCCGGACGCCTTGTTGCGAATTGAAATAATACAGGGAACTTTTATTCTTGTCTAGCATTATTTCCAACGAATTTGAAAATTTTCTTGAAAATAACCGCTTGGCGAGAATAACCGCAGTTCAGAAGCGTGAATACTCACTAGAAATCCGCAACTTCCTTACGACAATTCTACTGAAGCGCAACGCTTGTGGTATTTCCGGTGGAATCGGTTACCTTAAGTGTAGTTCCGTCAAGTGTAGCTGCGGTGATAGTTCCGTTTCCTCCAACTGCCTTGCCGTCCTTATCGGCAATAAGTGTTGGAAGAGATCCGTCTACCAGGGCACATGCAACAACATCCCAGCCAGAATCGCGATTCTCTGGAACCAAAATGGTGTCGTTAAAAAGAATCAGGCTGGTAGGAGTTCCCTCTACCTCAAACAGAACGCTCTTTGTTCCTGAATCGCTGGTGCGAACAACAGCGGTTTTACCGTCGCTTTGCTTCTCCAGGGAATACTTCATGCCATGGAAGGTGACTGAGCCGTCAACCGCCTGCTCGTCCTGCTGCTTCTCGTCAGCGTAGGCGGACTGGGTCTGCTTTGGCTGCTGACTTGCGGATTCACTCTTAGTACTTGTAGCACAGCGAACAATAAAGAACAGAGCAGTGAGCGCAACAATTGCCGCGACCACTAAAATAATGATCGATTTTCTATTTGGAGGTTCAGGTGTGTTGTCGGCCTGTCGTGGGCTCTGAGGAATTTGAGCACCCTGACCTGCACGAAGCGTTGAAATGTTCTTCATATCAACTGATGAAGCCTCAGGGGTCTTCTCGCCAGATGAACTTGTTCTCATGTGGTTTGCCATGCTTAAACCTCCCGACGCGCTTCAATTGCACGTCCCAATGTTACCTCATCTGCATACTCAAGATCTCCGCCCACAGGAAGTCCGCTTGCCAGTCGGGTAACCGTCACGCCAAGCGGGTTAATAGTTCTGGAGAGGTATGTTGCAGTTGTTTCTCCCTCAACGTCTGGATTAGTTGCCAGGACAACCTCAGTTACAGCGCCGTCGGCCAGGCGGGACAGCAGCTCGCGCACATGGAGCTGCTCAGGGCCAATCTTGTCCATGGGCGAGATAACTCCGCCCAGAACGTGGTAGAGGCCGTGGAACGCGCCGGTGCGCTCGATTGCCGAGACATCTTTAGGCTCGGAGACCACGCAGATTTTACTGCGATCTCTGGAAGAGTCCAGGCAGATGTCGCATTCGTCGCGCGTTGCGTAGTTGAAACAGATGGGGCAAAAATGCACCTGCTGCTTAAGCTCCAGGATGGCCTGAGCCAAACGGCGAGCCTCCTCGGAATCAACCTCTAGAAGATGGTAGGCAATGCGCTGGGCCGACTTTGGACCAATGCCTGGTAGGCGGCCTAGCTCGTCAAGCAAGCGCTGCAGCGCGCGACCATCGTTTGTGGTATCAAACGCCATAGATTAGAACAGTCCTGGGATATTTAGTCCGCCGGTTACTGCGCTCATCTGGGCAGATGCCTGAGACTCTGCGGACTCAAGAGCATCGTTTACGGCTGCCAGAATCATGTCCTGGAGCATCTCAATATCCTCAGGATCAATTGCCTCAGGATCAATGGTGATGTTGGTCAGGCGCAGGTCACCAGATGCGGTTACCTTAACAGCTCCGCCACCAGCACTTGCAGTTGCCTGCATAAGAGAAGCCTTCTGCTGAGCCTCCAGCAGCTGCTCCTGCATTTTACGAGCCTGAGCCATCATCTGATTGCGGTTCATGCCGCCCATGTTAAATCCACCACGTGCCATATGTTCTCCTATCGTCGTATCTATTTTAGACAAGTTGCGCTTTTTGCGCTGGCCCATAAGGAGCTGTGCACCAAAGCGTCATATCGCGAGAAGTACTAGTTATTTGCAGGGTCTGCGGGAGCGGAAGTTCCGGCGTCCGAAGGCGATGCTGTCTCCGAGGGCGCTGCTGCGTCCGAAGGAGCACCTGCATCCGACTTCTTCTCTACCGACAAAGAAACCGCTGGTCCAAACACCTTCTCGAGCATATCCGCCACGCTATTGAGCTCTGGAGGAAGTGCTGAACGAGCCGCAATGTCCTCTGGAGAGGCTGGGGCTGGAGCTGGCTTTGGGGCCGGGGCCGGCTCGGGTTCAGGAGCTGGTGCTGCAGGCGCAGGTGTTGGTGCAGGTTGCGGAGCTGGCGCGACTGGGGCTGCAGGTGCGAACGCAGGCGCAGGCACGACTGGAGCCGCTGGCGCAGGTGCAACTGGAGATGGAGTAGCATCTTCAACGGAGTCATCCAAAACCGCAGCTACATCGTCATCGCTGTAAGGTACCTGATCATAGTCGAGAGCCTCAACTGGGGCTCCGGCAGACGCAGGTTCATCCCAAGGCATTGGATATGACGCCTCGGGTGCTGGTGCTGGAGCTGGAACAACCGGCGCAGCAGGAGCGAACTGCGCAACTGGCTCAGGAGTTGGAGCAACCGGCGCAGCAGGAGCTGCTGGTACCGGAGCTGGAGCTGGAGCCGACGCCTGGGCTGCACGTTTTTCTCGAGAAATTGCCGTTGCGGCAAGGCTCGACTCGACATATTTGATGCGGCGTGGGCCCATGACCTGAGAAACACACTCTTTTACAAACTCGGAAACTGCTGGCGCACTGAGCATCCTCATGGCAAACGAGGAGCCCTTAGGCAGTGTAACTACCAGTTCAGAGCCATCATCGGATTCGAGCGTTGAACTGACCAGCAGCGCTGCATGAGCAGCATTCTTGGAGGCGCAGACCTTGCTAACTTCTTTCCACTGTCTGACGAGAAGAGCGTCGGACTGGTCAACTTCTTTTGGCGCAGGCTGCGGCGATGGTACAGGTGCGGGAGCCGGAACCGGTGTGGGCACAGCAACTGGCGCAGCGACCGGAGCTGGCTGCGATACTGATGCAGGCGCGGAAGCTGCGAGTTTCTCGACAGCTGGAGCTGCAATAACACCGTTTGCCAACTGCTGCTCAAGAACGGCTACCCTATCTGCCAGCGCTTCCAATGAAAGCTCTGTATTGGGGCGCGCCAGCTTAGTGAATGCAACTTCCAGGACAAGTCGCTGGTTAACGGCGGTGCGCATCTGGTTGGCCGCATCGCCCAAAACGGTCAGAACTCTGGAGAGCCTATCGACTGAGCCAAATGCCTGAGCTTCTTTTGTAAGCTGCTCGGTCGAAGCAGTGGAATTTGCCAGCGCAGGAGAATCAACGCCCACAGCTGCGGCAATGTAGAGATCTCTTACGTGAACAGCAAGCTCGCGTGTAAACTGCAGCAGATCTTTGCCGCCTTCAAACAACGTATTTACCGTGGTAAAGAGCGAAGAAATGTCTCGCTGAGCCAAGGCCATTGCAGCATTGTTAATAAGAGAGCCGGAAGACTGACCCAAAACATCTCGAACCGTCTGCTCAGAAATTACACCGCCGCCGTAAACAGAGAGCTGTTCAAGAGAAGACAGAGCGTCGCGCATGCCGCCGCGCGCATGACGAACAATTAGGTCAATAGCTGCGTCTTCGTAGGTAAAGCCCTCGTTTTTGCAGACGTTGACCAAGTGCTCTGCCATCTCATCAGCGGCAATGGAGCGGAAGTCAAAGCGCTGCACGCGGGAAAGAATAGTTGCAAGAATTTTCTGAGGATCGGTGGTACACATGATAAACGTCACGTGTGAAGGAGGCTCCTCCAACGTCTTGAGCAGGGCGTTAAACGCCGCCGAGGTAAGCATATGCACCTCGTCGATGATGTAGACCTTGCCCTTGCCGCGCACAGGAGCGTAACTAGCGCGAGAAATAATCTCTTCTCGGACGTTATCAACGCCGGTGTTAGAAGCGGCGTCAATCTCAAAGACGTCTGGATGCTGACCAGCAGCAATCAGCTGGCAGTCCTCGCAAGTACCATCAGGCAGATGACCAGGAGCCTCATGGCAGAGGATAGCTTTTGCCAGCAAGCGAGCCATGGTGGTCTTACCTGTGCCGCGAGGTCCGCAGAACAGGTATGCGTGGCTGAGCTTTTGCTCCAAGACCGCTCGCTCAAGGGTACCGACCACGTGCTTCTGGCCAACTACCTGCTCAAACGTTTGCGGGCGATACTTTGTATACAGTGATTCCATTCGTCCTCCGACGGCAGATTTTTCACTTTCAAGTATACCCTCTGAGCTAAGAGGGTTTCTCGCCAAACAAAAACGGGGCAGCCGAAGCTACCCCGATTCTGTACTCTGCGGTTTTGCGCGAGCAAATACCTGCTACTCTGCAGCCTCTTCGGTTGCAGGTGCCTCGGCCTCAGCCTCAACCTCTGGCTCTGCAGCTGGTGCGTTCTTTGCGAACTCAGCAGCACGCTTTGCCTTCTCAGCAGCCTTAGCCTCAGCAGCAGCCTTACGAGCGGCCTCCTGCTCAGCAGCCTTAGCAGCCTTTGCCTCCTTGGCAGCCTTAGCAGCCTCGAGAGCAGCGTTTGCTGCGCCACCGAACTTGTCGGCGAAGCGCTGGACACGTCCACCAGTGTCGACAAGCTTCTGCTGACCCGTATAGAATGGGTGGCACTTGTCGCAGAGGTCAAGACGCATCTCTGGAACAGTTGCGTGTGTGGTCCAGGTGTTTCCGCAGGTGCAGCGAACGGTGCACTCTACGTACTCTGGATGAATACCTTGCTTCATGCAGGACTCCTTACATCGGCTCTGGTTTCCGACCAGAGCAGGGGTGTCTTTATGAGCACGTGCTCAATCAAGACAATAAGCTGAAAAAGTATAGCAGAACAACACCTCTGTTGCTAGAAGCAGTTGGCGAGAAATTCACATTTTGTTCAGACAATTCTTGTGTGCGACAACTTTTGAGAAGCTCTTGATGCGCTAAAATCCAATGCAACATACAAAACCGGTCTACAGCTCTTCGGAGGCATAATGTTTTTATCGATTGATGTGGGTAATACGCAAACTGCCATTGGTTTATTTGACAGTGAAGGCACTATGGTGCGCGGCTGGAGAATGCCCACCGATCAAAACGACACCTCTGACATTCTGCATGGCCGCCTCTTCACGTTCTTCCAGAAAGATGGACTGAGCCTCGATGACGTTGAGGCTGGTGGGCTTTCGTGCGTGGTCCCCGTTATCACACGTGCTTGGCAGCGCTGCTTTGAGGTGCTGCTCAACAAGCCTCTGACCCGCATTAACGCGCTTTCCACGGATAAGATTCGCTTCAATATCCCTCACCCCGAGCTGGTAGGTGCTGATCGCGTAGCAAATTCCGTTGCCGCGACTGAGCGTTATGGTTATCCGGTTATTGTGGTTGATTTTGGCACCGCAACCAATTTGGACGTTGTCGATAAGGACGGCGTATTCCGCGGAGGCGCTATTTCACCAGGTATTATGATCTCTGCAAACGCTCTGTTTGCGCGCGCAGCCAAACTTTCTAGCATTCCTATCAAGGCTCCCGAAACTGTCTTGGGCAACACTACAGAAAGCGCTGTTCAGGCAGGTATTGTAGTGGGTGCAGCCGCTCAGGCAGAGGGCTTGGTTGCCAGAACACTTAAAGAGCCTGGTATTGAGGGTGCAACTGTTATTGCAACAGGTGGCCTCGCAAACACCGTCAGCGAAGCAACAGATGTCTTTGACGTGGTTGATCCACAGCTCACCATGCGTGGAATTTATCTGATCTGGAAGCAGTCGACCGAAGCTGCCAAGTAGTTAACGCTGCAGGTGCGCTACAGCCGACAGCTCGGTAGTCGGACCAGCAGTTAGACCAGCATCTGGACCAGCAGCTAAACCGGTGGTTAAACCGCTGGCACAACGTAAGCTTCGTCCTCACTTACAAGGATTTCTTTACCATCCTCATCAACAAGGATGGCATGACCCCACACGTCAATACCTCCAAATCGGGCGGTTAGTGCAACGTTACCGCTGGGGTATACCTTGTTGACCTGCTGTCCAAGCAGCGGAACCATATCAAAGTAGTCGCTCAGAATCAGTGCGATGGGTCCCGCAAAGCTCCTTGCGCGTTTAACCTGCTGCTCCCACGTGCTTACACTCTGAACCACCAGTTCAGATACCTTTTTGGCGAGAAGCTCTGTGTTGTCTGCAACGTCAAACGCCAGGCTCAATGCTCTAGCATCTGCGACAACGCTTATTACAGCAAACATGCCCTCTTGATAACCAGCCATGGCCTTAATTGAGGCAACTACCTGGTCTTTGTAGCAGATATCGTAAGGCCAGCGGATACCAAAGCTCTCATCTTGTGTACGCAAGAGCTGGCAAATTCCCAGTGCTACAACGTATGGAACTGCAGGCACATACGGCATCGAAACCCCAAGACGTACGACCGTTGCAACCTCAAAGGGTTTCTCGCCAGCCGGTGTGGATACTGGTGCGGAAGCTGAATCGTGGTCCAGCTCAAGACACTCGTCTTGATCCTGGGCAGTGCATTCCTGCATGTCAAAGGCACGGAATACAAACTCTCCCGTTTGTGCACCACCGCGTGCCAGCTCTAGAGCTTTTTGTGCTACTCCCACGTAATGGCTCCCAGATCCTCGGTTACGTGACCAACGCGCTGGTCAAGAGGGGCAATCTCCACGCCGCCGTGCGAGAAGAAGCGCACAGGATCGTGCATCAGGTCCTCCATAGGAACAAGCACGTAATCGCGCTCGCCCATGCGTGGATGAGGCAAAGTGAGGTATTTACCTGCGTGTTGTTCGCCCTCAATCCACAGAAGATCGCAGTCGATAGTACGAGGACCATGGCCCTCCTCTCCCTTTTTGCGTGTGCGGTTTAGAGCGTTCTCCACCTCAAGCAGCTTGTCCATCAGCACCAGCGGATGGAGCTCTGTTCTAATCTCAGCAACGGCGTTTACCACGGGTGTCGCAATGCCGTATGCAGGCTCGGTCTCGTAAGCGTGGCTGACCGAGACAACGCAGGTCAGCGGAATCTCATCAATAAGCTGCGTTGCGCGAGCCAAGTAACCCACGCGGTCTCCCACATTGGAGCCAAGCGCCACAAATCCCTGGCGAGGGTCGCGCTCGGTCATGGCCCAGTAGGCATTGATGGCCTGAGCGGTTCCTGCAACATCGTGAACGCGCAGGATACGCGCACCGTTGGTAATTGCGGCGATGCAAATTGCGTGCGTAGCTGCATCGCGCTGCGTGGCCTCAGTTACACCAGAAACAGCGCCAACAAAGCGCTTTCTGGATACGGCGCAGAGCAGCGGATATCCCATAGAAACCATCGAACGAGTAGCGCGCTGAATCACAACATCCTCGTCAGCAAACTTGTCAAAGCCTGGACCTGGGTCAATGCAAATGCGGTCCTTGGAAACGCCAGCGCGCATCAAACCGCGAGCTTGGTCGCCCAAGAATCCCATAATCTGGCGCATGATAGGCGCCTCTTCAGGCAGGGTAAAACGACGCTGCGAGCTCAGCGTACGCGTCTCAACTCCTGTAGCTGCGGCTCGAGTAGCTGCACTACCAGTAAGGCGAGAAGGACGCATGTCGTCCAGCTGCACCTGCTTGCGCTCAACACGGGCACCAAGACCGTCCTTGTTCCAGTGCATAACAATGCAGCCACAGTCAGATTCTGCAGCTACGGCAACCATTTCTGGATCGGTGAAGCCAGTGACGTCGTTGATGATGGATGCTCCAAGGCGGACGCACATCTTAGCTACCTCAGCGTGGCGCGTGTCAATGGAGACAATTGCGCCAGCAGCTACCAGCGCGCGTACCACGGGTACTACACGCTCGGCCTCTTCTGTAGGCAGAACAGGCGTGTGACCTGGACGAGTAGACTCTCCCCCAACGTCAATGATGTCAGCACCTTCATCCAGCATCTGCAATCCACGAGCAATTGCAGCATCCGGATCAAAGTTCTTTCCGCCATCAGAGAACGAATCTGGAGTGACGTTGAGAACGCCCATGATTCTAGGGCGTGCCAACGAGATAGTGTGAGTTCCACATTGCCAGGTGTTGTAGCTTTGACGAAGCATGAATCCTCCTTGCCAGCTATGAATGTTTCTATTGTAGCGGTATTGACGACTGCTGGTCGTATACCATTGACTTACTGAAAGTTTATTGCCGCAAACGCACCGCTTGGCGCCGTAACTGGAGCGTGGAATGCGCGTCACTCGCGGCTGTTGTGATACATAACGCTACAACCTAAACCACCAGGTCGCAGCATGAAAGAGGAGATATGAGCAATACTCAAGAGTACAAACTGATTTCCTGGAACGTCAACGGCCTGCGCGCTGTGCTCAAGAAAGAGCCTTCGTTCACGGAAATTTTTGAAACCATAAACGCTGATGTATTTGCCCTTCAAGAAACTAAGCTGCAGGAAGGACAGGTTGAGCTGGACCTCCCTGGCTACGTTCAAACCTGGAACTACGCAGATAGAAAGGGTTATTCGGGCACAGCGGTTTTCTCGCGAGAAACCCCTCTGCAGGTAATTCGCCAGATTGGATGCCCTGTTGCTGACGACGAGGGTCGTGTTTGTGCGCTGGAGCTTGAGAAGTTCTGGTTTGTGTGCGTGTACACGCCAAACTCAAAAGACCAGCTTGCACGCTTGGACGAGCGTCTTGAGTGGGATCAGCACTATCGTGAGTTTTTGGCTGAGCTGTCTGAGAAAAAACCAGTGATTACCTGCGGCGATTTTAACGTTGCCCACAACGAGATTGACCTCAAGAACCCTTCGTCTAACAGGCAAAACGCAGGCTTCTCGGACGAGGAGCGCGAGAGCTTTACCAAGCTTTTGGATGCAGGCTTTACCGACACGTTTAGGTATCGACACCCCGACATGACCGGCGCATACAGCTGGTGGAGCTACCGCTTCAACGCGCGTAAGAACAACGCAGGTTGGCGCATCGACTACTTCCTGGTCTCCAATCGTATTGCTGAGCAGGTCAAGAGCGCATCCATCTTGAGCGAGGTCTACGGCAGCGACCACTGCCCCGTCGAGCTGAGTATTGAGCTGTAGTTCGTGCAGGTAGCGAGAAGACCGGTTTTCTCGCCAGGGTTGCCTCAAGATGGCGGCCGTAATTAACTAGAGTTGTCGTTTGAGATTCAAAGGAGCACGTCATGCGCATTACTTGCGACGTTCATACTCATAGTCTGTACTCAAGGCACGCCTATTCAACCATTGAAGAAAACGTTCGCGCAGCTTCTGAGCGTGGCTATGAACTGCTTGGAATCACCGATCACTTCTCGTCCATGCTGTATGACCAGCAGACTATTAAGAACTTCCAGTTCTTTATGAATACCGCTATTTGGCCAGAAACCTGGTACGGCGTCAGGCTGCTGCACGGCGCTGAAGTGGACATTGTTGATCTTGAGGGTAATCTGTTTGCCTACGATATTACGTTTGACCAGGGTATTAATGGCGATAAACTCCGCCAGCCTCATATTCTTGGCGAGCACATCCTTGGTACCTGCGATTATGCGGTTGCTAGCATCCACAGCAAACAGTGGGCGGCTGGTGCCTCACAGAAGCAAATTACCCAGATGTATGTAAATGCGCTGGATAATCCACATGTTTTGATTCTTGGTCACCTTGGCCGCAGTGGTTTAGATTTTGATATTCCAGCACTTGTCAGAGAGTGCCGCGATCGCGGCAAGCTTATTGAGATGAATGAGGCTACGCACGATGAGGGCCAGCGTGAAGTTGCTATTGAGCGTTGTCGCGTGATTGCAGAAACCTGCGCTGAGCTGGGGTGTAAGATTTCCTTTGGCTCAGATGCTCACATTGCAACCCGCATTGCTGACGCGCATTCTGTTATCAAGCAGCTGGAAGAAATTGACTTCCCTGAGGAGCTCATGGCTTGTCGCGATGCTCAGACGTTTTTGGATACCATTGCTGACGCCAAAATTCCAGCCTCTAAGCAGGGATATTAAGCCAGAACAGTTGCATCTTCAACGACATTGCATAAAGAAAAAGCCGCGTTTTCACGCGGCTTTGAACTGCCTCTCATTTCTTGGACACGAGAAATAGGAGTCAGTTCAAAACACACCTAAGTCGGATATTCTGCCAAAAAGACGTATACATGACGCAGAAATTGCCACAAACATGCAGATTATCGTCATTAGGTGTGTAAAATGCCCGCATCTGAGCAGAATATCCGACTTAGGTGTGTTCCGTAGATACAGAATTTATTGATAGTTAAATTCCTTATATTTGTCTATTCATGTTTAAGCATATTAGGTGAAGTTTATGCATAGATATGCATATCAGGTAGTGTGAGCGCCTAGCTGCCTGGCTATCTTGATTAAGAACATGTCGATTCTTCGGCAGAACCTCACAAAGCTGCGCTATTTTGTGCGCCAGACCTAAAAGCCGCCGCTAACACGCTGCAGAATCATAATCACCCGCATATGAACTGCCTCCCATTTCTTGGACATAAGAAATGGGAGGCAGTTCACTTTGTCATTTGCGGTCGGTTGATCTTCTCACCTGTTGATCTTCTCGCCTGTTGGAGCGCTTATTTCATTGCAGCAAGAGTCTTTTCCCAGGCAGCGAGCGAGTCTACGCAGGTCTGGTACGCAACGCAGTAGCTCACGCGCAGCCAGCCCGGACAACCAAACGAATCGGATGGAACAGGAAGCAACTCAAACTGCTTTGCCACATCACAGAACGCCTGAGCGTCTCCACCAGGAGCACGAACCCACAGGTAGAATGCACCATCAGGCTGGATGTACTCGTAACCAAGCTTGGTTAGACCCTCGGTCAGAACTTCTCGATTCTTTCCATAAGCCTCAACATCTGCCGGCTCATCAACGCAGTCGATAATAACGCGCTGGAAAAGGGCTGGTGCGCATACAAAGCCCAGCAAACGAGCAGCACCCGCACAAGCTGCGTAAATCTCCTTCTGCTCCGGATTAGACGCAGGTACCAGCACCCAACCAATACGCTCGCCAGGAAGCGAGAGGGACTTGGAGTAGGAATAGCACACAATGGTGCGCTCGTAGACATCGGGGACCCAAGGAACCTCAATATCGCCAAAAACAATCTCACGATAAGGCTCATCGGAAATAACGTAGATGTCTGTACCCAGCTCAGCGGAGCGTTTACGGAGCATATTGGCAAACGCGTCCAGGTTTTCTCTGGTGTACACAGCGCCAACAGGGTTGTTTGGCGAGTTGACAATCACCGCGCGAGTCTTAGGCGTAATAGCTGCACAAACGGCGTCCACGTCAATCTGGAAGGTTTTCTCGTCAGCCAGAACCTCAACACACGTGGCCTCGGCATGGTCAATCCACACGCAGTACTCAGGGAAGTATGGAGCAATAACAATAACCTCTTCACCTGGGGAAACAATGGAATTGAGTGCCATAGAAACGGAGGCTGCAGCTCCACAGGTCAAGATGAGGTCATCGGCCTGAGCTGCGTGGTCTCCAAAGCGGCGTCGCAGCGACGCAGCAATTGCCTCCCTAGCCTGAGGAATACCGATTGCAGGCGTGTAGCTGTGGACCTGCTGAGGGGAAAGTTGCATGGCAGCCTCAATAGAGGTGCGAACAACCTCAGGAGCAGGTACGGAAGGGTTACCAATCGAGAAATCAAACACGTTCTGAGCGCCAATCTCAGCGCGACGCTGTGTTGCGTAGCCTGCAATCTCGCGGATTGAAGACTTTTCCACTCCGTACGCAAGACTTTTCTGATTGACCATGGTTTCTCGATTCTCTCGAAGCCTACAGTAACTACCTGGTAAAACGTTGGCGTTGAGGTCATAGATGCTGCCGTGACGCGTCTAGCCGCGCGCAATCTTTGATAGATAGCATATTGGACGAGAAAATCGATCTTCTCACCCAAGCTTTAAAAGTTTTAACAAATTTGTATCTATTGCACGGATATTGCCGTGAGTCGCACAATTCGAACGCAGATTCCGCAGACTTGACCGCAGGACCTCAGCCTATTCGTAAACGGAAGGCTTCAAAACGCCAACAAATGGCAGGTTGCGATAGCGCTCAGCATAGTCCAAGCCGTAACCAACAACAAACTTGTCAGGTACGTGAGTGCCCACATAACGAGGGTCAATAGCAGGGCGCTTGCCCTCAATATCCTTGACCAGGAAGGCAGCAATCTCAATGGATGCGGGGTTACGAGACTTGAGCATACGCACCAGGTAAGAAAGGGTCAGGCCGGAGTCCAGGACGTCCTCAACAATAATGACGTGACGACCCTCAATCTTGGTGTCAAGATCCTTTACGATGCGTACAACGCCGGAGCTCTTAACACCGTCACCGTAGCTGGAAACAGCCATAAAATCGATGGAGAGTGGGCACTCAATAGCGCGCATGATGTCGGCCATGAATACAACAGCTCCGCGAAGAACAGCAATGACCAGGGGGTTCTTGTCCGCGTAGTCACGCGTGATTTCTGCACCCACCTTCTTGACGATGTCCTTGATGTCCTGCTCGTCAAGTAGAACCTCTTCAATATCAGGGTGAAGCTCCGCCATTACTGACTCCTCTCAAATGGCTTGTGTCCAGAATAGATGTTCAATTCTAGCAGCTGTTTTGTATCTTGCGTACATTTTACTCGTTCATCGGGACGAATTCCCGCAACCCACACTACATGTCCACGAATATTTGTGCGCACAATAGGCATCATACTCCTGGATTCAACGGGCACGCCTGCCTCGCCCAGCAGGTCAGAGATCTTTTTTGACTGTCCGTGCATGCCCAGAGGCTGCATGGTGTCCCCCGCCTCAGGTCCCGAGACCCACAGACTGCCGCCGTGAACTGGATCTACCCCACAGGCCTGCGCGTCGAGAAGAACCGACTCGCCCAACCACTCCTGGCTATGCGCGGTTGCATAGGACACGACGTCAAAGCCGTGGTCCACAGGAAGAATGCGCGCCGAAAGCACTCGGCCGTCTGCCAGCTCCAACGTTCCCGGCACCGCAAGGTGCTCGCCAAACGTTGCCGTAGCAGGCGTTGTACCTGCGGGTTCGTTGCCGCCTGCGCCCGCAGCGCTCGCAGCGCCCGCGCTCCTCGCGGTACCTACCGTACCCGCAGCGCCACTCGCGCTTCTCGCGGCGCCCGTAAACGAGAACGTCACGGTGCCCAGACGAACGCGCGCCTCAAGGTTCTGCGGCAGGTTAGCCACGCCAACCCCCGCAGCAACCGCTTCGAGCACGGCATCTACGTGCCTGAACTCAAGCCAAGCCTCGGGAATCAGCTGCCTAGCCACAATCCTCACCACGCGACGAGCAATCACCACGTCGGTAGAACTCAGCTTCAGCGCATCAAGTACCAACGAAGACTCGCTCTTCCTCAGCATGATCTGCCTCAGTTTGCGAGCAGCCTTTCCCTCAAGATAATCGTCTTCGTCGGTCATCAAGTCCGCAATTTTGCACACTGTTTGCACTAACATCGGGTTTCTCGCCTTAAGGAGCGGAAGCACGTTGTGGCGCATATACGCACGTAGATAGTGAGTATCGGTGTTGGTGGCATCCTCGTGCCAGTCCAGACCACGAGCCTTCAGCCAGTCTTTGAGCTGGTCATGCGTGTAGTTGAGCAGCGGACGATAAATCAGTCCGCGATGCCTGGGGATCGATGCCAGGCCGCCCATGCCGGACCCACGCATCACGTTCATCATGAACGTCTCCGTGCGATCGTCCGCCGTATGCGCCGTCAAAATCTTTGCCTTCTGGCGAGAAGCCCCCTGCTCAGTGCAAAGTTTTTGAGCGAGTTCTCGCGCGGCGTCATACCGCACACGACGACCAACATCTTCCACGTTGCCGTCACGCTCCTGCGCGAGCTTTGCCACGTCCACGCGTAGCGCGGTGCAGGGAACGCCTAGCGAGTCGCAAGTCTCTTGAACAAAGTGCTGGTCAGCGTCCGCATCATCTCCGCGAAGAAGGTGGTTTACGTGTAGTACATGCAGGCGCTCTTTTGCGATGCGCGCAAGTCCTGTACCGTCGCCAAGGTCAAGCGGCTCCGTTACTGCCATGTAAAGCAGCGCCATCGAGTCAGATCCACCCGAGACCATAAGGATGACGGGCGCGGCGACCTGGCCTCGGAGCTGGCCCTCCACTTGACCTCGGCGCGAGCCTTCTGCCTGGTCTTTTGAGGCGAGAACGTTCTTTTTATTGAAGTATGCGTGTACGGATGGCACTTAGCACCAATTTCTGTCCGGTGTGTTTGTTACAGTTATACCCGAAAGTTACTCAGTAGAAAGAAATTCATGAATCCCACGTTTCGCCTACATATTCTTGCTAGCGGATCAAAAGGTAATTGCAGTCTGCTAGAAACGCCTGATGGTCTCATTATGATTGATTGCGGAATCTCTAGAAAAGAAATTCTGCGTCGGTCTAAAGAGCTGAACGTTAATCTCTCTGAGCTTGTAGCCATCTTTATTACCCACGAGCACACCGACCACGTCGCGGGTCTTTCGGTAGTAAGTAAAACTTTTGATGTTCCCGTGTTTGCTACAACAGGAACTGCTGCCGTACTTTCAAGAAAGCCCTGTTCAAATGTTACCTTTACCCTTATTGATCAGACGGGTTCTGTTCATATTGATGCAGCGCCAGACATTGAGGTAAGCACTTTCCCCACCTCTCACGATGTTTGCGAACCTATGGGCATGCGCTTTGATTATCTTGCTGGTCCCGATAAACGCATCGTGGACTCCGTGGGTTATTGCACCGACACGGGTATTTTGACGCCCAAGGCTCTCGAATGCCTTTCTGACGTGCGTATTCTTGCTATCGAGTCCAACCATGATGAGCACATGCTGCTCACGGGACCCTATCCGTACATGCTCAAGCAACGTGTCCACGGAGACTCCGGCCACCTATCAAACAAGTACACCGCGCAGGCGTTGCCGCAGCTTGTTGGACCAAATACACGCTGCGTGGTTGGCATGCATCTCTCTCACGAGAATAACCGTCCAAGCATCGCAGTTAGAACGCTTGCTGAAGCGGTTGGCGCACAACCTCTCAACGATGCGTTTACCGAGGCGCAAACCCCCGACGGCTCTCTTGCCATTTGCGTGGCAAGTCAGGATTGGCCGATGTCGCTATAAGCTGCGCGTTTGCGTGCAGCCCCGCGTCAAGCGCTCCGGACTCCGCACCCCAACAGCGCATCCCAAGCTCGCGACAACAAAAAGCGAGAAAACCTTGGAACTCCAAGATCTTCTCGCTATGCGAGGTGTCTGTAATCGGGCATTGAACAGGCACGTCTAGCCGTACGCCCGGCTGCAGCTATACGTGCCTGGCAGGTCAACTACCAGGCACCTTACTGCTTGAGTAGCAGCTTGACTGACCGCCAAAGCCGCCGCTCAGAGCACTAGTGTTAGTCGATTGCAATCTTTGTGACGCTAGCCTGCTGATCCTGCTTTGGAACAGTAATGGTCAGGATGCCGCCATCAAGCTTTGCAGTTAGACCCTCTCGAGCTGCATCCTTCAGATACACGCCACGAGTTGCCTGCCACTCAGAAGACTCTTTGTGCAGGTAGTTCTTGGCCTTCTCCTCCTCGGACTCCTTGCGAGTAGCGGTGATTGAAAGCCTGCCCTCATTGAGCTCAACGTCGATGTTCTCCTTAGAAACGCCAGGAAGCTCGGCCGTTACCACGTATGACTGGCCCGCATCCTCAACGTTCATAACAAAAGCGTCGGACGAGACGGAAGACAGGGCGGAATAAGGTGCGTCAAAGAAAGAATCAAATGAACCAAATGGCCACGTACTCAGATTCCTTGCGATACGATCATAGGGAACTACATTCTTCATAGTAACCACTCCTTTACTGGTAGATGCCGTTATTGGCACTTCGTTGTTCATCATCTGTTGTACCCTGCTTACGCAAATTTATACAACTTTTTATAAAATTTCTAAGTCTTAACGACTAAGATTACCCTGCGAATATGTACCACGTAGATGCGCGGACCGACACGCGAGCCGTCACGCACTCAATCTGCGACCACTCAAATATCCAAGCAAAACTGTGCAGGATTGTGCGCGCTGCGGTATCATGTTTTATATCAATGTTTTGCGAGACTACGACAAAAGGACCATCGTGGACACCTCGAACAACCTTGAAAATAACGTTTCACCTGCGGATCAGGACCCTCGTACTGACGCTCAGCAGGAGTTTGAATACGCTGAATCTTTTGAGCAGGAAGCCCAGCCAGCTGACGACGCCAAGCTTCACGCAACTGGTGCACAACACTTCTCGTCATCTGAGATTTCTGAGCATGCGGCCGAAGACGCTGCAAAGCAGCCGTACGTTCGCCAGCATCGCTATCACAAAACAGTGGAGCCTATCAGCGATTTTACGATGCCGGGCGAGAAACTCGAGATTCCAGAGAACCAGGCTGCTGGCTTTGAATCCAGCAAGGGTGCTTACGCGAAGAAGGGTTGGCGCAAGCCAAAGAACGAGATTGCGCACCTTCGCAAAGACGTTCACTACGGCCAATACCTGCAGGTTCCTAAGGGCCAGCGCGACATTTTTGTCAGGAAAGAGCGCCGTTCAAATGCAGGCTCGCTGATTGCCGCCATCATCGTTTTGGCCATCATTGCCGCAGTTTTCTATTTCCTCTGGACCTGGATGTCCACCAACTGGGGCGTTGCGATTCGCTAAACAGCAAAGCCGCGCGGTGCTCCAGCGGTAGCTGTAAAGTTGCGGGGTCGCGCGGTTCGTCGGCAGCTGAGCCGCCCAGTGCGCGCCTGATTTCTGCAAAGAATCTGTATCTTTTGCCTGAAAATGTAAAAGAATCAGTGGATTTTGCCTGATTTCATCAAAGAATCTGTGTCCTAAACACAGATTCTTTGCACTTTTCAGGCTCACAACCATGGACTAACCATTGGACTGCACACAAAAAAACCGCTGATACGTCATGTACCAGCGGTTTTTATTTGTAGAGCTTAGCGTGTGGCGAGAAGCCCACGCGCTCGCGTCCGTGTGACGAGAAACCCCGTCTAGCTCCAGGGATCGCGCTCAAAGAGCGGCTCGCTCACGGGACGACGATCGGAGTACGGGTCATAGCCATCATCGTCCTCGTTTTCCGCACGTACGAACTCCGGGTCAACAACCTGCGCTTTCTTGGAATCGGTGTCCTTGCGCGCCGCGACCTTGGCTGCGACCTGCACCGCGACCTGTGCTGCGACCTGCGGGTCTACCGTCGTTGCGGGCACTGCACCCCGCGGCGCGGCCGTCGCGGCAGCTTGCGCCGCGGCCTTTGGCGTTTGCTTCACTGGCTTGCCAGCCTCGTCACACATGCGCAGCCTCACTTACTTCTTGCGAGCAATCAAGTTGCCGTTCTCGTCAGTATCAACCAGAACAGTATCGCCCTCATGCAGCTCACCTGCAATAATCAAGTTTGCTACCTGGTCAACAACGCGACGCTGAATCAGTCGCTTCAGAGGACGAGCACCATAAACAGGATCCAAACCATCAAGAGCCAACGACTGCTTTGCAGCCTCAGAAAGCTCCAGCGTCATGCGCTCGTTAGCAAGTCTGCTACGAACATCCTTGAGCTGAATATCAACGATGCGCTCAATATCTTCAAGACCCAGAGGCTGGAAGACAACCACGTCGTCGATACGGTTCAAGAACTCAGGGCGGAAGGAGCTACGCAGCGCCTCCATAACCTGCTTTCTGGACTCTTCGGTAAGGCCCTCTTCGCCAGCACCAGCAATGAACTGCGAACCAACGTTACTGGTCATGATAATGATGGTGTTCTTGAAGCTCACTACCCTACCTTGACCGTCCGTCAGGCGACCGTCGTCCAGTACCTGCAGCAAGATGTTGAAGACGTCAGGATGAGCCTTCTCCATCTCGTCCAGCAAGATGACAGAGTATGGATGCCTACGAACTGCCTCGGTGAGCTGGCCACCCTCGTCATAGCCCACGTATCCTGGAGGTGCGCCAATGAGTCGCTGGACCGAGAACTTCTCCATGTACTCAGACATATCAATGCGGATCAGAGAGCGCTCGTCGTCAAACAGCAGCTCTGCCAGCGCCTTTGCCAGCTCGGTCTTACCCACGCCAGTTGGGCCCAGGAAGAAGAAGCTGCCCAGAGGCTTGTTTGGATCTGCCAGACCCGCGCGAGAGCGACGGACTGCTGCAGCAACTGCGGAAACAGCATCGTCCTGGCCAATGACACGCAGGTGGAGCTGGTCCTCAAGATTCTTAAGCTTATCCATCTCACCCTGCATCATCTTGGACACAGGCACGCCGGTCCACGAAGAAACTACCTCAGCAATCTCGTCCGTGGTGACCTCTTCCTTGAGGATTCCGCCGTCTTCCTGCTTGGCGATAAGGGCCTTTTCTGCCTCATCGTATTTACGCTCAAGCTCTGGGATGGTGCTGTAACGAAGCTCAGATGCCTGCGCCAAATTACCTTCTCGGGTCACGCGCTCCATCTGCGTCTTTGCGTCCTCAATCTGAGACTTCAAGTCCTGTACCAGGTCAATTGCGCCGCGCTCGTTCTGCCAGTTGGCCTTCATGCCATCAAGCTTCTCCTGCGTAGTAGCAATCTCTGCGCGAAGGTTCTCCAGGCGTTCCTTAGAAGCAGCGTCCTCCTCCTTCATCAGAGCCTGCTCCTCAATCTGCATCTGAGTAAGCTGACGATCAACCGCATCAATCTCTGCTGGCATAGAATCAAGCTCCATGCGAAGTCTTGACGCCGCCTCATCTACCAGGTCAATTGCCTTATCTGGCAAGAATCGGTCAGAAATGTAGCGGTTAGAGAGGTCTGCTGCTGCAACCAAAGCGGAGTCCGTAATACGAACGCGGTGGTGCTGCTCGTACTTCTCCTTAAGGCCACGCAGGATAGAGATGGTGTCCTCAACAGTAGGCTCGGAGACAAGCACGGTCTGGAAACGACGTGCAAGAGCAGCGTCCTTCTCGATGTACTTGCGGTATTCATCCAGCGTAGTGGCGCCAATTGCGCGGAGCTCGCCACGGGCAAGTGCTGGCTTCAAGATATTGCCAGCATCCATGGAGCCCTCGGAAGCGCCGGCGCCCACGATGGTGTGGAGCTCGTCGATGAAGAGGATAATCTGGCCGTTAGACTTGGCCACCTCTTTTACCACGCTCTTCAAGCGGTCCTCAAACTCACCACGGTACTTTGCGCCTGCTACCAGGGCGGACATATCAAGTTCAACAAGCTCTTTGTCGCGCAGAGTGCTTGGAACGTCGCCAGAAACAATGCGCTCTGCCAGGCCTTCTACGATTGCGGTCTTACCAACACCAGGCTCGCCGATAAGAACAGGGTTGTTCTTGGTGCGGCGACTCAAAACCTGAATGGTACGACGAATCTCTTCGACACGGCCAATAACTGGATCAAGCTTTCCCTGACGAGCAAGGTCGGTCACGTTACGACCGTACTGCTCCAAGGCCTCAAACTGCGGCTTTGCATCCTGAGAGGTTACGCGCTCATCACCACGAAGCTCGTTGTAGACCTCTTCCACACGCTTAGCGGTAACGCCAGCGTCGCGAAGAATCCTGCCTGCGTCAGTGTTATCGTTTGCCAGCGCAGTGAGCAGGTGCTCAGAGGTAACGTAGGAATCTCCCAGCTTGGTGGCAAGCTTCTCAGCCTCGTTGATAACCTTGAGAAGGTCGTTGCCAATGCCAATCTGTGCTCCACTTACCTTTGGAGCCTTTGAGATTGCCTGGTCTACCTGCGTAGCAATAGTGTCAGGGTCTGCGCCAATCTTCTCCAAGATAGAACGCAGGTTGCGCTCGTTGCTGTCCAGCAGCGCCTTTAGCAGGTGCGTTGGTGCAACCTCGGAAGCCTCTACATCGCCAGCAATACCAAGAGCTGCCTGCAGTGCTTCCTGGGCGGTTACAGCCCATTTATCTAGTCTCATAAAATCACCCTCCTACCCCAAACAAAAATCGTGCCGGGGACTGAATCTTCATCGGATTCTATATACCCCCAAGCACGACTTTTAATACATATCTAAGTGTGTTTGTAGTAGATTTTCTTATCGCGTTGTACTGAGCTTTTTCGCAGCCCAATCCCGCACCTTATAGCTTCTAAAATTCTGCCTCTTCATAGACCAGATTTTGTTCAGCTTCTATTGTCGAGAAAAACTTGGCAGGTGTAAGCACTGGTATATCAGAGCGAGTAAAATCTGCCACATTTTTTGTGACGATATAATCTGCCTTTATCTTTTTAGCAGCGCGCCAAATAAGACAGTCTTCAACGTCTTCCCACTGCTCCGACAATGCATACGAAATGTCTGCGCCATCAATAGAACATACATTAAGCAGCGGAAACACCTCTTTTAGGATTTCTTGCATGCGATCAGAGCCATGTGCCTTAGCGCCCACATAGTAGAGATCTATGTATGACTGAGCCGCAATCCACAGCTCGACATCTCTGAACTGCTTCATTATGAAAAGCTTTTTTGCATCAGCAACAAACTGCTCTCTGCACAAAAAGACGTCCAACAAAACGTTAGTGTCAATCAAGAGCTTCATAGTCATTTGACCTCCACTCGCTGATTGCCTCTTTGTAGGAACTGTCTCCCAAATCATTCCAGAACAACGCCGGCGCGGGAACAGAAATCTTCCCAAAGAGTGCCGAGAGCTACTCTTTCTCCTTCTCGCTCAATTGGCGAGAAGACCCTCTAGCAGACAGCTTTGGCGCAGCACTCTCATGAGCATCGGGAAGCTTGCCTGTTACCAGCACATATTCAAAAGCAGCATTAATCAGTTTGGTGGTGTTTGATCCGAGCGCTTCAAGAACCTCGGAAACCTGATTTTTTACTTCGACAGGAACACGGGCGGTTACAATACTGTCCATACCCCCTCCTTTACCTAGTTATATCATTGGATTCATGTATTACAACTAGGTCAAGAAGTAAAAAGATAAGCAGTTTCTGACTGGATGGTTCCGTCTTTTAGAACAAGAGAGTGAAAGCGCTCTCTTATTTCAGGGGTCACTTGATGAGATGTCATAACAACGGTTCTCTCATCATCTTTTAAGATCAAATCAATAAGGCTCTGAACAGAATCGGAATCCAAATGGGCAAAACTCTCGTCATAAATCACAATTTGTGGCTTAAACAAAAAGATTCGCGCAAGAGCCAACCGCTGTCGCTCTCCACCAGAAAGACTACTTCCTGCCTGGTCAATCATATGATTGATTCCATCTGGATATCTGGTAAGAATCTCAGAAAAGCCTGATTTTGTTATAGCATCAATAATTTCTTCATCGGTAAACTCATGGCAAAACAGCGTAACGTTATCCCTGATAGTCGCATTAAAAATGAATGTTTGCTGAGAGCAAGGGATTATAAATCGAGCGTATTGCTCACTTTTGAATTGCTTGATTGGCACGCCATCCAAGCAAATATCTCCGCTATCTGGACTCAGAGCATCCGTTAACAGTTTGATTAGTGTTGTTTTTCCACTTCCCGAGCTTCCTTCAAGAAGATACTTTCTGCCACGTTCCAAATTAAAACTAATATCCGACAAAACTAATTTGTCCTCGTCATAGCCATATGAAACATGATTAATCGTTAGATTTGTAAAGTGCTCAGGGGTATCTTCTGTTCCACTTTCTGTAGTTGGGGCTTCATTAAGAAGCGTTTGTATTTTAGTAATAATCTCTTTTGCGCTTCTCATATCAGTAATTGAATCACTTATGTTTTGAATAGGATTTGCTATGTAGACAACAAGCTGAGATGCCGCAACCATCATTCCTACTGTCATCAATCCATTAAGGGTAAGGATGGCACCAATAAAATAAATTCCAATGTAAACAATTTGACCCACAGTAAATGAAAGTAAGCGAGCTAAAGAACTAAAGTACCGAGCTCCAAATTTCTGCTTCTCCCAAGCCTGATTCGCATTACTCATGGCAATCCGTGAAGCCTCTGTTAAATGAAAGCTTCTAAGCAGATCGAACCCTTCAAGATGCTCATTTGCTGTAGCAATAAAATGCTCGGCTGACTCAGATTGTTCTTTTCGCTTTTTAGAAATGACCCCGGACATTGTGTTAGGAACAAACATCTGAACAGCTATCATGCACAAGATGAACAGAACAAGCCATGGTGAAATGAACAGCAAGATTATTAGGCTTACTACACCAGAAAAGACATCTATCAAAAGATCAATAAAGACGCGAAAGTATGTTTCCTCAAGCAAATCAAGGTCGTTGGTAAGAATTGAAAGCCAATGACTGGTATTGAACGAGTGAAACTCAGGAATAGAGCGACTGAATATCTTTTTTATCAGCTCATCACGTAAATGCGTTTGACAGCCCTGTATTACTGACCAGCGCAAACGTCTGCAAATCAAGTCGACAACAAAATAGCAGAGTATGTAAAGGCCAAACCAGAGGCCGTCATTCAGTGCATCCGACAGATTACCGTCCATGGCAAGATTAACGGATTGAAGCATTACAAATGAAAGGGCGATTTCAAATAAGCTGCTCAAAAGCGAGAAGACTACAAAGAAAATTAGCTTGCTTTTTTGTTGAGCGTAAAGGTATTTAAGCATGCCATCTCCCTTAAAAGAGATTTCGTTTAAAAAAGGTTATGACTGCATGTGGTATTCGGTATTCGGTATTCGGTATTCGGTATTCGGTATTCGGTATTCGGTATTCGGTA